>NZ_JAXCWM010000021.1:0-75355 GCF_034045115.1 Massilia sp. CFBP9012 | reverse complement strand
CAAGAGCATGAACATTCTGTGATTTCACTTGGATCCCCGCCTTCGCGGGGATGACGATGCATACTTTGCGTATAAATATTCCGGACACCAGTGCGCAAAGGCGGGAACCTAAGTCGTTCGCTCAGTCGAGATAAATAACGTTGTGTCGACGCGGGCAAGCTTGGGTTCCGCCTTCGCGGGAACGACGTTGCGGTAGCGGTGGCAGTGGCGCGGGAGTGAGTTACACGTTCGGCACCGCCCGATACCCCAGCGTCGACGAAATCCGCGACGCCGTCTGCACCAGGTCTTCGAGCCAGTCTTCCTGTAAGCGGTCGGCCGGCGCCGAGATCGACAATCCCGCCACCAGCTTGCCGCTGTCGTCATGGATGCCGGCCGCCATGCAGCGCACACCCAGTTCCAGTTCCTCGTTGTCGCGCGCATAGCCGCGTGCCCGCACCAGGCTCAGTTCGCGTTCGAGCCGCGCCAGTTCGGTGATCGAATTGCGCGTGTGGCCGGACAGCCCCGTGCGGGTGGCGTAGGCGCGGATCGCCTTGACGTCGTCCACCGATAAAAACAGCTTGCCGGTGGAGGTCAGGTGCAGCGGGCCGCGCCCGCCGATGGCGCGCACCACCTGCATGCCCGAGCGCTCCGAAAAGGCGCGGTCGATGTAGACGATCTCGTCGCCCTGGCGCACCGACAGATTGACCGTCTGCTGGGTCTTGCGGTGCAGGGCGCGCATGGCGTCCAGCGCCGCCTCGCGCACCGACAGCCGGCTCTTGACCACATTGCCCAGTTCCAGCAGGCGCATGCCGAGGCGGTAGGTGCCCGGCTCGACCCGGTCGACGAAGCGCGTGACGACCATGTCGTTGAGGATCCGGTGCGCGGTCGAGGGATGCAGGCCCGATACCCGCGACAATTCCTTGAGGCTGACAGGGTCGGTATAGCTCGCCAACGCATCGAGCAGCGCCATCATGCGTTCGATGACCTGGATCGACGTCTTGGCTGGAGTAGGGGTTTCCATTTTCATGATGTGGTTGGTGCAGTGCAGTATCGTTCACTTTATACCATGATGTGAAAAGACCATGCAAACCGGCGGGTTGCGTCGGGAGCCAACTTGCCACATGCTTGTGCGCGGACGGGGCATAATGTCGTTCCTGCATGTTTGAATGGCAAGAACGATGGAAAACCCGATCAGCGAATTCAAGACCTTGCGCGGCCTGGAGCGCATTGGCGCCGCCTGCCGCAATACCTGGGACGGCCTGCGCTGGGCCTGGCGCAGCGAAGCGGCGTTCCGGCAAGAGGTCGTGGTGATCGTTATCGCCAGCGTGGTGGCGCTGCTGCTGCCGGTGTCCGGCTTCCAGAAGCTGGCCCTGGTCGGCGTGCTGGTCGTGGTGCTGGTGGTCGAGCTGATCAATTCGGCGATCGAGGCGGTGGTCGACCGCATCTCGCTGGAGCGCCATCCGTTGTCCAAGGCGGCCAAGGACTTGGGCAGCGCCGCGGTGGCCCTGACCCTGCTGCTGGCGGCCGCTACCTGGGCCGTGGTGCTGTACAACCGATTTGTTTGAAGCCATCCGCGTGGATGGCGCGTTTATTGAGGGCCGTCCCTGCCCACACCTGCGGGCGGCGCTATGTATGACTCAACCATGGAGAAGACTATGACCTTACGCCTCGGCGACACCGCTCCCGATTTCGAACAGGATTCCAGCATCGGCAAGATCCGCTTCCACGAATGGGCGGGCGATTCCTGGGTGGTGCTGTTCTCGCACCCGGCCGACTTCACGCCGGTGTGCACGACCGAACTGGGCCTGACCGCCAAGCTCAAGCCGGAGTTCGACAAGCGCAACGTCAAGGCGATCGCGCTGTCGGTCGACCCGGCCGACAAGCACGTCGACTGGATCAAGGATATCGAAGAAACGCAGAAAACCGTGGTCGGTTTCCCGATCGTGGCCGATGCCGACCGTTCGGTCTCGACCCTGTACGACATGATCCATCCCGAGCAGTCGGCCACCGCCACCGTGCGCTCGCTGTTCGTGATCGACCCGAACAAGAAGATCCGCCTGACCATCACCTATCCGATGAGCACCGGCCGCAACTTCGACGAAGTGCTGCGCGTGATCGACGCCCTGCAGCTGACCGACGGCTATACCGTCGCCACGCCGGGCAACTGGAAGGATGGCGACAACGTCATCATCCCGCTGACCGTCACCGATCCAGACGTCATCAAGCAGAAGTATCCGAAAGGCTTCGAGGCGCCGCGTCCATACCTGCGCCTGACGCCACAGCCGAACAAGTAATCCGCATCGCACACCAAAACGGCGAGCCCGGCAATGCCAGGCTCGCCGTTTTTATTTGGTATTTCACAACGACAGCCAAAAAATAATGCGCTCCGTACGAATTTTTCCGCATAAGAACATGCGCTTTTGCCTCGCTGCCACATAGCAATTCGCATCTAAACAAATAAGTATTCTTTCGTTTGCTTTATGAACACAGCGTGAGAATATGCGATTCCGATAGAAGAATTTGTAATAAGGACTCGCATGACTTCGCTTGCCATGCCAGGCAGCACAGCAGCGCACAAGCCCGCCAAGAGGCCGGGCCGGGTGATTCCCGGTTTCGGCATTTCGCTGGGCTTTACGCTGTTCTACCTGGCGCTGATCGTCCTCATCCCGCTGTCCGCGGTGTTCCTGAATACCTTTAGCATGAGCTGGGCGGATTTCTGGGCGACCGTCACGTCCGAGCGCGTGATGGCGTCCTATCGCCTGAGCTTCGGCGCGTCCCTGATCGCGGCCGTCATCAACGTCATCTTCGGCGGCATCGTGGCCTGGGTGCTGGTGCGCTACCAGTTTCCCGGCAAGCGCCTGGTCGATGCCCTGGTCGACCTGCCGTTCGCGCTGCCCACCGCGGTGGCCGGCATCACGCTGACCGCGCTGTACGCCCATAACGGCTGGATCGGCCAGTACCTGGCCACGTTGGGCATCAAGGTCGCGTTCTCGCCGCTGGGCGTGGTGGTGGCGCTGACCTTCATCGGCCTGCCGTTCGTCGTGCGCACGGTGCAGCCGGTGCTGGAAGAAGCCGAGCGCGAACTCGAAGAAGCCGCCGCCAGCCTGGGCGCGGCGCCGCTGCAGACCTTCATCCGTGTGGTGCTGCCGACCATCACCCCGGCGCTGCTGACCGGCTTCGCGCTGGCCTTTGCGCGCGCCACCGGCGAATACGGTTCCGTCATCTTCATCGCCGGCAATCTGCCGATGGTGTCCGAGATCACGCCGCTGCTCATCATTTCCAAGCTGGAGCAATACGACTACGCCGGCGCGACCGCGATCGCGGTGGTGATGCTGGTGTTCTCCTTCATCCTGCTGCTGGCAATTAATCTTCTTCAGGCGTGGACGCGCAAACGGGCGGGCAAGTCATGAGCGCGGTCCTCGACAACGTGGCGCCGGCCAAGCGCCCGGCGAACAGCAAGCGCCTCGACACCAGCGTGCTCGAGCCGGGCTGGGTGCGCATCACCCTGATCGCCGTCGCGCTCATCTTCCTGACCCTGTTCCTGTTCATCCCGCTCGCCGCGGTGTTCACCGAGGCGCTCAAGAAGGGCTGGGAGGTCTATGTCGAATCGGTGATCGACGCCGATGCGCTGTCGGCCATCAAGCTGACCCTGATCGCGGCCGCGATTTCGGTGCCGCTGAACCTGGTGTTCGGCGTGGCGGCGGCATGGGCCATCGCCAAGTTCGAATTCAGGGGCAAGAGCATCCTGCTGACCCTGATCGACCTGCCGTTCTCGATCTCGCCGGTGATCGCGGGCCTGATGTACGTGCTGGTGTTCGGCGCCTCGGGCTGGTTCGGCCCATGGCTGGCGGAACACGACATCAAGATCCTGTTCGCGGTGCCGGGCATCGTGCTGGCCACCGTGTTCATCACCTTCCCCTTCGTGGCGCGCGAGCTGATTCCGCTGATGCAGCAGCAGGGCACCGAGGAAGAAGAAGCCGCGCTGGTGCTGGGCGCCTCGGGCTGGTCGACCTTCTGGCGCGTGACGATGCCGAACATCAAATGGGGCCTGCTGTATGGCGTGATCCTGTGTAATGCCCGCGCGATGGGCGAGTTCGGCGCGGTGTCGGTGGTGTCGGGCCACATCCGTGGCGAGACCAACACGATGCCGCTGCATGTCGAGATCCTCTACAACGAATACAACTTCACGGCCGCCTTCGCCGTCGCATCGCTGCTGGCATTGCTGGCACTGGTGACGCTGGCCATCAAGTCCTTTATCGAATGGCGCCTGCACGAGTCCCGCAAGGCCTCGACCGCAGCGGCCCCTCACTGAAACGCCGGAGTCAAGCATGACGATCGAAGTACAACATATCCGCAAGCAGTTCGGCCAGTTCACGGCGCTCGACGACGTTTCGCTGCAGTTCCCCGACGGCGAGCTGACCGCCTTACTGGGGCCTTCGGGCTGCGGCAAGACCACGCTGCTGCGCATCATCGCCGGCCTCGAATACCCGGATTCCGGCGCCGTGCTGCTCGACGGCCAGGATTCCTCGCACCGCCACGTGCGCGAGCGCCAGGTGGGCTTCGTGTTCCAGCACTACGCGCTGTTCAAGCACATGACCGTGTTCGAGAACGTCGCCTTCGGCTTGCGCGTCAAGCCGCGCAAGGATCGGCCGAGCGAGACGCAGATTCGCGAGAAAGTCAAAAAGCTGCTCGAACTGGTGCAGCTCGACTGGATCGCCGACCGCTATCCGCCGCAGCTGTCGGGCGGCCAGCGCCAGCGCATCGCCCTGGCGCGCGCGCTCGCGGTCGAACCACGCGTCCTGTTGCTGGATGAACCGTTCGGTGCGCTCGACGCCAAGGTGCGCAAGGAATTGCGCCGCTGGCTGCGCCGCTTGCACGACGAGCTGCACGTGACCTCGATCTTCGTCACCCACGACCAGGAAGAAGCCCTCGAAGTGGCCGACCAGGTGGTCCTGATGAACAAGGGCCGCGTGGAGCAGCTGGGCAGCCCGGACCAGGTATACAACAACCCGGCCTCGCCCTTCGTCTACGGCTTCCTGGGCAACGTCAACCTGTTCCACGGCCGCGTCACCGACGGCGTGCTGGCCAGCGGCGACGTGAGTTTCCAGGCGCCGCAGCATGCCGGCGTGCGCGATGGCGCGGGCATCGGCTACGTGCGTCCGCACGATCTCGATGTCGAGCGCTACACCCCCGGCGCCGCGGGCGTGGTGGCCAAGCTGCGCCGCGCGCATGCGATCGGCCCGCTGGCCCAGCTCGACCTGGAGCGCGCCGACAACCAGCAGATCATCGAGGCGGTGATGCCGAACGAGCGCTTCGCCAGCCTGGGCCTCAAGGAAGGCGAGACGCTGGTCGTGCGTCCGCGCCGCATCGAAGTGTTCGTCGACGAAGGAAACGCAATATGAACTTCCAGCAGCTGCGCTCGGTCCGCGAAGCGGCCCGCCGCGATTTCAACCTGACCGAAGTCGCCAACGCCCTGTTCACCTCGCAGCCGGGCGTGTCGCGCCAGATCCGCGAGCTCGAAGAGGAACTCGGCGTGGTCATTTTCGAGCGCAACGGCAAGCGCCTGACTGGTCTCACGCCACCCGGCAAGGGCATCCTGCGCATCGTCGAAAAGCTGCTGGTCGAAGCCGAGAACCTGCAGCAGGCCAGCCGCGAATACGCCGCGCAGGACAGCGGCACGCTTACGGTCGCCGTGACCCACACCCAGGCGCGCTATGCGCTGCCGCAGGTGGTGCAGTCGTTCCGCGCCGCCTTCCCCAATGTGCGCATCGCCCTGCAGCAGAGCTCACCGGAACACATCGCCGAATGGGTGGCGTCGGGCAAGGCCGATGTCGGGATCGCGACCGAAGGCCTGTCGGCCTTCCCCGACCTGGTGTCCTTCCCGTGCTACCGCTGGAGCCATCTGATCGTGGCGCCCGAGGGACATCCGATCTTCGCCAGCAAGACGCCGCTGCGCCTGGAAGACCTGGCCGAGCATCCGCTGATCACCTACGACGTCGGCTTCACCGGCCGCAGCCACATCGACGCCGCCTTCGTCGAAGCCGGGCTGGCGCCGGACATCGTGCTCACCGCGATGGATTCGGACGTCATCAAGCAGTACGTGTCGCTGGGCCTGGGCGTGGGCATCGTGGCTTCGATGGCTTTCGACCATGGCCGCGACAAGGGCCTGCGCGCGATCGAGGCCTCGCACCTGTTCGCCCAGAACGTGACGCGCCTGGCGGTGCGCCGCGGCAGCTACCTGCGCGCGTATGCCTTCCACTTCATCGAGCGTTTCGCCCAGGGCTATACGCGGGCGGATATCGAGAAGGCGATCGCGACCGCCGACTGACGATCCAGCTGCTGCCCGCCATGCAGATGAAGGCGACATCGAAGGCGAGGAACGGCCTGCCAGTGGTCCAGGCGTTCACCAGCGGCAGGCTGGCCCACAGCGCGCCCGATACCAGCGCCAGTGCGCGCCAGCCCCGCGCCGCCGGGCGGCAGGCCGCATAGACTGCCGCCGCGGCCCAGGCCAGGAAGAAACAGTGGACTTCCCACTGCGCACGCGCCGCCAGTTCCAGCGGCAGCAGGCGGTTGGCCAGCATGAATGCGGCCACCGCGATCGACAGGCCGGCTACGCAGGCCACATTCCCTCTCTCCACCAACAGCAGCCCGACGCCGGCCTGCTTCGCCTTTTGCCGGCGCTTGACCGCCCATAGCATCATGCCGGTCGCCACCATCGCGGCGCCGGCCAGGCTGCTCATGAAGTACAGCCAGCGCAGCAGGGGATCGGCGAAGCGCCCCAGGTGCAGCGCGTAGGCGCCGCCCCAGGTGCTGACTGCGGCGCTGCTGGTGTCGTGCGCCGTCAGCAAAGCGCCGCTGGCGCCGTCGAACAGCAGCCAGGAAGGTGCGACCGAGACCCGGTCGCCATCGCCGCGCACGATGGCGATGCGCGCCGCGCGGTCGCCCGGATGGGTCACGACGATGCGTCCCACCTTGCCGGCGCCCCAGCGCGCGTCCGCCTGCGCCACCAGCGGCGCCAGCCCGGCCAGCGGCGCCGCGCTGCCAGTGCGTGGCGGCGTATCGAAGCGCGGCTGCATCACCTTCGCCATTTCCGACCGCGCCTGCTGCGCACCGAAGGCCGCCAGCGCCGGCCAGGGCATGTAGAAGAACATCAGCGTCACCAGGCCGGTGTACAGGATCATCAGGTAGAACGGCAGCGACAGCACCGAGAAGCCGTTGTGCGCGTCGAGCCAGGAGCGCTGTCCCTTGCCTGGCCTGAAGGTGAAGAAGTCGCTGAAGATGCGGCGGTGGATGACGATCCCGCTGATCACGACGGCCAGCGACATGATCGTGCACAGGCCGACGATCCAGCGGCCCAGCGTGGCCGGCAGGTAGTGCAGCGAGAAGTGGAAGTAATAGAAGAATTCGCCGCCTTGGGTTGCGCGCGGCGTGAGCACGGCGCCGCTGGCGGGATCGAGCAGCGCGCGTTCCCTGCTGTCCCCGCGTTCCCACGCGGCCTCGATCGCATTGGCGCGCGCGCCGGGCAGGACGACTTGCCATTGGTCGGCGTTAGCGCCTTGCCGCGCCAGCGTGTCGAGCGCGCGCTGCGCCGCCACGGCCTGGTCGAGAACGACGGGGCGGGCCGGGATTTCCGGCCGCAGCCACTGCGTGAGTTCGTCGCGATAGTAGCTGATGCCGCCGGTGACGAAGATGGCGAACAGCAGCCATCCGCCCAGCAGGCCGGCCCACAGGTGCAGGCCGGCCATCGACTGGCGCAGGCGCGCTGGTGCCGGAAGAGTGGTCACGTCAGAAGCGGTAGCTGGCGCTCACATTGGCGGTGCGCTCGGCGCTGCGATAGCAGAACGTACGGTCGCAGTCGAACAGGACCTGCTTGTCGAACAGGTTGTTGACGTTGACCGAAAAGCGCCACGGGCCGCGCTCGACGCCGAAGGCGGCATCGACCATGCCGTAGTCCGGATTGGTGAGGCCTTCGTAGCCATAGTCCTGGTAGGAGCGCGACTTGCCGTAGTAGCGCAGTCCCAGCGCGCCATAGGCTTGCACGGTATTGAGCAGCCTGAAGTCGTAGCGCGTCCACACCGAGGCGCTGTGCTTGACCGCGCCGGGTTGCCACAGGCCGCGGTCGCCGTAATTGCTGCGCGTGATCTCGGTCTCGAGCCAGGTGTATTGCGCCACCACGCTCAGGTTGCGCGAGATATTGGTGCGCGCCTCGAGCTCGAGGCCCTGCGATTCGACTTCGCCGGTCTGCACCGTGGAGGCCGGATCCTGCGGCGCGGCGGTCGTGACGTTCTGGCGCACGAGGTTGAAGACCGAGGCGGTGTAGACGGTGCTGGCGTTGTCCGGCTGGTAGCGCAGGCCGGCCTCGAGCTGGCGGCCGGTGGATGGCTTGAGCAGCTCGCCGGTGACGTCGCGGCCGATCGTGGGCGTGAACGAGGTCGCGTAGCTGACATAGGGCGCCCAGCCGGAATCGAACAGGTAGACGCCGCCCAGGCGGCCGGTGGTCTTGCTGGCCGACTGGCGGTAGGCCAGGGTGGAGGTGCCGGCGGCCGGCAGCTCGCGCGTATTCGAATTCCTGGCGCGGTCGTGGCGCAGGCCGGCGGTCACCACCCACTTGTCCCATTTCAGCTGGTCTTGCAGATACAGGCCGGTCTGCTCGAGCGGATAGTCCTCGTTGCGTGGCGCGGCCGCCGGCACGATGGTCTCGTGGCCGCCGTAGACCGGCGCGTACAGGTCGAAATTCGGCATCGGCGTGATCGCATACGGGTAGCGGTCGGTGGTCTCGTTGTCGGCGTAGTCGAGGCCGACCAGCACGTGATGGGCCAGGGCGCCGGTCGTGAAGCTGGCCTGCAGGCGGGTGTCGGCCTGCAGTCCGCGCCAGGCCGAACTGCGCGGATAGAACAGGCGCGTCACCGAGCGGCCATCGGGCAGCAGCGCGCGCGGGAAGACGTTGGTCTCGTCGCGATCGAGTTCGGTGTAGCGCACGTTTTGCTGCACCGTCCAGGTGTCGTTGAAGCGATGCTCGAACTCGTAGCCGACAGCGTGGTTCTCGCGCTCCCAGCGGTTGTCGCGCCCGCCCAGGTTCACGCTGGCCGCGGGCTGGCCCAGCGGGCCGGGATTGCGCAGCTGGTTGGGCCAGGCATACGATTGGTCGTCCTTCTGGTATTGCGCCAGCAAGGTCAGACGGGTGTCGGCGTTCGGCTGCCAGGTCAGGGCCGGCGCCACGTAGACACGGTCGTCGCTGTCGAGGTCGAGGCGGGTGCCCGATTCGCGCGCCAGCACCGTGAGCCGCCAGGTCCATTCGCCGTGTTCATCGAGCGCGCCGCCGACGTCGGCCTTGAACTGCTTGCGGTCGTAGGTGCCGTATTCGACGCCGATCTCGCGTACGGCGTCGCGCGATGGCCGCTTGGACACGGCATTGATCATGCCGCCCGGTGGCGACTGGCCGTACAGCACCGAGGCCGGGCCGCGCAGCACTTCCAGGCGTTCCAGGCCATATGGCTCGATCGGCGCGGCATAGGCCCGGCCGGAAGTGAGCAGGCCGTCGCGGAAGATGCCGGCGGCGCCCAGGTCGAAACCGCGCAGCATCGAGAATTCATCGACCGCCCACGGCTTCATGTTCGGCGTCACGCCGGCCGTGTAGCGCAGGGCTTCGTCGAGCGTCTCGGCCTTGCGGCTGGCCAGTTCGTCGGCCGTGATCACCGACACCGATTGCGGGTTTTCGATCAGGCGCGTCAGGGTCTTGGTGGCGGTGCTGCTGCGCCTGGCGACGAAGCCGTCGACGTCGCCCGGCGCCTGCGTGCGGTCGGCCCGCACCAGCACCTTCGGCAGCGCCGGCAGGCTGGCAGAGCGCGGTGTGGCGGCAGCCGGCGCTGCCGGAGCCTGCTGCAGGATATAGCGGCCCTCGCCTTGCGATACTGCCTGCAGCCCGCTGTCGGCCAGCAGGCGCGACAGGGCCTCGTGTGGCGGCAGCATGCCTTGCACGCCGGGGCTGGAAACGCCGGCGGTGAGCGCGCCGTTGGCGGCGACGTAGACACCCGACTCGGCCGAGAAGCGCGCCAGCACGGCGTTCAGCGGGCCAGCCGCGATGCTGAAGTTGCGTGGCGCGGCTTGCTGGACCGGGGCGGCGTTGGCCGCGACGGCGGACAGGGAAGAGGCGAACATGCTGCATGCCAGCAGGCGGGCGGCGAGGGCGGTTGGCGATCGTGTCATACGGGCTTTCGGAAAGGAGCAAGAATGAAGGTCTTCACCCTGCTTTCCGAACGGTGCGCAAAAAGGGGAACCAGATGCCGTATTATTTTTTCGGGACTACGCTGACCCACCATGGCAACACCTGGCGCACCCGCACCGGTAGCGCCGCTTCCAGCATGGACAGCGCCTGGCCGGTGTCGTCGATCGGGAAGGCGCCGACCACACGCAGGCCGGCGATCGCCGGATCGCAGCCCAGGTGGCCATGCCGGTAGCGCGACAGTTCGGCCAGGAACGCTTCCAGCGACAGGTCTTCGGCGATCAGCATGCCCCGCGTCCAGGCGTCGCGCGCGGCCGGCAGTGCGACCGCGTCCGAGACGCCATCGCGCGTGAACGTGACCTCCTGGCCCGCCTCGACGACCAGCATGGGGCCATGCGCGTCGAACGGCGTGACTTCGACCCGGCCTTCGCTCACGCCAAGGCGCGTGCGGCCGTCGAATTGCCGCACCTGGAAGCGGGTGCCGAGCGCGCGCATGCTGCCCTGGCGGCTCCGCACGACCAGGGGACGGCGCGCGTCCTGGCCGCTCTCGAGCAGGATCTCTCCCTGGTGCAGCACTACCAGGCGCAGCGCGTCGTCGAAGCGTTGGTCGACGACCGTACCGGAGTCGAGCCAGAGCCGCGTGCCGTCGTCCAGCACCGTCTCGCTGCGTTCGCCCACGCCGACGCGGTGCGATGCCGCGAGTCCGGCCAGCGCCACCTGCACCTGTTCCTGGCGCACCGCCTGCCAGCCAAGGCCCGTGGTGAGGGCTGTCAGTGCGAGCGTCTTGAGCAGCTTTCGGCGCTGGCGCTGTGCGCCGGAAGCGTGCAGGGCCGCGCTGGAAGCTTCCGGCGTCTGCCTGGCGATGGCGACATTCTGGCTGATGGCTTCCACCCGCGCCCAGGCCTGCCGGTTGCCGGCGTCACGCGCCAGCCAGTCTTGCCAGCGCCGCCGCTCGGCATCGTCGACCGCGCCGGAGCGGAAGGTGGCGTACCACTCGGCCGCCTGCTCGAGGGTGGCGTAGGGGATGTCCTGCGGCTCGGTCCGGGCGGGCATGCTCAGGCCAGCGCCGCGTGGAAGGACGATGCCGCCGTCAGGCAGTGCAGCATGGCCTGGGCCATGTATTTCTTGACCATGCGTTCCGATACCTGCAGCCGGGCGCCGATCTCGGCATACGTGAGGTCGTGCAGGTGCGCCAGCAGGAAGGCCGCGCGCGGCTTGTCGGGCAGGGCGGCGAGGATGCGGTCGACCTCGACCAGGGTCTCGATGATGATGGCCTGGTGCTCGGCCGAGGGCTGCAGCGCGTCGGGGCGGTCCATCATGGCGGCCAGCCAGGCGCGCTCGATGTCTTCGCGGCGCCAGTGGTCGATCACCAGCCCTTTGGCGATAGTGGTGAGATAGGCGCGCGGATTGCGCTCGCCGTCCAGCGCGCGGGGGCGCACCAGCAGGCGCAGGAAGGTGTCGTGGGCCAGGTCCTCGGCGGTGAAACCGCAGCCCAGCTTGCGGCGCAACCATGCCTGCAGCCAGCCGTGGTGGTCGGCATAGAGCGTGGATAACTGGGGCTGCGCGACGGTGTCAAGACCCGCCATCCGGGTAGTCCTTTAATAATTGAGAATAGTTCTCATTATTATATAGGTCTTGGCGAAGTCAATAAAAATTCATGCCAGAGGCACATAGGAGCCGGTTTTGAGGCAACGCAAAGCGACGGACGTCTGGAAGCGCAGCACATTGTCGTCACCGCCGAACAGCCGTTGCGCGATGTCCTCGAAGTCGAGCATCGTGGCGGCGGAGATCATCAGCAAGAAGTCAGTCTCCCCCGTAATCATGTAGCACTGCTGGACCGCCGGCTCGGCCATGATTCGCTGGCGCATTCCTTCGGTACGCTGAGGGTGCTCGTCGTGCACGCGCACCGAGACAGTCAACAGCAGCGGGCGCCCGAGCCGGTTGGCATCCAGGATGGCAAGCTCGGCCTGGATGACGCCGCTCTCGCGCAGTCGCTGGATGCGGCGCTGGACGGCCGGCGCCGAGAGATTGACGGTTTTGGCGATCTCTCGCTGCGAGACCGTGTTGTCGCGCTGCAGAAGGTCGAGGATGGCCAGGTCGAATTTGTCCAGGCCTGGAAGGAGCGGTAGCATCATCCGAGAGCGAAAATTGCGCGAGGAGGGTTGAATAAGAGTCCAAATATCGATTCTACCGCACTAGAATTTCGAGATGTCCTCCTATAAATCCCATCCCCTCGTTCCGATACTGTCGGTGTTTGGCTCGATCACGTTTCTCTGCCTGGGTACGTCACTGGCGAAGCACACCTTGTTTCCGCTATTCGGTGCACAAGGGACGACCGCGATCCGCGTCGGTTTTTCCGCACTCCTGCTGCTTGCGGTCTGGCGCCCATGGCGTCAGGCGATATCGCGCACCGACGCCGGCAAGCTCATTTGTTACGGTGTAGCCCTGGGCTTGTTGAACCTGTGTTTTTACTTGTCGCTGCGTACCATTCCGTTCGGTGTCGCGGTGGCGATCGAGTTCTCCGGGCCACTGGCGGTAGCCTTGTTCTCGTCACGCCGGCCCCTGGATTTTGCCTGGATACTGGTGGCAGTGATGGGCCTGGGATTGCTTCTCCCAATGGGGCACACGGTCAGCGAACTCGATCCCGTCGGCGTGATGTATGCGCTGGCGGCAGCGGTGTTTTGGGCTGGCTATATTCTTTGTGGCAGACGAATGGAACATCTGCACGCGGGACACTCGGTCGCTCTGGGACTGGCGGTAGCTGCCCTGGTGGTCGTGCCCGTCGGGCTTCCCTATATTGGAACCGCGCTGTTTTCGCCCTGGGTGCTCGCGGTTGGCCTGTGTGTGGCGATCGCTTCCAGTGCGATTCCGTTTTCGCTGGAAATGATCGCTCTCAAACGACTGCCGCCGCAGGCTTTTGGCGTCATGATCAGCATGGAGCCGGCGCTCGCGGCATTGCTGGCGCTGGTACTGCTGGATGAACGACTGAGCTCGCTCCAATGGTTGGCAATCGGTTTGATCGCCCTGGCGTCGGCAGGCAGCAGCGTCACGGTGCGCAGGACGGAAAACAGCTCACCGGGCGGCCGCACCTCGTTTGCCGAATAGTCAGCAGCTCGGCAAAATACATGCCGGCGCCGTTCGCTCATTGACCTGGATTCGTGATCCGGCCGTGGATCTCGTCGATCCGTTTGACCACCTCATCGCTGAGCACGACCTCGGCCGCATCGATGTTTTCCCCGAGTTGCGCCAGCGTGGTCGCCCCGACTATGGTCGAACCCATGAACCAGCGCGAATAACACCAGGCCAGCGCCATCTGCGCCGGCGTCAAGCCATGCTCGCGCGCCAGCGCCGCGTATTCGCGGGTCGCGTCGAACACGCTCGGACGCAGGTAACGCGGACTCCAGGTTGGCGGATAGATCGTCAGGCGCCCGCGTGCCTGCGGGTCGTCGACGTACTTGGCGCTCAGCTGGCCGAAGGCGAGCGGGCTGTAGGCCAGCAGGCTGACGTCTTCGCGGTAGCAGACTTCGTCCAGCAAGGTGGTCTCGAAGGCGCGCGCGGTGAGGTTGTACAGATTCTGGATGGTGGCGATGCGCGGCAGGCCGTGGATCTCGGCCTGCTTGACGAACTCGCACACGCCCCATGGGCTTTCGTTCGACACGCCGATGTGGCGGATCTTGCCCTCCCTGACCAGGTCGGCCAGGGCGCGCAGCGTCTCTTCGATTGCCACGCCATTGCGTTCCTTGCGCGGATCGAACTGGTTGGCGCCGAAGATCGGCACGTTGCGGCTCGGCCAGTGCAGCTGGTAGAGGTCGATGTAGTCGGTCTGCAGGCGCCGCAGGCTGGCGTCGACGGCTGCGCGCAGATTGGCGGCGTCGTGGTTGTGTTTCGACCCGCGGATCCAGGCCTGGCTGCCGTTCGGGCCGGCGATCTTGGTCGCCAGCACCAGCTTGTCGCGACCGCCGCGCGCCTTGAGCCAGGTGCCGATGAAGCGCTCGGTCGAGCCCTGGGTGGCCGCGTTCGGCGGCACCGGATACAACTCGGCGGTGTCGATGAAGTTGATGCCGCGCTCGAGGGCGTAGTCCAGCTGGGCGTGCGCGTCCTGCTCGGTATTCTGCTCGCCGAAGGTCATCGTGCCGAGGCAGACGGTGCTCACCTCGAGATCGGTGCGGCCCAGCGTCTTGCGCTGCATGCTCATTTCTTCTTCTTGTCGGTGGCGCGCAGCGCGTCGGCGCATTCGCGCACCAGGCCCGGGCCGGCGTAGATCAGGCCACTATACAGCTGCACCAGCTTGGCGCCGGCCGCGATCTTGGCCTTCGCGTCCGGGCCGCGCATGATGCCGCCCACGCCGATGATCGGGATGTCGTCGCGCAGCTCGGTCCTGAGCGCGCGGATCACGATGTTCGACTGCTCGAACACCGGCGCGCCAGACAGGCCGCCGGCCTGCTGCGCGTGTTTCATGCCTTCGACGTCGCGCCGGTTGAGCGTGGTGTTGGTGGCGATCACGCCGTCGATCTTGTGGCGCAGCAGGGCGCCGGCGATGTCGCGGATCTGGTCGCCGTCGACGTCGGGCGCGATCTTGAGCGTGATCGGCACGTAGTGGCCATGCTGGTCGGCCAGCTTGGTCTGTTCGGCCTTCAGCTGCGACAGCAGGTCGTCCAGTTCCGAGGCGCCCTGCAGCTGGCGCAGGTTCTTGGTATTGGGCGAGGAGATGTTGACCGTCACGTAGCTCGCATACGGGTACACCTTGCGCAGGCAGTGCAGGTAATCCTCGGCCGCGCGCTCGATCGGTGTGTCGGCGTTCTTGCCGATGTTCAGCCCCAGCACGCCCTGGCGTTCCTGGTAGAAGCGCGAGGCCTGCACATTGGCCACGAAGGCGTCGACGCCGCCGTTGTTGAAGCCCATGCGGTTGATGATGCCGCGCGCGCGCGGCAGGCGGAATATGCGCGGCTTGGGATTGCCAACCTGGCCGCGCGGGGTCACGGTGCCGATCTCGATCGAGCCGAAGCCGAGCGCGGCCAGGCCGTCGATGTAGGCGCCATCCTTGTCCAGGCCGGCGGCCAGGCCGACCGGGTTGGGGAAGGTGATGCCCATGACGGTGCGCGGGTCGGGCAGGGGCTTCCTGAACGCGCCCGTCAGGCCGAGCGCGCCTGCCCGCCGCAGCATGGGCAGGGTCAGGTTGTGGGCGGTCTCCGGATCGAGGGAGAACAGTGCTGGGCGAACGAGGGTGTACAGGAATTTATCGGGCATGGGGAACTCGGTTAAGTTTTCCCCATCATTTTAACTTGACGCGCTGCGGCAAACGTATTCGTGTGTCAACGACTTTGTTAGCACATGTATCACAAGCGGTGTGGCCGGCCTGCAATACTAGCGCTGCAGCACGCCCCATTCGCCGTCGATACGGGCTTCGAGCGGCCTGAAGTTGATCTTGTAGGCCATCTTGGGACTCTGTTCGATCCAGTACCCGAGATAGACGTAGGACAGTCCCAGCTCGTGGGCCTGGTTCACCTGCCACAGGATGTTGTAGGTGCCGTAGGAGGCGTTCTCGACGTCGGGATCGAAGAAGGTATATACCGACGACAGGCCGTCGGACAGCACGTCGATGATCGACACCATGCGCAGGGTGCCGTCGGGCTCGCGGAATTCGACCAGGCGCGTGTTGACGCGGCTTTGCAGCAGGAACTGGGCATACTGGTCGCGGCTGTCCTGGTCCATGCCGCCGCCCACGTGGCGCGTGGTCTGGTAGCGCAGGTAGAGCGCGTAGTGCTCGTCGGAGAAGGCCAGGTTGGCCACCATCGCGACCAGGTCGCCATGGCGCTTCCAGGCGCGGCGCTGGGTGCGGTTGGGCATGAAGTCCTCGCACTTGACGCGCACCGGGATGCAGGCCTGGCAGCCGTCGCAGTAGGGGCGGTAGGTGAAGATGCCGCTGCGCCGGAAGCCGTTCTTGACCAGCTCGGAATACACGTCGGCGTTGATGAGGTGCGACGGTGTGGCGACCTGCGAACGTGCCTGGCGCGCGTCGAGATAGCTGCAGGGATAGGGCGCCGTCGTGTAGAACTGCAGCGTCGCAAATGGCAGGTCGTGTAGGTGCGTCATGCAAAAAACTCTCGAGACGACGTGTGATGAACCTATTCTAGCGAAAACCGGCCCGCAATACCGTTAGCCATCCAACGGTATCGCCGGCGAATTGCCGGATCTGTCGGGCGCTGCGGCCGGCCCTGCGGACGCGGCGGACCGTGCTCCGCCTGGCGCCGCGAGCGGCGGGACGACCGTCCAGTCGCCAATGGTCGGCTCGGCGATGGCGGCGCGCAGGTGCTCCAGGAAGCGGCTGCGCGGGATCGGCGCCGCGCCGAGCGAGGCCAGGTGGCCGGTCTCCTGCTGGCAATCGACCATCCGCACGCCGTGCTGGCGCAGGAAGGCCACCAGATAGGCCAGCGCGACCTTGGAAGCGTCGGACACGCGCGCGAACATCGATTCGCCATAGAACATGCGGCCTATGCAGACGCCATAGGCGCCGCCGACCAGTTCGCCGTCGAGCCAGACTTCGGACGAGTGCGCATAGCCCAGCGCGTGCAGGCCGCTGTAGCCGTCGATGATCTCGCCCGAGATCCAGGTGCCGGGGCCGTCGCGGCGCGGCGCGGCGCAGGCGCGCATCACGTCGCTGAAGGCGGAGTCGAAGCGCACGTCCCAGCGGCCTCCTTCAAGGCGGCTGCGCTCGACCTTGCGCAGCGTCTTGGCCAGGCTCTCGCTCACCTTGAAGTCGGCCGTGAACAGCACCATGCGCGGGTCGGTGCTCCACCACAGGATGGGCTGGCCTTCGGAAAACCAGGGAAAGATGCCGTTGCGGTAAGCCTGCAGCAGGCGCGGCGGAGACAGGTCGGCGCCGGCCGCGAGCAGGCCCGGCGCTTCGACCGTCAATGCCTTGGATACGTCGGGGAACGGCGTATCGGTCTCGAGCCAGGGAATCATCTCAGTCCGGTTCGCGTGGGGCGATCATCGGGCGATGGATGTCGCGGCTGTGAAAGCCAAAGCTGCCGCCCTCGCGCACTTTGATCCGGTCGGCGAAGAACAGTTCCAGCGTGCTGCGGATGGTGGGGAAGGCGAGGTCGTCCCACGGGATCTCGTCTTCGGTAAACAGCCGCACGTCCAGGCTTTCGATGCCGGCCGCGAAGTCCAGGTCGAGCAGGCGCGCCCGGTAGAACAGGTGGACCTGGTGCACATGGGCCACGTTGAGCAGGGTGAACAAGGGCCCGAGCTCGACGTTGGCGCCGGCTTCTTCCTCGGTCTCGCGCACCGCCGCCTGTTCGGTGGTCTCCTCGTTTTCCATGAAGCCGGCCGGCAGGGTCCAGTAGCCGTAGCGCGGCTCGATGGCGCGCTTGCACAGCAAGACCTGGATGTTGCCGCCCGACGTGTCGTCGGGCTGCTCCCAGACGGGGATCGAGCCGACGACGAGTTTCGGATTCTGGTAATGGATCGTGTTGCAATGGGTGCAGACGTAGCGCGGCCGGTTGTCGCCTTCGGGGATGGCCAGCGCGACGGGGTGGGCGCACTCGGAGCAGAATTTCATGGTCGTGTGACGAAATGGTATTGCCCTTACTTTACACCGAATGCAGCAGCGATAGGGCAGTGCCACGGGTGGTGAGCAGGGCCTGTTTGGCGCAGGCCATGAGTGAGAACCTATCCCGGTAGGTGGGAGTCGTTCCTGCCGCGCCTGGCAAGCGTGTGTTGCGTTGCTCGTCGTTGCATGGCTAGCCATGCGGCCTCCTCGCCTTGCCCATGCTCGCCATGCATCGCCATGAACTTCCCCCCCACCTACCGGGATAGGTTCTTAGATCGTGTTGCAATCGCACATGGGCGCAGTATTGCATTTGCCTAATGAGGTGAATGGGCGTATAATTCATTTCACAGACGCGGGGTGGAGCAGTCTGGCAGCTCGTCGGGCTCATAACCCGAAGGTCACAGGTTCAAATCCTGTCCCCGCAACCAGATTCAAAGCCGCTGATTCGCAAGAGTCAGCGGCTTTTTCGTTTTTCAGGCCGACATTTTTAATGTCAGGCAATTCCCTTTCTCCGTCTTAACGGCCTCGACGCAGGTCAAACGCGCTCGTCTCTGTTGCAATGCACACGAGCCCGCCCTGTCCAACTTTGCGAACCGCCGCGCGCATGCGCCATGGCGACATTCAGGGGCGATGACCATGATCGATGTAGACGACATCAACGAGGCCTGGGGCTGGGTTGGCATGAGCGCCGTCGAAGTTCTCGGGGCCAATGCCTTCGGCAACCTCATCATCCGCGACGAGGACGACCATTTCTGGTGCCTGCGTCCGCAAGAACTGGTGTGCGAACCGCTGGCGCGCAGCCGCGCCGCGCTCGATGCGCTGGCCTACAACCAGGATTTCCTCAACGACTGGTATATGCCCGAGGCGGTGCGCCTGGCCGAAGCCGCGCTTGGGCCGCTGACCGAGGGGCGCAGATACTGCCTCAAGATTCCCAGCGCGCTGGGCGGGCACTACGGTTGCGACAACCTGGCCACCGTGCCGCTGGCCGAGCTCATCCGGTTCTCGGGCGAGGGCGCGCAGCAGTTCGACGGCTTGCCGCGCTGGTGCTGAGCGCCATGCCGGCTTCTTTCGGCCGGCAATCGTCTAGCTACCGCCTTCCCTGCGCCCCGCTGCCTGGGAGCGAAGGCGGCCGGCGACAATATGCCACGCCGCCGATGGCACGAACAATGGAAGCATGGGGTCCATCGCCAGATGCTTTCTCAGCAATGGTGCGTTGATGGTCTTGCGGTTTGCTAACCGGTGCAGGATGTCCTTCAACATGGTCTGACGCAGTTCGGACAGCCGCGCACGGTTGCGTTTCAGCTGTACTTCGTCGAGCTGGAACAAACGAGGCAGCGCCAGTTCCAGCTTGGTTTCGTAATGCAGCCGGTCCAGCGATTTCTCGGTGCCCCAGCCCGAGCCGGCGTGGATGTTCACGCCACGGCCGCAGGTGACTTCCGCCGTGGTGCCGAAGGCATAGGCATCCGTCAGGGTACTCAGCTGCAGCCAGAACAGGAAGTCTTCGCCGGCATTGACGAATTCTTCGCGAAAGCGCAGCGCAGCGAACTTCTTGAAGCGGTACACCACGGTCGGGGTTCCAATGACGTTCGCTCTCAGGATCTGCTCCGTCATATTGCCGCGGTAGCGTGCTACCGGGCCGCAGCCGGCGAGGGCCGGGTGTTCGTCTTTGCTGAAACCACTGGTTTGCTCAAACACCGTTTTTGTCTGGCCAATGCGGAAATAATCGGAAAAATAAAAGTCGTTGCCACGCTCCAAGGCGGCATGTGCGCGCACAAGATGCGCCGGGTGCCATGCGTCGTCCGAGTCGAGGAAGGCCACGTAGTGGCAATGCGGCGACACATTGTCCAATCCCTTGTTGCGGGCGGACGCGGGTCCGCCGTTGGGCTGCTCAACGACACGGACCTTGAGTTGCGGAAAATTCCTCAGCACAGCCGCAACCTCGTCGCGCGCCGGTATCGGCGAGCTGTCGTCGACCACGATCACTTCTTCAGGCAAAAGTTCCTGGTTGGCAACTGAGGCAAGGGCTTGCTGGAGAAGGCCTTCCTGACGCTGGAAGTAGGGAATCACGACCGCAATTGCCGCGTCGGAAACATGCGTTTCAGCTCCGCTCGGGCCGCTGTTTGGATGGGAAGACATCGTACTCATGTTGCTGAATATATCACACGCACACGGCGATCCACCGTCCGCTTTTCCTGTCGAAAGCGGTGTCAACCGAGATCGCCGTCCGGCTTTGCAGCCAGGCTCGCCCATAGATAGGCGGCCGCCATGGTGCGGTGCGGCGCATAGCGCGCCAGCAGGCGCTGGGCTTCGAGCAGCGTCGGTCGCTGGGCGCTGCCGGTCAGATTGTGCAGGGCGTTGCGTACGGCCACGTCGCCCTCCAGCGAACAATCCGTGTAGCCATAGCCACGCAGCAACACATAATTGACGGTCCAGGGGCCGATGCCCTTGACCGCCAGCAGTTCCTGGCTCACTTGGGCGGCATCGCGTTCCCGTTCGAGCGACAGGCTGCCGTCCACCACCATGCGCGCCACGCGCAGCACGGTCTCGGCCTTTGCGCCCGAGAACTTGCGGCTAGTCAGGTCTTCCAGTGCGAGGCGGGCGACGTCTTGCGCTTCCGGATAGCACCACAGCCCGCTCGAATGCGGGCGGCCGGCCAACTGGATCAGCGTGCGGCGCAGCGCGATCGCGAAGGTCAGGTTGATCTGCTGGCCGATGATGGCCCAGGTGAGCGCTTCGAATACGGTGGCCGATTGCACGATGCGCAGGCCGGGCTGGCGCGCCAGCATGGGGCCGAGCACGGGATCGTCGTGGGCGAAGGCGGCGAAGGCGGCCGGGTCGATGCGCAGGCCCAGCACGTTCAGCAGTGCGTCCTGGACCAGGGCCTCCAGCGCCGGCGTGGCCGGACCATCGCAAGCGATGCGGCAACGGGCCTGGCGGCCGTCGAAACGGATGTCGAGCAGGGTCGGCACACCGTCCAGCAGCACGCCCTTGCGCAGCCCTTCCGGCGACACCAGCTCGGCCACGCCCTCGGAGTCGCGGCCATGGAAGGCGAAGACGTCGGCAACGCGGTAGCCAGGCGGCAGGATGATGTCCTGCGTCGTCTCCTTCACTTGCCGCCCGCCGGTGCGGCTGCGCGCCCGAAGCGGGGCCGGAAGCCGGTCACCAGCGCGGTCCCGAGCAGCACGATGGCCGAGCCGGCGATCGTGTGCCAGCCGATGGCTTCGTGCAGGAATAGCGCGCCCCACAGGATCCCGAACACCGGGTTGAGGAAGGTGACGGTGAGCGCCGAGGTGGTGCCGACTTCCTCGATCAGCTTGAAATAGATGATGTAGGCGATGCCGCTGCAGACCACGCCCAGCGCCAGCACGGCGGCCATGATGCCCATCGTCGGCTCGCCCGGCGCAGGGAAGAAGAACACCAGCGGCAGCACCAGGATGGCGGCCGCCCACATCGAGCCGTGGGCATTGGCGAACGGCGCGACCGCCGGAGCTGATTTGGCGTACTGGCTGGCGATGCTGTAGCTGAACGCCGCGACCAGGGCCGCGCCGACGGCGATGCCGGCGCCGGGCCGTTCAGCCACATGGTCGAAGCCGACCAGCAGCGCCACGCCGCCGGTGCCGAGCAGCAGGCCGAGCGCGCTGCGCCCCGATACCTTCTGGCGCGCCCACGCGGCGCCGACCAGCGCGCCCCACATCGGCGCGGTGGCGTTCAGCACCGACAGCACCGAGGCCGACAGGGTGCGCGCGGCGAAGGCGAACAGCAGGAAGGGCAGGGCCGAATTGAACAGGCCGAGGATCAGGTAGTGCTTCCAGTGGCGGCGCACGCCGAGCGGGGCGCCCTTGCCGCGCAGGTGGAGGAAGCAGGCCACCAGCGCCAGGAACAGGGCGGCAAAGCCAACCCGGTATTCGATCAGCAGCGCCGGTCCGAGCACGGGCGCGGCGATGCGCATGAAGAGGAAGGAGCCGCCCCAGATGGCGGCCAGCGCCACCAGGCGCAGCATGTTCGCGGTGTTCATTGATAAGAAAGATGGCCCGTCTGATAACGGGCCATTGTGGCAGGGTCGGCATTTTCCTGCCAGCCGCTCCTTGCTTTTGAATTGAGGCCGCTGTCAGGCGGCACTGGCGAGGGTCAGCGCGGCGGCGTGCGGCACCAGCATCTGCTGCGGCACTGCGTTCTTCACGGCCGTCATCTCGGCCATGATCGAGATCGCGATCTCGGCCGGCGTCTTGCTGCCGATGTAGATGCCGATCGGGCCGTGCAGGCGCGCCAGTTCGGCGTCGGTGAGGTCGAACAGCTTGAGGCGCTCGCGCCGCTTGGCGTTGTTGGCGCGCGAGCCGATGGCGCCGACGTAGAAGGCGTCGGACTTGAGCGCTTCCATCAGCGCCAGGTCGTCCAGCTTGGGATCGTGGGTCAGCGCCACCACGGCGCTGCGCGCATCGAGCCTGGCCTCGATCACCAGGTCGTCGGGCATGGCGTGCACCAGGCTCACGCCGGGAATGGAAAAGCCGCTGCGGTATTCCTCGCGCGGATCGCACACGGTGACGCGGTAATCCATGCCGGCCGCGATCGTGGCCAAAAAGCGCGACAGCGGGCCGGCGCCGATGATGTACAGGCGCCAGCGCGGGCCGTGCAGGGTGTGCAGCACGCCATCCTCGATGCGCTGGATGGCGCTGGCCTGCGCCTGTTCGAGGGTGACCGCGCCGCTGGCCAGGTGCACGCGGCGCTCGACCAGCTCGCCGCCATCCAGGCGCGCCAGCAGTTCGGGAATGCGGCTCTCGGTCGACAGCGGCTCGATCGCCAGTTCGATGGTGCCGCCGCAGGGCAGGCCGAAGCGGTGCGCCTCGTCGGCGCTGATGCCGTAGCTGATGATCTCGGGGAGGGTGATCTCGATGCCGTTGTCGCGCACGCGGGCGATCAGGTCGTCCTCGATGCAGCCGCCGGAGACCGAGCCGACCACCTGGCCGTCCTCGCAGATGGCGAGCGTGGCGCCGACCGGGCGCGGGCTCGAGCCCCAGGTCTTGATCACCGTGACCAGCTGGCAGCGCTGGCCGCCCGCCAGCCAGGAGGCGCAGGTTTTCAGTACGTCGAGGTCGATGCTGTCCATGGTGTGGTCGCCGCCATATGCGGGGTAGGTACGAGATGGACAATCATACAAAAAAAGCGGGGAGGGCGTTGGAGTGGGCGTGTGGGGAGTGAGGGGCTGTTCGAATGACTTGGGTTCCCGCATGCGCGGGAACGACGGTTTTTCGGCTAGCGGTCGATAAGTGACCGTAGCTGTCTGCTCCAAGACCGTCGTTCCCGCGCAGGCGGGAACCCAAGCAAGTGCCGCAGTGTTATCCCCCGCAGCCCCCCAACCTCAAGGCACCAGCGGCTTCTTGCCGCTCTTCTTGGTCTTCACCTCGGCCACCGTCTTGTCGATCGCCGCGATGCGCTGCGTGGTCGACGGGTGGTTGGCGGTGTAGCCGTTGAGGATGCGGGCCGGGTAGGTGGCTGCCAGGCGCTTCCAGAAGGCGGACGCCCCTTCGACACGGTAGCCGGCGCGCGCCACCAGGTAGATCGCCAGGCGGTCGGCCGCCACGTCGTCGGCCACCGGCATGGCCTTGATGCCGCCGCTGCCGATCAGCATCGAGGTGTCGGGCGTGATCGCGGTGAGGTTGTCGATGATGCTGCCGATGGTGGCCGCATTGCGCTGCGTGGCCGCGTGGCCCAGCATATTGTGCGCCATCGTGCGCGCCACCACATAGGCCAGTTCGTCGTCGTTCTGGGCGAAGCCCAGCATGCCGCGGGTGACCATCACGCGCGAGCCGTCGGCATAGGCGTTGATGTTGTCGGCGTTGCCCAGTTCGATCGCGAAGGCGCAGGCGCGGGTGACCGGGATGGTCAGGTCGCGCGGGTTGCCGTTGCGCTCGATCGTCAGCGGCAGGCTGGCCTGCTTCGACATGATCGGGCCGAACACGGCGCCGGCCTGGGACAGGGCGTTCGGGCCCTCGGGCAGTGGCGTGCCTCCGGCCGCCAGCAGGCGGTCGCCCTGGCGCAGGCCGGCGCGCGCCGCGCCGCTGCCATTCAAGACGTTGGTGACCTGCAGGCGCTCACCCATGCCCAACACTACCCAGGCAGCCTCGTTGTACTGGCCCGGATAGGTGTAGCGGTTCTTGGCCGTGAAGCCCAGCAGGTTGCGGGCGTGCTTGGTGCACAATTCGGCGTTGTCGATCAGGAGGGGGGCCGCGATCCGGTACAAGCGGTCGTGCTGGGTCGCCATGCGGGTGAGCGTGTCGGCCGCCGCCGCCATCTGCGGCGTGACCTCGGGCTTGCCCGGCGCCTGGCTCGGGATCACGCCTGGCGTGGTCGACGACTGCATCTGGCCTGGCGTGCTGCAGGCGGCCAGCAAGGCCGCCGTGCCCGCGACCAGGGCCGCGGACTTGAAGCGTTGAAGACGGTTTGGGATCATGGTCCTCCTCTATTATTGTTTGCCGGTGCTGCCGAAGCCTCCGGCGCCACGGTCGCTCGATGCGAAATCAGTTACCACATTGAAGCCGACCTGCAGCACCGGCACCACGATCAGCTGCGCCAGGCGGTCCATTGGCTGCAATACGAAGGTGGTGGCGCCGCGGTTCCAGGTGGAGACCATCAGCTGGCCCTGGTAATCGGAGTCGATCAAGCCTACCAGATTGCCCAGAACGATGCCGCTCTTATGGCCGAGCCCACTGCGCGGCAGGATCATGGCGGCATAGCCCGGATCGCCGATGTGGATGGCGAGACCCGTCGGCACCAGCACCGTCTGGCCAGGCTCGATGGTGAGCGGCGCATCGATGCAGGCGCGCAGGTCGAGGCCCGCGCTGCCCGGGGTGCCGTAGGCCGGCAGCAGGTCTTGCATGCGCGGGTCGAGGATCTTGAGGTCGATATTCTTCATCTGATACTTGTTATGTGTTTTAGGTAAGCAGGGAACGCTGTTCGAGTCGCTTGGCGATCTCGGACACCAGCTGGCGCGCCAGCGTGAGCTTGTCGGCCCGCTCGAGCACCGTGTGGCCGCTCTCGTCGAACAGGATCACGGTATTGTCATCCTGCCCGAAAGTCTGGTGGCCGATATTGCCCACCAACAGAGGGATGCCCTTCTTTTCGCGCTTGGCCGCGCCGTACTGTTCCAGCTGCTCGGATTCGGCCGCGAAGCCCACGCAGTAGGGCCAGCCGGAGAGGGTGACGGTGGCCGCCACCGACGCCAGGATGTCGGCGTTCTGCGCGAACTCCAGTTGCGGCGGCGCGCCATCAAGCGTCTTCTTGATCTTCTGGTCGCTGGCATTGGCCACGCGCCAGTCGGCCACCGCCGCCACGCCGATGAACACGTGCTGGCCTTCCACGCCCGCCATCACGGCGTCGTGCATCTGCTGCGCGGTGAGCACGTCGATGCGGCGTACGCCATGCGGCGTGGGCAACGACACCGGGCCCGAGACCAGGGTCACTTCGGCGCCGGCTTCGCGCGCCGCGCGCGCCAGCGCATACCCCATCTTGCCCGACGACAGATTGGTGATGCCGCGCACCGGATCGATCGGCTCGAACGTCGGGCCGGCCGTGATCAGCACGCGCCGTCCGGCCAGCACCTTGTGCTGGAACGAGGCGATCAGTTCTTCGACCAGTTCCTCGGCTTCGAGCATGCGGCCCAGGCCCGTCTCGCCGCAGGCCTGCGAGCCGCAGCCGGGGCCGAACAGCTTGACGCCGTCCTCGCGCAGCTGGGCGACGTTGCGCTGGGTGGCCGGGTTTTCCCACATCTCTACGTTCATCGCCGGCGCCACGTGCAGCGGCACATGGCGCGGCCGCGCCACGCACAGCGTCGACAGCAGGTCGTCGGCCGCGCCGTGCGCGAGCTTGCGCATGAAGTCGGCCGAGCAGGGGGCGATCAGGATTGCGTCGGCGTTGCGGGTCAGGTCGATGTGGGCCATATTGTTGGCCATGCGCGCGTCCCACTGGTCCAGATAGACCGGCTGGCCCGACAGGGCCTGCATGGTGACCGCGCCGATGAAGTGCGTGGCGGCCTCGGTCATGACCACCTGCACGCTGGCGCCCTGCTTGACCAGGGCGCGACACAGTTCGGCCGCCTTGTAGCAGGCCACGCCGCCGGTCAGGCCGAGGACGATGCGCTTGCCTTTCAGCTCCATGTTCAAGCTCCTTTAAGTCTTGTTCACCCGGCGCAGCTCGTCGAGAACGAACAGCACCGCACCCACCGAGATGCCGATGTCGGCGATATTAAAGGCCGGGAAGTGGCCGATGCCGGTCCAGTAGAAATCGAGGAAGTCGATCACGTGGCCGTGCACCACCCGGTCGATGCCGTTGCCGATCGCGCCGGCCATGATCAGGGCCAGGGCGAAGCAGAACAGGCGCTGGCTGGCGTTCTTGGACATCATGTAGATGCAGAACACCACGGCGGCGATCGCGATCCCCAGGAACAGCCAGCGCTGCCAGCCGCCGGCATCGCCCAGGAAGCTGAACGCGGCGCCCGGGTTGTACACCTTGATCAGGTTGAAGAAGCTCGTGATCGGCAGCGTTTCGGCATAGGCGAAAGTGCGTTCGACGGTGATCTTGGTGACCTGGTCGAGCAGGACGATGATCAGGGACAGGCCGATCCAGGGGAACAGGCTGGCCTTGCTGCTGGTGACGAGTTTCAGTCCTGGTACGGCTGGTTTCTTTTTGGTTGCCATGGTGTGTGGTATCGGTACGCGCCATGCCTCCCGGGAGGCATGGCGGAAAAACCCGCGGGTCGATCGACCCGCGGGAGCTTAGGCGTAGCGGCGCTTCTCGCCGGCGCCGAACAGGTTGCTGGTGCAGCGGCCGCACAGCGTCGGATGCGCATGGTCGTGGCCGACGTCGCGGCGGTAGTGCCAGCAGCGCTCGCACTTCTCTGCGCTCGATGGCACCACTTCCACGGCTTCGTCGGCTTCGGCCGCCACTTCGCTGACGGTCGCCTGCGAGGTGATGAAGACGAACTTCAGGTCCTCATCCAGGCTGGCCAGCGCGCGGTACTTGTCGCCCGAGGCCTTGATCGCCAGCTCGGCCTGCAGCGAAGAGCCGATGGCGCCCGAGGTGCGGACTTCTTCGAGCTGCTTGGTGACGTCGAGGCGGACCTGGCGCAGGAGCGCGTACTTGGCCAACAGGGCGTCGCCGTCTTCGAGCGCAGGGAAGGTCCACAGCGTCTGGGTGAAGATGGTCTCGTCGCTGGCGGCAAAGGCTTCGGCGCCAGCGAACTTCTCCCACGCTTCTTCAGCGGTGAACGACAGGATCGGCGCCATCACGCGCAGCAGCGAGTGGGCGATGTGCCACAGCGCGGTCTGCGCCGAGCGGCGCGCCTGCGATTCCACGCCCGTGGTGTACAGGCGGTCCTTCAGGATGTCGAGGTAGAAGCCGCCCAGGTCTTCCGAGCAGTAGTTCTGCAGGCGCGACACGACAGGGTGGAACTCGTAGCGCTCGAAGTGGGCGGCGACGTCGTTCTGCAGCTGGGCCATCGAGGCGATCGCATAGCGGTCGATCTCGAGCAGCTCGGCCATCGGCACCGCGTGCTGCGCCGGGTCGAAGTCCGAGGTGTTCGCCAGCAGGAAGCGCAGCGTGTTGCGGATGCGGCGGTACGACTCGGTCACGCGCTTGAGGATCTCTTCGCCGATCGACAATTCGCCCGTGTAGTCGGTCGAGGCCACCCACAGGCGCAGGATGTCGGCCCCGAGGGTGTCCGAGATCTTTTGCGGCGCCATGGTGTTGCCGAGCGACTTGGACATCTTCTTGCCGTGCTCGTCGACGGTGAAGCCGTGGGTCAGCAGCGCCTTGTAGGGCGGCTCGCCATTGAGCATCGACGAGGTCAGGAGCGACGAGTGGAACCAGCCGCGGTGCTGGTCCGAGCCTTCCAGGTACAGGTCGGCCGGGAAGCTCGACTGCGCCTTGTGCGAGCCGCGCAGCACGGTCTGGTGGGTGCTGCCCGAGTCGAACCAGACGTCCAGCGTGTCCTTGTTCTTTTCAAAGATCGCGGCGTCCTCGCCCAGCAGGGTGGCCGGGTCGAGCTCGTGCCAGGCCTCGATGCCGCCCGCTTCGATCAGCTTGGCCACTTGCTCCAGCAGTTCCGGAGTGCGCGGGTGCAGCGCGCCGGTTTCCTTGTGCACGAAGAAGGCCATCGGCACGCCCCACTGGCGCTGGCGCGACAGGGTCCAGTCCGGACGGTTCTCGATCATGCCGTGCAGGCGCGCCTGGCCCCAGTCCGGGAAGAACTGCGTCTTTTCGATGCCGGCCAGCGCGGTCTGGCGCAGGGTGGCGCCGCCGTCCTTCGGCACGACGTCCATGCCGGCGAACCACTGGTTGGTGGCGCGGTAGACGATCGGGGTCTTATGGCGCCAGCAGTGCATGTAGCTGTGGTCGAACATCTTCAGTTCGAACAGGGCGCCGGCTTCGGTCAGCGCGCCGCAGATCGGTTTACTCGCTTCCCAGATCGTCATGCCGCCGAACAGCGGCAGGGTCGAGGCGAAGCGGCCGTCGCCCATCACGGGCTTGAGCATCTCGTCGTCCTTCATGCCGTGCGCCTTGCACGACTGGAAGTCTTCCAGGCCGTAGGACGGGGCCGAGTGGACCACGCCGGTGCCGCTGTCGACGGTCACGTAGTCGGCCAGGTAGACCGGCGACAGGCGATCGTAGAACGGGGCCGAGGCGTGCAGCGGGTGCTTGAAGCGGATGCCTTCGAGCTTGGCGCCGACGGTGGTGGCGATGACCGTGCCTTCCAGCTTGTAGCGGGCCAGCACCGACTCCACCAGCTCCGAACCCAGGATCAGCAGCTGCGGCTGGCCGTCACGCTCGACCTGCACCAGCGAATAGCCGACTTCCGGGCCCACGTTCAGGGCCTGGTTCGACGGGATGGTCCACGGGGTCGTGGTCCAGATCACGATAAAACCTTTGTCCGTCGGGAGCTTGTCCAGGCCGAAGGCGGCGGCGATCTTGTCGTGTTCGTAGAACGGGAAGCCGACGTCGATCGCCGGGTCGCGCTTGTCCTGGTATTCGACTTCGGCCTCGGCCAGCGCCGAACCGCAGTCGAAGCACCAGTTCACGGGCTTCAGGCCACGGTAGACATAGCCTTTTTCGAGCAGGGTGCCGAGCGCGCGCAGCTCGTCGGCCTCATTGCCGTGGGCCATGGTCATGTATGGGTTGTCCCACTCGCCCAGCACGCCCAGGCGGATGAAGCCGGCGCGCTGGCGGTCGATCTGCTCGAGCGCATAGGCGCGCGCCTTTTGCAGCACTTCGGCGGTCGGCAGGTTCTTGCCGTACAGTTTTTCGATCTGGATCTCGATCGGCATGCCGTGGCAATCCCAGCCCGGCACGTAAGGCGCGTCAAAGCCGGCGATGGTGCGCGACTTGATCACCATGTCCTTCAGGATCTTGTTGACGGCGTGGCCCAGGTGGATGTCGCCGTTGGCGTACGGCGGACCGTCGTGCAGGATGAAGGTCGGACGGCCGGCGGCGGCCTTGCGCACGCGCTCGTAGATTTTTTTATCCTGCCATTGCTTGACCCAGCCCGGCTCGCGCTTGGCGAGGTCGCCCCGCATCGGGAATGGGGTATCGGTCATATTGACCGGGTATTTGCTTTCAGGTTTTTTCTGGCCCTTAGTTGCCTGGGACTGGCCGTTGTTCTGTTTGGTATCGGACATAAGCTTCTTCTGGTAAGTGTTCGGTGTGCACGGCGCAAAGCGCCGCGGCAGAGTCTGGTGAGGCGCTTCCCAAGCGTCGCGAGGACGACCGGGAGCGCGCTCAAATTCGGTCGGTCGCCGTCAGCGCGCTGTTGCGGTGGGCAAAGAAGGCGCGCGCCTGGGCCGCGTCGTTGTCGATCGCGGCAGTGAGCGTGGCCAGGTCGTCGTATTTCTCTTCGTCGCGCAGCTTGGCGAGGAATTCCACGCGTACCAGCTTGCCGTAACATTGCTGGGCATAGTCGAACACATGGACTTCAAGCAGCATACGGCCTGCATCCTCGACGGTCGGACGCACGCCCAGGCTGGCCACGGCCGGCAGCGGCGCGTCCGCCAGGCCGTGCACCTGCACGACGAAGATGCCGGAGAGGGCAGGGCGATGCGCCACCCGCAGGTTCATGGTCGGAAAGCCCAGCGTGCGGCCCAGCTTCTGGCCATGGATCACGTGGCCCGACATCGCATACGGATGGCCGAGCAGCTCCTTGGTACGGACGAAATCACCTTCCAGCAGGGCGGCGCGCACGGCCGAGGACGAGATGCGCTGGTCGCCGTGCATGACGGCGTCGAGGGTGTGGACGTCGAAGCCGAACTCGCGGCCGGCCTCGACCAGCATCGCGATATCGCCCTGGCGCCGGGCGCCGAAGCGGAAATCGTCGCCGACCATCAGCCACTTGACGTGCAGGCCGTCGACCAGCACGCGCTCGATGAAGTCGCGCGGCGACATGGCGGCGAACTGTTCGTTGAAATGCTCGACGATGACGCGGTCGATGCCGGCCTGGTCGAGATCTTCGAGCTTGTCGCGCAGGTTGGCGATGCGGGCCGGGGCGCGCGACAGGTCGCCGGATTTGCGGGCGAAGTATTCGCGCGGATGGGGTTCGAACGTCATCACGGCCGCTTCCAGGCCGAGCCCCGCGGCGGCGCTGCGCACGTGGGCCAGCAGGGCCTGGTGGCCGCGATGGACGCCGTCGAAATTGCCGATCGTGAGCGCGCAGGGCGCACGCGCCCTGTCGTTGGGAAGTCCGCGAAATACCTTCATCAAATCTGGGTCCGGTTACAAGCCGCGCGACATTGGTGCGGCGCGAAAACCCTGATTATACGGTAAAGCGATTGTTGCATATGGGAGATGCCGGCAGGTCTTGTTAGCGCAAAAACGTCGTCCCCGCGCAGGCGGGGACCCAAGTTTCTCCGCGTTGTGATAACGCCGGCAAAATTGGGTCCCCGCCTGCGCGGGGACGACGGGTGACGCTGCTGTTGCAGGTCAGGCTTGATTCCCCGCCTGCGCGGGGAAAGGCCGATCAGGACAGCGGATTGTTGATCGCCAGGATCCAGTAGCGGGCCAGTTCGGCGGTGCCGTCCTTGCCGCCCACGGTCTTGAGCGTGGCGATGGCTTGCTGCTTCTTGCCGGCTACAGCGTAGGCTTCGCCCAGGCGCAGCTTGGCGTCTTCAGGGTTCTTCAGGCCGCCGGCCTTGATCGCCGCGTCCATCATCTTGAGACCCTTGTCAGCCTGGCCAGCCTGCACCAGTGCGTAACCCAGGCCAACCAGCGAGTCCTGGTCCTTGACCGCGGTGTGCTCGGCTTCCAGCGCAGCGAAGTTCTTGTTCTGCTCGGCCAGGTTCTTCTCGGCCAGATCCTTCAGGCGCTGGTGACGCGCGGCGTCGGTGCCGGTGCCCAGGGCGCCAGCCTTGTAGCCCTTATCGATGATCTTGAGCGCTTCGGCCGGGGCTTTCGCCTGCAGCACCAGCTGGGCCATTTCCATGTACTCGCTCGGCTTCTTGAGCAGGTTGTTGGCCAGCTTCAGGCGGTACACGTCGACGTTCAGGCGCTGCGAGTAGCCTGGCTGACGCTGCACGCGGTTCAGCAGGTCGGTCCAGTACTGCGCCTTCGGATAGCTGGCGGCCAGCCTCTCGATGGTGCGCACGTAGCCGGCGGTATCGTTTTTCTTGAGCTGGATATTGGCCAGCATGCCGAGCTGGTCTTCGCTCAGGCGGCCGCTTTTCTCGATGGTGCGCAGTTCTTGCTCGAGTGCAGCGGTATTGCCTTGTTTGTAATAGTTCTGCAGCAGGTAAGCGCGCAGTTTCGGATCTTCCTTCTGCTTGAGCAGGGTCTGGATGGTGCTGTTCGCCTTGTTCAGGTCGCCTGCACGCATATAGATACCCACCAGGCCTTCGGCGAATTGCGAACGCTCATTGGCGTTCAGCTTTCCAGACGCGAGCAGGGCTTCAAAGGATTTGGCGGCAGTATCGTAATCGCCGGCCGACGAGGCTGCCCCGGCGCGCACGCGCTCGATCAGGTAGCTTTCATTGGCGGTCTTGTTGCCCACCTTGTCCAGTCCGCGCAGGGTAGCCAGTGCTTCTTTGTGCTTGCCCTGTTTCATCTGGGCCTGGGCTTGCTGCAGCGGTTTGCCAATCTCCGGGCGCATCGCTTCCTGCGCGACGGCGGAAGACAGGCCGATTACCGGGGTGAGCGCGGTAAAGCCCAGAGCGGCCATTGCAAGGCTGAGGTGAGCGAGACGGAACTTGATCATCTGAAAAATCCTTATTTCAAAATGGACACGGCAGGGATAGCCCTGCCGTGTTGGTCAAACATGGAACGATTACTGGAACTGCTCGTTACCGACCATGCCGATTTTGGTGACGCCAATACGCTGGGCAGATGCCATGACACCGGCAACAACCTTGTACTCTACCAGCTTATTCGGACGCAGGTGCACTTCGGGCTGGTCAGGGATGGCGGCAACAGCGTTCATCTTGGCTTCCAGCGCAGCGCGGTCCGGCACAACTTCGCCATCCCAGAGGATGGTACCGTCGAAGTCGACGTCGATCGTGATCACGACAGGCTTGATATCGCTCAGGGGCGGGTTACCAACTGGCATGTTCAGATTGACCGAGTGATCTTGCTTCGGAATCGTAATAATCAGCATGATGATAAGAACGAGCAAGACGTCGATCAGCGGCGTCATGTTCATTTCCATCATCGGTTCCGGATCCGCATCCGCTGCGGAGCCTCCACCTACGTTCATACTCATGGTGTGTCCTTATCAAATGTTGGGGAGAAGGTTACGGCGCCCGGCCCGAAAGCCAGGCGCCGCGTGCATCGCTATCAGCTTATTGCGGCTGAATAACGAAACCAACCTTCTGCACACCAGCACGTTGTGCCGTGTAAATGACCCGGCCGATTGCTTCGTAGCGGGCTTCCTGGTCGCCACGAACTTTCACCGCCGGTTGCGGCACTTTCACCGACTGCTCCGCGAGGAACTTGAACAGCTCGTCCGTGTTCGCGAGGTGAGTCTGGTTGTAGTACATCTCACCGTCTTTATTGACGGTGATATTGACGTCTTCCGGTTTGGACAGGGTGACCTGGTTCTCTTCTTCAGGCAGCGTAACTTTCTGCAGATTCAGAACCACCGGGCTCGTGATCAGGAAGATGATCAGAAGAACCAACATGATGTCAACGAGTGGCGTCGTGTTGATCTCTGAATTCAGTGCATCTTCGCCGGAATCGGAACCGACACTCATCGACATAATTTATCCAATCTTTTTAGCTTGTGCAGCTGCGTTCGAGGTCGACATTGCGCCCGAGATCAGCACCGAGTGCACGTCAGCCGAGAACGAGCGGACTTCTTCCAGCACGGTCTTGTTACGACGCACCAGCCAGTTGTAACCCAGGACGGCAGGAACTGCAACGAACAGACCGAAGGCGGTCATGATCAGTGCTTCACCGACTGGACCTGCGACCTTGTCGATCGAGGCGTTACCCGACATGCCGATGGCGGTCAGTGCGTTGTAGATGCCCCAGACGGTACCGAACAGACCGATGAACGGCGAGGTCGAACCGACGGTTGCCAGGAACGACAGGCCATCTTGCAGACGCGACTGGACGCGGTCGACCGAACGCTGGATCTGCATGGTGACCCAGGTCGACAGGTCGATCTGCTCGAGCAGGGCGCCGTCGTGGTGCTGGGTAGCCTTGGTGCCGGTTTCAGCGATGAAGCGGAATGGCGAACCTTCTTTCAGCTGAGCCGAACCAGCAGCGATCGACGGTGCTTTCCAGAACTTGGCTTGCATGTCTTTAGCTTGACGCATCACTTTTTGCTGATCGATCAGCTTGGTGATGATGATGTACCACGAACCGATCGACATCAGCGACAGGATGATCAGGGTGCCCTTGTTGACGAAGTCGCCGTGTTCCCACATGGCTTGCAGGCCGTACGGGTTGTAGACTTCTTCGGTCTGCTCGCCACCTGGAGCAGCGGCTGGCGCGCCAGCATCTGCAGGAGCAGCAGCGTCAGCAGGAGCAGCAGCTGGATCGACAGCTGGTGCAGCTGCGTCGGTCGCCACTGGAGCCGCGTCGGCTGCCGGGGTTTCTTGAGCGAAGGCCGGGGCCGAGACCAGAGCCGATGCTGCAGTAACCGACAACAGGACAGCCGCCAGGAAAGCGGACAAACGGGTATTCTTAAACATGCTTCCTCCAAAGATATTAAATAGACAGTTCGCTGAACTAATGACAACGACAATCAAAATTTGAGACGGTGTTTTGCCTCGGTTTTATTCCAGCGTCCAGACGTACTGCACCGCTGTCCACGCCTGTTCCGGCTTGCCATCAATCATGGCGGGCTTGAATCGGCATTTGCTCAGAGCCGATTGCGCGGCCCGGTCCAAGTCACGGAAGCCACTCGACTTCGCCAGCTTGGCTTCGATCACCCGACCATCGACACCGATCAGGAACTGCAGGGTCGTGGTACCGGTTTCTTCATTGCGCTGCGACGAACGCGGATATTCCGGACGTGCGCAAGTATTAAAGTCAGCGACTGCCTCGGTGCGGCTAGGACCACGTGCCGGCGGTGCCGGCGGAGCCGGAGGTGCTGGCGGTGCCGGCGGAGCCAGCTGGGTGGTTGGCGGCGGCGTGTTGGTCGCGGTAGCGATCGTGTTTTGCGGTGGCGGCGGTTGCTGCACCTGCACTTCGACCGGCGGGATGAACGGCGGCGGCGGCGCTTTCATTTCTGGCGGCGGCGGCGGCGGCGGAGTTTCCGGCGGCGGTGGCGGCGCGGTCTCTTCAATCAGCTTGGTTTCCACAGCTTCGGTCACCGTGGTGACAATCCGGGTACCCAGGCCAGCCACGAGTGCCCATCCCACGAGAATGTGGAAGATGAGGACAACGATGAATCCTGTGAGATTCTTCCCGGGTTGCTTCTCATTCGAAAAATTCATGCCATATTTCTCCAATACCAACTCTTTTTTGTTGCTACCAAACCCACTAAACACGACAAAAGCCTAGAGCCGCATCCGGGACATCGAAGAATTATACCTACGAATTCTTTTTTGCACATACATTTTTACAGCACTGAAAGGTGCGCTAACTACCTGTAAATGCAGGCAAACAAGCTCATCTATACAAGCCTTGCGAGGTCGTTTTGAGGGGTCCGGAAGGCCGGAAAATGTGTAGTTTTATGTATCGATTCTCCTCATCGCGTGGAAGATCAGTGCAGATGCCATATTCACCAAATTTCTGACGCTAAATCGGAAAGTTGGCGAATTTCATATGACTCCGCAATGGCCTTTCTGCAAACAATTGCCTATTCTCATCAGTCCCCGACTTCCCTGCATTGTCCTGGAAGCTGCCTCGGGTGTACATACAGTATAGATAAAAGCGATACCCGTTATTGCGTTTGAGCTGCCTCAACAGTACGTCATTCCGTGACTTCGACTTGACAGGAATGAAAGCTGCGCGCTCCCACACCCTGTGAGGCAAACTATATTACTTAGTCAGTGCTAGGTCATTCACCGACAAATTGCCATGTCTTGGTTGTGACAGCGCTAACATGTGATGTCGGGAACATACCATGAAATCTGTATATTGGCGATACCAGACGAGCGTAATTGAACATGCATAGGCAAGGCAAGGTGCTTGTGCCTCGCATTGGCGGCATCAACGCTGATCGGAAGGGGGGAGTGGCGGGCGACGAACGTCGCCACTTGCGGCGACATCGTCACCGCCCAAGAGCCGCAGTGGGGTCGAGGTAAGCGCGGCGCCGCTCAGCGCCCGCGCTTCTCGCGCCGGCACTCCAGGAAGCTGACTACATGCCCGGCCGGATCGGCCGTCTCCAGCCGCACGTCGAAGCCCCACAGCCGGGCCACGTGCTTGAGCACCTCTTGCGCCTGTCCGTTGAGCGGGCGGCGGTTGTATTGCGTGTGGCGCAAGGTGAGGGCGCGGTCGTCGCGTGTATTGACTTGCCAGACCTGGATGTTCGGCTCGCGGCTGCCCAGGTTGTACTGCTCGGCGAGCTTGTGGCGCACGTAGCGGTAGCCTGCCTCGTCGTGAATGGCCGAGATGGTCAGCTTGTCGCTGCGGTCGTCGTCCAGCACGGCGAAGAAATGGAAGTCGCGGATCAGCTTGGGCGACAGGTACTGGGCGATGAAGCTCTCGTCCTTGAAGTTGCGCATCGCGAAGTCGAGCGTCTTGAGCCAGTCGCTGCCGGCGATGTCGGGGAACCAGGTTCTGTCTTCATCAGTCGGGTTTTCGCAGATGCGCCGGATATCGGTCATCATCGCGAAACCGAGGGCATAGGGATTGATCCCGCTGTAATACGGACTGTTGGCCGGCGGCTGGTAGACCACATTCGTATGGCTTTGCAGGAACTCGAGCATGAAGCCGTCGCCGACGATCCCCTCTTTATAGAGGTCTTGCAGGATCGTGTAGTGCCAGAAGGTGGCCCAGCCCTCGTTCATCACCTGGGTCTGGCGTTGCGGATAAAAATACTGAGAAATCTTGCGCGTGATCCGCACCAGTTCACGCTGCCAGGGTTCCAGCAGCGGCGCGTATTTCTCGATGAAATACAGCAGGTTTTCCTCGGGCTCGGGCGGGAAGCGGTGGGTCGGCGCGTCCGCTGCCGCCTGTTCTTCGCGCTGGGGCAGGGTGCGCCAGATCGAATTGACCTGCGACTGGGCGTATTCCTCGCGTTCCTTGGTGCGCGCCGCCTCTTGCGCCACCGACAGCTTGGCCGGCCGCTTATAGCGGTCGACGCCGTAGTTCTGCAGCGCATGGCAGGAATCGAGCAACTCTTCGACCGCATCGATGCCGTAGCGCTGCTCGCATTCGGCGATATAGTTCTTGGCAAACACCATATAGTCGACGATGGCGTCGGCATCGGTCCAGCTGCGGAACAGGTAATTTCCCTTAAAGAAAGAATTGTGGCCGTAGGCGGCGTGGGCGATCACCAGCGCCTGCATCGTCAGGCTGTTTTCTTCCATCAGATAGGCGATGCAGGGATTCGAGTTGATGACGATCTCGTAGGCCAGGCCCATCTGGCCGCGGCGGTAGCTCTTCTCGGTGCTGAGGAAGTGCTTGCCGAACGACCAGTGGTTATAAGACACCGGCATGCCTACCGAGGTGTAGGCATCCATCATTTGCTCTGCGGTAATGACTTCGAGCTGGTTCGGGTAGGTGTCCAGGCCGTAGCGCTTGGCCACCCGCTTGATTTCTTCGTGTGCCTGCTCGATCAGGTCGAAGGTCCACTCCGACTGTTCGGGCAGGGCGCGCGGATTGCTTGGATCTCTTGGCATGGGGCGCCTCGCTATTAGCTACAGGTATTGCTCTAACGCGTTCCGCAGGCTATTTGGCCTGCTTCTTGAACAGTTCCCGGAATACCGGATAGATATCGGCCGGGGTCACGATCTTTTGCATCGCAAAATTGCGGTGCTGGGCGGCGACGTCGCAGTATTGTTCCCACAGGTTCTGCGGCGGGCCATCGGTGATCTCGACATAGGTGTAATACTGCACGCGCGGCATGATCGCGCTGGTAAGAATCTGCTTGCACAGCACCGAGTCGTTATCCCAGTTGTCGCCGTCCGAGGCCTGCGCCACATAGGCGTTCCAGTCGGCGCTGCCGTAGCGCTCGGTGATCACCTTCTGCAGCAGGTGCAGGGCCGAGGAGACGACGGTGCCGCCCGACTCGCGCGAATGGAAGAACTCGTTCTCGTCGACCTCGGCCGCCGCCGTGTGGTGGCGGATGAAGACGACGTCGATCTTCTCGTAGACCCGCTTGAGGAAAAGATACAGCAGGATGAAGAAACGCTTGGCCGTATCCTTGCGCGTCTCGTCCATCGAGCCCGATACGTCCATGATGCAGAACATCACGGCCTGGGTGCTGGGTTTGGGGACCTTGATCCGGTTCGAGTAACGCAGGTCGAACGGATCGATGAAGGGAATGGCATTCAGGCGGATGTGCAGGTGGTGAATGCGGTCCTTCAGTGCGACCACCTGTTCGTCGTCGGACGGCGCGCCTTCGTCGAGCAAGGCCTGCAGCGCTTCTTCCGCCTCGGCCAGCTGGCGCCGGGCAGGGCCACCGACGGCGATGCGGCGGCCCAGGGCGCCGCGCAGCGAGCGCAGCACGTGGATGTTCGAGGGCGTGCCGGACACGTTGTAGCCGGCGCGCTGGTTCTTGTATTCGATGGTCTGGGACAGCTGCGTCTTGACCATGTTCGGCAGCTCGAGATCCTCGAAGAAGTAATTCATGAATTCTTCGCGCGACAGCTCGAAGATGAAATCGTCTTCGACGGTCTGGTCGCTATTGCCGGCGCGGCCGCGCCCGGCGCCGCCACCGCCGCCGCGGGGGCGGTTGAACTGGTCGCCTTTTTGATATTCGGTATTGCCGGGGTTGACGGTTTCATACACGCCGCCATGGGCGTGGCCGAAATGCGGTTCGTTCACGTCCTTGACGGGAATGGTGACTTTTTCACCGTTCTCGATGTCGGTGATCGAGCGGCCCTTGATGGCGCGGCCGACAGCATCCTTGATCTGCGCCTTGTAGCGGCGCAGGAAACGTTCGCGGTTGACCGCTGACTTGTTCTTGCCCTGCAAGCGACGGTCGATGAGGTAAGTCAAAACAGGCCTCCTGCTTTTAATAAGCGCGGAACTGGCGACATGTGGCGCTTGTCGCTGGCGCTTTGGCGCCGTCGCATGCGACGGCACCCTTATCTTAATACGCTGCGCGAACGAGCGTGCGGCGCACGCGCAGCGTCGCGTCTTGCCGGCGGCGGCCTGCGGCGAACCGGCAACACGGAAGCTGACCTCTTACGAGGATTTCCGCACGCGCAGATACCATTCGCACAACAGGCGCACCTGCTTTGGTGTATAGCCTTTCTCTACCATGCGGGCGACGAAGTCGGCATGCTTGTTCGCATCCTCGGCACTCGCTTTTGCATTGAAGGAAATTACCGGCAAAAGTTCCTCGGTATTCGAGAACATCTTCTTCTCGATCACGCTGCGGAACTTCTCGTAGCTGGTCCAGGCCGGATTCTTGCCGGCATTGGTGGCGCGCGCCCTGAGGCTGAAGTTGACGATCTCGTTGCGGAAATCCTTCGGATTCGAAATCCCGGCCGGCTTTTCGATCTTTTCCAGCTCGGAATTGAGCGATTCGCGGTCGAAGCTTTCGCCGGTATCCGGATCGCGGAACTCCTGGTCCTGGATCCAGAAGTCGGCAAAGGTCACGTAGCGGTCGAAGATGTTCTGGCCATACTCGGAATAGCTTTCCAGGTAGGCGGTCTGGATCTCCTTGCCGATGAAATCGACGTAGCGCTGCGCCAGGTGCTCCTTGATATAGGAGAGATAGCGCTGCTCGGTCTCTGGCGGGAACTGCTCGCGCTCGATCTGCTGTTCGAGCACGTACAGCAGGTGCACCGGATTGGCCGCGACCTCGGTATTGTCGAAGTTGAAGACCTTGGACAGGATCTTGAAGGCGAAGCGGGTCGACAGGCCGTTCATGCCTTCGTCCACGCCGGCATAGTCGACGTATTCGTGCAGCGACTTGGCCTTGGGATCGGTGTCCTTCAGGTTGTCGCCATCGTAGACCAGCATCTTGGAGAAGATGCTCGAATTCTCGGGATCCTTCAGGCGCGACAGCACGGCGAACTGCGACATCATGCGCAGGGTGCCGGGCGCACACGGCGCCTTGTCGAGCGAGGAATTACGCAGCAGCTTGTCGTAGATCTGGATTTCATCGGACACGCGCAGGCAATACGGCACCTTCACGATATAGATACGGTCGAGGAACGCCTCGTTGTTGCGGTTGTTGCGGAAGGTCTTCCACTCGGATTCGTTCGAGTGCGCCAGCACGATGCCGTCGAAAGGAATCGCGCCGAAGCCTTCGGTGCCCTTGTAGTTGCTCTCCTGCGTAGCGGTCAGCAGCGGGTGCAGCACCTTGATCGGCGCCTTGAACATCTCGACGAATTCCATCAGGCCCTGGTTCGCCAGGCACAGGCCGCCGGAATAGCTGTAGGCGTCCGGATCGTCTTGCGGGAAATCCTCGAGCTTGCGGATATCGACCTTGCCGACCAGCGAAGAGATGTCCTGGTTGTTTTCGTCGCCCGGTTCGGTCTTGGAAATCGCGATCTGTTTCAGGATCGATGGATAGCGTCTGACGACGCGGAATTTTTCGATGTCGCCGCCAAATTCGTGCAGGCGCTTGACGGCCCACGGACTTGGAATGGCGCGCAGGTAGCGGCGCGGAATGCCGTAATCTTCTTCGAGGATGGTGCCGTCTTCTTCTTCGCTGAACAGGCCGAGCGGCGATTCATTTACCGGCGAGCCCTTGATCGCATAAAAGGGCACGAGTTCCATCAGGCTTTTCAGTTTTTCGGCGATCGACGATTTGCCGCCGCCAACCGGGCCGAGTAAATACAGGATCTGCTTGCGCTCTTCGAGCCCTTGCGCCGCATGGCGGAAATAAGACACCACCTGCTCGATCACTTCTTCCATGCCGTAGAACTCGCGGAAGGCCGGATAGATCTTGATCACCTTGTTGGCGAAGATGCGCGACAGGCGTGGATCGAGGCGGGTATCGACCAGGGTGGGTTCGCCGATGGCGGCCAGCATGCGCTCAGGCGCGCTGGCATAGGTCAGCGGGTCTTTCTTGCACAGTTGGAGATATTCCGTCAGGGAGTATTCTTCTTCCCGAGTACGCTCATAGCGGGCCGCGTAGTTTTCAAAGATGCTCATTGAAGTTCCTTTAATGTGCCAACAACGAATCACTGTCACAGCAGCTACTGTCGAAGCTGCCCGGGGCCCCGGTAACTTTGCGTACTCCCTGTTCGGTCGTCACGTGCCGCGCCGGGATGGCCGGCGCCGTTTGTGGAATTCACGTGCGATTGCTTGTAGTCGATTCGGCGGTTCGCCAAGGCGGTGCGCCGAATCCTCGCGTGGTGGAGAACGCTTTTTTTGCGTTTATGAAATTTATTATGTGCCTATTAGTTTCCGAAGTCAAAGCAGTGTCGTGCAAGCTGTTGAAGCGATGCCAAGTGCTTGATTCACCTATCGAAAGTCGGTTTTTGCAGGCGTCGCGGCGGCCCAGCGAAGGTGGGACCGGAACACGGCGTCGAGGCCGGTTTGAACGAAAGATCGGCGTGCCGGCGGCATCCCTATTTTCTTCCGTTGTGCGCCGATAGTGCACGAACTGCTCAACACGCGGCGCACGCGAATCGTGCATGTCATAGAGCCGAGCGCAGCCATTTTCGCCTTGGCGCAGGCAGAAAGCGCGCATGCGTTACACTTGCCGGTCGGGTCTGAATGACCCGCACTATTGAATATTGTCTGATGTACCTGTTGGAGAAAACCATGCTCGACGAACGCCTACGCAAGCTGCTGCGAAACATGCCCAAGGCAGAACTGCACATCCACATCGAGGGCTCGCTCGAACCGGAACTGATTTTTGAGCTTGCGCAAAGAAACGGCGTCGACCTCGCTTACAGCTCGGTCGAAGCGTTGCGTGAGGCCTACGCTTTCACCGATCTCCAATCCTTCCTCGACATTTATTATGCCGGCGCCAGCGTGCTGATGAAGGAACAAGACTTCTACGACATGACTGCAGCCTATCTGGCGCGCGCCCATGCCGACAATGTCCGCCACGCCGAGATCTTCTTCGATCCGCAAACCCATACCGCGCGCGGCGTGCCGTTCGAGACCGCCATCAACGGCATCTGGCGCGCCTGCCAGGACGCGCCGCTCAGTGCCAGCCTGATCATGTGCTTCCTGCGCCACCTGTCCGAAGACGAGGCGCTCGCCACGCTCGAAGAATCGCTGCCGTTCCGCGACAAGTTCATTGGCGTCGGCCTCGATTCGTCCGAGGTCGGCCACCCGCCCGAGAAATTCGCGCGCGTGTTCGAGCGCGCCCGTGCGCTCGGCCTGCGCCTGGTCGCGCATGCGGGCGAGGAGGGCCCGCCGGCCTATATCGAAAGCGCGCTCGACGTGCTCAAGGTCGAACGCATCGACCACGGCGTGCGCAGCCTGGAAAGCCCGGCCCTGGTCGAGCGCCTGGCGCGCGAGCAGATGGCCCTCACCGTGTGCCCGCTGTCGAACATCAAGCTGCGCGTGTTCGACGTAATGGGCTCGCACAATCTGCGCACGCTGCTCGACGCGAACCTGGCGGTGACCGTCAACTCGGACGATCCGGCCTATTTCGGCGGCTACGTCAACGAGAACTACTTCGCCGCCTTCGACGCGCTGCCGCTGGATGAACGCCATGCGCGCCAGCTGGCGAAGAACAGCTTCCAGGCCGCCTTCGTCGACCCGGAGCGCAAGCGCGCCTTCCTCGCCGAAGTCGACGACTTCTTCGCCAACGCCTGACCTTTCAGAACGGAGCGGATCCATGTTCGTCCAGGCTCTTCGCATGACGGCGCGCGACTGGCGCGCCGGTGAGCTGCGCTTCCTGCTGGTGGCGCTGATCGTCGCGGTCGCGGCGTTGAGTTCGGTCGGCTTCTTCATCGACCGCATGCGGGCCGGCATGGACCGCGACGCCCACCAGCTGCTCGGCGCCGACCTGCTGGTCAATACCGACGACCCGGTGCGCCAGGAATGGCGCGACGAAGCCCTGAAACGGGGCCTGCTGCTGGCCGACACCGTCACCTTCCCGAGCATGGCGCAAGCTGGCGAGGGCGACGACTCGCTGGCCCAGCTGTCGTCGATCAAGGCGGTATCGCAAGGCTATCCGCTGCGCGGCCAGGTCAGCATCACGACCGATCCCGTCGCCGCTGGCGGCGCGCAGGGCACGCCCACGCGCGAGGTGCCGGCGCGCGGCACGGTCTGGGTCGATCCTGGCCTCTTGCCGCAGCTGCGCACCGAGGTCGGCGCCACGCTCACCCTGGGCAACAGCCAGTTCCGCATCGCCCAGCTGATCGCCACCGAACCCGATAAGGGCGCCTCGTTCGCCAACTTCGCGCCGCGCGTGATGCTGGCGCTGGAAGACCTGCAGGCCACCGGCCTGGTCGACGACTTCGCGCGCGTGAGTTTCCGCCTGATGGTCGCATCGAAAGACGCGAACGACATGGCCGCGGTGCGCGACTACGAACAGTGGATACGCGCCCAGATCCGCGATAACAATATCAAGGGCGTGCGCATCGAGACGCTGGAAAACGGCCGCCCCGAGATGCGCGCGACGCTCGATCGCGCCGGCCTGTTCCTGTCGCTGGTGGGCTTGCTGTCGGCGATGCTGGCGGCGGTCGCGGTGGCGATGGCGGCGCGCCGCTTCATGGGCCGCCACCTGGACGCCTGCGCCATGCTGCGCTGCCTGGGCCTGACCCAGAACCAGGTCACCGTGCTGTACCTGCTCGAATTCGGCTTCATCGGCCTGCTTGGCAGCGCGATCGGGGTGCTGGTCGGCTTCGGCGCCCACTTCGTGCTGCTCGAGATGATCGCCTCGCTGATCAACACCGACTTGCCGCCGGTGTCGATGCTGCCCGCGCTGCAGGGCGTGGCCACCGGCATGCTGCTGCTGGTCGGCTTCGCGCTGCCGCCGATTCTCCAGTTGCGCAACGTGCCGCACAACCGGGTGATCCGGCGCGAGCAGGGCGCGCCGCAACCGGCCGCGCTGGCGACCTATGGCCTGGGCATCGGCGTGTTCTTCCTGCTGCTCCTGTGGCAGGCGGGCGACCCGACCCTGGCCCTGATCACCGCCGGCGGCTTCCTGGGCGGCTTCGCCTTCTTCGCCCTGGTGGCCTGGCTTGGCCTGCAAGGGCTGCGCCGGATGCGCGGCGCGTTCCAGCACCAGGCCTGGCGCTTCGCCGTCAACTCGCTGCAGCGCCGGCCCGGCGCCACCGTGGTGCAGGTGGTGTCGCTGGCGCTGGGCCTGATGGCGCTGCTCTTGCTGACCGTGGTGCGCGGCGACCTGATGTCGGCCTGGCAGCTGGCCACGCCGGCCGATGCGCCGAACCGCTTCGTGATCAACATCCTGCCCGAGCAAAAGCAGGGCGTCGAAGGCCAGCTGATTGCGGCCGGCGTCAAGGAACCGGTGCTGTACCCGATGATCCGCGGCCGCCTGACGGCCATCAACGGCGACGCGATCACGCGCGACACCTTTGCGGATGGCGAGGCGCGGCGCCTGGCCAACCGCGAATTCAACCTGTCGACCACGGATGTGCTGCCGCAGGCGAACGAGGTGGTGCAGGGCGAGTGGTTCAAGGATGCACCCGGCGTGGCCGAGGCCTCGGTCGAGCAGAGCATCATGGAGCGCCTGGGCCTGAAGCTCGGCGACAGCATGCGCTTCGACATGGCGGGCCTGCCGGTCGAGGCGAAGATCACCAGCGTGCGCAAGCTCGAATGGGGCTCGATGCGCGCCAACTTCTTCGTCATCATCAATCCGGCGGCGATGATGGACGCGCCGACCACTTATATGACGGCCTTCCACGTGCCGCCCGAGGGCGCGAACCTGGGCAATGCGCTGACCCGCAACCATCCCAACCTGACGGTGATCGACGTCTCGGGCATCATCCGTCAGCTGCAGGACGTGCTGGACCAGGTGGTGACGGCGGTCGAGTTCCTGTTCCTGTTCACGCTCGCTTCCGGCGTGCTGGTGCTGTATGCGGCGCTGATGGGATCGCAGTCCGAGCGCACGCGCGAGGCCGGCCTGCTGCGCGCGCTGGGCGCCACGCGCCAGCAACTGGCGCAGTCTCAGCGCATCGAGTTCGTGCTGGTGGGCGGCCTGGCCGGCCTGCTGGCGGCGAGCGGCGCGGCGGCGCTGGGCTGGGCTTTGGCCACCTACCAGTTCAAGTTCCCGTGGGTGTTCGAGCCGGGCGTATGGATCGCGGGCCTGTTCGTCGGCGCGCTGTGCGCGATCGTGGGCGGCTGGCTGGGTCTGCGCGGGGTGCTGCGGCAGCCGCCGTTGCAGACCTTACGCGAAGCGTAATCGCGAAGAGCAAGTGCGACGACGGCACGGCCGCGGACACGGTCCGTGGCCGTGCGCTATCATGGCGGGATGTCCGAACACAATACCGAAACACAGACCGACGTGCAGGCCGAACCCCAGACCCTGTACGAGATGATGGGCGGCGGCGAGCGCTTGCGGGCGCTGGTCGACCGCTTCTATGACCTGATGCAGCTCGAGCCCGATTTCGCCGGCATCCACGCCATGCATCCGGTGCCCAACGACAGCTCGCGGGAGAAGACCTTCATGTTCCTGTCCGGCTGGATGGGCGGCCCCGACCTGTACATCGAACGCTACGGCCACCCGCGCCTGCGCGCGCGCCACCTGCCGTTCGCGATCGGCAGCGCGGAACGCGACCAGTGGCTGCGCTGCATGGCCTGGGCCATGGAAGACCTGGGCTACGACGACGCGCTGCGCGTGCGCATGATGAATTCCTTCTTCCAGACCGCGGACTGGATGCGCAATAAACCTGACTGAAATGCGCCGATTGATCATATGACCGTTGCCGAAATCCTCATCCTGGTCGGCCTCGTCGTCGTGGCCGGCCTGCTGGTCGCCGTGCTGATGCTGCTACTGCGCATGCGCGGCAATGGCGACGGCAACCACGTCGAACGCCTTGAGCGCGAACTGCGCCAGGAGCTGCAGTCGAGCGCCCAGTCGACGCGCCAGGAACTGTCCTCTCATCTGGCGCAATATCACAATGCCACCGTCCAGCAACTGGACAGCATGCGCCAGCAGATGCAGCTGCATTCGAGCAGCGGGCGCGAGGAGCAGGCGCGCGCACTGAAGCGCTTCGCCGACACCCTGCAGCAGACACTGGGCAATCTCACCGAATCGAACGCCCAGCGCATGCTCGAGGTGCGCACCACGCTGGAAACAAAGATCCGCGACCTGCAAAACGATAACGCCAAACGCCTCGAAGAGATGCGCCAGACAGTCGACGAAAAACTGCATGCCACGCTGGAGACGCGCTTGAGTGAATCGTTCCGCCAGGTGTCGGAGCGGCTGGAAAAAGTACACCAGGGCCTGGGCGAGATGCAGCAGCTGGCGATCGGCGTGGGCGACCTGAAGCGCGTGCTCACCAACGTCAAGAGCCGCGGCACCTGGGGCGAGGTGCAATTGGAAATGCTGCTGGAGCAGGTGCTCACTGTCGAACAGTACGCCAAGAACGTCGAGACGGTGGCCGGTTCGAACGCGCGGGTCGAGTTCGCGATCAAGCTGCCCGGCGCGGGCGATGGCGGCAAGCCGGTATGGCTGCCGATCGACGCCAAGTTCCCCAAGGAGCAGTACGAACGCCTGCTGGCGGCAGCCGACGTCGCCGATGCCGATGGCGTGACGCGCGCCGGCGCCGAGCTGGAACGGGCGGTGCGGGGCGAAGCGCGCACCATTTGCGACAAATACGTGTCGCCGCCACAGACGACCGACTTCGCCATCCTGTTCCTGCCCACCGAGGGCCTGTACGCCGAGGTGATGCGCCGTCCCGGCCTGGCCGACGACCTGCAGCGCACCTTGCGGGTGACGATCGCGGGGCCATCGACCCTGGCCGCGCTGTTGAACAGCTTGCAGATGGGCTTTCGCACGCTGGCGCTCGAGAAGCGTTCTTCCGAGGTGTGGCAGGTGCTGGGCGCGGTCAAGACCGAGTTCACCAAATTCGGCGACGTGCTGGCCACCACCAAGCTGACCCTGGAGAAGGCCGCCAAGAACATCGAAAACGCCGAGGTGCGCAGCCGTCAGATGGCGCGCAAGCTCAAGTCGGTCGAGGCGTTGCCGAGCGAGGCGGCGCAGTTGATGCTGGGGCCGGATGGCCTTGAGCGGGACGACTGACGTTCGGTTGGTCTGGCGTTCTCAATGGGAGGCGCCGAGCATGTTGGTGCGTAGCTTTTTGGTGAGCGATCCCACCTTGTCCGCGATGCGCTGCGCCATCACGCGTTCGCCAGGCGCCAGCAGGGGAAGCACGTCTGCGGTTGCGAGGGGGAGGCCGGCCAGGATGTCGGTTGCCGTGTCGTCCGCGAGCTTGCGAAGATAGGACGGTTTTATCCCAAGCTGGTCGGCCAGCGCCAGCACATGATCGGTCCCCAGTTTGCCGGGATTGCTCTCCCCGCCAATCTTGAAAGCGAAGTCGGAACCGAGGCCGCTGTACACCCGCGTCGCCATCAGGTCATAGAACGGCGCGAGCCGCATGCCTTTTCCACTGGCGATCATCGACAGGTTTTTCGCGTGCGAATCGTTGTTTCCGGTGTAGAGATTGAAGAAAAGCCAGCGCAGGAGGTTGCGGCGATCAGGCGCTGGATGGACCGATTCTCCCAGCAGGTCGAAACAATCCTTGAAACCGGGGCCGCCATCATGTTCGTACTTGATCGTCGATGGGACGCCGAGCAACTGGCAAAAATCGGCTTGCCAGATTCGGCGCAACTGGCCATTCTCGAGAGGCATCCGATCGTATCGGGCGACGAGGCAGGACCGCGTCACGGGTTCGTAGGACACAGCGGCAACGGGCAAGCCGCACCTGTGCGCCAGCGTCATCATGATGGTCTCGTTCGCAGCCGATGCGAACACACGGATATCGGTCCTGACGATATCCGGCTTGAGGATGTGCGTCGAGGGCGAGCTGCCCATGGGGCGGCGCGGTGTTCCGTCGGCTGCGATGTAGAGCAGCAGCTTGTGCTGTGCTCCCGATATCGACATGCGCGGCTTGGGCAGCCCGCGCGCTTCGCGTTCGATAGCCGCCAGTTCTTTTACCTGCTTGCCGTCGTTATGTACGAGGGCGTTGACCTGCTGCCAGGTCAGTGTCTGGTAGACCGGCTCCTGTGCTTGCTCGCCTTCGGGTAGCAAGACGACCGAGCCTGCACTTTCCCCCCCGACTAGTGCAAGCAGCCCATACACGCTCGAGACGTGTTCGCGCACGGTGATGAGCTTGCGTTGGTCACCTTCCGGAAGCAGGTTTTCAAAAAAAGCAGTGATATAGCGGGACTGGCGACATTCCGCCTGCAATGGGATGCCCGCGTGGAGCGGTGAGGCGTGGGGATGTTCCAGCCATGCCTGGCAGTAAGCGAAGCTGAGTGGGTCGCCCGGGTACAGGGTACCTATCTGTCCGTCCGGGCCGAATACGGAGAGCGTTGAGGGCAGTGCTGACTTGGCCACGGTTAGCGCTTCCGGATGATGAGTTCGAGGCCCAGCAAGTTGAGGACGTCGATCACCTTCTGTGCCTGGACCGTTTCCTTGCCGTGTTCGAGGTCGATGATGAACCTGTTACCAAGTCCCGCCAGGCCCGACACGTCTTCTTGCGTCATTTTCTGGGCCTTGCGTGTTTGCCGGATCAGTTTCCCAAGTTCGCGTACCGACGTAATGGAGACTTCATCAGCGGTATTGGGAGGCGTCTCCATACCTTTTCCTTTCAACCCGATCGGTAAGATTTGAAGTAATTATGCCTGAAAAATTGGGCGAAAATCACCGATCGGTAAGGATTGCTATGATGTTGAGCAAAAACCGTCCAGGAAATACCGATCGGTAAGATTTTCTTGCTGATTTAGAACAGACCTTCGAACGGCAGAATATCCACCATCTCCCCCGCCGCGACATTGCCTCGCCCATCATGCAGCACCACCATGCAATTGGCCTCCGACATCGAGCGCAGGATGCCCGAACCCTGCGATCCGGTGATGCGCACCTCCGGCTCCCCATCAGCCCCGCGTGCCACGATGCCGCGCTGGTACTCGGTGCGCCCCGGCTTCTTGCGGATCGCCTCGGTCGAGCGTGCGCGCAGCAGTGGCAGCGGCGCCTCGGCCCCCATCATGCGCAGCAGTGCCTCGCGCGCGAAGAAGTAGAACGACACCATCACCGCCACCGGATTGCCCGGCAGCCCGAACAGGAAGGCGCTGCGGCCGTTGGACGATACCCGGCCGAAGGCCAGCGGCCGGCCCGGACGCATGCCGATCTTCCAGAACGTCACGTCGCCCAGTTGGGCCATCACTTGCTTCGTGTAGTCGGCCGCGCCGACCGAGACGCCGCCCGAGGTGATGATGGCGTCGGCGTTCTCGCAGGCGGTGCGCAGCGCTTCTTCCAGGGCCTCGGGCCTGTCGCGCACCACGCCCATGTCGATGATGTCGCAGCCCAGGCGGACCAGCATGCCGTAGATCGTGTAGCGGTTGCTGTCATACACGCAGCCCTCGTCGAGCGTTTCGCCGATCGAGCGCAATTCATCGCCGGTCGAGAAGAAGGCAACCCGCAGGCGGCGCTGCACGGGAATCTCGGCGAAGCCGAGCGAGGCGCACAGGCCCAGGTCGGCCGGACGAATGACGCGGCCGGCCTTCAGGGCCGGGCTGCCGGCCTGCAGGTCTTCGCCCGCAAGGCGGCGGTTGTCCCCTGGACGGATGGCGCCGGCGCGCACGGTGACGACATCGTCGGTCGCGCGCTCGGCAAATTCCTGCGGCAGCACGCTGTCGCAACCGGCCGGCATCACGCCGCCGGTCATGATGCGCACGCATTCGCCAGGCCCTGGCTTGATGTCGAGCGGCTTGCCGGCGTAGGCGATGCCGACCACCCTCAGCGTGACCGTTCCTTGGGCCGGCAGGTCGCGGCCGCGCAGCGCGTAGCCGTCCATGGCCGAGTTGTCGTGCGCCGGCACGTTGATCGGTGAGACCAGGTCGCGCGCCAGCACGCGGCCGAGCGCAGTGCGCAGCGCGACCATCTCGACCGCGCGTACGGGCTGCACGAAGTCGCGGATGATGCGCTGGGCATCCTGCACGCGCAGGGCGTCCGGATCGTAGCCGTTGATGCAGCTCGCTACCTGGGCCAGGCTGGCGGGGAAGGGCGGAGAAGCGTCGTCCAGCCCGCGCAGCTCGTCCAGGGTATTGATGTTGCGGAAGGCGTCGGCGTCGTCGAAGACCACTTCGACCGTCTTCAGGTCGCGGTGCCAGCCGTCGACGCGGCGGCCGCCTTCGGCCAGGTAGGCCGATAGCTGCGGCAGCCGGTCCACGCGCACCAGGCAGAACACGGGATGCGGCTGCGCGCGCTTGCCGGCTTCCTGCGTTGCGGCGTAGGCGACGTCGGCATCGGCTTCTTTCAGCGCGGCGAACAGGCGGGATGCCAGATCGGCCGGCAGGAAGGGCGAGTCGCAGGGGACGGCCAGCAGATAAGGCGTGGCGCAATGGCGCAGGCCGGCTTCGAGACCGGCGAGCGGCCCCGGGTAGGGTTCCACTCCGTCGGCTATCTCATCCGGCAACACCATCGCGTCGAACCCGCGATAGGTGTCGAGATTGCGGTTGGCGCTGATCGCCACCGGCCCGACCTGTGGCCGCAGGCGCGCCAGGACGTGCTCGACCATGGTGCTCGAGCGGAAGGGCTGCAAGCCCTTGTCGACATTGCCCATGCGCGAGCCGCGACCGCCCGCCAATACCAGTCCGCTGATCATCCCTTGTTCCATTATCCACCTATATAGGACATTTCAACCTTGCGCGCCCCGTCGCGCTGTCCGATGCCGGTCTGGGCCGTACGTGTCTCGGAATAGCGGTCGGCCCGTCCGCGCCACAGCTGGGCGATGGCGCCCGACAGTTCGAGGTCGCTGCGATCGGCGCGCAGCAGCGCGCGCAGGTCGTGGCCGCGGGTGGCGAACAGGCAGGTGTAGAGCTTGCCCTCGGTCGAGAGGCGCAGGCGCGAACAGTCGCCGCAGAAGGCCTGGGTGACGCTCGAGATAACGCCGATCTCGCCGCTGCCATCCGTGTAGCGCCAGCGCGAGGCGGTCTCGCCGCTGTAGTTGGCCGCGACCGGTGCCAGAGGCAGCTCGGCCGAGATGCGCCGCACCACTTCGTGCGACGGTACGACGTCGCGCATATTCCAGCCGTTCGAGGCGCCGACGTCCATGAATTCGATGAAGCGCAGGATGGTCGGCGAGCCCTTGAAGTGGCGCGCCATGGGCAGGATCTGGTCGTCGTTGGTGCCGCCCTTGACCACCATATTGACCTTGACCGGCCCCAGGCCGGCTGCGTGGGCGGCATCGATGCCGTTCAGTACGTCGGCGACGGCGAAGTCGACGTCGTTCATGCTGCGGAACACCGTGTCGTCCATCGCGTCGAGCGAGACCGTGACGCGGTCCAGGCCGGCGTCTTTCAGGGCCTGGGCCTTGCGCGCCAGGATCGAGCCATTGGTGGTGAGCGTGAGGTCGAGCGGACGGCCGCTGGGTGTCGGCAGCGCGCGCAGCATCGCGACCAGGCGCTCGAGGTTCTTGCGCAACAGCGGCTCGCCACCGGTCAGGCGCAGCTTCTCGACGCCATGCGCGATGAACAGCCGCGCCACGCGCGTGATTTCCTCGAACGACAGCAGGTCGCCGTGCGGCAAGTACTGGTAATCCTTGTCGAACACTTCCTTTGGCATGCAGTACACGCAGCGGAAGTTGCAGCGGTCGGTGACCGAGATGCGCAGGTCGTGCAGGGGCCGGCCGAGCGCATCGCTCAACAGGCCGGTCGGGGCCTCAGGCACGGCCGGGACCTGCAGCGCGGACGAGCGCAGGTCATTGATCAGAATGATTTTTTCAGCCATTTCAGTACGATAGCACGGTGCTGATGAAGCTGCCCGTACCAGTTGGGAATGAACGCCGTGACTTAAAGCAGTTCATGTAAAGCATGATGATTGTTGGCTAAGGCAAAAAAGTGCCGCCCTCAAAACGTCGTTCCCGCGAAGGCGGGAACCCAAGTACTGTGAGCGTTATCGCAACGCTTGCAAACTTAGGTTCCCGCCTGCGCGGGAAGTCGGTGTCGCCAGTGGCGGCGACGACGGCGGGTGTAGCTGACTAGCGGATTACTGGCGCGTCGTATCGACCTGCACCAGCGGCTCGTCGACCGGCGCGACCACTGCCTTGCGGGCACGGCCCAGGCGAACCGGGGCTGCCACTGCGGCTTCCTGGGCGGCGCGCAGTTTTTCAGGGTCGGTCGCTGCCAGTTGCAGGCCGGCCTGGGCCAGCACCTCGTCCAGCTTGGCCGGTGCTTCGGCTGCAGGTGCCGGTGCTTCCACCGGTGCCGCAGGCGCCGCGGTCAGGGCTGCGCCTGGCGCCGGTGCGCTGGCTGCCGGGGCGGCAACTGGCGTCGGAGCGACGGTGATGGCTGGTGCGGCGGCCGGAGCCGTCTCGACCGCCGATGCGGCGACCGGTGCAGCCACTGGCGCGGTTTCAACCACGGGAGCAGGAGCAGGAGCCGCCTGCGCCACTGGCGCCTGTTCGACCTGAGCCGGGGCAGGTGCCGGCGCTGCTGCCTCTTCGGTCGAGGCACGTGCCGCAGCCACCGACGCCGCCGTCGGGAACATATTCTGCTGAGCAGCAACCGAAGCTGCAGTCGGGAACATATTCTGCTCGGCAGCGACTGGCGCCGGTGCGACCGGAGCAGCAGGCGCTGGCGCTGGCGCTGGCGCGGCAGCCTTCTCGGCCTCCGCTTTCTCAGCCGCCACCGACGCCGCGGTCGGGAACGGCCATGCATCCTGGGCAGTAGCGCGCGCCGGCTTGGCCTTCGCGGCCTTGGCGGCAGCGGCAACCTTGGCCGCTTCTTCATCGGCTACCGGGGTGAATGCCGGCGCTTCGTCCGAACCTTCCAGCGCCTCGCTGCCCTCGACCTGGTCACGGTCGCGGCGATTACGGTTGCGGCCACCACGGCGGCGGCGGCGGCGTGGCTCGTCGCCGTCGCCTTCGCCGTCGAGTTCTTCGCCATCCGGGCCGATCGTCGTCACCGACTTCACGACCTGCTGCACGATTTCCTGGCTGCCTTCCGGACCGGTCGTGCTCACCGCGACGACCTCGGTGGAGACGACCTGGCTCACGCTCACTTCATCGAGCTTGGCTTCGATGGCCTGGGTGGTGCGTTCGGTACGCTCGGTACGCTCGCGCGGCTGGCGTGGCTGGCGCTCCTTGCGCTCAGGACGCTCGGTGCTTTCGACACGCGGTGCGCCTTCGACCAGCTCGCGCGGCTCACGCGGCTCGCGTGGCTTGCGCTCGCGTGGCTGACGTGGCTGGCGGCCTTCGCGGGTCTCTTCGCCCGGTGCGCCCTTGGTAACTTCCTCGCCCGGCGCGCCCTTGGCGACGGTGGTGGCAACCGCGTCGCGCTCTTCGCGCTCACGGCCCGGCTTGGCGCCGCGTTCGCCATTGCGGCCGCCGTTGCGGCCACCCTTGCTGCGGTTGTTGCGCTCGCCGCGCTCGGCTGGCGCAGGCGCGGCCGGCTTCTCGGCCACGGCTGGCGCCGGAGCCGGTTCTTCAGGTTTGCCGAAGAAGAAGTCGCGCAGGCGGCCAAAGAAACTCTTCTCGGCTGGCGCAGGAGCAGGAGCGGCGGCCGGAGCGGCGGCGGCTTTCGCCGGCTTGGCCGCTTCGCTGCGGTCGACCACCGGAGCCGGCTGGGCCGGGGTGATGGTCTTGACCACGGCTTCCTGGCGCGGCTTGGCTTCTTCTTTCTGGCGCTTGGCGTAGGCCATGTCGGTGTCGGCGGTCTCGGCCATTGCATAGCTGGCGTGCGCGTCTTCCAGGCGCGGATCGTCGTGCTTGATGCGCTCGAGCTTGTAGTGCGGGGTGTCCAGATGCTTGTTCGGGATCAGGATCACGGTGATGCGGTGGCGGTTCTCGATCTTGAGCACTTCGCCGCGCTTTTCGTTGAGCAGGAAGGCGGCGACGTCGACCGGCACTTGCACGTGGATCGCGGCCGAATTCTCTTTCATGGCCTCTTCCTGGATGATACGCAGGACTTGCAGGGCCGACGATTCGGTATCACGGATGTGGCCGGTGCCCGAGCAGCGCGGGCAGGTCACGTGCGAGCCTTCCGACAGCGAAGGACGCAGGCGCTGGCGCGAAAGCTCCATTAAGCCAAACCGCGAGATCTTGCCCATCTGGACGCGGGCGCGGTCGTGGTGCAGGGCGTCCTTGAGACGCTGCTCGACTTCGCGCTGGTTCTTGGCCACTTCCATGTCGATGAAGTCGATCACGATCAGGCCGCCCAGGTCGCGCAGGCGCAGCTGGCGGGCGACTTCGTCGGCCGCTTCGCAGTTGGTGTTGAAGGCGGTGGTTTCGATGTCCGAGCCGCGGGTGGCGCGCGCCGAGTTGACGTCGATGGAGACCAGGGCTTCGGTGTGGTCGATCACGATCGCGCCGCCCGATGGCAGCGGCACGGTGCGCGCGTAGGCGGTCTCGATCTGGTGTTCGATCTGGAAACGCGAGAACAGCGGCACGTCGTCGCTGTAGCGTTTTACGCGATGCGCCATGTCGGGCATCACGTGGCTCATGAACTGCTGGGCCTGTTCGTAGATCTCGTCGGTGTCGATCAGGACTTCACCGATGTCTGGCTGGAAGTAATCGCGGATGGCGCGGATGACCAGCGACGATTCCTGATAGATCAGGAAAGCGCCGGCGGCCGACTTGCCGGCGCCTTCGATCGCGCGCCACAGCTGCATCAGGTAGTTCAAGTCCCACTGCAGCTCTTCGACGTTGCGGCCGATGCCGGCCGTGCGGGCGATCACCGACATGCCTTGCGGCAGGTCGAGCTTGTCCATGGTCTCGCGCAGTTCCTGGCGCTCTTCGCCTTCGACGCGGCGCGACACGCCGCCACCGCGCGGGTTGTTCGGCATCAAGACCAGATAGCGGCCGGCCAGCGAGATGAACGAAGTCAGGGCGGCGCCCTTGTTACCGCGTTCTTCTTTCTCGACCTGGACCATGATTTCCTGGCCTTCGCGCAACGCTTCCTTGATGGTGCAGTTGCGAACGTCGACGCCCTCGCGGAAATACGTGCGGGCGACTTCTTTGAAGGGGAGGAATCCGTGGCGGTCTTCGCCGTAGGAGACGAAGCAGGCTTCGAGGGAGGGTTCGATGCGGGTGATGACACCCTTGTAGATATTGGACTTGCGCTGTTCGCGACCGGCAGTCTCGATATCAATGTCGATCAGTTTTTGACCGTCGACGATCGCTACGCGCAGCTCTTCTTGCTGCGTAGCGTTAAACAACATGCGTTTCATTTTTATAAACTCCGCGACCCGTGGGCCGTGTGATGGCCGCCCTCGCGGGCGGCGCAGCTACAGGGATGTATGCGGGGAAGGGAGCTCAGGAGGGGGAATGCCCGTAGCGTGCGATACAGCGAGAAAAACCGCTGCCGCAACCGGCGCTGTGGGGCCGAACGTCATTGTCTACGCACGCCGCAACCTCAGCCGGCCGATTGCCACCACGTTGGGGTTGGCACAGCAGCGAGCGAAGGGGGCGTGCTAACAGCCTGCCGGATCGATGCCAGCAACCGTCCAGGACCTGGAGGCGAAAAGACAGCCTTGCTCAAGTCATGAGGATGGTTCTGCATCGAGCCCGGCGAAAAACGACAAGCGTTATCGACACCATCACCCGGCAAGCAAGATCTGCTTGCCGGTACTTATCCTTAAGAATCCTGACAATCCAATCCTGCATCCTTGCGCGCAACCCGATTACAACTGCAGGTGCAACCCTGATCGGCGCAAGGATGTGCGTACACATTTCTTTCCATCGAATTTGCAATGAGCAGGGCCGATGGAGCGCGCCCCTGTGTAAAATATCGTTTTAATTCTTACACCAGCAGAGGTTTGACCGCCGCCTGTCGATTATATATTCAAAATGAAGGACTTACAGAGAATTTCTGGGAAGACAGAGCGAATGGCGACCCAAAACGATGTTGTTTCCCCTTCATCACAACAGGCTCTGCAGGCGCAGTTCGTGACAATCGGCGAAGAAGACGCCGGACAGCGTATTGATAACTACCTGTTGCGTGTCTGTAAAGGTGTACCGAAGAGTCATATTTACCGCATCCTCCGTTCGGGTGAGGTACGTGTCAACAAGGGCCGCATCGACCAGCTGTACCGCCTGATCGAGGGCGATATCGTGCGCATCCCGCCGATCCGCATCGCCGAAAAAGCCAATAACGATACCGTGCCGGGAACCGAATTCCCCATCGTGTTCGAAGACACGCATTTACTCGTCATTAACAAGCCGGCCGGCGTGGCCGTGCATGGCGGCTCCGGCGTGTCCTACGGCGTGATCGAGCAATTGCGTGCGGCGCGGCCGGACGCCAAGTTCCTGGAACTGGTGCACCGGCTCGACCGCGAAACCTCGGGCCTGCTCCTGATCGGCAAGAAGCGCAGCGCGCTGACCAATCTGCACGACCAGATGCGCGACGGCACGACCGACAAGCGTTATTTTGCCGCCGTGAAGGGCGACTGGCAGAACAAGCGCCAGCACGTCAAATTGCCGCTGCATAAATACACGACGGCCGATGGCGAGAAGCGGGTCGTGGTCCAGGCCGGCGGCCAGGAAGCGCACACCATTTTCAATCTATTGAAAAAATGGCAGGATTTCGCCTTGCTCGAAGCCGAGCTCAAGACGGGCCGCACGCACCAGATCCGGGTTCACCTGGCCTCCTCCGGCTTCCCGATCCTGGGCGACGAGAAGTATGGCGACTTTGCATTTAATAAACAGTTGCACAAGGCGGGCCAGGGACGCGGGGCGCTCAAGCGCATGTTCCTGCACGCGCACCAGATCACGTTTACGCACCCGGACAGCGGCGAGCGGATGACCCTGCGCGCGCCGATGCCGGAAGAGTGCGAGCGGTTCTTGGTAAGCTTGGGAGCACACAGTGCGTGATATAAGTTTGCGCACGATCAAAAAACTACGGAGACAGGCGCCCTGGGCCGCCGCTAACTAATGGCAAGAAAACAATTTGACCTGATCGTGTTCGACTGGGACGGCACGCTGATGGACAGCACGGCGGCCATCGTCAAGTGCATCCAGGCGGCGGCGCGCGACCTTGCCCTGCCGGTCCCGAGCGACACGTCGGCTGCCCACGTCATCGGACTCGGCCTGGCCGAGGCGATGCAGGCGGTGATGCCCGACATCCAGCCGGCCATGTATCCGCGCATGGTCGAGCGCTACCGCTATCACTTCCTCACCAAGGACCACGAACTGGTGTTGTTCAAGGGCGTTCGTGAGATGTTGGCCGATCTTAATAATGAGGGATACTTCCTGGCCGTGGCCACCGGCAAAAGCCGGGTAGGCCTCAACCGTGCCCTGAACGCCACCGGCCTGCTGTCGATCTTCGACGCTACCCGTTGCGCGGATGAGACATTCTCGAAGCCCCATCCCGCCATGCTGCAAGAACTGACCCGCGAGCTGGGCCAGGACCTGCGCCGCACCGTGATGATCGGCGACACCACCCACGATCTCCTGATGGCCAACAATGCCGGCGCGTCCGGTATCGCCGTCGAGTTCGGCGCACACCCGGTAGCCCAGCTGCAAGCCTGCCACCCGCTGTTCTCGGCGCGCTCGATTCCCGAGCTGCATGCCTGGCTGCTCGAGCATGCCTGAACCCGGGAGCGGGCAGATGGCGCAAGATGAACGCCTGTTCGTGTGCGATGCCGATGGTTTGCTCGACGCTGGCCGCGGCGTGCGCTTTGCGCTGCTGGCCTGGGGACAGCCGGCCACCGGTTTCGTGATCCGCCACGGCGGCCAGGTGTATGGCTACCTGAACCGCTGCGCCCATGTTCCGATCGAGCTCGACTGGCGGGAAGGGGAGTTCTTCGAGTCCGGCGGCCAGTACCTGATGTGCGCCACCCACGGTGCGGTGTACGAGCCCGGCAGCGGCAAGTGCGCTGGCGGTCCGTGCCGTGGCGGGCGCCTGCATCCGATCGCCGTACACGAAGGCGCGGGCAAGATATACTGGCTGCCCGACGAGCGGTTCCGCGCACCTGCGCAGGGATAGCGCTCGCCGTCGACCCATCCGACTTTATGAGTGACCAAACGAGCCATGACCACCCCGGCGACAGCCGGCTCGCATCGAATCCGACGATAGGCAACTGGGAGCGCGAAACGCTCGAGAAACTGGTGTTCGCCACCGTTCAGGAGCGGCGCCGCGCCCGGCGCTGGAGCATTTTCTTCAAACTGAGCTTCCTCGGCGTCGCCCTGCTGGCGCTGTGGGCATACTACGACTTCAATTTCGGCAGCGGCGACGTCGAAAACCTGGGCCGCCACACGGCCCTGATCGAAATCAACGGCGAGATCGAAGCCGAAGGCAGCGGTGCGGCCGATACGGTGATCCCCTCGCTGAACAAGGCGTTTTCCGACCCCGGCTCGGCGGCGGTGGTGCTGCGCATCGACAGCCCCGGCGGCAGCCCGGTGCAGGCCGGCATCATCGTCGACGAGATCCAGCGCCTCAAGCGCGGCTACCCCGATAAACCGCTGTACGTGGTGGTGGACGAGATCTGCGCCTCGGGCGGCTACTACATCGCGTCGGCGGCCGACCGCATCTACGTCAACAAGGCCTCGATCGTCGGTTCGGTCGGCGTGCTGATGGACAGCTTCGGCTTCACCGGCACCATGGACAAGCTCGGCATCGAGCGGCGTTTGATGACGGCCGGCGAGAACAAGGGTTTCATGGATCCGTTCAGCCCGCAGTCCGCGAAGCACCGCGAACACGCCCAGGAGATGCTCAACGAGATTCACGAGCAGTTCATCGCGGTGGTGCGCGCCGGGCGCGGCAAGCGCCTGAAGGAAACCCCGGAAACCTTCTCCGGCCTGTACTGGACCGGCGCCAAGGCGGTGGACATGGGCCTGGCCGACGCCTTCGGCACCGTCGACACGGTAGCGCGCGACATCGTCAAGGCCGAGGACATCGTCGACTACACGGCGCACGAAGGCTTGCCAGAAAGGGTGCTCAAGAAATTTGGCGCCGCGGTCGGCGAAAGCGCGGTCAAGGCGGCCTATCATGGCGCCGTGCCGAAATTGCGCTGAACATTTTGTACTTGAATACAGACGGCTAGCGTCTATAGTGGAACGGTAGCGCGAGCATCAAGGGTCAAGAGGCAAATGCTTCGGTCGGCCCGGACGGCAACACGCTATCCACCGCACGCGGTGCGGTTTTCGAGAGAATTCAATTCCTCATGGTAGTACATCCCTGGGAGGCTTGCCGCATGGCCTGCCTGCCGCAGGAACGGAAACGACGGCCTTGGCCGTCGTTTCCTTTTGTACTTCAGCGGTACGGCGCCTGCGCTCTTCCAGTTTTCCGTCGGCCTGTTTTCCGGTCTCATCGGATGCCTCCGGCGTCCTGCCGGGAGGCGTGCCGGTTCAGGTACAAGTGCCGCACTGCCGGGCATCGCCGTCGCGATCCGAACGGCAGGGTGACTGCGAATTCTGCTGCGTAGGGTATCGGTTGTTTTGTTGTGAGACCTGCAATCCAGCTTGTGGCAAGCTTGCCTGTGGCAGATGCCACATCGCCGGCTTTCGCAAGGGTATCAGCTCTTCGTGCTGGGCAAAGCCGCCACGGTCGAGCCAAGCCTGGTACTCGCGCACGGTGCGGGCATACCAGGCGGCGCGCAACGGTGGATGGCCGCCGTGCAGGTGGGGGAGACCGCCGCCGCGCCAGCGCGCCATGGCGAGTCGGGTGGGGAAAAGCGCCGCCTGGTCCTTGGCGAGCCGTTGGCGCGCACAATGGGACTCTTGGGCGGAAAGCTTTCCATTTGCGGTGTCGAGATCGTCGTTCACGTTCATTCCTATCCTCTGGCTATGGCCTCCCCATGACAGGGACGCCTTAGGTGCCGTTAGGCGGATTCCTAACGTGTTGAAGTCTATCAATGCGAATTTCGAAAGGCTTGACGCTGCTCAAATGAACGAACGCATGCACTACGGGTTGGAGGTAACGCTACCAAATTTACCCGATAACGCTAACAGGTATGCCTGGCAACGCTCCCCAAGGGGCCTGCGCATCTGGTAAAGTCTCGGCCCATGAGTAAATTGTCCCTAGACCGTATCCTGCAATCGCAGGGATTCGGCACCCGCAAATATTGCCGCGCACTGATCGAGGATGGCGACGTCGCCGTCAACGGCGAGACCGTCGACAGCTACAAGGCCACCTTCGACACCGATGGCCTGGTCCTGACCGTGTTCGACGAAGAATGGGCGTATCGCGAGCACGCCTACATCGCGCTGTACAAGCCGGCCAACTTCGAATGCTCGCGCAAGCCGAGCCACCATCCGGGCGTGCTGACCTTGCTGCCGGAACAGTTCACCTGGCGCGATGTGCAGCCGGTCGGCCGCCTCGACCACGACACCACGGGCATGCTCCTGATGTCGGACGACGGCCCATTCATCCACGCCCAGTCCTCGCCCAAGCGTCACGTGCCCAAGGTCTACCAGGCCACAACCGCCGAGCCGGTGACTGCCGAGCTGGTCGCCCACATGCTGGCCGGCGTGCAGCTGAACGACGAGCCGGCGCCCCTGAAGGCGGTGTCCTGTGTCCAGCGCGGCGAACATACCCTCGAGATCGTCCTGGAACAGGGCAAATACCACCAGGTCAAACGGATGCTGGCCGCCGCCGGCAACCATTGCAGCGCGCTGCACCGCTCGCAGATCGGTGGCCTGACCCTGGAATCGCTCGGCCTCGAAGAAGGCGAATGGTGCTTCCTGGACCAGGCTCAGCTCGACCTGCTGGTGCCTGCCTGAACGAGGCGGAGCCCAAGGGCGTAGAAGTCGCCGCATGCCTGAGTGCAATACGTGCGACATCGATAAGAAATATCCGCGACACTTACGCGCGATGGCAACTGAACATCAGTTGCTGCGCGAACGTTTTGATATAGAACAATAAATATGCACGCTTATCGCCCGAGACTTCCCCATACCATCGCCCTGATCCCGCTCCTGCTGGCCTTGCCGGCATTGGCCCAGACCGCGCCGCAAACCCTGGCCGAATGCGCCGCCATCGCCGACGGCAGCGGCCGCCTGGCCTGCTTCGACGGCGTCGTCGCCAGCCAGGCGGTGTCCGCCGCCGGCACCGGTCCGGCCACCGCGGCCGTGACCACGCCCACCACCCCGGCCGCCGTGCCGCCGGTGCCGACCACGGCGCCGATAGCCGAGGGCGCTTTCGATGCGCCGCGCACCAGCGCGCTGGACCGCACCGCCTCGGTCGACCCGGTAGTGCAGGCCGCGGCCCAGTACACGCTGAGCAGCCACTGGGAGCTCGACTCGCGCGACAAGCGCGGCGTGTTCAAGTTCCGTCCGCACCACCCGAGCTATCTGATCGCGACCCGGACCCACCGTCCGAACGAAGAGCCTTACCGCGATTTTTGGGAGGCAGACCCGGATGCCGAAGGTTTGTCGAAGGCCGAGCTCGAGTTCCAGCTCAGCTTCAAGATGAAGCTGGTCGAGACGCTGTTCGAATTGCCGGTCGACGTCTGGTTCGGCTACACCCAGAACAGCTTCTGGCAGGCCGCCAACCACGAGGCGTCCAGCCCCTTCCGCGAGACCAATTACCAGCCCGAGGTCATGGTCGTCACGCCGCTCGACTACGCGCTGGCCGGCGTCAATGTGCGTTTCCTGAACCTGGGCTTCGTGCACCAGTCGAATGGGCAGTCTTCGACCCTGTCGCGCAGCTGGAACCGCTTCTACGCCCAGGTCGGCCTGGAGCGCGGTCCGCTGAGCATGACTGTCAAGGCCTGGAAGCGGGTCAATGAATCGGCCGAAGACGATAACAACCCGGACATCACCGACTACATGGGCCGCTTCGAAGTGGCTGGCAACTATCGCCTGAACGGCGGGCATGAGCTGTCGGCCCTGGTGCGGCGCAACTTCAGCACCGACAAGGGCGCGGTCCAGGTCGGCTGGGCCTTCCCGCTGGCCGGCCCGGTCAAGGGTTATATCAATGCCTTCGCCGGCTACGGACAGAGCATGATCGACTATAACTATTTCCAGCGCAGCGTCGGCGCCGGTGTCATCGTTAAATATTGATCTGTAGAATGGCGGGCTCGATTCCCGGAGTCCGCCCATGAAACTCGCCACCCTCCACGACGGCACCCGCGACGGCCAGCTGGCCGTGGTGTCGCGTGACCTCAAGACCGCCCACGTCGCTGACGGCATCGCGCCCAGCCTGCGTGCCGCCCTCGACGACTGGGCCTTCATTGCGCCCCAGCTCGACGCCCTCTATCGCCAACTGAACGAGGGCAAGGCGCGCCGCCCCTTCGACTTCGACCCGGGCCGCTGCATGGCCCCGTTGCCGCGCGCGAGCGGGCGCGTGTGCGGCGCCGCTTACCTGCATCACCACGAACTGGAACGCCGTGCCTCTGGCGCTGAACTGCCGGCGGCCTGGCGCGACGCGCCGCAGCTGGCCTGGGCGGCGAGCGACGGCTTCCTTGGTCCGCGGCAAGACCTGGTGCTGGCCCGCGAGGAGTGGGGCATCGATTTCGGCGCCGAACTGGCGGCCGTGAGCGGCGATGTGCCGCAGGGTGCAACGCCGGACGAAGCGAACGGCCAGATCCGCCTGCTGTTGCTGGCCAATGACGTGACCTTGCAGAACCTGGTGGCGGATGAGCGGGCCGCCGGCCTGGGCCTGCTGCATGCGAAGCCGGCAACGGCGTTCGCGCCGGTGGCCGTGACGCCGGACGAACTGGGCGAGGCCTGGCGCGGCGGCAAGGCCGCGCTGCCGCTGCGGGTGATGTGGAACAGCAACCCGGTCGGCACCCTCGAGGCGGGCGAAGACCTGGCCTTCAATTTCCCGCAATTGCTGGCGGCGCTGGCCGGCAGCCGCAAGGTTGCGGCGGGCACGGTCGTCGGCACAGGCGTCGTGGCGAACCGCGCGACGCGTCGCCACACGCCGGGTTACGCCAGCATCGCCACCCAGCGCTGGCAGGAAACGATCGATGGGGGCGAAGCGGTCACCCAGTACCTGCGGTTTGGCGACACGGTGCGCATCGAGATGCTCGATGAGAATGGCAAATCCTTGTTTGGGGCGATCGAACAGGTGCTCAAGCATCCGGATTCGGCCTGAAACACCTGCACGTCGCGCGCGGCCACACGTCGCCCCCGCGGCCGCACGTCGCCCCCGCGGCCGCACGTCGCCCCCGCGGCTGCATGTCGCCCCCGCGGCCACACGTCGCCCCCGCGGAGGCGGGGGCCTAAGCTTGCATGCGGCGCGGTAGCGCGGGCAGCAATTGGGTCCCCGCCTTCGCGCACTAGCGTCCGGAATATTTATACTCAAATTAAGCATCGTCATCCCCGCGGAGGCGGGGATCCAAGTGAAATCACAGCATGTTCATGCTCTTGCGTGACCCGAACGTTCATCGGAGGTCGATTTTAGGCCACTGGCCGTGCACACTTGGGTTCCCGCCTGCGCGGGAACGACGTGGTTTCTCCTATGAAGCGGACACTTTCAAGCGCCCGAAATTATTCCGGACGCTAGTGCGCCTTCTCGGGGACGACGTTGGTTATGGGTAACTATTGTTCAACGTTGCGAGTTCCAGAATTCGTCGGAAACGCGCTCCCCACGCAACTGCACCTCCACTGGCCTGCTGACCCGCCGCAGCGCGTCGGCGCGCAGCAGTCGGCCGTCCGGCTCGTGCAGTCGGTACCACAGGAAGGCCACGCCGGACAGGGACAGGCGTTCGCCGCCGAACAGGGTGCCGCGCACCTGGGTCAGGCCTTCCAGCCGCAGGTCGACGTCCAGCACGAGGGCGCCGGCGCTGCGTTCGGCCTGGCCGAGGTAGCGCGCGGCGGTGAACAGGGGGCTTTTGTCGCTGGCCTCGCCCGCGCGCAGCCCCTCGGTGAAGGCGTCGACCGCCTTCAGCTGGGCCCTGGCGGCGGTCTCGACGGCCTGTAGCTCTTTCTTGAGCTCGCCCTTGGCGGCGTCGGCCAGCACCTCCAGCCGCGCCGCGTGCTGGGCCAGCACCGACCGTTCTGCGCCCACCAGCCTGACCTGGTCGAGCAGGCGGTCATGCCGCGTGATGTCGAGTTCGCCCATATAGCCGCCGCTCAGTCCGGCGAGGCGGGCGGGGCAGGAACGTGCCAGCGCACTGGCGAACAGGGCGCGCGCGCCGTCGCCATAGGCGCTGCCGGCCAGCGTCGCGTCGCTCTTGAACAGGCTGGCCAGGTCGGCGCCGGCGCGCAGCAATACCGTGGGCGTCGTGAGCCAGATCAGCGGTATTGCCGGGCGGCGGTCAGCCGATTGCGGGGTCTGCGCGTTAATGTAGTGTTGCAGCTCGAGATTGCGCTCGGCCAATTCCTGCGCGGTGCGTGCGAGGGCGCCATCGACGGTGCGCGCCGCCACCACGCCCTGGCTGACAACCGGGTCGTACAAGGTGACCTGGCGGTCCTGGGGCAGGCCGGCGCAGACTTCAAGCGCGAGTTCCAGCGCCAGGTCGAAAGCGCGCGCCAGGCCGGCGGCGCTCAGCTTGCCCACTTCGACGTTGCCGCTCAAGGCCTTGGCCTGGACCGGCGGCAGGCGCGCCAGCAGTTCGGCGCGCTCGGCCTCGGCCAGCGCCTGCCGGGTTTCCGCTTCCAGCAGGCGGGCCCGGGCTTCCAGCAATTCGGGGGAGGGGGCGCCCTGCGGCCAGGCAGTCCCCGGATACAGCGCGCTCAGGCATAACACAATGCTGAAAATGAAGATATGCGGCTGGCGATTATGTTTTGCCATGGTTCACCTTATTTGTGAACAAGAAATAAATCTATCCAAATATCACTGGAGAAAAGTGTAACAATTTGTGGAGAAATATTAGGAGAAGTTTCAGGGCGATTGATTGGCGGATCGCAACCTACCTAGAATCGTCGAATTGTTCTTGCACAATCAATGGCTTGCACTACAGAACAGAGCATTTGTGACATTGGGATAGAATCCTTGCCCAGGCACGTTTGCCGGAAGATCAACGAGAAATGCGATAGAATTGACGAGTTAACAAAGTGGTTCTATGAGTATTAATAACCTTCCCATGGCCGGCCTCGAAATCGGCTTTCTCACATCGCTGATCTGCTCCCTCCTGCTCGTGTTCACCACACGCTGGCATGGGCGCTATTCGCTTGACGCGACGCGCGGTGTGCAGAAATTCCATATCACCCCGACCCCGCGCATCGGTGGCGCCGCCATCATGATCGGCCTGTGGATGGCGCTGGGCGTCCTCCCGCAGGCGCAGCAGGAACTGCTGCTGCCGGTGCTGGTGGCCGCCTTGCCGGCCTTCGTGTTCGGCCTGGCCGAAGACCTGACCCGCACCGTGTCGGTGCGTGCACGCCTGCTGGCGACCATGGCCAGCGGTGCGGTCTGCTGGTTCCTGACCGGCGTCACCCTGCAATACACCGGCCTGGCGCCGCTCGACAGCCTGCTGGGTTGGCTGCCGTTCTCGGTGCTGTTTACCGCCTTCGCGGTGGGCGGCGTGGCCAATGCGGTCAACATCATCGATGGTTTCAACGGACTGGCCAGCGGCACGGTCGTGATCGGCCTGGCCACCCTGGGCCTGATCGCCCTGGGCGCCGGCGACGTCCACCTGGCCCAGCTGTGCTTCGTGATCTGCGCGGTGACGGCCGGCTTCTTCGTCGTCAATTTCCCGTTTGGCAAGTTGTTCCTCGGCGACGGCGGCGCCTACCTGCTCGGCTTCCTGCTGGCCTGGCTGTCGGTGATGCTGGTCTACCGCAATCCGTCGGTCTCGGCCTGGGCCCCGCTGCTGGCCTGCGCCTATCCGGTGTTCGAAACCCTGTTCACCATCTGCCGCCGCCTGTGGTGCCGCCGCCATCCGGGCCATCCGGACAGCTGGCACCTGCACAGCCTGGTCAAGACGGCAATCACCGCGCGCTACCTGCGCATGCTGCCGGCGCCGCTGCGCAATGCCTGCGTGTCGCCGGTGTCGTGGAGCATCGCCCTGGTGCCGGCCGCGCTGGCCGTCAACCATGCCGGCTCTCCCGACGTGCTGATGCAGGGTGTGGTGGCCAGTTTCGCCTTGTACCTGGCCGTGTACGGCCTGGTGGTCGCCGCCTGGCGCGCCCGTCGCCGCCTGCCGGCCCATATGGCCGCCGCCCCGCTGGCGCCGGCCACCACGGCTACCGTCAAGGTGATCAAGCCGATCGTCACTCCGATCGTCCCGATGTCGGCGCCGGTGATTTCTCCGGTCATCGTGGCGGCCCGCGTCGCCAAGCCGAGCGCGGCCAACCAGGCGGCGCCCCTGTCCGACCTCGGCCGCGAGCAGCCGGCTCCGGCCTTCGTCCGCCGTCGCATGTAATGCCTACCAGCCGCGAACAGCGGCTGGTTTCCCATCCTGTTTTCTTTCTAGCCGCACGACAATTCCGGCGATAATTTCATTTGCGCGGTACAAAGGCGCATGTGACATAGTTTTGGCGGAGTAGGGATGTCGGAAGATAGCGACGCAGAGAAGACAGAAGACGCATCGCCCCGGAAGATCGAGAAGGCGCGCGAGGACGGCGACGTTCCCAGATCGCGGGAGCTGGCCACCTTTACCGTCCTGATGACCGCCGGGGCTTGCCTGTGGGCCTTCGGGGGCATGCTTGTCGGTAAACTGAGCCTGGCGCTCAAGTCCGGCCTGTCGCTCGACCGCGAGCAGGTCTTCAATCCCGCCATCCTGATCGAGCGCATCCTGGGCGACCTGGTGGGCGTGCTGCTGGCCTGCCTGCCGATCGCGGGCGCGATCATGGTCATCGCCCTGGTCTCGCCGCTGCTGATCGGCGGCTGGCTGTTCTCTTCCAAAGCCTTCATGCCCAATTTCGGGAAGCTGAACCCGATCAAGGGTATTGGCAATATGTTCTCGAAAAACGCCCTGGTCGAACTGCTCAAGGCGGTCGCCAAGACCATCGTCATTGGCGTGGTGGCCTATATCGTCGTCAGCGGCCAGAAGGAGGCGATGCTGGGCCTGGCGGTCGAACCCCTCAACGAAAGCAGCGCCCACGTGGGCGCCATGATCGGCAAATCCTTCCTGTTCATCGTCGGCGCGCTGGGCTTCATCGCCCTGATCGACGGTCCTTACCAGTTATGGCACTGGAAAGACAAACTGAAAATGACGCGCCAGGAAATGATCCAGGAATCGAAGGAGTCGGACGGCAATCCTCAGATTAAGGGGAAGATTCGCCAGTTGCAGCGCGAAATGGCCCGGGGCCGGATGATGCAAAATGTACCTACTGCAGATGTGATCGTCACTAACCCGACCCACTATGCAGTGGCGCTGAAGTATACGGATGGCAAAGGCGCGCCGCGGGTCGTGGCCAAGGGCATCGACGACGTGGCCGCCAAGATCCGCGAGCTGGGCCAGGAACACAAGGTCACGCTGATGGAAGCCCCGGCCCTGGCCCGCGCCCTGTACAAGCATACCGATATCGACGACGAGATCCCGGAAAAGCTGTACTCGGCGGTGGCGGAAGTGCTGGCCTATGTCTACCAGCTGCGCGCCTACAAGAAGGGTGACGGGGATTACCCGGATCGCCCGACGAAGCTGAAAGTGCCTGACGAGATGGACCCGCTGAACCCGGCGTCGCAGCAGCAAGCGCAGCCCAAGCCAGGGGGGCCGAATTGAACTGATCACGGAGTGAACTGAATGACCAACAGCATGAAACTGCCAGCCTGGATGAGCGGCCTTGGTGCACAAGGCAGCAAGGCGGCAGCGCCGGTCCTGATCATCATGCTGCTGGCAATGATGATCCTGCCGTTGCCGGCATTCGTGCTCGACGTGTTCTTCAGCTTCAATATCGCGCTGTCGATCATCATCCTGCTGACCGCGCTGTATACGGTCAAGCCGCTCGACTTCCTGGCCTTCCCGGCCATCCTGCTGGTCTCGACCATGCTGCGCCTGGCGCTGAACGTGGCGTCCACCCGTATTGTCCTGACCGAGGGCCACACCGGCTCCGCCGCGGCCGGCAAGGTGGTCGAGGCCTTCGGCCACTTCCTGATCGGCGGTAACTACACCGTCGGTATCGTCGTCTTCATCATCCTCACCATCATCAACTTTTCGGTCGTGACCAAGGGCGCGGGCCGTATCGCCGAGGTGGGCGCACGTTTCGCCCTGGACGCGATGCCAGGTAAACAGATGGCGATCGACGCCGACCTGAACGCCGGCCTGATCGGCGAAGCCGAAGCCCGCAAGCGCCGCCAGGAAGTCTCGCAAGAAGCCGAATTCTACGGCGCCATGGATGGCGCCTCGAAATACGTGAAAGGCGACGCTGTCGCCGGTATCATGATTACCGTGATCAACATTGTCGGCGGCCTGATCGTCGGCGTGGTGATGCACGACCTGGCCATGGGCGAAGCAACCAAGATCTACACCCTGCTGGCCATCGGTGACGGCCTGGTGTCGCAGATTCCTTCGCTGATCATCTCGATCGCAGCCGGTATGGTCGTGTCGCGTGTCGCCAACGACGAAGACGTCAGCTCGCAGCTGACCAACCAGCTGCTGGCGCGTCCTGAATCGATGTACATCACCGCCGCCATCATCGGTGGCCTGGGCCTGATCCCGGGCATGCCGAACCTGATCTTCCTGCTGCTGGGTGGTGCGCTGGCCGGCACCGGCTACATGATCTCGAAGCGCCGCAAGAACGCACCGGCCCAGGAGGAAGCCGCAGCCGCGGCCGCCGCCGACGCCACCGCCGCAAGCCGCGCGCCGGCCGAGAGCGAAGAAGCGACCTGGCAAGACGTCATGCCGGTCGACACCCTGGGCCTGGAAGTCGGCTACCGCCTGATCCCGCTGGTCGACAAGAACCAGGGCGGCGAGCTGCTCAAGCGTATCAAGGGCATCCGCAAGAAGTTCGCACAAGAAGTGGGCTTCCTGGCGCCGCCGGTACACATCCGCGACAACCTGGAACTCAAGCCATCGGCTTACCGCATCACCCTGAAGGGCGTGGAAGTGGGCAGCGGCGAAGCGATCAATGGCCAGTTCCTGGCCATCAACCCGGGCATGGCCAGCGGTACCTTGCCAGGCCTGGTGACCACCGATCCGGCCTTTGGCCTGCCAGCCACCTGGATCGAAGCCGGCCTGCGCGACGAAGCGCAGAGCATGGGCTACACCGTGGTCGACGCCGGCACCGTGGTGGCGACCCACCTGAACCACCTGATCACGATGCACGCCTCGGAACTGCTGGGCCGCATGGAAGTGCAGGCGCTGCTGGACCACCTTGGCAAGGAAACGCCGAAACTGGTCGAAGACCTGGTGCCGAAAGTCGTCTCGCTGTCGGTCCTGCAGAAAGTGCTGCAGAACCTGCTGGTCGAAGGCGTGCACATCCGCGACATGCGCTCGGTCATCGAGGCACTGTCGGAACACGCGAACATGACGCAGGATCCGTCGGAACTGACCGCCGTGGTGCGTGTGGCCCTGGGCCGCGCCATCGTCCAGCAGCTGTTCCCGGGCGAGAACGAATTGTCGGTGATGACCCTGGACAACCGCCTCGAGCGCCTGCTGCTGCAAGCCATGGGCAATGGCGGCGACGGCACCGGCATCGAGCCGGGCCTGGCCGACACCATCGCCCAGCAGGCGGCCAACTCGGCCAACCAGCAGGAGCAGATGGGCCACACGCCGGTGCTGCTGGTGCCGGCCCCGCTGCGCGTGCTGCTGTCGCGCTTCCTGCGCCGCGCCGTGCCGCAGCTGAAAGTGCTGTCGCATGCAGAAGTGCCAGAGAGCAAAACGATTCGGGTGACCAGCCTGGTCGGCGTGCCGATGTAAGCATCAGGAGGCAACGCCCGGGCGCTTCTGCGGAAAGCGCCCGATCGTTATTTGGCCAGGACCGTGCGCTCGACCAGCCCAAGGTCGGTAATGGTCACCAGCACATCGAGCGGCGTTTCGGAGTCGGCGTGCAGATAGAACTCGACGCCGCCCGGCCCGCCCTCGGAATCGTGCGGCCCGATATTGGTCACATACACATTCGCCGGGCCAAGGTGGGGGCGGCCGGGTGAGGAATCCTGCGGATACCCCGCCCCGGCGCTCCACTCGACCGCGGTGACCATGACGGCGGAGCGCTCGCACATCTTTTGCCAGTCCCAGTTGTAATTGCATCGCACGCGGCCCTGGACGTTGCGATACAACAGTCGAATCGATTTGACCATGGTGTCCTCCCGGCGCCATCGACAGGTGGCTTGCCTTCCCGTTTAGACCTCCCCGCGCGAGTAAAGATCGCCCAGCCATGAGATGACTTTGGACGAGAAACCGGCTTGTCACTCCGTCAAAAGGTATCGGTTTTACTGATTCCGTCGAAATAGACCATTTTCCCCATCCTTTTCCCCTGATGGTTTCCTGAGGGCATCGTCAATAATGCTTCCTATCGACAGGCATCGTGCCCGTCATGCAGAACCAGATTGAAGCGCGGAGAACCAGATGAAGGTTAAGAAATTTACGGCAGCAACTTCCCGAGATGCATTGCGCAAGGTGCGCGAAGCCCTGGGGCCGGATGCCGTCATCCTCTCCAACCGTCCAGTCGACGGCCAGGTCGAGATCCTCGCGCTGGACAACGATGACGTGGCCTCGCTGTCCGCGCCGGTCGTTGACTCGGAAATGGCCCAGCCGAAGCCCAACCTGCAGCTGCAGCATCTGGAAGACCTGGCGCCCGCACCCGCCGCCGCCCCGGCCTTCCTGTCGCGCCGCCTGCAGGACGCCGCCCCGGCCGCGCCGATGGCGCCAGCCTACGCCGAGCCAGCCCCGACCTACGCCGAGCGCCGCGCGCCAAGCGCGGAGCCGGCGATCGACATGAGCGCCATGACCTCGATGATGAGCGCCGCCATCGCCCAGGCCAAGGAATCGGCCGCCGCCGAGATGAACGGCATGATGAGCGAGATCCGCGCCATGCGCGGCCTGATGGAAACCCAGCTGGCCGAACTGTCGTGGAACGCCACCGCCCAGCGCGAGCCGCAAAAGGCGACCGTGCTGCGCGAGATGCTGGCCGCCGGTTTCTCGGCTACCCTGGCACGCTTCCTGATTGAAAAAATGCCGGCAACCAAGGATGCCGCCGAAGCCATGCGCTGGGTCAAGTCCGTGCTGACTCGTAACCTGACCACCATCGGCAACGAAGACGCGCTGCTGGAGCAGGGCGGCGTCTATGCCCTGGTCGGCCCGACCGGCGTCGGCAAGACCACCACCACCGCCAAGCTGGCCGCGCGCTGCGTGATGCGCCACGGCCCGGACAAGCTGGCCCTGATCACCACCGATGCTTACCGTATCGGCGGCCACGAACAACTGCGCATCTACGGCAAGATCCTGGGCGTGATGGTGCACTCGGTGAAGGACGAAGCCGACCTGCGCATCGCCCTGAAAGAACTGCGCAACAAGCACACCGTGCTGATCGACACCATCGGCATGTCGCAGCGCGACCACATGGTGGCCGAGCAGGTCGCCATGCTGTCCGGTTCGGGCGCCGACGTGAAGCGTCTGCTGTGCCTGAACTCGACCTCGACCAACGAAACGCTGAACGAAGTGGTGCGCGCCTATCAGGGCAGCGGCCTGCACGGCGCCATCATGACCAAGATGGACGAGGCCGCATCGATCGGCGGCGTGCTCGACGTCGTGATCCGCCAGAAGCTGAACCTGCACTACATCTCGAACGGCCAGCGCGTGCCGGAAGACCTGCATGTGGCCGACCGCGCCATGCTGGTCGACCGCGCCTTCCGCAACCGCGGCAACGCGGCCGCAGACGCCGACCTGCCGCTGATGATGGCTGCCGCCGGCCAGGCCAGCCAATCCGCAGCCGTACGCGAGGTGAACCTTGGCTAGTTTCGATTTCGACCAGGCCGAAGGCCTGCGTCGCATGCTGCAGGGCCCGCGTCCGCGCGTGGTCACCTTTCTCTCGGCCACGCCTGAAGACGACAAGGGCGCCATGCTGGTCAACCTGGGCGCCTCGCTGGCCCAGGCCGGCAACGACGTGCTGATCGTCGACGCCTGCGAAGTGGACTACGGCGTCGCGCGCCGGCTCGGCATGAACCGCAGCGCCTCGCTGCTGCAGGTGGCGCGCCAGGAAAGCGCATTGAACCAGGTGATCCGCCCGGCGCCGCAAGGCTTCTCGGTGGTGCCGATGGGCGCGCCCGCAACGGCCGCCGAGGCGCGCCGCCTGGGCAATACCTTCGACGTGCTGGCGCTGCAAACGGGAATCGTGATCGTCGACGCCGAACTCGGCCCGGACGGCGATTTCCCGGTGGCCTCGATGCTTGAATCCGAGATCGTGGTGCAGGTGTCCACCAGCGCGGCGTCGATCACGAATGCCTATTCGCTGGTCAAGCGCCTGTCGCAGCAACTGGGCCGGCGCCCGTTCGGAATCCTTGTTACCGGTGCGACAGAGGCTGAGGCCAAGGTGGTATACGATAATATGTCAGCAGCAGCAACACGTTACCTCGCCGTCAAGCTCAGTTTCATGGGCGCGGTGCCGGCCGACGAGTACTTGCACCGGGCCGCGCGCCTGGGCCGGGCCGTGGTCGATGCCTTCCCGCTGGCCGGCGCGTCGGTGGCGTTTCGCCAGCTGGCAGGCAAGTTCGCGCTGCACGCCATGCCGCAGTTCGGCAAGCAGGGGAGCGCGGCCCACTTTGGTTCGTAATCGATATCGGCAATAGAGCACAAGCAGAGAGAAGACTTACACCAGCATGTACACGGTCAAAGGGAAAGCGGACAAGAATTCTTTGCTGACGGAGCATATGCCGTTGGTAAAGCGCCTTGCCCACCACATGAAGGCCAAGCTGCCGCCTTCGGTGGAAGTGGATGACCTGGTGCAAGCCGGCATGATCGGCCTGCTGGATGCCATCAACCGCTACGAAGACAACCACGGCGCGCAGTTCGAGACCTATGCGGTGCTGCGCATCCGCGGCGCCATGCTCGACGAGCTGCGCAGCAGCGACTGGATGCCGCGCAGCACGCGCCAGAACATGCGCAAGGTCGAGAGCGCGATGCACGAGCTGCAGCAGCGCCTGGGCCGGCCGCCGAGCGAATCCGAGGTGGCCAAGTCGCTCAAGCTCTCACTCGAGGATTACCAGGACATGCTGGCCGACTCGGGCGGCCACCAACTGCTGTATTACGAAGATTTCCATGACGACGACGGCGACGGCAACTTCCTCGACCGTTACGCGGTGGACGACAGCGACCCCTTGCGCGGCCTGATGGAAACCGACTTCCGCCACGCGGTGATCGAGGCCATCGACAACCTGCCGCCGCGCGAAAAGCTGTTGATGGGCTTGTATTATGAAGAAGAGCTGAACCTGAAGGAAATCGGCGCCGTCATGGGCGTTTCTGAATCGCGGGTGTCGCAGCTGCACACCCAGGCCGTTGCGCGCCTGCGCACCACCTTGCGGGAGCATATATGGACTGGGCCAGCGTAATCGGCCTGGTGCTGGCGATCGCCGGCATCTTCCTCGGCTACACGCTCGACGGCGGCAGGTTCGCATCGCTGATGCAGCCGGCCGCCTTCGCCATTGTCGTCGTCGGCACCTTCGGCGCCGTGCTGCTGCAGAGCGAAACGCGCACCTTCCTGCGTGGCATCGGCATGCTGCGCTGGGTGTTCATGCCGCCCAAGAACGGGCGCCAGAAGCTGTCGCGCGACATCACCCTGTGGAGCCAGACGGCGCGCCGCGACGGCCTGCTGTCGCTCGAGCAGTACATGGCCAAGGCCGATCCGTTCGTGGCCAAGGGCCTGCGGCTGGTGGTGGACGGCATCGCGCCCGACAAGCTGCGCAGCCTGCTCGAACACGAGATCAACGGCTATGAATTCGCCCAGCGGCAGGCGGCGCGCATCTGGGAATCGGCGGCCGGCTATGCGCCGACGATCGGCATCCTGGGCGCCGTGCTGGGCCTGATCCACGTGATGGAAAACCTGTCCGACCCGTCGCGCCTGGGCTCCGGCATTGCGGTCGCCTTCGTCTCGACCGTGTACGGCGTCGGCCTGGCCAACCTGTTCTTCTACCCGGTCGGCAACAAGCTCAAGGCCATCGTCAACGACCGGGTCTCGCAGTACGAGATCCTGGCCGAAGTCTTCGCGGATCTCGCTAGCGGCGACCATGGCCGCGTGGTCGACGAGCGCGTCGCCAGCCTGCTGGCCCGGCACTGAGCGCGAGTCCGACCATGGCCCGCAAGCGCTACGACGACGACGTCCCGCAGGAACACCACGAGCGCTGGCTGATCTCCTACGCCGACCTGATCACCTTGCTGTTCGCCTTCTTCGTGGTGATGTACGCTATCTCCATCGTCAACGAGGGCAAGTACCAGGTGCTGTCGGACGCCCTGGGCGACGCCTTTGGCGGACGCGGCGCGTCGACCCAGGTCAATACCAACGTCGAGCCGGTGCTGCCGCTGTCGCACATCATCAACCGCAAGCGCAACGAGGCCGCGCGCCGCGAGCAGGAGCGCATGGGCGTGATGGCGCGCGAGCTGTCGGCGACCCTGCTGCCGCTGGTGAAATCGGGCCAGGTGCGGGTAACGCAGAATGCGCGCGGCATCAGCGTCGAGATCAATGCCAGCGTGCTGTTCGAGCAGGGCCAGGCCTTGCTCGATCCGGAAGCGCGTGAAGTGCTGGGCGCCGTGGCGGGCCTCTTGAAGGACGATACCCACCGCATCGAGGTCGAGGGCCACACCGACGACGTGCCGATCGCCAGCCCGGTGTATCCGTCGAACTGGGAACTGTCGACCGCGCGCGCATCGAGCGTGGTGCGGCTTTTCATCGACAACGGCCTGCCGCCCGCGCGCCTGTCGGCGATCGGCTTTGCCGACACGCGGCCGGTGGCGCCGAATACCGACGTCGTCGGGCAGACCCGCAACCGGCGGGTGGCGGTGACCATCCTGGCGGCCCTGCCTGAAACAGGCGGTAACATACTTCCCTGAACTGTAACGACGAGTCGTGTCATAATCGAGAGGCGATCGCCGCGTTCGCGGCGGCGTGTTGTCAAGTGACCCCGTCCGGAAGGAGACAAGATGCATGTCAAACGAAGCATGCCGGCAGCTGTGCTGGCGACGTTGCTGGCCCTGGGCGGCCTGGCCGGCGCGGTCAAGGCCGTGGAGGCCAAGGTGAACGTGCATCACCGGCTCGAAGTCGAGACCGGCGCCAAGTCGGTCAAGGTGCGGGTGCTGATCGAGAACCGCGGCGACCAGTCGGTATGGATCCCGCGCGAGATCGCCCTGGGCGACGACCTCTCCGCCCCGCGCTTCAACCTGCGCATGCCCGGGGAAGAAGTGGCCTACACCGGCCGCATGGTCAAGCGCGCCGCGCCGGGCCCGGCCGACTACCTCGAGGTCAAGCCGCAGACCACGCACCTGAACACGATCGACATCACCGAAGCCTATGCTTTCAAGCCGGGGCAGCACAGCTACGAGATCCGCTATGCGGGACCGTGGCTGAGTAGCCTGGGCAAGCTCGATGCGGCCAGCATCAAGAGCAGTCCGGCGATTCCGGTGAAGTTTTCGTTTACGCAGCGGTAGGCTTTTACCGCTTGCTGTATTCCGGCGCCAGATTGCCTCGTCAGCCCCAAGACCGTCGTTCCCGCGCAGGCGGGAACCTAATTTTGCGTGCGCTAACGTAGCGCTCATAACTTAGGGGGAACTGTGCCAGTGGCACAGTTCCCGCCTGCGCGCTAGGCTAAGCCCACATCTGTGCAAGCTTCCAGCCTTGCATCATGCTGCCGAAGCGTTCAAGTCCATGCCGCATCGTGATGGGGCCTGCCCTGGCCTCTTTCGCGTAGCCCGTCCAACCTCCGAGACGGGCAATGATCCACGTTGCCCAAGCCAAGCTGCGGGCAACGTAAGGATTCTTCATTCTTTCAGTCCGCCCTTCGAGCTTTCCTTGCAATCTCCCTAGGACTGTAATCTCGTCTTCGTCGAAGGCGTCGCTTGCAGATTGACTCGTGTTGCCGTCGCGCGCGTTCACCAGTTGCAGCGTTTTTGCTGCTACCAATGTGGCGATAGCTGCCAGTTTCAAGAGCTCGTCTGCTTGCTCGATCTGGCTCGATTCGATATCGAGTCCTTGGCGCTTGAGGATACGGAATAG
>NZ_JAXCWM010000020.1:7546-85697 GCF_034045115.1 Massilia sp. CFBP9012 | reverse complement strand
GGATACCAATATCAAGGGCGCTGTCGCCAGCGGCGAACAGGTGGTCGCGAAAGTCGGCGGCGACCTGAACATCGAAAGCCTGCAGGATACGGCCACCTTTGACAGCAAGAACCAGAGCCTGGGCGTGAGCGGCACCTTCGGCATGGGTGTCAGCGTCAGCGGCAGCTTCACTGATAGCAAGCTGAGCAGTAATTATGCGAGCGTGCAGGAGCAGATCGGCATCCGGGCCGGCGCAGGCGGCTTCCAGCTGGTCGTCGACGGCAACACCGACCTGAAGGGCGCTGTCATCAGCAGCAGTCAGGAAGCGATCGATGCAGGCAAGAACAGCCTCTCGACCGGCTCGCTGACCGTGCGCGACATTGCGAACCATGCGGATTACAAAGGACACAGCGTCGGGTTGAGCGGTGGCCTCGGCACCGAAGGCGACAGCAGGGATGCGGCGCCGGATACTTCCGGCGTCGGCGGTGACAGCTGGAAGTGGATGCAGACCGGCGGCAGCGGCATGAATGCGCCGATCGCGCTGGGCGCCTCAGGCAACGACTCGAGCACGACGGTGAGCGGCATCAGTGGTGGCGTGGTCACGATTACCAATGGACAGCAACAGCAGGCGCTGAGTGGAAAGACTGCCGAGGAGATGCTGGCGGAGCTTAACCGCGATGTGTCGAACGAGAAGGACACGAGTGGGCGGATTGAGAACAACTTCGATCAGGCGTCGATCCAGGCGGGATTCGACGTCGCGGGAGAGTTTGGCCGCCAAGTGGGAACGCTGCTTGAGGATTATGCGAAGTCGATAGACAGCTTGATCGACAAGGCCGAAAAACTCGAAGAAAAGGCGCTTACTGATGAGAGCCTCAGCGATGCTGCTCGGTTGAAGCAGCTGTCGGACGCGGCGGCATTACGGGAGGAAGCTCAGGCCGTCGCCGCCGACTGGGGGCCGACAGGAGCCTATCGTCAGGTTGCTACCGCAATGTTGGCGGCAGCTTCCGGAAACGTTGCTGGGGGAGTTGGGCAGTTTGGCCGTGACCTGGTGATCAACTATGCGCAACAGAACGGGGCCCAACTCATCGGCGATCTGGTTGCACGTGGCGAACTGTCTGAGGGGAGTCCGCTTCACGCTGCACTACATGGCCTCGTAGCTTGTGCTGCAGCGTCTGCCAGCGATCAGCAATGCGGGGCAGGTGCGGCAGGCGCCGCTGCATCTACGTTGTTGGCGAGTCTGTTCGCGGATCCCGCTCCTGATGAGAAAGCCAGTGGTGTGGAGAGTCGCCGGAATCTGCTGGTGAGTCTTGTTGCGGGGATCGCGACAGTATCAGATGCGGCCCCGTCAACCGCAACATCCGCTGCCTCTGCGGCAACTGACAATAACTGGCTTGCGTCGAGGCAGATTACTTAGATGGAAAAGGAGCGCAAGGAGGCTAAAACGCTTCTAGAAGAGGCAGTTGTTATTGCAAAATGGTCGAGCGTGAGTCTGAAACAGGACGCTTTGACAGTTAGTGGGATTGGCAAGGGACTTGTTGAAGCTGGCTGGTCCGATATTCAAGGGATTGCAGGATTCCTGTTAAACCTTCAGGAAAATGTGACAGGCTTGCAGCAGTTACTGAACCAAGAAGACGTCATTAATCTGATCGGAGAAGCGGTAGCAAAAGACGTCAAAGCCAAACTTGATACGATCGAAGTGGCGTTGCGAGATGGCGGCGATCACAATGCTGAATTAGTTGGCAAAACGATTGGTGGTGTGCTATGGCAGATAGGAGGGATAGTTACTGGAGCAGGTGCAGCGAAAATTGGCATCGATGAAACTACAGAGCTAGTTAGGCTAGGGATCAGGTTTGGTAAGAATGGACCTCCTAAAGTCCCAGAAAAAACAATAGAGAATCCTCCCAGCAATTCAGTGCCGCCGAAGCCGGGACAAGGAGGTGGGGCCGATTTCGTTGATGATTCGATATTTTTGTATGCTTAGCATCAGATTGCGCCATCGAAAGGTACTTTAAGCGGATCTCCAGAAATTCCAAAGAATAATGCGGACTCTGATAACGTGCGATCAATTAATAGGCAAAACGAATCAGGTATAATTCTTTCTCAGCATGGGATGAATGTTGAGTATCTTCCCGACGGAAAGGCAAAAAATGTGAGTTATCCAGACCTTCGCATAAATGGTGAAGTGGCAGATGTTTATTCTCCGAGTGGAAGTAGCGTTTTGATGATTCATAACAAAATTTCTCAGAAGGTCAAGAATCAAGCGACAAACATCGTCTTGAATTTAACTGATTCTAAATTAACGGCCAGTGAAGTTGCTCAGTATATTCAACGAACCCCAGTCGGTGGCCTAGAGTCTCTAATTTTGATCAAAGATGGAAAAGTCACACTAATTAAAAAATAGGGGAGCAACATGAGTATTTCTTACGATATTGAAATTGCCGGCAAGAATTGTAGAGATGAAATTTTTGCTACTTTGGTTGAGGGCGGAGTTGAGTTTACTGTTGAAAAAGACATTCAGAAAAGCAGTGTGATTGGGTTTTTCTCTGAGTCGGGAATGCGTGTTTTTTATTCTGACGACAGTATGGATGACTGGAGCCAAAGCCCAGCCAAGGACCAGGCTTTGACAATGGATGATATGGTTGAGGATTGGTCAATTAGCGCGCGTATATCCTTGATTTATAGAAATAGTGTAAGTGAATTGTGCGATCAGGAAATACGAAATTTTGTTTCGGAACTCAATTCTAGAGTCCCTTCAAATTTCGTTCTCTCATTTCAATATGATAAAACATATGCGATTAAGAAGGATGGGCATCTTGAATGGTTGGTTGATTTCTGAGGCTTATGTTGGTGGTTCCAAAGACCGGGTAAGTTCGAAATAGAGTATAGGTTAGGCAATGGAAGGCCCGAGCCGCTGGAATTTGAAAACTCACCCGGAGGATTTTAAATGGTCGAGGAATCTAAAATATTCGATGAGCTGAGTAGTCTACTCATTTGTCATGCGCTAGAAGATTCTAAATTGATAAAGCTTCGTTTCGTTGTCAGAGCGGAACGCACGCTTAGTGCCGGTGGTGTTTGTCAACTTCACTATGGCTACAGTAACCGGGTAGATATAGATAATTGGTTTGATATTGATAAGGTTGAAATTAACTCTAGGATTAGCGATTTGTGTAAGATGCTCGGAGAAATTATGTTGGGCCGTGTCCCCAGGGGATGGAAGGGAATGAAATTTAATATTGATCTATTTCAAGGGAAATTCACTTCCAAATTTGAATATTGAGCGAGTTTTATTGTCAGTCGTAAATATGCTTGTTTCAATAGATAGAGACCGTGCGCGCCTAGTGCCGCGACATCGGTGTCACATCGAAAAGCACTTTGAATTTTCGAAATTTGTTCGTGTCACAACATCGGTGTCAGGTCTGACATTGGGACACGACCTCCGCTGTGAGGTTTCGAATGTCAGACCTGACCTTGAGGTTCTGTCGCGAATGGTGGGCAGCATGCGATCGGCACCGGCGTTCTCGGCGGCATGGTGGCGGCTACCTTGCTGGCGATGCTGTTCGTGCCGGCCTTCTTCGTATTCGTCGTCGGCCTGAAGGAACACATTGCGCGCTGGCGCAAGCCGGCACAAGTCCAGCAGACGAGCGAGTAGGCCAGGCATCCAATTCACTCGGAATAATTTCGCTGAATGGCGTTGGCTTGCTCAACAACATGAGATCATCTGAAACTTCGTGTTTACCCGAGAAAAGACCAGCATGCATCACAAATTTTGCCGCGGTTTGTCTTTCCTGGTTTTCTTGTTGGGCACTGTCGCCATCGCGGGTGGTTACGCGCATGCGCAGGTGCCGGACCGTACCCAACGCGTCGCCGCGCTGCTTCCCGAAATAGACAAGATGTACACCGACCTGGCAGTGCAAGAGCATCTGCCGGGCCTGGTCTATGGGGTGGTGTTGGACGGCAAACTGGTGCATATCCGTTCGCTCGGCCTGGCTGATGTGGAGCGCAAGATCCCGGCGACCAATTCGACCGAGTTCCGCATCGCCTCAATGACCAAGAGTTTTGTGGCGATGGCGGCGCTGAAGCTGCGCGACGAGGGCAAGCTGCGCCTTGACGATCCGGTATCCGGCTATCTGCCGGAATTAAGCCGCGTCAAGTCGCCGACCACGGATTCGCCCGCGTTGACGGTTCGTCATCTGATGACCATGACTGCCGGGCTGCCCGAGGACAATCCCTGGGGTGACCGCCAGATGGCCATCTCCAACGCCAGGATCGAACAACTGGTCGGTGCAGGACTGTCGTTTTCCAGCGCTCCCGGCCAGACCTTCGAGTACAGCAACCTTGGCTACATCTTGCTGGGCAAGGTAGTCAGCAAGGTATCGGGCATGCGCTTCCAGGATTACGTCACGCGCGAGATCCTGCAACCGTTGGGAATGCACGATACGCGTTGGGACTATAGCCAGGCCAAGCCAGGAAAGCTCGCCTTGGGTTACCGCTGGGACCGCGACCACTGGGAGACCGAACCGATCCTGCCCGATGGCGATGGCGCCGCGATGGGTGGCCTGATCACGACTGCGGACGACTTCGCGCACTACATCGCCTTTCACCTGGATGCCTGGCCGGCCCGCAGCGACGCGGATCGCGGACCGCTGCGCCGTGCATCGGTCCGCGAGATGCATCTGCCGCAGGTATTTGCCGGCATGAGCGCCAAGGCCACCACGACCGATGGCAAGACATCGAATCCGCGTGTGGTTTTTTACAGCTACGGCCTGAACGTGTTGCGTGACAGCCGCGACGTGGTGACGGTCGGCCACGGGGGCGGGCTGCCCGGCTTTGGCAGCCAATACTATTTTTCGCCGGACCATGGAGTAGGGGTCTTCGCCTTTACGAATCTGCGCTACGGACCGGTATACGGCCGCACGGGAAAAGCGTTGTCGATGCTGGTCGAACGTGCCGATCTCGGTCCGAGGCCGATTGACGTGTCGCCCATCCTGGCTGCACGCTACCCGCAAGTGGCGCAACTGGTGCAGTCGTGGGACGCTCAGCTGGGAAGCACGATTGTGGCGGAAAATTTCTTCCTCGACCGCTCGCGTGAGGACTGGATGACGCACGCGCGCGAAAAGCTGGCGCCGATCGGGAAGATCACATCGGTCGGCCCCATCAGCGCTGAGAACAAACTGCGCGGCGCCTTTGCGCTGATCGGCGAGCGTGGCAAGGTGGACGTCAAATTTACGCTTACGCCCGAACACGAACCCAAGGTGCAGGAAATCGAACTGACGCCGGCAAAGCAATAGCCATCCAGCGTCAAGGCATGGCGGGTGCAATGCGTCTATTCGACCGCCAGCCGCAGCGAGCCGGTGCGGTCCAGCACGTAGTGATCGAGGTCGCGCGCCAGCAGCAGGTTGCCGCTGTACTGCGCGCGCGCTTCGTCCTCGAGCAGCGACAGCGGCAGCGGTCCGCCGTCCTGATAGCGCGGACTGAAATGGGTCAGCGCCAGATTGCGCACGCCGGCACCTGCAGCGAACTGCGCGACCCGCATGGCCGAGCTGTGCTGCGGGCCGGGACCGATCTTTTGCAGCACTTCCTCGGTATAGGTCGCCTCGTGCACCAGCACGTCGGCGCCCTGCGCGCTGGCGGCCAGCAGGCCGGGGCTGTCGTTGTCACCGGCCACCACGATGCGGCGCGCGCGCCGCGGCGGCAGCAGGTAGTCGAGGGCCGTGATGGCGCGGCCATCAGGCAGCACCACATCGCGGCCCTGCTGGATCTCGCCCCACAGCGCTGACGATGGAACCAGGTCGGCGCGCAGTTTATCGGTATCGAGCCTGCGTTCGATGGCGGCCTCGGTGAAGCCGTAGGCCCAGGACGGGATGCGGTGCGACAGAGCGGTGGCGTCGACCGAAAATTCCGGCAAAAGCGGCCCATGCGCCAGGTCGTCGGGCGTCAGCCAGGTGAGCGGGAATGGCAGGTTCAGTTCGCTGGCCTGCATGATGCACTCGATCATGGTGCGAAGCGGCGGCGGGCCGACGATGATCAAAGGGTCACTGCGGCCCAGCAGGCCGGCGCTGGCCAGCAGGCCGGGCAGGCCGTAGCAGTGGTCGCCATGCATGTGGGTGATGAACACGGCGCGCAGGCTCATTACAGACAGCGGCGTGCGCAGGATGCGGTGCTGGGTGCCTTCGGCGCAATCGACCAGCACCCATGAGCGCGCGCCGCGCAGGCGCAGCGCCAGGCCGGACATATTGCGTTGCCGGGTGGGCGTGCCGGACGACGTGCCGAGGAAGATGAGTTCCATGGATGCTCTCGTGGGATGACGGGCTCCATTATCCGGCAACACGGCCCTGGCCGGCGCGCTGCGAGAACTCGTGGTGCAGGCCGGTGTCATACGGGGCAGGAACGCCGCCCATGGAGCGGCCATGTCCGCCTTCGACCGAGGAGAACGATATGCGTACGAGTTTCGTTGTGGCCGCGTCCGCGGCTGGTCTTGTTGCATTGCTGGGGGCGGCGCCGGCGAGCGCCGCACCGGCATTGCAAGAGATGCAGGTGCCGGTGGCCGGCATCAGCTGCTCGCGCATCGGGCCGCCGCCGCAGCGGGTCACGCCCGACGCCGAAGTGCTCGAGTCGATCGACGGCGTCTACCGGCTGTCCAACGGCCAGAAGCTCGGGATTGCGGCCGGCGACCAGCAGGTGGTGGCCGACTTCGGCCGCTGGCACCAGATCCCGCTGGTGGCGACCGCGCCGGAGCGCTTCGAATCGCGCGACGGCCTGGTGTGGGTGCGCTACGAGGCCGACGAAGACACCGAACGGATCGTGGTCAGCTATCCGGCCGACGCGCGCGGACGCTACGTCGACGCCTGCTAGCGCCGTCTCTTAATGCTGCGGCGCCAGGCCGAACAGCAGCGAACGGTGCGCGCCGACGCCGGCCATCGCGCCATCGGCCACGGCGAGCGCCACCGAGTTGGCGGCGCGCATGGCGTCGCCGCCGGCGAACACGCCCGGCACCGTGGTCTGGCGGGCCTCGTCGGTGCGGATGTAAGGGCCCAGCGGTCCTTCCTCGAAGGCGCAGCCGAGGTCCCCGGCGACCGGGCTGGCCATGTGCACGCGGCCGAAGGTGAACAGGCCGGCCATCGCTTCCCGCCGGCCGTCGGCCAGCACCACGGTAGCGTGGTCGGCAAGCCGCGCGACCGGGGTCTCGTCCACCTGCACACCGCGCTCGGCGAGGTCGGCCCGTTGCGCTTCGTCGAGCGGGCACACGCCGTTGGTGAACAGGGTGACCTGGCCCCAGTGCGGCAGCATCTGCGCCTGGTGCACCGACAGCGGGCCGCTCGCCAGCACGCCGATGCGGCCTTCATCCAGTTCATAGCCGTGGCAGTAGGGACAGTGGAACACGCTCTTGCCCCAGCGTTCGGCCAGGCCCTCGATCGGCGGCAGTTCGTCGCGCACGCCGGTGGCCAGCACCAGGCGCCGGCCGCGCACGCCCGGCTTCGGCTCGCCATCGAGGCAGACCAGGAAGCCATCGCCGTCCGCATGTACCGCCGTCGCCAGCCCGTCATGCCAGGCCACGTTGGGATAGGCGGCGACGTTGGCGCGGCCTTCGCGCGCGATGGCTTCGGCCGGCTGGCCGTCGCGGGTCAGGAAACCATGCGAGTCGCTGGCGAAGCGGTTGCGGCGCTGGTCGGCATCGATCACCAGTACCTTGCGGCGCGCCCGCGCCAGTTGCAGGGCGGCCGACAGGCCGGCATAACTGCCGCCGATGACGATGGCGTCGTATTCATCCAGGGGCATGTTCATGCTCGGGTCTCCTGTGCGGATGGTTGTCGTAGCGAAGATTGAAATCGCGCGACAGGTCGGCCAGCGTCACGTCGCCGAGGCGTTTCACCAGCAGCGCCTCGGCCTCCTGGAAGGCGTCCGCGAGCGAGGCGTTGACCACCTGCTCGACCAGGCATGCGCTGTGCTCGTTGCGGTTGCCCATCGCGAACACGGTGGGCGCGCCGACGGCGTCGTAGACGTCGCGCAGGGTCACCGTGGCCAGGTCGCAGGTGACGGTCCAGCCGCCGCCATGGCCGCGCTCGGAACTGATGTAGCCGCGCTCGCGCAGCCCGGCCAGCACGCGCCGCACCAGGACCGGATTGGTGTCGAGCATGCCGGCCATCTGCTCCGAGGTCATCGGGCGCTCGCTGTGGGCCAGGTGCAGCAGCACGTGGAGCACGGAAGAAAGTTTGCTGTCGCGTTTCATGTAACTAATAATAGTACAAAATCGGCGGCGGCATGAAATTTTCTAACGCCCGGTTTGGGATTCCTCGTCAGGCTCCGCCTTCGGCGGCAGCTTGAGCGTCGGCAGATACCACCACATATACGTGCTCACGCAGGCGCCGATCGCGATCATCGAGATCAGGATCGCGACGCTGTCGAAATGGCGCGTCGACCACGCCATCGAGCCCCACAGCATCACGGTGGCGACGATCTTGCCTTTCAGTGGAATGCCGTGCCCGGCCTCGAAGTTGGCGAGGTATTTGCCGAATACGGGATGCGCCAGCAGCCAGCGGTGCAGGCGCACGGAGCCGCGCGCGAAACAGGCCGAGGCCAGCAGCAGGAAGGGCGTGGTCGGCAGCAGCGGCAGGAAGATGCCGAGGATGCCCAGCAGGACGGCCAGCACCCCGACAACGTTATAGAACAGTTTCATGCCGCCACTCTAGCATCCGGCGCCGCGGGGTGTCATGTTTGCACTATTGCCGATCTGATTATGCAAAAAGGAAACAGTCGGGAATATCCATATGCAACTTTAAGTTCCGTTATGCAACTTACAGCCGCTAACTCGGTATAATGGCCGGCTCGACGACGGGCGCGTCTGTTCGGGCAGTGGCAGGAATCGTTCTACGCCCGGCCTCCCTTTCCGCTTGCTGTCCGATTGCCGTCCGGCTTGTGCCGGCCACTGTCTTCCATGCCTTATTCCACATCGTCCAACCCCATCGTGGCCATGTTCGGCGGCTATTTTCGCCGGCGCGTGCTGCGCCAGCTCGCGCTCTACCTGGCGCTGATGCTGGCCGTCGTGTGGGGCGGCGTGGCGGTGGAGCAGGCGCGCTTCGCGACCCTGGCCGAGAGCGGCGCCCAGGCCAATGTGCAGAACCTGTCGCGCGCCTTTTCCGAAGAAGTCAAGGCGACCGTCGCCCTGGTCGACCTGTCGCTGATCCAGTTGCGCGGCACCTGGCGGCGCGACCCCGCCAACTTCGCGCGCAGCGTGGCCGAGCATGCGCGCCACCTGCGGGTGCCGATGCACATCACCGTCACCGATTCCGATGGGCGCCTGCTGTACACCGACGCCGCGGTCGGCGGCGCCACGGCGCCGCAAGGCTTGGCGCTGGGCGACCTGCGCCAGTTCGCGGTCCACCGCGAGGGCGGCGGCGATCGGCTCTACGTCAGCCGTCCCGAGCGCAACCGTCTCTCGCAGCAGTGGGTGGTGCAGTTTACGCGCCCGATCCGCGCCGCGGACGGCCGCCTGGCCGGCGTGATCGCGGTGGCGATCCGGCCGGACTACTTCCTGCGCTTCTACGACAGCATCGATCTCGGCCCGGACGCGGCGGTCAGCCTGATGCGCCTGGACGCCACCGTGATCGCGCGCAGCTCGCGCGCGGACGGCAACCGCCATATGGGCGCGGTGATTTCCGACGCGCCGCATACGCGCGATGCAGGCGCCAGCGGCGCCTTCCGCAAGGCGAGCCGCCTGGACGGCATCGAGCGCTTCTACGCCTGGCGCAAGCTGCCCGAATACGGCCTGGTGGTCACGGTGGGCCAGGCGGTGACCGACGCCGAGGCGCGCTTCGCCCAGCAGCGCGCGGTGATGTGCAGCGCCGGCCTGGTGGTGTCGCTGGTGCTGGCCGTGCTGGGCTGGGCCGCGATCGGCGCCGCCGACCGCCGCCGGCGCGCACTCAAGGCCCTGGCCGCGGCCGAGGCGCGCTGGAAGCTGGCCCTGAACGCGGCCGGCGACGGGGTATGGGACTGCAATGTCACGACGGGAATCGCGACACTGTCGCCGAGCGCCCAGCGTATTCTCGACAGCGAGCATCCCACGGTGTCCTGGTTCGGCGACCAGGGCCTGGCCGAACTGGTGCACCCGGACGAGCTGGAAACGGTGCGCGCGGCCCTGCGCGCCCACATCGACGGCCTCACCGCCGACTATGCGATGGAACACCGGCTGCGCACGCGCGACGGGCTCTGGCGCTGGATCGAGGCGCGCGGCGCCGTCACCGAACGGGGCGAGCGCGGCGAGCCGCTGCGCATGGTGGGCACCTTCTCGAACATCGACGCGAGGAAACAAGAAGAGCAGCGCATGCGGCGCATGGCGCACGAGGACGCGCTCACCGGCCTGCCCAACCGCGTGCTGCTGCACGACCGCATGCGCCAGGCCATCCAGGCCGCGGATCGCGAAGGCTACAAGGTCGGCCTGGTGTATTTTGACCTGGATAACTTCAAGCCGGTCAACGACACCCATGGCCACGCGGTGGGCGACCGCCTGCTGCACATGGTGGCCGAGCGGGTGCGCGCGGCGCTGCGCGAATCGGACACGCTGGCGCGCGTCGGCGGCGACGAATTCGCGGTGCTGCTGCCGCGCTGCCAGCAGCCCGAGGACGCCGAGCGGGTGGCGGCCACCATCCTGGCGCGGCTGGAACAGCCGTTCGACGACGGCGAGCGCACCCTGCGCATCTCGGGCAGCCTCGGTTACGCGCTGTATCCTGACTGCGGCGCCGGCGAGGGCGACGGCGACGCCGCGGCTGCCGAGGCGCTGCTGCACTGCGCCGACCTGGCGATGTACGACGCCAAGGCGCATGGGCGCAACCGCATCTCGGGCAGTTACCGTACGCGGGTCGGTTGACTGCGGCAGCACGTCAGCCATTTCACTCCCACGTCAGTCCACCTGCTTCAATACGTCATTCCCGCGCAGGCGGGAATCCAAGTGCGTCCGCGTAATACCTGCATCAAGCGTGAGTGGTAATGCCACGAACCTGGATTCCCGCCTGCGCGCACTGGTGTCCGGAATATTTATACGCAAAGTATGCATCGTCATCCCCGCGAAGGCGGGGATCCAAGTGAAATCACAGAATGTTCATGCTCTTGCGTTGCCCGAACGTTCATCGGAGGTCGATTTCCAGGCCACTGGCCGGGCCCACTTGGGTTCCCGCCTCCGCGGGAACGACGTGGTTTTTCCTATGAAGCGGGCTTATTCAAGCGCCCGAAATTATTCCGGACACCAGTGCGCCTGCGCGGGAATGACGTTACGTCGGCTCCGGCAGCCATGGGCGCTAGGGATGCGCGCCGATATCCGGCTCCGCCAGCACCGGCAGTACCTTCGCCGTGTACCGCGGCAGGTAAATGGTCACCGTGGTGCCGGCGCCAGGCGTGCTCTCGAGCCGGATCTGGCCGCCGCTCTGGCGCACGAAGCCGTGCGCCATCGACAGCCCGAGCCCCGTGCCCTTGCCTTCGGGCTTGGTGGTGAAGAAGGGTTCAAAGGCGTGTTCCATCACCTCCGGCGGCATGCCGTGGCCGTTGTCGGCGACCGTGATCATCACGTAGTCGCCAGGCGCCGGCTCGCCTTCGAGCTGGCTGGCACCGGCGGCGACCGTCAGGTTGGCCAGCCGCAGCGCAATGCGCCCGTTGCCTTCCATCGCGTCGCGCGCATTGATCACCAGGTTCAACAGCACGTGTTCGAGCTGGTTCGGATCGACCAGCGTCGGCCACAGATCCGGCACGGCGGTGCGTTCGAGCACGATGTCGTCGCCGACGGCGCGTTGCAGCAGGCTGTCGCTGCGCTCGAGCAGCTGGGCCACGTCGACCACGCTCGGATGCAGCGGCTGGCGGCGGGCGAAGGCGAGCAGCTGGCCGGCCAGCTTCGATCCGCGGTCCACCGCGTCGAGCACATTGTGCAGGCGCTTGCGGCTGGGCGGACCTTCGGCGCGCAGCATCAGCTGCACATTGGCGCTGATGATGTGCAGGATGTTGTTGAAGTCGTGCGCCACGCCGCCGGTGAGCTTGCCGACCGCTTCCAGCTTCTGGGCCCGGGCCAGGGCATGGCGCGCCTCGTCCAGGCGTTGCTGGCGCTGCAGCTCGCGCGCCTCGGCCTCGCGGCGCGGCGTGATGTCGCGCACGAACACGGTGGCGCCACCGCCGTCGCCCGGCGGCAGCAGGGCCACCGCCAGTTCCACCGGCACCCGCCGGCCGCTGGCGTGCAGGGCCTCGGTCTCGGTCGGCGGGCCGGCCAGGGCACTGGCAACGGCGCCGCGCGCGAAGGCATCCAACGTGGTGCGGAAGGCGGCGCGCCTTTCCTCCGGCAGCAGCAGCTCGGCGGGGCTGCCGATCGCCTGCGCGGCCTCGAGGCCGAAGATGCGCGTGGCTTGCGCATTCCAGTCGGTGATGCGGCCCTGGCGGTCGATGGCGACGAAGCCGTCGTGGGCGGTCTCGAGGATCGTCTTGAAGCGGCGCTCGTCGGCCGCGATGCGGTCGTGCGATTCGCGCAGCTCGAGCGTCATCGCCTGCGCCAGTTGCAGCGCGCGCCGGCGCGAGCCGGCCAGCAGCCACACCACCAGGCTGACAAGAAAGCCCAGCACGACGCCGGTGGCGGCCACCATCTGCGGGCGGTCGTGATCCAGCGTGGCCTCGAGGCTGGCGCTGGAGGCCATCCGCACGGTCCAGGTGCGGCCAGTCATTTCCATGCGGGTGGCGGTGGAAAAGCGCGGCATGCCGGCGCGGTCGGCGCCTGGTGAGCGGTACAGCAGCGCATCCGGCGCCATGTGGTCGCCGTCATAGATCTCGACGTCGAGCTGGGGCGCCGCGATGCCGCCCACGCCGCGCATCAGGTCCTTCATGCGAAACGGCGAATAGATCCAGCCCAGCAGGGCGGTGCGGCGCTGTTCGACCGTGTCGACGTCGCGCCCGCTGCGGTACACCGGCAGGTACATCAGGAAGCCCGCATCGAGGCTGGCGCCGCCTTCCTGCACCAGCACCACCTTGCCGCTCAGCGCGGCCTGGCCGCTGTCGCGCGCCGCCGCCATCGCCGCGCGCCGCACCGGTTCGCTGTACATGTCGTAGCCGAAGGCGCGCAGGTTGCGCGCGTTGAACGGTTCGATGTGCGTGATGGCCGTCTGCGGCTGGCCGCCCTCGGCCGGGTGGACGCGGTAGTTCGGGAAGCCCTCGGCGCGCACCTTGTCCTCGTGGGCGGCGAGCGCGCCCGGCGGGATCAGGGTGGCGACCGCCAGCGCCTCGAGGCCGGGGAAGGACTGGTCCAGGCGCAGCACCTCGTAATACTCGGAGAATTCGGCGCGGCTCAGGTCGACCGAGCCGCGCAGGTAGCCGCGCGCGCCGCGCAGCACCTGCTCATAGACCAGCAGGCGGCGTCCGATCGCGTAGCCCATGTCGCGGGTGCGGTAGTCGAAGGCTTCATGCAACTGGGCCTCGGCATTGCGCTGGGCGCTGGACCAGGCGCCGAAGGTCACCAGCAGGGTCAGCACGAACACCAGCAGCGCCATCAGGAGTGGCGCATGGCCGGCAACGGAGGCCGACATCGGGGCTGGGGGGCGGTTGGCGGTCTGCTGCATGTCCTTGTGCGTGGCAGCCGTGGCGGCGGGGTTGATCGGAGGGGCCGGACTACGTAGCATACGCAACCTTGGATTGACAGGGCGCACGCGACTTTGCGCCTTTGTCAATGAAGTTTGTCAATCGGGTACAAGGGTGCTCTGCGCTAAATGAAACATTCTAATCTGAAATATGCGTCTTGCAAGAATGCGAAAGCGGGATGAGTTCTTCCTTCTCGTCTTCCCTGCAACGCCATTGGCCGCTGACAGTGCTGGCCGTCCTGTGCGGCCTGGTGCTGTTGCTGGGCATGCTGGCTCCGTTGCGCGGCGGCAGCCATGAATTGCTGCTGGCCTTCCCGTCGACGGCTGGGGGAGAGCTGACGTTGCCGTCCGAGATCCGCCTGACGCGCGGCGTGCGCGACGTGCTGCTGCTGCGCAACGACGGCGGGGCGCCGGTGGTGTTCGGCCCGCTCAAGATCGGACCGGGGCGTGAACTGCGCCTGCCGTTCGGCGAGGCCGGCCTGCATATATACGCCTGCCCGCCGGTCGCCGGCAAGGTAGTGCGGGTGAGGGTGGTGGACGCGCCCGGTCCCGGCTGGGGCCGGCTTCGCTGGCGCCTGGACGACCTGCGCCAGTGGGTGCGCTACCTGCCGCTGAGGTCTCCGGACGAGTAAATGTGCCCTCGGGCGGCCGCAATCGTACACCCGCGATGGCCCCGATTCTGTCATCATGGGGGCCATGTCGACGATTTCCATGCCACTGTTCCCGCTCAGTACGGTGCTGTTTCCGGACGGGGTGTTGCCGCTGCAGGTGTTCGAGGTGCGCTATCTCGACATGATCAGCCGCTGCATCCTCGAAGGCACCCCGTTCGGCGTGGTGCTGCTGACGCAGGGGCAAGAGGTGCGCCGGCCAGATGCCGAGCAGGAGCGTTTCGTGGCCGCAGGCACCATCGCATCGGTCACCGAAACCACCTCCGAGACGCCCGGCCTGCTGCAGGTGCTGTGCCGGGGCGGCGCGCGCTTTTCCGTCGTCACCGCCGAGCAGCGCGTCAACGGTCTGTGGATGGCCGAGGCGCAACTGGTCGAGGACGACCTTAGTGTGAACATCCCATCCGAGCTGCAGGGCGCCTCCGACGCGCTCGACCGGATATTGAATTCGCTGCAAGACGTTCCCCAGCACCGCTGGCCGGTGCAGCCGCCGTTCCGGCTCGACGACTGCGGCTGGGTGGCCAACCGCTGGTGCGAGCTGCTGCCGCTGCCGAACCAGCAAAAGCATCATATGCTGATGCTCGACAACCCCGTGATCCGGCTCGAATTGCTGCATGACGTGCTGGATGAACATGGCTTGATCACTTCTTAAGGAAGCAGCGCAGGGGCCCGGAATGAAATTTTCTGACGATCTTCTCATCGGGTATATCAACGGCGAGCTCGCCGAACCGGCGCGCGCGGCGGTCGAACGGGCCATGCGCGCCGATCCGGTGCTGGCGGCGCGCGTCGCCCACCACCGGGCCGAGCTGCAGCTCAAGGGCAATACGCGCAACGGGCGCATCGGCGTCTCGGCCAACGGCCACGACGGCAACCATGCGCAGCGCAGCGCGCCGCCCTGCGGCGCCAAGGTGGTGCAGCTCAATAGCCTGCGCCCCGGCCGCACCGTGCCGCCGCCGCAGATTGCCTACAGTAACTGGTGCAAGCGCCACTGGGTGGCGGTCGGCGCGGCGCTGCTGGCGGGCGCCGCCGTCGGCGCCTTCGGCTGGCACAGCCTGGCGCAGGCGCCCGGCCTGGCCACGCTCGACCACGTCGATGGCGCCCTGGTGGCGCGCGGGCCGCTGGTGGCGGCGCTGGACGGCCAGCTGGCCAGTCCCGGGCCGTCCGACAACGGGGTGCGGATGGGCGTCACCTTCGTGGCGAAAGACGGCGGCTACTGCCGCAGCTTCGTGGTCGACACCACCGCCGGCCTGGCGTGCCTGAAAAACGGGCGCTGGACCATCCCGGTGCTGGCCCAGGATGGCGGCGGGGCCGCCTGGGTCGACGGCAGCCAGCCGCCGCCCGTCGTGCGCGAGGCGATCGACGCCCGCATCGCCGGCACCGTGCTCGATCCGGTGGCCGAACGCGCGGCCCAGCAACGTGGCTGGACGCGGTGAGACGGCCGCCGGGTAAACAAGCTTATGCTGCATTGCGGCAGGGATACCCTTTCTTTTGGTAAACTGTGTAGAAAAAAGGCCGGCATATACATGGGTGGCGATTTCGGGTATCGTGTCACCCGCTAAAAGTGTCTCTACATCCGCTTTATTCGGCCCGCCGGCCGGCTTGCCGCCGGGTAGTTCCGTCCGCCGGCTTATTCCCGTTCCTCCCTTCGCTGCGCGTCCTCGACCCGCGATGGGGAGAACATGCCCGATCGTAGAGCTGAACGAATGAATGCAACCAAAAACTATGTCTGATTCTCCGAGCAATAACGCGAACAACAACGACGTCGCCGCCGTACCGGACGCCGCGCCAGCCGTGCCGGCCGCCGCCGAGGCTCCCACGGTACGCTTCGCCGACTTCGGCCTGGCGGCGGAAATCCTGCGTGCGCTCACGGACCAGGGCTACGTCCATCCGACGCCGATCCAGGCCCAGGCGATTCCCGTGGTGCTCGAAGGCCGCGACGTGATGGGCGCGGCCCAGACCGGCACCGGCAAGACTGCTGGCTTCTCGCTGCCTATCCTGCAATTGCTGATGCCGCACGCGAACGCCAGCATGTCGCCGGCGCGCCATCCGGTGCGCGCCCTGGTGCTGGTGCCGACCCGCGAACTGGCGGTGCAGGTGGCCGACAACGTCAAGGCCTATGCCCGGCACACGCCGCTGCGCGCGACCGTGGTGTTCGGCGGCATGGACATGAAGCCGCAGACCGAGATCCTGCGCCGCGGCGTCGAGATCGTGATCGCCACCCCGGGCCGCCTGCTGGACCACATCGAGCAGAAGAACGTCAGCCTGGGCCAGGTGCAGATGCTGGTGATGGACGAAGCCGACCGCATGCTCGACATGGGCTTCCTGCCCGACCTGCAGCGCATCATCAACCTGCTGCCAAAGCAGCGCCAGAACCTGATGTTCTCGGCGACGTTCTCGCCCGAGATCAAGAAGCTGGCCAACACCTTCCTGAACAATCCGCTGACCATCGAAGTCGCGCGCAGCAACGCGACCGCCGAGAAAGTCACGCAGATCGTGTACAAGGTCGATGAGGAACAGAAGCGCGACGTGGTCGAGCACCTGATCCGCTCGCGCGACATGAAGCAGGTGATCATCTTCTCGAACACCAAGATCGGCGCCTCGCGCCTGTCGACCCACCTCGAGAAGCGCGGCGTCAAGGCGTCGGCGATCCACGGCGACAAGACCCAGCAGGAGCGCATGGCGGCGCTGGACGCGTTCAAGAACGGCAGCGTCGAAGTGCTGGTGGCGACCGACGTCGCCGCGCGCGGCCTCGACATCTCCGACCTGCCGGCCGTGATCAACTACGACCTGCCGTACAACGCCGAAGACTACGTTCACCGCATCGGCCGTACCGGCCGCGCCGGCGCCTCGGGCGACGCGCTGTCGGTGTACTCGGACAAGGACGAGCGCCTGCTGGCCGACATCGAGAAGCTGATCAAGCAGACCATTACACGCGGTACGCTGGAAGGCTTCGTGGCGCCGACCGGCCGCGGCCGTGAGAGTGGTCGCGAGGGTGGTCGTGAGCATGGCGCGCGCGAAGGCGCTCGTGAGGGTGTCCGCGACTACGCTTCGCGCGACGCCGAACGCGGCGCCCGCCGCAGCGATGAACGCGGCGATCGTGGCGGCCCGGCGCGTGCGCCGCGCTCCGGACTCGGTCCGGGCGCGCGCCGCGAGAAGGTCGATCCGTGGTTCCTCAAGCCCTACGAGCCGACCAGCAGCCCACGCAAGGATCTCGACGCGGCGCCGAACACGCCGTCCAAGCCGGCCAAGCAGAAACTGGCCTTCTTGCTGGGTGGCGGACCGAAGGCGTAAGCCTGGCTGCCAGCTTGTAAACGTCGTCCCCGCGCTCGCCGGGCGCCTTGGCGGGGACCCAAGTTCTTATGCACTCCACTGAAGCAAACTTTAGTGGCTGCGCTGATTAACTTGGGTCCCCCCCTTCGCGGGGAGTCGTTACTGCCAGTGGCAGTAACGACGTGTTTGGGCTGACAATGTAAAACGCAATCCTGGCTCGGCACGTTCTGCCGCGAGCCGCCAGCCATGAGCCCGCGCCACCTCCTGGCAGATCGACAGCCCCAATCCCGCCCCAAGGTCGCGCCGGTGCGGCCCACGCCAGAAGCGGTCGAACAGCAGCGCCAGCTGCGCCGCCTCGACACCCGGCCCGTGGTCGCGCACGCACAAGCGGTCCTCCGCGATCTCCACGCTCACACGCGAGCCGGCCGGCGCATGCTCGATCGCATTCTCCAGCAGGTTTTTCATCAGCGTGAACAGCGCGCCGCGGTCGGCCTGCCATTCCAGCCCATCGTCCATGGCGGACACCGCCAGCGTCACGTCGGCCGCCTCGGCCATGCGCTGCAGGTAGCCGATCGCCTCGTCGGCGACCTCTCTCACCCTGACTGTGCCGAATACGTAGTTGGTCGCCTCGCTGGCCTCGGCCAGCAGCAGCAGTTGCTGCACCTGGCGCGACATATAAGCGACGTCTTTCAACAGGGCGGCGCGGTCATCTTCGCCATCGACCCCCAGCTCCACCTGGGCCCGGATCATCGCCAGCGGCGTCTTCAGTTCGTGCGCCGCGTTGCCCAGGAATTCCTGCTGCGCGCGGTAGGCCTGCTCGAGGCGTTCGAGCGCCCGGTTGAAGCTGTCGACCAGCGGCGCGATCTCGCTTGGTACCGCGTCGGTGCGCAGGCGCGCGTGCATCGAGCGTAGCGAGATGCCGGCCGCCGACCCCGATACGTCCTGCAGCGGCTTCAAGGTGTAGCGCAAGGTGATCCAGGTGCACAGGCCGAAGGCGACCAGCAGCACCAGGGTGAACAGGGCGATGCCGTAGGCCACCAGCGGCAGGGCGACCCGGTGCAGCAGGTACATCATGCGGCTGCTGGCGGCCACCTGCAGGTACAGGCCATCGCGCCCTTCGAGCGCGAGCGGCTCGCTGGCGCCGAAGAAGGTCACGCCGTCGCGGGTGAACTCGAAGCGTGTACGCCCCGCGCTTGCCGGCAGCACGCCGGCGGGCCAGAAGCGCGGGCCCGCCTCGGACAGCAGGGCCACATTGCCGGTGCGGTCGACGACGCGGTAGGCGACTTCGCGCCCCAGGCTGTCGAAGGCCCATTTGATGGCATGATGCGCGTCGGTCCCGAGGCGCAGCCTGCCGTCCCGCTCGACGTACACCTTGGCAGACAGGTCTTGCGCCATGTCCGCCAGGTCGGTCCGGGCCAGCACATTGGTCTGCAGGACGAAGGCCGCGACCAGCACCACCAGCATGACGCTGAGCAGCGTGCCGGCGACGAAGGCCATGACGATTTTCAGGCGGATGCTATTGAGCCGCATCGTCCGCGCGCAGCACGTATCCGACGCCCCTCAAGTTGACGATGCGCTGGCGTGAGCCGATCGCCGCCAGCTTGCGGCGCAGGCGGTGCAGGGCGACGTCGAGCGCATTCGGGGTGACGGCGTCGTTGAGCCCCCAGGCTGCCGCTTCCAGCGCGCCGCGCCGCACCGTGGTCTCGTGCTTGCGCAGCAGGAGCAGCATGATCTGCATCTCGGCCGGCGCCAGCGTGATGCGCTCCACGCCGCAGCACAGCAGGTCGGCATCCGGCTGCAGCGCCAGGTCGCCACGGGCGTGGTCGAGTGGCCGGAATTGCTGCGGACGGCGCAGCAGCGCGCGTACCCGCGCCACCATCTCGTCCATGGCGAAGGGCTTGGCGAGATAGTCGTCGGCGCCGGCCTCGAGGCCCTGGACGCGGTCGTGCAGCGCTTCGCGCGCCGTCAGCACCAGGCAGGGGAGCCCTAAGCCGGCCGCGCGCATCCGGCCCAGCAGGGCCAGGCCGTCGCCGTCGGGCAGGCCGCGGTCGAGGATCAGGGCCTGGTAGGACATCTGCTGGAGCGCCGCCCAGGCGCCGTCGATGCGGGTGGCCACATCGACGGCGATGCCGGCCGCCGCCAGGCCCTTGGCGATCAGCTGGGCCAGGCGCTCGTGGTCTTCGATCAGGAGGACACGGCTCATCGACTCACCTGAAGCGGTACAGGTAGCCGACCAGCACCCGGTTCTCGGTCGAGCGGTCGACCAGCGGGCTGTCCTTGATCCCGTCGGCCAGGCGCGACACCTCGAGGTCGACCAGGATGGAATGACGGCGGTCGAACATATACATCGCGCGCAGGCCCAGTTCGGCGTTCACGCCCGACTCGCCACGGTAGGCGGCGCGGCCGGCGCGCGCCTCGTCGGCCCGCACGCCATAGTAATAGTCGACGTATTTGTCGTCCTGCCAGCTCGCGGTCACGCGCGGCGTGATCGTCACGCGCTCGCCGATATGCCATGTCTTCTCCACGCCCAGATTGAATCGCTTGCCCTTGCTGTTGCCGGAGGCGTCGCCCAGCGCTTCGGCGCTGACGTCGACCCACTGGCTCTTCCATTCGATTCTAGCACCGGCCCAGACCCCGCTTTTCCGTTCGCGCATGCCGGCCAGGATCGGGGTGTCGTCGATGTCGTCGTCGTCGTAGCCGCTGCCGTCGTAGCGCAGCACCAGGTCGAGGTTCAGGGTGTGCGAGGGCGCCGGGTCGAGGCTGAGCAGCTTGACGCCTACTTGCGGGCCGGCGATCGAGAGCCAGCGGTTCTCGTACTGGACGAAGGGCAGCGCCAGGTACTCGCGGTCGATGCCGGCATAGGCCTTGTCGAACGCGATGGCGCCGACGCCCAGCGCCCAGGAAGAGGCGGGGGTGGCGGCGTCGCCCGTCTGGGCCAGGGCCGGCAGCGTGCAGAGCATGGCGGCGGCGAGCAGCTGGACCTGTGCCAGGCGGCGCGGGAAGTAGCGGTCGGAGAGTGGCATGGAGCGCTTTCGGTTGTTGGAAAGCGCCATGCTCGGCCCGGTCGTCTTACACAACACTTACCAGGACACTGAGGCGACGACGTCGGCGCGACATCGTCCCGGTAAGTATCCGGAAAGGCGGACTGGCCGATAGTCCGGGTCAAAGGAGAACGACGATGAACACATCCCGCAAGATGGCGCTGGTCGCCGTGACCGCGCTCCTCGGCGCCGCCCTGGCCGGCGCCCTGGCGTCGGCCCCGATCGAGGTCGGCGATGCAGCCGGCGATGCAGTCAGCGCTTCAGGCAGCCCGCTTGAGCGCGGCCCCGACCCGGTCCAGCAAGTCCTGGTGCTGGTAGGGTTTGGACAGCACGTCGAGCGAGCCGCCGGGCTTGCCGCGGCCGGGCAGTTCGTCCATATAGCCGGTGGTGACCAGCACCGGCAGGCCGGGGCGCCTGGCCTGCACGCGCTCGATCAGTTCCAGCCCGTTCATCCCGCCCGGCATGATCACGTCGGTGAACAGCAGGTCGGCCTGCTCGCCGCTTTCCAGCAGGCCGAGCGCGCGCTCGCCGCTGGGAGCCGACAACACCTCGTAGCCGGCCATTTCGAGCATGCTCTCGGCCAGTTCGCGCACGTCGTCGTTGTCCTCGACCACCAGGATGCGGCAGCGCCGCTGTTGCGGTTCGGCGGGCGTGCCGCCGCGCCGTTCGGCCTGCGAAGCATCGTCGCTGGCGGCCTGGTCGGCGCCCCGGAACACCATGCGCACCATGGTGCCCCGGCCCGGCTCGCTTTCGATGTCGAGCTTGCCGTGCGATTGCTGGACGAAGCCGTGCACCATCGCCAGGCCCAGGCCGGTTCCCGGCCCCTTGGTGGTGAAGAAGGGTTCGGTGGCGCGGCGCCTGACCTCGGGCGTCATGCCTTCGCCCTCGTCCTGCACGCAGATGCAGACGTAGTTGCCGGGGGAGAGGCCCAGCAGGCGGCGGCGCTCCTCGCCCAGCACGGCGGTGCCGACGGTGACGGCGCCGCCGCCCGGCATGGCGTCGCGCGCATTGAGCACCACGTTCAGGAGCGCCATCTCGAGATAGGTCGGGTCGATCGTGCTGGCCGGCAAGCCGGGCTTGAGGTCGAGCCGCAGGTCGATCTTGTCGCCCAGGGTGCGCACCAGCATGTCGGAAAACTCGACCACCAGGCTGTTCAGGCTCATGCGCTTCGGCTCCAGGCGCTGCTTGCGCGCGAAGGTCAGTAGCTGCTGGGTCAGCTTGCCGGCCTGCATGGTGGCGCGCTGGGCGCGCCGGATCGGTTCGATTGCCTTGTGCTGGGGCCCGGTGCCGAGTATGGCGACTTCGAGGTTGCCGTTGATAACTTGCAGCAGGTTATTGAAATCATGGGCCATGCCGGCCGAGAGCTGGCCGATCGCTTCCATCTTCTGCGCCTGCAACCACGATTCCTGGTTGGTGCGGCGCTCGGTGATGTCCATCTGCGAGGCGAAGAAGTACAGCAGCTTGCCGTCCTGGTCGAAGATGGGGCCGAAGAACAGGGCGTTCCAGAACGGCGTGCCGTCGGCCTTGTAGTTGAGCAGGTCGACCGCCACCGCGCGCTCTTCGTCGACCGCGCGGCGCAGCTCGGCCACGGTGGTGCGGTCGGTATCCGGTCCCTGCAGCAGGCGGCAGTTGCGGCCCAGGAGCTCGTCTTCGCGATAGCCAGTCAGGTCGGTGAAGGCGCCGTTGGCGAACACGATCGGGTTGTCGTCCTGGCGCGGATCGGTGATCAGCATCGGCATGCGGGTCATCTCGACCGCAGCGAAGAAGATATTGCCGCGCTCGTCCAGTCCACCGTGCTCGATATAGCTGGATTGCCAGTGATGGACGCCGGGATTGTCCTCTGGCGAGCCCATCGGGTGGACCGCATTGCCTTCGACCTCGGCGTTCGCCGGCACGCCTCGGCTCTGGCCGCCGCCCTGCACGTCGAGCTCTTTCTTGAGTGAATCGTCCTTTGGCGGTCCGAGTACCATGAGGGTGTCCTTGCGAGTTGCACTGCCGTTCTGGCAGTGGGGCCGGATGTCAGCCCATCCGATTCAACTCTAGCGCCCGCATCCGGGGCGCTCTGTGCGAGCGCCCACACAAATGGCCAGCTCAGTGCGCGCCGGTCAGGACGAGTTCCTCGATGCCGATGCCGAGATAGCGCGTATCGCCCCCCTGTCCCGCAGGAACGGGAGAGACGGGGCGTGGCACGACAATGGTGAGTGTGCGGGTGTTGCCATCGGTATCAAAATGGAGAGCGACTGTCTGCACCCCGTTGCCCACGCGGAACTCCTGGCTGGCGCCGCCAACTTCCATCCTGAACGGCAGCGTGGCGTTGACGTCGAAGGCGCGCGCCCGCAGCATGATGCCGACCCTGCGCGGCAGTGGCTGGGCAAACTGCAGGGTGACCGTTTTCCCGTCCGACCAGCGGCCCCATGGCTCGATCCCGGACAGGCCCGTGATCTCACTGATGAGTGCTGGATCGGGCGGCGCCGATAACACGAAGCGGGCCAGTACCGGTTCCGGATCGGGCAGGCGGACCAGGGCGAAATCGGGCTCACGGTGCACGACGTTTGCGCCCGCGGGGAGTGGGTGATTGCCGATCACCAGCAACCATTTCTGGTCGAGCGGCATCTGGTAGGGCTCGATCGGGAAATGCCCATCCATCTGCATCGGGCGCGAATCGGGATGGTCGATGTGGAATTGCGCGCGCATCAGTTGCTGCGGGTCGACGCACACCACGGTGATCTGGCCACGTTCGGCCGCCGGCACGGTGTTGCGCGCGAGCAGGCCCGCCCGGTCGCCGACCGTGGTTGGCCGGTATTCGGCCTGGAACAGGGCAATGCTTTGCTGCGCCACCAGCAGGGACAGGGGCAGTACCGTCAGCAGGAATAGCCGTGGCGCATTCCAGCGACCCACCGCCCAGAGCAGCAGCAAGATCAGCTGCAAGGCGTAGATCGCCTGTCCGCTTCGCAGCAAGGGGTTCACGGAGGCGATGTCCGGGCCGTCGACGAGGTAGATGACATAGGTCGGCAATTTGTACCAGGCGATGCCCAGCACCGCCGCCACCAGCGCCGCAACGAGCCAGCGCAGCCACGGCAAGCGATCTTCACGGTCGTGCATGACGGCGGCCGCCACGATCCACAGCAGCGGGAAGGTGAAGCTGTAATAGCGCAGATGCAGGCGCAGGCCTTCGTTATTGCCGGCATAGGCCACGGTGCCTGCATACACGGCCGTCATGCCGGCGGCGGCGCCCAGCATCAGCAGCACGTAGACCAGCAGCGGATTGGCGGGCGTGCCGCGCGCGCGCAGGGCGCTGCTGCACAGGCCGTGCAGCAGCACCGCAAGCGGCAGGCCAAGCAGCACGGCAAGCGCCATCAGGTGGCCGCGGCCGCTGATCCAGGCCGGCCCCACCAGCTGCGCCAGGCGGTCGACAAGGCTGCCACCGCCGGCGGCATTGCCATAGAACGGCCCGAGAAGACTCAGGCCGGCATCGCCAGCCAGCACGAAGCCGAGCGCAAACTTGACGCCCAGCGCCAGCGCGCCGGCGATGGCTGCCGCGCCCAGGCCACGCCACAGCCAGGCGCCGCCTGCGTGCCAACTGGCATATACCAGATACAGGCACAGGGAAGGCAGCAGGAATAGCGCGTGCACCTTGACCAGACTCATCGCGCCGAGCACCGCCCCACCGGCCATTGCCAGCAACGGCAGCGGGCGGTCGGCATGCGCCAGCATGACCCAGCTCAGGACGCAGAAGCCGAAGTAATAGACCGCCTCTGGCATGAAGAACATCGTGTACAAGTTCAGCGGCGCCAGCATGGACAGCACCGCGATGGCGGCGGCCCATCCGCGACCCGTAAAGCGGCGTGCGGTCAGGTACAGGAAAGGCGCAGCGGCCGTATAGAACAGCAGGTTGATGCCGCGCGCGCAGTCGAGGAAGCCGTCGCCGCAGGCATTGGTGGCGCTGAACAGCCACAGATAAAGGTAAGAGGGCACGATGGCCTCGGCCAGTGGCGTCAAGCGCGCCATCTTGCTGTAGTACCACTCGTCGGCGAAGATCACCGGATGCAGGCCGAAGTTGCGCCAGGCCAGCCAGGCGGCAGCAATGGCCAGCAGCAGGCCGAAGGCGATGCGTACGCGCGGATGTCGAAGGTCGGGAGTATGGAAAGTCATTGCTTGGAATCGGTGGATGTCGTCATGTCGTCCGGATTGGCGCCGATCGCGATCTCGGCGATGCCGATGCCGAGCAGGCGGTCGTCCGCCCATTGGCCGAGCGAACTCGGCGCGGTGGGACGCGGCACCTCGATCGTCAGGCTGCGCTGCGCGCCGTCGGTATCGAGGCGCAGCGTCACCTCCTGCTCGCTGCCGCCCAGGCGGAAGCTCGATTGTGCGTCGCCTGCCCGCATCGTGAACGGGAGGGTGGTGTTGTCGGCATAGGCCAGGCCGGTCAGCAGCACGACCAGCCGTTTGGGCAGCGGCCGGTCAAAGTGCAGGACCACCTGGCCGGCGTCCGACCAGCGGCCCCACGGTTCGGGCTTGGACAGCCCTTCGGCGCGCTCCAGCAGCTGCCCTGGGCCGATGGGGCCGGACAGGCGGGCGCTGGCGACCGGCTGGAAACCTCCTGCGAGCCTGACGAGCCTGAATCCATCGCCTTGCAACACCGGCGCCAGGCCCTCGGGCAGGGCATGCTCGCCCATCACCAGCAGCCAGCGCCGGCGCGCGGGCAGGTGGTAGGGCTCGATCGGCGCGCCGTCGGCCAGTACCAGCATCCCGCTATCCTTGTCGTCGATGTGGAGCTGGGCGCGCATCGCGTCCATCACGCTGTCGGACACCACCGTGATCAGCTTGCGCTCGTCGCGTGGCACGTGGTCGCGCGCGGCGATGCCGCCACGGTCGGCCGGCCAGCCGGCGCGCAGCCGCTCGAAGTAGTGCGAGGTGGCGTGGATGCCCAGCGCCAGCATCGCCGGCAGCGCCAAAAACAGGAATAGCGGCGCCGCCAGGCGGCTGCCGGCGGCCCAGGCGCCGAGCACCAGCAGGTCGAGCGCGACGATGGCCCAGCCGGTCCAGCGGGTGACGCCGACGGCCGCCAGTTCAGGCCCGTCGATGTCGGTGATGACGTACAGCGGCAGCAGCAATTTCGCGGCGACGACGGCGCTGCCCACCAGCAGCGCGGCCACCAGCCGCAGGCGCCGCTCCGACCCGAGCGCCGCGTGTGCATCGACGGCGGCTGCGCCCAGGATGAACAGCAGCGGGAAGGTGAAGCTGTAGTAGCGCAGGTGCAGCCGCAGCACTTCGAGCGGCGTGATGCCCGCCAGCGAGGCGGTGAACATCACGGTGACGCCGGCGGTCGCGCCCAGCATCAAGAAGGCGTACAGGGCGAGGCGGGCGAGCGCGGGCGGCAGCGCCTGGCGCGTGCGGCGGCCGATCGCGAGCAGCAGCAGGATCGCCATCGGCAGCGGCAGCAGCAGGGCCAGCGCCATCAGGTGTCCGCGGCCGTTGATGAAGGCGGCCGACGCCAGCGTGGCCAGCGACTTGCCGGCGTTGGCGCTGGCGGTGTGTCCGTAGAAGCTGCCGAGGATGCCGAGCGCGGGTTCGCCGGCCAGCAGGTAGCCCAGCCCCAGCTTGACCGCGAATGCGGCGCCGACGGCCAGCAGCGTGCCGGCCAGGCCATCGCGCAACCAGCGCGTGCCTGGCGCCTGCAGCCAGCGCGTGCGCGGCGCCTGCAGCCAGCCGGCGCCGATCAGGAACAGGGACACGGCCGGCAGCAGGAACAGCGCATGCACTTTCACCAGGCTCATCATCCCCAGCACCAGGCCGGCGCCCGCCGCCAGCGCGGCCGGATGCCAATGCACTCGGGTCAGCAGCAGCCAGCTCAGTACCGCGAAGCCGAAGTAATAGGCGGTCTCGGGCATGAACATCGCGCTGAACAGGTTGAACGGCGCGAGCAGGCACATCAGGGTGACGACGGCCGCCAGCGCCGGGCGCATGACGCGGCAGGCGATCAGGTACAGGAAGGGGGCGGCGCCGACCAGCAGCAGCGCGTTGCCGATGCGGACGCAGTCGAGGAAACCGGTCCCGCAACTGCTGGTGAAGCCGAACAGCCACAGGTACAGGTAGGACGGCACGATCGCTTCGCCGAGCGGCATCAGGCGCGCCATCTTGCTGTAGTACCACTCGTCGGCGAAGATCCCCGGGTAGAGCCCGAGGCTGCGCTGCAGCAGCCAGGCAAACAGGATGCACAGCGCCAGCGCCAGCAGCGGGCCGGCATGGCGGTCCAGTGCCGGCCGGGAGGCAGGCATGGGCGCAGGCGAGGCGCTCATGCGGAAGGGGGGGCGGAGCGCCATGCGGCGAGGGCGGCCTGCATGCGCTGCCACGTGAAGAACTTGCGTTTCTCGTAGTAGAGCGGGCCGGCGTGCGGGCGCTGCTCGAGCCGCGCCAGCGACACCGGCTGCAACTGCTCGGCGCCGCGCACCAGGTAGTGCAGGGCGACGAAGGGGAACAGTCCGATCCAGGTGGTGCGCTGCGATGGATACGACAGGCAGTGGCGCAGGTGGCGCAGGCGCGCGCCCCAGGCGATCGGCAGGCGTGACACCGGGCCGTTCTCGGGCAGCGGCGCGAACACGCGGAACAGCGGCCCGGGCAGGCCGTTGGCCTGGTACAGCGTGAATTGCCAGGTACGTTCCAGCAGGCCGCGCTGGGCCGCCAGCTGCACCGTCAGGGCGTGCAGGGCGTCGTGGTCGTGGTGGCCGCCTTCCCAGGCGGTCACGTGGATCGATTCGATCGGGAAGAAACCATCCAGCCAGGCGCCGATCCAGTCGGCCGCGGCCTCCAGGTGCAGCGGCAGCCGGGCGTCGCCGATCCCCAGTTCGGCGCCCGCGAAGCGCACCTCATGCGCGTCGACGCCGAGTCGCGCCAGCACCGCCAGCGATTCGGCGTTGCGGGTGGCCGCGCTGGCGCTGGCGGTCTGGCCGTCGGTGAGATAGGCGCAGGCCACGCGCCGGCCCTGGCGGCGCAGGCTGGCGATGCGTTCGTACACCCCGAACTCGTCGTCCTGGTGGGCGAACAGGAACAGGGCGACAGGTTCAATAGGCATCGAAGTCGAGGAAGCTGAACTGGAGCCGGCTCGGGTCGAGCGCGCTCACACGCGGCACGAAGGAACGGTAGATCAGGTTCAGCGGCGACGGACGCAGTCGCCGCGGGATGCTCGGGTAGTTCCAGTAGCTGCTGTTCGCGTCCGGCGCCAGGCCCAGGTACAGGCGCAGCGGCGACAGCGGGGCCGACGCGTCAACACCGGTGTCGGCGCCGGCGAGCGCCGGCAGTTCGGCATACGCCGGCAGCTTCAGGCCGAAGGCGGGGGCGTAGAACTGCTCGCGCTCTCCGCTGCTCTTGCGCGCCACCGGGTTGTGCGGATTGGCGCAGCGCCAGGCCAGCGCCTGCGGGCTCCAGCTGCGCTCGAACGACAGCTGCGCAGCCGGCGCCTTGGGGCCATGGGCCAGCTTGCCCAGGCCGACGCGCGCTTCCAGCGGGCGCACCAGCTGGAAGCCCAGCTTGCGCACGAAGCCGGGGGTGCTGTTGGCATTGGCCACGCCGTACACGCCGTCGAAGCCGGCAGCGGCGCCGGCCTCGAAGGTGGCCGCGGCCAGTTTGGTGAACAGGCCCTTGCCCTGGTAGTCGGGATGGGTCGCGGTGTTCAGCGACAGCAGCACCGGCACCTCGCGGCCCTCGACCCAGGCGCGCGCCGGGATGCACACGTAGTGTGCCGCCAGGCGTTCGCCGTCCCAGGCATCCATGCCGACCGCCGGGCCGTCGGGATTGGCCGCGTACAGCCAGGTCAGGTAGGCGGGCGTGAACTTGCCGGCGCCGGGGAAGCAGGCGTCGAACAGGGCGCCGTACAGGGCGAGGGTGGCCGGGTCGTGCTGAACGGGAGCGATGCGCATCACTTGAAGATCCAGTAGCGGCTGAGCAGGTATCCGTTCACCGCCACCAGCGGCAGCGACAGGATCTTCCCGGCCAGCGGGTTATCGGCAAGGGACACCGCCAGCGCGACGCAGGCGATGGTGACGACGTAGTTCAAGCCTACCACGCACAGGTAGCGCGCGAAGCTGCTTTTCGAGGCGGCCTGTTCGAAGGTCACGCGGCTGTGGAAGGCGTAATTGACCAGCAGGCCGGCCACGAAGCCGGCGCTGGCGGCGGCCGTGTGGTGGGCGCCGCTGTCGATCAGGAGCTGCATCAGGCCGATGTCGACCCCGGCGCACAACAGGCCGCCGACCAGGAAGACGCCGAACTGGCGCAGGCGTGCGGGCTCAATCATCGAAGCGGCGCCGGAACAGCGTCTTCTTGTGCAGCACGCGGCGCGGCACCGACGCGATGTCGTAGTTCAGGAAGGCCAGGATCAGCTGCACGCCCATGATCACCGGCAGCGCCGCCAGCATCACGGTGCCGGCCGGGGTCTCGACGTCGCTGCGCGCCGACGCGATCCAGTGGCTCAGGCCATACACGGCGCCGAAGGCGGTGAGCAGCACGCCGGCCGGCAGCTCGATCGAGGCCACCGACAGGTTGCGCAGGTAGTAGTTGTAGAACAGGCGCTTGAAGAAGTTGCGCACATTCTTGGCGGCGAACTCGGTGATCACCTTCGATACCTTGAGGTTGCTGACCTCGTCGCCATAGACGGCGTCCATCGGCACGTCGACCGCCACCGCGCCCAGGGTGTTCAGGCGGAACAGCATGTCGCTCTCGAAGAAGTAGCGCTTGCTGATCTTGTCGAAGGGCAGGTAGCGGGCGCAATCGGCATGGATCGCGGTATAGCCGTTGGTCGGATCGAACAGGTCCCAGTAGCCCGACGAGAGCTTGGTCATGAACGACAGCATGGCGTTGCCGAACAGGCGCACCGGCGGCATGGCGCCCAGGCGCTCCAGGTTGAAGAAGCGGTTGCCCTTGGTGTAGTCGGCTTCGCCGGCCAGGATCGGCGCCACGAACATCGGGATCAGCGACGCGTCCATCTGGCCGTCGCCATCGAGCTTGACGATCACCGCCGCGCCGTCGGCGATCGCGGCGCGGTAGCCGGTCATCACGGCGCCGCCCACGCCCTGGTTCTCGGCGTGTTCGAGCACGGTCACGCGCGGGTCGCGGCAATGCTCGCGCACGTAGGCGCCGCTGGCGTCCGGGCATTTGTCGTCGACCACGTAGATGCGGGTGACTTCGGGTCCGACGCCGGCGACCACGCCGAGGATGTGGCGCGTCACGCGATAGCTGGGGATGACGACGGCGATCATGGTTGTGTTTTCACTGGTTGTTGTTCTTGTGCTGGTTTTTCCACTTGCGGCGCCACCGGTTGGCGCACGCTTGCCTGGCGCAGGAAGAAGGCGAGCAGGCGGCCGTCGCTTGGCCCCGGGGAGCTCGGCGCGGCGTGCTCGAGTTCGATGACGAGTTCGCGCGCGCGGGCGGCCGGCGGCAGCGCCAGCGGGCCTTCGCGGTCGAGCGCATGCCAGCCCAGGTCATGGCCGTTGACCGTCACCCGGGTCTCGCGGTTCGGCGTGTGGTAGTTGCCGGTCAGGAGCAGGCTCTCGGCCGGCGCGCCGTCGATGCGCAGCACGATGCGCGAGCGCGGGCCGGTCGACCACACCCCGCTCCAGAACGCGCCGTTCTGTTCCAGCCCGCTCCAGCCCGAATCGAGCCGCAGGGCATCGCCGGCGCGGAACGCGTCGATCTCGAAATCATGCTGGGCGAAGCCGCCGTGCACGCAGCGCAATTGTCCGTCGAGGTAGCGCCAGCCGCGCGAACTGCGCGTCACCGGCAGATCCGGCGCGAACACCATATCGCGCCCGCACAGTCCTTCTTCGGCGCGCGGATTGGCGTCGTTGACCAGGGTCTTGACCACGGCGCCGTCGCGATAGGCGTAGACCATGTCGGGACGGATGTAGTCGTCGTGGTGGCCGGCGCGCTCGGCGAAGATCTCGGGCTCGGGATGGTAATGCTGCGGCGCGACCTTCAGCACCAACTGCGCCAGCGGGCTGAAGGTGACGTAGTGGTAGCTGGCGGCATGCGCCATCGCCAGCGCCTGGCACAGGACCACGCCCAGCACCAGTGTGCGCGGCCAGCGCGGCAGGTCGCGCAGCAGCACCAGCAGCACGAACAGCAGCGGCATCGCGGCCCAGAAGGCATAGCGCATCACGCCGGTGGCGTCCGAGTTCCAGTTATTGATGGCCAGTGCCGGCAGCGCCAGAGCCAGCGTGAACAGCAGGGCCAGTCCCAGCGCCGCGCGCCAGCGCGCATCGCCGCGCCCGATCCACAGCAGCAGGCCGGCCAGCAGCGCCGGCACGCCGACGATCATGCCCTGGTTCAGGTCGAAGAAGAAGGACAGCAGGCGCACCATGCCGATGTGTTCCGGGTCGGAATACAGGCGGGCGATGATGTTCGGGGTGCCGAACTGGTATAGATTGAACAGCGGCGGCAGCCCGATCATGAGCAAGCCGGCGGCCAGCGCCACGATCGTGCGCAGCGTGAGCTGGCGGCGCAGGTTGCCCAGGGCGCCGAGCGCCGGCTGCCAGTCGAGCGTCATGCGCAGCAGCGGGGCGAAGGCGAAGAAGAACACGATGGTGGGGTTCTGCTGGCCCGCCAGGCCGGCCAGCACGGCGCCGGCCGCAGGCAGCCCGCTGCAGAACAGCAGCAGCGCCGCCAGCAGGCCGGCCGCGCTCACGCATTCGGGGCTGGTCCAGTTCCAGTACAGGGCGCCGCCGCACACCATGAACAACGCCAGGCCGGCCCAGGCTTTGCGGTCCGAACCGAAGAAGCGGCGCAGCGCCAGGCCGAGCACGAAGATGACGGCCAGGTTGACCGCCTGGTAGGCCTTGAACGGCGGCACGCCGATGGCCTCGAACAGCTTGAAGGCCGGCGCCGCCAGCAGCGAGTAGCCGAAGAAATGGACCGGGTAGACGTCACCGCCGCGGCCGCGCACGAAGGCGGCGTACAGCTTCTCGTCGCCGGCGCGCAGGCCGCTCTCGATGCGGTTCAGGGGTTCGTCGAGCAGGCCCGGGACCAGCGCGCGCACGCGCGCGATGTCTTCCAGGCGCACGTCCGGCGTGCCGCGCTCGGCCAGGGCGACGGTGGCCAGCGTGTACTCGACCACGTCGCCGCCGAAGCGCGGCTTGAACACGGCCAGCATGGCCACCAGCACCACGGCCAGCAGCAGCGGGAAGCGCCAGGCGGCGTGCGAGGAGAGGGGAGCGTGGTTCGCAGCGCGCATGATGCTCAGGGATAGGCGGCCAGTACGGCCAGGGCCAGGCACAGCGCCACGACGATCAGGCTGACCTTGTCCTTGCTGACGTACAGCACCGGGTCTTCGTTGACTTCGCCGCGGAAGGCCAGCACCCACAGGCGGCCCAGCCAGAACACCAGCAGCGGCAGGATGCCAGCCAGCCAGCCGGGGCTGGCGTACAGGTCGAGCACGTTGTTCGAATTAAAGTAGAGCATGAAGATCAGCACCGACACGAAGGCGGCGTTGATGCCCATGATGCCGATCGGTCCCTTGTCGGCCGTGGTGTAGCCGCGCCCGCGCGTCTTTTCCTTGCCCTCGCGGTGCAGGTTGAACAGTTCGCTGTGGCGCTTGAGCAGGGCCAGGCTGAGGAAGATGAAGAACGAGAACGCCAGCAGCCAGAACGAGGGCGCGATGGCGGTGGCGGCGCTGCCGCCCAGGATGCGCAGGCTGTACAGGATGGCGAGCGTGACGATGTCGACCATCAGCAGGCGCTTGAGGTAGACCGAATAGGCCACGGTGCTGATGAAATACAGCGTCACCACCACCAGCAGCAGCGCGCTGTAGCTGGCGCACAGCGCCAGCGCGGCCAGCGCCAGCAGGGGGCTCATGCCGAGCGCCAGCGGCAGCGGCAGCGCGCCGGAAGCGATCGGGCGGCGGTGCTTGGTCGGATGGACGCGGTCGTCCTGGGCGTCGAGCGCGTCGTTGAGCAGGTAGGCGCTGGAGGCGCACAGCGAGAACGCCAGGAAGGCCACCAGCGAGGCCTCGAAGGTCCACAGGTCGAGTTCATGCCCGGCTAGCATCGGCACGAACACCAGCAGGTTCTTGAGCCACTGGCGCGGGCGCATCGCCTTGAGCAGGGCCATGGCCGCGCCGCCGCGCACGCTGCCCGAATGCACGGTGCTGCGGCCGTCGGCCAGGCGGAACGGCTTGCAGTGCACCGAATACGGATCGGCGCAGTCGAGCCACACCGCCAGGTCGGCGCGCGAGTTGCCGATGTAGTCGTAGCCCTTGCTGCCATACAGCTCGGCCAGGCGGCGCGCCTTGTTGTGCGAGGTCAGGTTGATGCCGTCATCGGTGGCCAGCACCAGGTCGAACAGGCCCAGGTGGGCCGCGATGCGTTCGGCGAAGATGCGCTGCGAGCCGGTGGCCAGCACCACGGTGCGTCCGCGCGCGCGCTCGGCGCGCACCAGTTCCAGCACCTTCTGGTCATAGGGCAGGGCGGCCGGGTCGAGGTCGACCTCGCGCGCCAGTTGTTCCTTGAAACCGGCCTTGCCGCGCAGGAGCCACAGCGGCAGCAGCCAGGCGCGCAGGATGTTCTTCTTGAGGAACAGCACGATCGCTTCCCACAGCAGGTCGGAATGGATCAGGGTGCCGTCGAGGTCGACCACCAGCGGGCGGGAGGAGGTGTCGGTAGCGTTCATGGTTTGGCGAACAGGTTCGTCATCAGTTCGGCGGCGTTGTCGGCCCAGGTGCGGCCGGCGATGCCCTCGGGACGCGGCGCCTGGCCGGCGGCGTGGAGGCGCAGCCAGTCCTGGACGGCGGCGGCCAGCGCCGCGCCGTCGGCGCCGCTGAAGTAATGGGCGTGTTCGCCGGCCACCTCGCGGAACACCGGCAGGTCGCGCGCCAGCAGCGGCACGCCATGGCCCGCGGCCTCGATCAGCGGCAGGCCGAAGCCTTCGCCCTCGCTGGCGAACAGCAGGCAGGTGCTGGCCGCGTACACGCGGTCAAGGTACTCGTCGCTGATGCCCTGCAGCCAGTGCAGGCGGCGGCCCAGTTCGGGATGCCTGGAGAGGCGCGCCACCAGCTGCGGGATGGTGCGGCGCGCGCCGTCGGGCAAGCCTTTCCAGCCTTCGGCGCCGACGATCACCAGGCGCAGGTCCAGTCCCTGGGCCCACAGGCGCTCGAAGGCGTCGAGGGTTTGCAGGTGGCCCTTGCGCGGCTCGATGGTGCCGACCATCACGAAGGTGGAGGCGGCCCGCAGGTCGGCCAGCAGCGCCTCGGCGCCGTCCGGCAGTCCGGTGGTCGGCTGCGAGGCGCCGATGTCGGCGCCGTGGTGCAGCACCAGGTAGTCGCCCGGCGTCGCCTGGTGCGCATTGGCCGCCAGCCATTCACGGGTCTCGTCGGCCACTGCGGCGCTGATGCATACCAGGCCATCGGCGGCAGCGCCGATGGCGCGCAGCCAGTCGCCGAATTCGCGGTCGGCGCCGGGCGGGAAGAAGTCGGGACGCAGCACCGGCAGGATGTCGTGCACCATGAAGTGCACGCGCACGCCGGCCGCGCGCCAGCGCGCATAAAGGCCGTGGCGCGCCGCTTCGATCACCGCGCGCGGGAACACGTCGGGGCTGTAGAACACGTCGCCGGCGGCGACCGTCACCTCGTCGTCGTGCACGCCGTCGCCGACGGTGCCCATCAGCGCATGCAGGTAGCGCCGCGCGTAGCGGTAGTGCCAGGTGCCGCCCTCGTCGCTGAGGTACACCGGCAGCACCTGCACGTGGCGGCCCTGGGCCCGCAGCAGCTCGAGCAGCTGGGCGCGCACCACGCGCTGAATGCCGGTGCGCAGGTCTTCGCGCACCATGGCCGAGACGTCCACCAGCAACTGCGGCGCCATGCCTTCGGCCGACAGCCTGGCGTGGTGGCGATCCTGGACCACGGCTTCCATCAGCTGCCCGGCGCTCTGGCGCCAGGTCAGCCACGGCATGGCGGACGACGGCGGCGCGCTGCCGGCCGCATGCAGCGCCAGCCAGGCCTCGATGGCGGCGGCCAGGTCTTCCGGCTTGCCGCCCTCGAAGTAATAGGCGTGATTGCCGGCCACTTCGCGGAATACCGGGATGCCGCGCGCGATGATCGGCAGGCCCTTCTGGGCGGCCTCGATCAGCGGCAGGCCGAAGCCTTCACCTTCGGATGCCGCCAGCAGCGCCGAGCTGTGCTCGTAGAGCTGCACCAGCATCTCGTCCGAGACGCCGTTGAACCAGAACAGGCGACGTTCGCGCTCCGGGTGCGCCTGCAGGCGCTCGGCCAGGGCGTCGACCAGCCAGCCGTTCTTGCCGACGATGACGAGGTTGACCTCGATCCCGCGCGCCCACAGCAGTTCGCAGGCCGCCAGCGCCTGGGCCTGGCCTTTGCGTGGCTCGAGCGTGCCCACCATCAAGAGGGTCGGCGCGCGGCGCAGCGCTTCCATGGCCTGGGCCGCGTTGTCGGGCAGGCCGCGGCTCGGCGCGCTGGCGTCGATGTCGGCGCCCAGGTGGAAGTGCGACAGCTTGAGCGGCGACAGCCGCCGGTTCGGACGCTGGCCAAGCCAATCGGCCAGTTCGTCGGCCACCGCGCGCGAGATGGTCACGATGCCGTCGGCCACCAGCGAAATGGTGTCGATGAAGTCGCCGTAGTATTTCTCGGCGCCGAAGGGGAAGCAGTCGGGCCGCAGCAGCGGCAGCAGGTCGTATACGGTGAACCAGACCGCCACGCCGCGGCGGCGCAGCGCCAGCAATTGCGGCTGGTTCTGGGTGGTCATATTGGTGGCCAGGTCCAGGCCCAGGAACACGTCGCCGGGCCGCGCCTCGATCGGCGCATCCTCGAGCGCCAGCGGCGGCGTGCCGAGCATCGAGGCGGTGAAGGCGCGCGCATAGCGGTAGCTGCGGTTGCCGCCTTCGCTGTACACCGGTTCGATGCGGTAGCCGGGCGGCGGTTCCTGCACCAGGGCCAGTACGATGCTGCGCACCACGCGCTGGATGCCGGTCTTGTGGTCGGCCTGGACCAGCGCCGAGATGTCGACCAGCAGCTGGCGCGGCGCCGTCGGCAGCGCGTTGGCGGCGATCATGGCCGCGGTCTCGACCAGCGCCGCCTCGCCCGGTGGGCGCGGCGTGCCGGGCGCGCTGAGCGCGGCCACCAGATGCTGCCGGCGTGCGGGAGCACTGTGCTGCGCGAAGGCTTCGATCGCTTCCACGTACAGCGCGCCGACCGCGCCGGGGGCGTGGTGGCGCGCGATGTGGGCGCGGCCTGCCTGGGCCAGCGCGGCGCGGCGCGCCGGCGTGGCGTACAGGTCGGCCAGCGCCGCCGTCAGTGCGGCATCCTCGAACAGGTCGGGAAGCATGCACAGGGCGTCGGGCGGCAGATCGGCCGCGCCGCCGTGGGCGTTGACGATGGACGGCAGGCCGTGCATCAGGCAGTCGAGCACCGAGGCCGAGGTCTCGCCGCGGGTCTGGGTGCGCAGCTGCACCGCGCAATCGCTGGCCGCCAGCCAGTCCTGGTAGGCCTCGGCGCTGACGAAGCCGGTGATGTCGATGCGCGCGTTGGCGCCGCGTTCGGCGATCGCGCGCAGCAGCTCGATGCCGTAGGGGCCGGGATCGTTGGCGCCGACGAACACCAGGCGGCAGCGCGGATCGGCCGCCAGCGGCGACGCCAGGTACGCATCCAACAGGCGCTGATTGAGCTTGGTCGAACCGAGCATGCCGAAGCTGCTGACGACATAGTCGTCGGCGCCCAGGCCCAGGCGCGCGCGCGCTGCGGCGCGTGCTGCCGAAGTGTCGGCGTCGTGCGCGACCTGGCCGCGCAGCAGCGGGATGGTGCGCCAGCCGTCGGCGGCGCCCGGGCCGTACCACTGCTCGGCCAGGCGGCGCGAAAAGTCGCCGTGGACGATGATGCCGGCGGCGCGGTCCAGCACCTCTTTATTGCATGGGAATTGCCAGATCGACGGATTGCGGCCGTGTTCGCGGTGGTACTGCAACCCGCTGTGGCCATGCGAGGCATACAGCGCCTGCAGGAAAGCCTCGGGCACGTCGCCGTCGCGTTCCATATTGTCGAGCACACCGCTCAGGAAGAAGTCGTGCAGCACGACGGCGCCCGGATGGCGGCGCAGCAGCGCGAACATGTGCTTGTGCGCGTTCGAGTTGCCGAAGTGGTAGAGCACGCGATCGTAGCCGGCGCCGTGACGCATGAAATGATCGACGTCGCGCTGGGGGAAGCGCGCCAGCGCGGCGTCGGGCGTGACGCCCGGCGTGAGCACCAGTTCGACCGCATAGTGTTTCTCGAGCTCGAGGACCAGTTCGGCGCTGTAGTCGGCAATGCCCGAGTGCTCGGGCGGCAGCGGCGAGACCAGCGCCAGGCTGGGTTTCGCTGCCGGCGCTGCGGCGGTCTGCGCGGACTTCATTGCCGCCTTTTCCAGTGCATGGTACACGGCCTGCACGTCATCGACCGCCAGCACCGGCGCTGGCGTCAGCACGGCGTCGAGGGTCAGCGCCGCATCGGGATCCGCGGCCAGCACCAGCGCGGCGCCGCGCAGCAGGTCTTGCTGCGCGCGCGGCGCGGCCAGCACGCTCGCCAGGTCGGCCGCGCCCAGCACCTGCGGCACGCCGGTCGTCCAATAGCCGGCCCAAGCCGGATCGGCATCCGGCTGCCACATGGACAGCACCAGGTCGGGCGAAAGCGAAGCCAGGAAGCCGGCGCGCAGCGCATGCGCGCCGTGGCGGCGCCAGGCGTCGTCGCCATTCGGCTGGGCGTAGACGTGGAAGCGCCCCTCGGGCAGCAGGCCGTCGAAGGCGTGACGCAGCACGTCGACGTCGGTCGGGTGGCGGCCGCTGACGGCCACGTGGATGTCCCACTGCTGTTGCGACTGCGCCTGGGCGCGGGCGTCGAGCAGGGACAGGGCCAGGCTGCGCAGCATGGCCGTGTCCTGGGCGGGGGCCGCCTGCGGGGCGTGGAAGTCGATGATCAGGCGCATGGTCAGTCTTTGTTCGGTTCGTAGGCGCGGCGCAGCTGCTCGAGGGCGTCGCGCGCCGATTGCGGCAATTCACGCTGTGCGTGCGGCACGGCCGCGCCATGGGCGGCCTGCTCCTGGGTGGCCTGCTTGGCGGCGGTAAGCAGCCGCGACAGCAGCGCCTGCAGCTTGGGCGAACGCATCACCAGCGGCAGCACCGTGCGGCGCAGCGCTTCGCGCGAAGTCAGCCAGCGGAGCAGACGGCGGGCGGCGCCGCGCGCCTTGCGGCGGGTGAGTCCGACCAGGCCGTCCGGGCCGCGGCGCGCGATGAAGCGCAGTGGCGCGGTGATGCGCCACGAGGTGCTCGACAGGGTGGCCAGCAGGCGCTGTTCGAGGTCCTTGCCCCAGGCCGCGGTCTCGTGCAGCTGGGCGGTGAGGGTCTGGGCCTGCAGTTCGACCTGCTGCAGCTGGGCTTCGCTGGCGCGCAGTTCCTGGCGCACGGTGGCCAGTTCCTGGCGCAGGCGCTCGCTGCGCTGCGCCAGCTCGGCCGCCGTGCGGGCGTCGAATTCGGCGCGCTCCTGGTAATCGAGCACCTGGCGTTCGAGTTCGGCGGCGCGCTGCCAGCCATGGTCGGACTGCGCGCGCAGCGCGTCGATCTGTTTCCAGGCGCTGTCCAGGTGGTGGGTGATGTAGTCGTCGAACACGTTCGGCTGGATGTCCAGCAGCGCCAGCAGATCGGGATGTTCGGCCGCCACGTAGTAGCGGTTCAGGCCATCGAACCAGGCATAGGCATACCCCTGGCTCGTCACCAGATGTTCCCAGGTCTCGTGGTTGGTGGCGCGGCTATTGGGCAGGGTGGCCTCGATCACCAGCACCCACGGGCGCCAGCGCTTGAAATCCATCCCGCGCAGCACTTCGCCCTCGAAGCCTTCGACGTCGATCTTCAGGAAGTGGATATCGCCCTGCACGTGCTCGGCGCAGATCGCGGCCAGGGTGCGCACCGGCACCTTGAGCTCGGCCACCACATGGCCTTCGCTGCGGTGCAGTTCGGCCACCGATTCGTCGGGCGAGGCCCAGCCGCGCACCGCCGGCACGTCGTACAGGGTCAGTTCGCCATCGGTGGCGCCGGCCGCGATGGCCAGGTTGACGTCGCGCGGGCGCTGCTCTTCGAAGGCCTGGTGGAAGGAAGGGAGCGGCTCGATGCTGATGCCGCGCCAGCCGGCGTCGTAGAAGGCCTTGGTGACCGAGTGTTCGACCGGGTCGTTGGCGCCGACGTCGATGTAGAAGCCGTCCTTGACGTGGCCCAGCGCGCGCCACAGGAGCACGTCCTCGCTGTTCTGGGAATAGGAAACGAAAGTCATGTGCGTTGGATGTCGATGGCCGGATCGAGCCAGGCCGAGCCTTCGAAATGGGGCCTGCGCATGTTCATCACGGTGAACACCAGCGCCAGGTCGCGCCATTCGTAGTTGTTGACCAGGTGGGTCTCGGTGCTGACGATCGCGGTCGCGACCGAATAGGTGCCGGGACCCAGGTTCATCGGGAAGGCGAAGCGGTAGATCACGTCTTCGCCGGCCGCTATGTCGGACAGCGGCAGTTCCTTCAGGTGGGTATTGGTGCCGTACATCGGCTGGCCGAGACGGTCCTTGATCATATAGCCCAGCACCATGCGCGGGATCGGCGCATGGGCGCGCACCTTGACCTCGAGCGTGACCGTGCTGCCGACGTCGACCACTTCGACCCGCGCGCCGCTCTCGTCGAGCAGGGCGATGTCGGCCACCGTGGCTTCGCCGGTGCCGGACACGGTCTGCACCTTGCCGCCGGCCGCTTCCTGCAGGCGCACGGTTTCGTTCTCACGCTCGGCGATCATGGCGTTGTAGTAGTCCATGATTTCCTCGGGCTTGCCCTCGCGCGCCAGGCGCCCGCCGTCGAGCAGGATGGCGCGGTCGCACACCGACTGGATCGCCTGCTTGTCGTGCGAGACCAGCAGCAGGGTGGTGCCCTGCTTGCGGAACTGGCGGATGCGGTCGAAGCTCTTGTGCTGGAAATAAGCGTCGCCCACCGACAGCGCTTCGTCGACGATCAGGATGTCGGGCCGGCGCGCGGTGGCGACCGAGAACGCGACGCGCATCTGCATCCCGCTCGAATACACGCGCACCGGCTGGTCCATGTACTCGCCGATGTCGGCGAAGGCTTCGATCTGCGGCATCAGCGCGGTGATCTCGTCGGCCGTCATGCCCAGCAGCTGGCCCGCCATATAGGCGTTCTGGCGGCCGGTGAAGTCGGGGTGGAAGCCCATGCCCAGTTCGAGCAGGGCCGCCACGCTGCCCTGCATGGCGACGCCGCCGGTGGTCGGCTGCGTGGTGCCGGTGATCAGCTTGAGCAGGGTGCTCTTGCCGGCGCCGTTGATGCCGATGAGGCCGACGGCTTCGCCGGGCGCGACCTGGAAGCTGACGTCGCGCAGCACCCACTTGAGCGTGTGGCGCGGACCGCGCATCGGCAGCATCCATTCCGCCAGGCGCGACAGGCGCGTCGGATAGGTTTTATAGGCCTTGCCCAGGCCTGAAACGGTAATCGTGCCCATCAGAGTTCATCCACCATTTCGCCGGCGCGCTTCCTGAACAGGCGCATGCCGAACACGCACAGCAGCAGGGCCAGCAGCGCCACCGGCCAGATCGCGGCCCAGTCGGGCGCCGCGCCGTGCACCAGCACCGCCTGGTAGGCGCCGATCAGCGGCGCCATCGGATTCCACGCCATCAGCGCGCGCACTTCGGGCGGCAGGATGGTGGCCGGATAGACGATCGGGGTCAGCCAGAACCAGAACTGCATCGCGATCGTCACGAACTGGCCGACGTCGCGGAAGAAGACATTGAGCACGCCGGCGATCATGGCCAGGCCGATCGCCAGCAGCACCTGCACCACCAGCACCGGCAGCAGGGAGAAGAACATCAGGCCAGGAAAATTGCCGGTGGCAATCAGGAACACCACGAACAAGCCAAAAATGATACCGAAATTGACCAGCGCGTTGAGGACCACGATCAAGGGCAGGCAAATGCGCGGAAAGCTGATCTTCTTGATCAGGTTGGCTTGCTCGATAAACATGTTCTGCCCGCGCGCGACGATCTCGGCGAACAGGCCCCAGGTCAGGATGCCCGCGCACAGGTAGATCGAGTAGGCGAAGCCGGAATCGGCCCCGGGCAGCTTGGTGCGCATGACTTCGGAGAAGATCACGGTGTACACCAGGATCATGGCGAGCGGACTGAGCACCGACCAGACGGCGCCGAGGATCGCATTCGCGTATTTCGACTGGAATTCGCGTTTCACGCTGCCCAGCACGAAACCGCGGTAGGCCCACAGGCCACGCAGCATCAGGGGCGAGATCATCGTGCGGTCGCGTCGGAGGGCGCCAGGAAGTGTGGCGGGAGGGTTGTCGTCATAGTAATGCTGGGTCGTTAACAGCGGAATTATACTCCACGGTCCAGCACACAAATTGTTCAATTGTAACGACGTGTCAGTGAACACTGACATCGGTGCGGGGGCGTGGAAAGTTGAAAAAACGCTATGGAGCAACCGTTAAGCGGTTCTTTTGTCAGCCTCAAAACGTCGTTCCCGCGCAGGCGGGAACCCAAGTGTGCTGGCGCTGACGCTGCGTTGAGCAGCACTGGCTGGGGCGAAGGAATTAGGTTCCCGCCTCCGCGGGAACGACGTGCTGGTGGTGGTGGGTGAAGCGTGTGCTAACTTCGCTCAACCGCTCAACCGCTCAACCGCCCTGCGCCAGCCTCTGCAACGCATCCGGATCCAGGATCACCAGCCGATGCGCTTCCTTCTGTACCACACCCTGCTGCACCAGCGTCAGCAGCGCCCGGGTCACGGTCTCGCGGCTGGTATTGATCATATTGGCGATGTCCTGGTGGGTCGGCAGGTTTTCGACCACCTGTTTGCCGTCCTTGTCCACCACCTGCGGCATCAGCGCGATATACGTGAAGATGCGGCGCGAGGTGTTGTTGATGCTGAGCAGGGCGCGGAATTCCGAGTCGCGCTGGATTTTTTGCGCCAGGTGGCCCAGCATCTTGCGCGCCACCGAAGGCGAGTGCGAGAACAGGTGCAGGGCGGTGGAGGCCGGCAGGAAGGCGACCAGCACCTCGGTCATGGCCACCACCGACGCCGAGCGGGTCGAGCCGTTGATCAGGGCGATCTCGCCGAAGAAGTCGCCGGCCGCCAGCATGCGCAGGCCGACCGCGCGCCCGTCTTCGGTAACGTCGATCACCTGCAACTGGCCCGACAGCAGAAACAGCAGCGCATCGGCGCTGCCGCCCTTGTGCAGCACCACCGAACGCTTCGGAAAGTGGCGGTAGCGCAGCTCGGTCTTGACGCGCGCGATGTCCTCGTCGCCCAGGTCGGCCAGCAAGGGGATCTTGCGCAGGTGAACCTGGATCTGGCGTTCCTGCAGCTGCGGGGCCGCGCCTGGCGCGGCTTCGGCATTCTGGGAAAGCTTGGTGGTGGAAGTCATCTGGGAGTTCAGTCTCGTACAAATCCGGGAGGCATGGCCGACGGCGTCGTCACCGTTCCGACAGGTTTTTCTGCCGGGCTTGGCCAGGTCAAGCCTGTCTGGCCGGCGAGCGTCACCGCCAGCACGGCGCAGGCGATGCCTGCGGTATTGGCAGCCATATCACGCCAGCAAAAGCGGCGGTCGGGAACCAGGGTCTGCAGGCATTCGATCAGCCAGCCTCCGACCAGCAGTCCCGCCAGCCAGCATGCCGACTCGACCGCGTTGTCGGCGATGCGCAGGGCCAATACCGTCAGCACTGCGAAGGCGGCGAAATGCAGAAATTTATCGTTGGGCAGCGGCGGCAGCCAGCGGTTCGGCACCAGGCAGCCAATGCACACGGCGGCCGCGGCGCAGACAAACAAGATCGCTTCCAGCCCCATGCCGCCGACCACCCTTCAGAGTCTTACAAAGGGGCGATTGTACAGGTCAAATCAGGGGTAAAGCCACTGCCAGCTCAGCTGCAACTGGCGGTTATTGTACTGAAAGATCGAAATATTCTCGCGATTACGCACCGCCCGTGCTTCCAGCACAACGTTTTGCCGCTTGGCCAGCTGGTAGGTCAGCGAGGCGCGCACCACCTGCGTGCGCTGGGCGCGCACCTGGTCGATCAGGAGTTCCGGCGAATAGGCGCTGGCGCTGTCCCAGGTCTGGCGCGTATATGCCAGCTCGGCCATCGTGTTCCAGCCGAGCGGCTGGCGCAGGTTCAGGCTCAGGTAGCTGCCATGGCGGTTGCCGCCGGGACGGTCGTCGCGCGCGCGGTCCGACAGCAGGCCGAAGGTGGCGTTGGCGCTCAGCGAGCCGGTGTGGTGGCTGAGCAGGGCACGCGCCTCGAACATCCCGGAATCGAAGGTGTCGAGGGTCGCGTACTTGGTGAGCGTGGCGGCGCCGATCAAGTGCAGCTGGGTGCGCGCCGGCAAGGGCAGCGGCGGCGTGACCCGCAACTGGGCCTGGGCCTGGCGCTGGTACAGGTGGCCGCCCATGCCGGACACGCCCAGCGAGCCGGTACCACGCACCACCCAGCGCCCGAAGCGCCATGGCGACTCGACGCCGGCATATAGCGAGGCGGTGTCGTAGTCGCGCATGCGGTCGTAGCGCCGGCCCTGGAATTGCACGAAGCCCATGGTGCCGTTGGCGGTCAGGTCGCGCACATAGTCGCCGCCGAGCTGGGTGTACTGGTCGCGCTTAGGGAGAAAATCCTCCAGCAGCGGCAGCTCGAGCTGGCCGTCGGGGCCTTCGACGACGAAGGTCGAATTGCTGGCGCCCTGGTTGACGTTGTCGTCCACGCCGCGCGTGACGCTCAGCGCGCCGGAGCTGGACGGGGTCCAGGCCATGCAGCCGGTGTCGCGCGCCTCGGCGATCAGCTCCAGGATCTCGCGCGCCGGATCGAACCGCGTCTCGACGGTGGCGAACAGGCGTTCGGCCTCGTTGGTCTGGCCGAGGCTGCACTGGATCAGGGCCAGGTCGAGCCAGGCGCCGGCGTGCTGCGGCAGCATGCCGATCAGGCGCGTCATCTGGTCCGAGGCGTCGGTCTTGCGGCCTTCGGCGAGCGACTCCAGGGCTTGCTGGTAGAGCCGTTCTTCGGCGGTCGGCGTCGGCTCGGCGGGTGCGGGCTGGGCTAGCGCCAGGCCGGGGGCGAGCAGCAGGGCCAGCGCTGCCATCGTGCGCACGGGATTCATGGCGCGCCTTTCGCGAGATCGCGGGGCGCGCCGGCGGCTTGCGGATCGCTTACGTCGTCCGGGTTGGTCATATCGAGGGTAAACAGAGGAGTCGCTCTTTCTTTGCCACGTAGCAAACGCTCGCCCAGGGCGAGAAAACGGTGTCGCCCGCTGCGGGAGACGGTGCCCGGGCCGATGATGATGTCGTGCGGGAAGTCGCGCGCCACTTGTTCAAGACGCGCCGCGGTGTTGACGCTGTCGCCGACCGCAGTATAGATGCTGCGGAACGAGGTGCCGAAATCGCCCGCCATCGCGTTGCCGCTTTCGACGCCGATCCGCACCCGCAGCGGCAGGTAACCCTGGCGCACCCGTTCGGCGCTCAGGGCCGCCACGCGGCGCGTCATCTCGCGCGCGGCGTCCAGCGCCAGGTCGGCATGCTGCTCGAGGGGAAGCGGCGCGCCCCAGAACGCCATCATGCCGTCGCCCGTGTATTTATCCAGCGTGCCCTGGTGAGCGATCACCTGGCCGGTGAGGCAGTCGAGGAAGTCGCGCGTCAGTTTCGCCGCCTCTTCCACCGGCAGCGATTCGACCTGGGTCGTATAGCCTTCCATATCGGCCACCAGGGTGGTGACGTCGGCCTGGCGCGGGCGCAGCGGGTCTTCTTCTTCGCTGCGCAGCAATTGCTCGACCACGGCCGGCGCCACGTATTGGCGCAGGGTCTGGAGCAGATGGCGCGAGCGGCGCTGGGCCTGCTGCCACTGGTAGGGCACGGCCACCGCCAGCAGGAACAGATTGGTGCCGAGCGGGCCGATCGGGGCGAAATCAGGATCGTGGCGCACCAATACATAGGCGATGGCGAGCCACAGGGCCGAACTGAGGCCCAGCAGCGCCACGCCGGCTGCGGCCGACAGGCGCGGGAAAGCCTGCATGCAGACGACGATCGAGGCCAGCGCGAACAGACAGGCGGCCAGGCGGCCGGGCCAGGGCGCGGGCAGCTTGCCTTCCTGGCGGTCGAGCAGGGTCGACAGGATCGTGGCCTGCACCCCCAGGCCGGGACGGCTGGCGGCGAGCGGGGTCGAGACGCGGTCGCCCATGCCGAGCGAAGACGATCCGATCAGCACCAGGCGTCCGCTGGCGCTGGACGGCACGATGCGCTGCGCCAGGATGTCGGCCGCGCTCACCACGGTATAGGCGCGCCAGTCGCGGCGGTAGGGAATGCGCATCAGGCTGTCGTCGGCGAGCGCCAGTGCCGGCTTGCCGCTGCAGCAATCGAGCAGGGCCAGGCCGAGGGCGGGATACTGCTTGCCGGCGAACTGGGTCACCAGCGGAATGCGGCGCAGGGAGCCGTCGGGGTCGGGAATGAAGCCGATGGCGCCAATGTGCGGCGCCGCGGCCAGCGCCGGATAATTACCGACATAGCCGGTGGCCGGCACGCCGCCTTGATAGCGGGCGCTCGCTCCACCCAGGTGGCCGTCGCGCACCGGCTGCGGGCGGTTGCCGGCGAAATCGAAGTCGAAGGCCTGGGCCGGCACCAGCGGGCCGTGGGCGGCGAGCAGGGCCAGGCGGTCGTCGCCCGCGGGTTCCTTGCTGCTCGATGGCAGCACGATGTCGAGCGCGACGCCGCGCGCAGCGTACTCGGCGAGCAGGATCTCGACCAGGTGGGCCAGCCGCTCGCGCGGCCATGGCCACGGGCCGAGCTCGGCCAGCGAGGTTTCGTCGATATCGACCACCAGGATGCGCGGTTCGGGGGCGTCGCTTACCTGCAGTCGCAGGAAGGCGTCACGCAACCATTCGTTGGGCAGGAAAGACACCTGACTCAGGATGGTGCGGGTCCAGATGTTGTCAGCAAGCGACAATGGCGCGACGATCGCGTATTGCGACCACAGGGTAACCATGAAAGCCAGCGCGGCAATGATCCAGCGACCCCGGGGCCGCCGTGCTTGTGTTCTAGGTTGCGCCACGCACTACTCTTCGGTTGTAACGACAGTTGGATTGAGGCACCAAGTATATCGTCAGGGTTGCTGGGATGCATTGTTTATCTGGTAATTGAACAAACTAAGTTGCAACTATTTGGTGTCGCCTTTCAGATAGAATGTGATGGTTGTCACAGAGCCTTGTCTAGGCAACACGGTACAGTGGAAAGGAAAGGGGATCCATCTTGCATAAATTACTCATTACCGCAACGCTCGCATGCGCCGCGCAGTTCGCTCATGCCGCCGAGGCGGGCAAGATCATCTTTGTCGCCGGCGCCGCCAAGGCAGGCGACCGTCCCGCCGTGGAAGGCGCCCAGGTCGAGGAAGGGCAGATGCTCACGACCGGCGCCGACGGCTATATCTATGTGAAGACGGCCGACAACGGCCTGTTCATCCTGCGTCCCCAGACGCAGGCGCGCATCGTCACCTACCGCATCGACCAGCGGAACCCGGCCAATACCAAGGTCAAGTTCGAGCTGATCAGCGGGACTGCGCGCAGCAGGTCGGGCGATGCGGTCAAGCATGCGCGCCAGAATTTCCGGTTCAATACGCCGGTCGCCGCCATTGGCGTGCGCGGCACTGATTTTACTGTGGTGACCGATAGCGATACGTCGCGCGTGTCGGTATTTTCGGGCGGTGTTGTTGTCAGTGGCTTTGCCGGTGGTTGCCGTCCGGAAGGGGCGGGGCCGTGTGAAGGCTCGCTGAGCCGTGAACTGAGTGCGGCACAACGTGGGCAGTTGCTGCAGGTGACACGTGGACAAACTGCGCCGCAGGTGGTGGAGGCTGGTTCAGAAGGGCCAAGCCAGGCGGCGCCACGTTTGGATGAGCCGTTGAGCAAGAATGGTAGTGGTCAGCCAAACGTCAGTGTGGAAGCCGCGAAGAATCTTGGCCTGGTGGCCGCGATCGACAAGGCCGGGCCGCCAAGTGGTACCCCGGTGCCAATGCCTAATCCCGGGACAGCGCCAAATCCGACCCCGACGCCGACTCCGGTTCCAACGCTGCCTGTCGATCCGCCAGTGGTCGTTGTGCCGCCTCAGCTGGAACGAAGAGTTGTTTGGGGGCGCTGGCAGGAGGTGAATTTGCTGCCGGCGCAGATCGACTATGCGACGGCACGCAGGGAGAATGAGCTGATCGCACTGAACGGGTATTTCGCGCTGTACCGCACGCCTGGCAAGGAATACGTAACGCCAAACAATGGCAGCATCGGTTTTACCTTGCGCGGCAGTGAAGCTTATGTGATTACCGAGTATGGCGGGGGTATCAGCCGCACCCATAGCGCAAGTCTGTCCAACGGTGCGCTCAATATCGACTTCGGCAAGCGGAGCTTTGAAACCAGCATGGATCTCACCACCCAGGACGATGTGGTCAAGCTGCGTGGCGAAGGCACGGTGCGAGGCGATGGCCGCTTCTCTGGGGATGCCAACGGCCGTATGGGCTATTTGAATATCCAGGGTGTGCTGAGCAACGAACGCGTCACTACTGGTACCGCGGCGACCATTTTCGATGGCCGTATAGATGAGCGCAGGCGGGTGAATGGCGGCGCAACCTGGCGCTGATAAACTCCTGAAACGCAATTGAAAAACCCTGGAGAAATCCGGGGTTTTTTTATATTCGCCATATGCATATTTTTATGCGTGGCAATTACAAAATGTATTCTGTGTTTCAGGATGTAACAATCAGAAGATCATGGTTATTTCAGCTGAGGCAGTGTGTAAATTTGTGAGAATTGCAAAGAATTTATCTTTTAAATTCCTTCGGAAAAGGAATTTGTCCTGATTTTGTCCGTTTTGCTAAAAACTTTGTCTGTTTTGTGACGGCCATCACACATGAGCTCGCTAGGCATCTGTCATGATGCGGTCCGTTGGCCTTACAGGGGTGGCTACCACTCTCTGCAACATTGAATCAACATTTCGATCGATCGATCTTTTATTTGGAGTTATACATGGCAATCGTCGCTACCCACGTCGCAGCAGTCCAAGAACTGTACGTTGCATACTTCGGCCGTCCTGCTGACCCAGCAGGCCTGGACTACTGGACCAACGTCGTTCAAGCTCAAGCTGGCTCGACCACCGCTGTGTCGGCAGCTTTCGCTACCCAGCCAGAATACATCGTCGCATACTTCGGCAAGACCAACGCCCAAGTCGTCGATCAGATCTACCTGAACCTGTTCGGCCGCGGCACCTCGACCACCGACGGTCGTGCGTACTGGGTTGACCTGCTGAACAAAGGCACCGTCGGCGTCAGCACCATCGTTGCTGAAGTCGCTAACGGCGCACAAGGTTCGGACGGCGTTGCTTTCGAAAACAAAGTCGAAGCCGCTACCGCCTTCACCGCCGCTCTGGACACCGCCGCTGAACAAGCTGGCTACGCTGGTGCCGATTCGCTGGCCCTGGCTAAGACCTGGATCTCGAGCATCACCACCGATGCAACCCTGACCGCTGCTATCGCTCCTACCGCACTGAACGCACAAGTTGCTGCAGTCGTCAAAGCTGGCACCCCGTTCGCTCTGGAAAGCGGCATCGCTGCACTGCGCGCTGCTGACAAGGCAATCGCTGACTTCGTTAAAGCCAACGACCTGGACGCTGCTACCGCTGAATCCGCTCTGAACACCGCTGCTGCAACCGCAGAAACCAACCTGGCTGGTAAGGTTCCTGGCTACGCGGCTGCAACCACCGACCGTGCAAAAGCAGCAGCGCTGGCTGACCAACAGGAAAAGCTGACCAAAGAAGCTAAAGCTGCAAATGACGAGCTGGCAGATGCCCGCGGCGACGCAAGCGCCAAGGCTGTCGCCGCTGCTGACGCACTGGCACGTGCAACCGCTGCTCAAACCGCTGCAGACAAAGCTGAAGACGCTGCCCTGCTGAAACAGAACGCTGCTGAAGCATTCCTCGAAGCAAGTATCGGTGGCACTCGTGCCGTTACCGTCGGCGCAGAAGAAATCACCGTTGTTCCGACCACTGGCGTCACTCCAGTCGTGCTGGCTCGCATCAACGTTGATACCGGTGCTGTCACCGTTGCCAGCGGCATCACCGAAACCGCCTACCCTGGCATTGGCGCACTGGCAACCGCAGTGCGTGACTACAATGACGCACTGCTGGTTCAAAGCGGCGCGGTGAAAGCAGTCGCCGCTGCTAACAAGACCATCAGCGATGACCTGAGCGATGCCGACGAGGCTGCTGCTGTGGCAATCGCTCCGCTGGCAACCACCGCTGCTGAAGCAACCAAAGCAGTCAGCGATCTGGCTAAGCTGGTTACTGCTCTGTCGGCTGCTGATGCAAAAGTCGATGCTTACGCTGATCTGGTCGATGCACGTGACGTCGCTGTTGCTGACTTCGCAGACGGCGGCTTCCTGGCGCCAGTGACCCTGACCGCCGCTTCGGCTGCTCTGACCGGTTCGGACGTGTTCCTGCTGGGTTCGGTTGACTCGACCGTGACCGGCTTCGGCACCAGCGGCGACGACGTGATCTACGTCGGCAAGAACTTCACCTTCAACGCTGGCGGCCTGGACAAAGGCGTCGACACCGCGATGGAAATCTTCTTCGTCCAGAACGGCAACCGCGCTGAAATCCACGTGGAAAAAGCTGCATACGGTTCGACCAGCGACGACATCATCGTCATCAGCCTGGTGGGCGTCGATGCAACCGACCTGCAACTGACCGACGGCGTGATCTCGCTGAAAGATGCTTAATTAATGCCTTGCCCGCCTAGCGGGCTTGCATAAGCATTGAAGCCCGCCACCGCAAGGTGGCGGGTTTTTTTACGCCTGTCGTCGCCAGACGACGGAAGTGTGGTCAGAGTACTCACATTTTGTGACGAATATCACAAAACGCAAAGGTTTTCCGGCATAATAGGCGCGCCGAACAGTTACTTGATGCTTGGAAACTGCTGGGCCGGTCGAGTGCTCCTCGATACCGATCTGTTCTCAGACTACAGCCCATGAAAAAACTGCTAAACGAAAAAAACGAAATCGAGCGCGCCTTACTCGCCTTCAAGAGCACCTTCATCACCGTCGGTGTCTTCAGCGCGGTCATCAATCTGCTGGCGCTGACCCCGTCGCTGTACATGCTGCAGGTCTACGACCGCGTGCTGGCCAGCCGTAACGAAATCACCCTGTTGATGCTGACCCTGCTGATGCTGGGCGCCTTCCTGTTCGTCGGTGCGCTCGAGGTCGTGCGTTCCTTTGTGCTGGTGCGCGTCGGCGCCAAGTTCGACATGATGCTCAACAAGCGCATCTATACGGCAGCGTTCGAGCAAAATCTGAAGCAATCCGGCGGCAATGCCGGCCAGGCGCTGAACGACCTGACCAGCCTGCGCCAGTTCTTGACCGGCAATGCACTGTTCGCCTTCTTTGATGCGCCATGGTTCCCGATCTACCTGATCGTGATCTTCCTGTTCGAGCCATCGCTCGGCTGGTTCGCACTCGGCGGTACCGCGATCCTGGTGGTGCTGGCGATCGTCAACGAACGTGTGACGCGCGCGCCGCTGTCGGAAGCCAACTCGATGGCCGTGTCGGCCAGCACCATGGCGACCAATAACCTGCGCAATGCCGAGGTGATCGAATCGATGGGCATGCTGCCCAATCTGATGGGCCGCTGGTTCAAGACCCACGGTAAGTTCCTGTCGCTGCAGGCAGATGCCAGCCAGAAAGCCGGCACGATCGGCGCCGTGACCAAGTTCGTGCAGACCGCGCTCCAGTCGCTGGTGCTCGGCTTCGGCGCGCTGCTGGTCCTTGAGAACAAGATTACTCCCGGCATGATGATTGCTGCCTCGATCCTGGTTGGCCGAACGATGCAACCGGTGCAGCAGGTCATTGGCGTGTGGAAGAGCTGGAGCAGCACCCGTAGCGCCCACGAGCGCCTGACCAAGCTGCTCGAAACCAATCCGGCGCGTCCTGCGGGCATGGAGCTGCCGAAACCGAATGGCGCCCTGACCGTCGAAGCTGTCACCGCGGCCCCACCGGGCGTGAGCACGCCGATCGTACGCAATCTGAGTTTTGCGATCGCCCCTGGCGACGTCCTCGGCGTGATCGGTCAAAGCGGTTCGGGCAAGTCGACCCTGGCGCGCCTGCTGGTCGGTATCTGGCCTTCGATGATGGGCAAAGTACGCCTGGATGGCGCCGACATCTATCAGTGGAACAAGGCCGAGCTGGGCCCGCACATCGGCTACCTGCCGCAGGACATCGAACTTTTCAGCGGCACCGTGAGCGAGAATATCGCCCGCTTTGGCGACGTCAATGCCGAGAAAGTCGTGACGGCCGCCCAGCGCGCCGGTGTGCACGACATGATCCTGCGCCTGCCGAAAGGCTATGACACGCCGCTCGCGGACGGTGGCGGGGGCCTGTCGGGCGGGCAGAAGCAGCGCCTGGCCCTGGCCCGTGCGATGTATGACGATCCTGCGCTGCTCGTGCTGGACGAACCAAACTCGAACCTGGACGAGATCGGCGAGCAGTCGCTGGTCCAGGCGGTGCTCGACCTGCGTCGCCGTGGCAAGACCATCGTGCTGATCACGCACCGTCCAAGCATCCTTGGTGCGACCAATAAACTGCTGGTACTGAAAGAAGGTTCGGTGCAGGCATTCGGTCCGACCCAGCAAGTGATGGCAGCAATCCAGGAAGCGAACAAGAAAGCGATCGAAGCCGCGCAAGCAGCGCGTGCGGCAACCGCCCCCGCCTCCGCCGCGGCGGCGCCTGCGACTACCGGAGAATCGAACTAATGAAGCTGGTGAAGAAAGACGCAGCGGAAGTCATCACCCACGACGTGACGCCGCTTGAAGTGAAGACCGATGCGAAAGCGTTCAGCCGTATCGGCTGGTTCGTCGTGTTGATCGGGTTTGGTGGTTTCCTGCTGTGGGCGTTGTTCGCACCGCTCGACAAGGGTGTGCCGCTGTCGGGCACCGTGGCGACCGAATCGAACCGCCAGGCCGTGCAGCACCAGGCTGGCGGCACGGTCCAGGAATTGCTGGTGCGCGATGGTGACCAGGTCAAGAAAGGCCAGGTGCTGGTGCGCATGAATCCAATCATCGCGCGCTCTGCATTCGACGTTACCGACGCCCAGTACCTGTCGGCACTGGCCACCGTGGCCCGCCTGACGGCGGAGCGCGACGGTTCCCGCACGATCAAGTTCCCGGAAGAGCTGGAGAAGCGCCGTAGCGAGCCACGCGTCATGGAAATGATGACTACCCAGAATCAGCTCCTGATGTCGCGCGCCAATGCGCTGCAGAGCGAGCTGTCCGGCGTCGACGCCAGTATCGAAGGCCTCAAGATGCAGATCAGCGGCCTGCAGGAATCGCGCGATAGCAAGAAAGAACAGGTCGAATTCCTGAAGGAACAGCTGGGCGGCATGCGTGACCTGGCGAAAGAAGGTTATGTCGCTCGCAACCGCCTCCTCGAACTGGAGCGCACCTATGCTCAGCTCGGCGGCGCGATCTCCGAAGACATCGGCAATATCGGCCGCTCGCAGCGCCAGGTGATCGAGCTGACGATGCGCCGCACGCAACGCCTCCAGGAGTTCCAGAAGGAAGTGCGTACCCAGCTGACCGACTACCAGCGCGAAGTCGATGCCCAGGGTTCACGCCTGCAGGCGCAGCACTTCGAACTGTCGAACGTCGAAGTCCGCTCGCCGGCCGACGGCGTCGTGGTCGGCCTGGCCGTGTTCACCAATGGCGGCGTGGTGCCGCCCGGCTTCAAGATGATGGACATCGTGCCGAGCAATGCCCCGCTGATCGTCGACGGCCAGCTGGCGACGAACCTGGTCGACAAGGTGCATCCGGGCTTGCCGGTCGAGCTGATCTTCTCAGCATTCAATACCAACAAGACCCCGCACATCAATGGCGAAGTGCTGTACATCTCGGCTGACCGCAGCGTCGACGAGCGCACCGGCGCCCCGTACTACAAGGTGCACGTGAAGGTCACGCCGGAAGGCGAGAAGAAAGTTGCCGCCCACAAGATGGACATCCGCTCCGGCATGCCGGTAGAGCTGTTCGTCAAGACCGGCGAGCGCACCATGATGAGCTACCTGCTCAAGCCGATCATGGACCGTGCCCACTCGGCGCTGAGCGAGGAGTAAGCCATGGCGTCGATCAACAAGTTTCGCCTGCATGGCCTGGCGGCGGGCGCGCTGCTGGCCGCCGGTCTGTGCGGCGCCGGCAGCGTCGGCGCGGTCACCCTGGAAGAGGCGTACCAGGCCGCGCTCAAGCACGATCCGGTGTTCCGCATGCGTTACTACGAGAACGAGAGCGGCAAGGAAAACGCGATCCTGGGCCGCTCGCAGCTCTTGCCGCAGGTGTCGGCCAGCCATTCGGTTAACCAGAATCGGGTTGATCGCGAGTTCACCAGCAACGGGCGGCTCCAGCAGGATTACCCAAAATACCTGAGCCGCTCCTCGGTCGTGCAACTGCGCCAGTCGCTGTTCAATATGGATGCAATCCAGCGCTACCGTCAGGGCAAGGTGCAGAGCGCCCAGGCCAAGGAAGCTTATGAAGCGGGCACCGACGAAGTCTCGGTGCGCCTGGTCAGCACCTATATGGATGCCTTGTTCGCCGAGGATCAGCTGGCGCTCGCGCGTGCCCAGCGCGACACGCACAGCGAGCAGCAGAAGGTGAACCAATTCCTGTTCGAAAAAGGCGAGGGCACCCGCACCGACATGCTGGAAACCCAGGCCCGGCTCGATGTGGCCGAAGCCGCGCTGGTCGAGGCCCAGGACCATGTGACGGCGGCACGCAACACGCTGGCCGGCGTGATCGGCATGGATCCGGGTTCGCTCGACCAGATCGCCGCCAACTTCCGTCCTGTCACGCTGGACGTCACCACGTACGAGGAATGGCAGCAACTGGCGCTGCGCCAGAACAATACGCTGGCGGCGTTGCGGCTGTCGGTGGAAAACTCGCGGCTCGAGATCGGCCGTAACAAGGCGGGCCACCTGCCGCGCGTCGACATGGTCGCTTCCTACGGCAAAAACCTCAGCGAGACTTTGACCGTGGCAGGCCAGGAAACGCTCAACCGCTCGATCGGCCTTCAGGTGAATATTCCGATCTATTCGGGCGGCGCGATCAGCGCGCAGACGCGCCAGGCCGCGGCCAACTACGGCCGCGTCCAGGCCGAGCTCGATGCCCGCACCAACGAGACCATGGTCGAGTTGCGCCGCGCATACGACCTGGTTCAGAGCAGCGGTCGCAAGATCGATGCCCTCGTCAAGGCAGTCGATTCGGGCAAGGAACTCGTCAAGGCGACTGAGCAAAGCATCAAAGGCGGGGTGCGTATCAACCTCGACCTGCTCAACGCCCAGTCGCAGCTCGTCACCACCCAGCGCGACCTGGCCCAGGCCCGCTATTCCTACCTCGTGGGACTGATGCGCCTGCGCGCAGCCTCCGGCACGATCGCGCCGGAAGCCATCCGCGAGATCGCAGCCTTCTTCCGCTGATCAGCGACGGTCGCCTGCGCCCGCAGGCGGCCGCATCCGCCCAAGCGTCAGTCAGGGCGAAGTAACTTCTCATATCCCGCAGCAACCATCGTTATCTTGCATTCAAAAGATGTGATTTTCCCGAATCCGTCCGATGTGTGCGCCGCTAATTCGTCGTTTTGAGTAATATCAAATCACCAATTAATAGCGGAGGTAACTATGGCAATCGCCGAACTCGATATCCAGGAACTGTACGTCGCGTATTTCAACCGTCCAGCCGACGTTGCCGGGCTGGACTACTGGAAGGATGCGCTGGACGCGAACCCGGATGCGCTGAATGAACTGTCGCGCTCGTTTTCGACATCGAATGAATACCGCGACACCTATGCCGGCATGGACAACCGTGCCGTGGTCAGCGAGGTCTACATGAACCTGTTCGGCCGCGAGGCCGAGTCCACGGGCGTGGACTACTGGGCCAACCTGCTCGATAACAAGATGATCACCATCGATAACGTCGTGACCCAGATCGCCGACGGCGCCGAGGGGCAGGATGAAATCGCCTTCAAGGGCAAGATCGCCGCCGCGACCCTGTTCACGGATCGCCTGGATGAGCCGCATGAACAGGCTGCCTATGCCGGCGCCAACATCGATATCGCGGCCGAATTCCTCGCCACGATCAAGGACCTGTCGTCCGCCGCCGATGCGCTCGACACGGAAGTGGTCGATGCGTGGATCGACCGGATCGTGGACGCGCATACGGCCGGCGAAACCGCGCTGGTGGGCGTGCAGACCGGTGCGGAAGCGCTGCCGGTGGTGTAACGGTATTGCTCCACTCGGCCGTCGTCCCTGTAGCTCAACTTAGCCGTCGTCCCCGCGCAGGCGGGGACCCAAGGTCGCTTGAGCTGATGGAAAAGACGCTATGGACTGCAGCGGAAATTAGGTTCCCGCCTTCGCGGGAACGACGTGCTTATATCGCGCCAACGACGTGCTTACATCGCGCCAACGACGTGCTTATATCGCGGGAACGACGTGGTTATGCTTGGGCCGCTGGCTGGGCGGCAGGCGCATTGAGCGCTTCACCCTGGGCTGGCTTGCCCGCGCAATGCGGGCACGACACGCCCACGACATAGTCGGGCGACAGCTGCTGGCGCGGCGTCACCACGGCGCGGCAGGCGAAGCACTGCACGGTCTCGGTCGGTTCCAGCTTCGGGTTGAGCGCGGTGCGGTAGTCGAACACGAAGCAGTCGCCGTTGTAGTGGTCGCCACCGACTTCCTCGAAATACTTCAGGATGCCGCCTTCCAGCTGGAACACGCGGTCGTAACCGATTTCCTTCATGTGGATCGCCGCTTTTTCGCAGCGGATGCCGCCGGTGCAGAAGGTCACCACGGTCTTGCCGGACAGCTCTTGTTTGTGCGCGGCAGCCACGGCCGGGAATTCGGTGAACTTGTCGATCCGGTAGTCGAGCGTGTTGTTGAAGGTGCCGACGTCCACCTCGAAGGCATTGCGGGTTTCCATCATGACGACTTCGACGCCGTCGTCGTCATGGCCCTGGTCGAGCCAACGCTTGAGGGTAGGGGCATCGACCACTGGCGCGCGGCCCAGTTCCGGCTTGATCAGCGGCATGCGCATGGTGATGATCTCTTTTTTGATCTTCACCAGCATGCGCTTGTGCGACTGCTCGGCCGACAGGCTTTCTTTCCATTCCAGGTCGGCCAGGCGGGCGTCGCTGCGCACCCAGGCCAGATACTGGTCGATATGTTCGCGCGTACCCGACAAGAACATATTGATGCCTTCCGGCGTCAGCAGCACAGTCCCCTTCAATCCCAGCTCGTTGCACAGGTCCTGGTATTGCGGGCGCAATTGCTCCAGGTTGTCGAGCGTGATGAATTTATAGGCGGCGATGTTGACGTACTGGGTGTGGGAAGACATGGTCGATAGGCCTTGCAAAGGCGTGAGAAAAGACAGGGCGACATTATAAGTCAGCCAGTCAGACCTACCACGCGGCACCGGCATTTTGCCGACAATAAGGGCTTAGCGTACGGAAACTCGCTAATTCGATAACAGGTAAATAGTGCAATAAAAGCACTTCGTTTCTGGAATGTAGCAGGAGATGTCAAATTTGCGTTAACAAAAAACCTATTAACTATGTGTATCGCATGTACAAAAAAGCATCATTCTGTGGTGCGTGCCCAACATTTCCGGCGAAAACGGTAAATTGCCTGTTCGCAATAAATATCTGACACCTATACTCAGCGAGCGATGCAATCCTGCCGCGACTCAATTTTTTGCCGACTTACCGACATGACCGCTCCCAAACCAGCTTCCCTTGATTTCGACGACCTGTCCGTTACAAATTCCAATTCGTTATCGAAGAACGGAACGCCATACGGCACCTTGCTGTTCTCACATATCGGTAGCGGCTACGACAGCTCGAGCTATATCGACGAAGACCAGGGTAACAAGTATTTGTCGATTTCATTGAATCAGGCCGCGGAGGATTCGGGCGTGCGCATCTCGGCCCAGGATGGCAGCAGCTTCGGCATCAAGTCCCTCAAGTTGATCGTACCCCAGAGCTTGATGGCCGACGTCAAGGTCATAGGATATGACTCGAACGGGTCTCCAATCGCCTCGAAGACATTCAATACGGCCCTCAACGATCCTTTCGGTTCGGTTCAGTTTTCACCGGAAGACGGCACGCTGACGTTCAACGCGGAATGGAAAAACGTGTCGGCGGTCAGCCTGATCAAGCCTACCCAAGGAAGCTTCTATTTCAGCCTCGACGACATCGTCCTGCAAACCAACACCCTGCAGTTCGCCGCCAGTAGCGATACCGGCGTCAAAGGCGACGCCACCACCAAGCTGAGCTCGCCGGCGCTGGAAGGCTTCGCCGAAGCATCGGTCGAGCTGGACGTGTATCTCGACGACGCCAGCGTGGCATTCGCGACGGTCGACAGCAATGCCGAAGGCTATTACTCGGTCGCGCTGCCCGACCTGGACGACGGCGAGCACACCGTGACCGTCAAGTTGACGAACAGCGACGACGCCGGCACCAGTTTCACCTTCACCGTGGACACCAAGGCCGATGCGCCGGCCGAGATCGGGCTCGACAGCACCTATGCCATCGGCGATCCTGCCGACAAGGTGACGTCCGACTTCACCCCGGACATCACCGGCACGGCCGAGAAGGGCGCCACCGTCACCCTGTACAACGGCGACAAGAAGGTCGGCGAAGCGGTCGCCAACTCGCAAGGCGACTGGAAAATCACCACCACCGAACTGCAAGACGGCCCCTACAGCCTGACGGCCAGGCAGGTCGACGTGGCCGGCAACGAATCGGCGGCCAGCGCGCCGATCGCGTTCACGGTCAAGAGCGGCCGCCCAAGCACCCCGGTGCTGAGCGAGGACAGCGATTCGGGCGTGAAGGACGACGGCATCACCAACGACGTCAACCCCACGTTCACTGGCACCGCGGCGGCGAACGCCGCCGTCAGCCTGCTGGACAGCACCGGCAAGCTGCTCGCCGTCGGCAGCGCCAACGGGGACGGCAACTGGTCCATCCGGATCGGCGACAACATGACCCTCGATCCGGAAGACCGCCAGCCGCTGAAAGACGGCAACTACAAGATTCATGCGCAAGTGCTGGCGATGGGCCAGGGTGTGGAAAACCAGCCGGTGGTCCTCAAGAGCGGCATCGTCCGGGTCGAAATCGATACCGTCAACCCGGACGCCCCGCATGCGCCTGCGCTGGCCGAGGCCAGCGACAGCGGCACGGTGGGCGACAACATCACCAACGTCACCGCTCCGACCCTGAACGGGCACGGCGCCGACGCCTATGGGCGGGTCGCCATCTACGCCGACGGCAAGCTGGTGGCCAGCACGAAGGCGAACGAAGAGGGCGTCTGGAGCGTCAAGACCGACACGCTGGCCGTCGGCAAGCACACGCTGACCGCCGTCCAGTTCGACGCCGCCGGCAATGTGTCGCAAGCCAGCGAAGCGCTGGAATTAACGGTCGAGCGCGCGGTCAGCCCGACGCCGACGCCGACTCCGCCGGTCGTCGACAATAGCGTGCAGGTGTCGGTCAAGCCGGTCACGCTGCCTGGCGGCGCGATCGGCCGGGAAATCAATGTGCCGATCGTGAGCACCGGCCAGACCGGCGCATCCGACATTTCCCTGGTCAGCAGTGGCGGCAAGGCGCTGTTGACCGCGAATCTCGACGTGGGCCTGGGCCTGAGCGCCAGCGGCGGCCTGGTTAGCGGCACGGACACCTCCCTCAAGACGCTGATCGGCATGATCGAAGCCGCCAACAAGACCAATGAGGTCGCCAACATCGCCAAGATGATCGCGAACGGCGAGCGGTACCTGGACAGCCTGGCGATCGCCCAGTCGCTGGTGGTCGAAACGGTGTCGCTGAAAGGCATCACGGCGTCCAGCAGCGCGATCGACCTGGTCGGTATCGGCGGCGGCCAGCAGATCGCCGTGGTGGTGGACGGCGCTGCGGCGCCGGCCGCAACCGGCGTCAACCTGAGCAATATCGATTTCGCCGCAATCATCGGCGCGATCAATGTGCATGGCGGCGGCACCAAGGTGATCCTGTCCGGCGATAACGCCGCACAAGGCTTCACCGTCGGCAGCAACGGCAGCACGGTGTTCGCCGGCGGCGGCGCCGACCTGCTGACCATCGACTTCGGCAGCGCCACCTCCGCCGCGGTGCGTGCCGCCACGGTCTCGACCACGGCGACAGTCATCAGCGAGGCGGTCACGACGACGCTGCTGCACGGCGGAGCCGGTCTCGACACCGCTGCCTTCGCCGGCGCCGCCGCCGACTACACCATCGCGCACCATGGCGGCTACACCCTGGTGAGCAGCAAGGCCGCGCCGGACCAGGTAGCCAAGGTGGTCAACGTCGAATCCCTGCGCTTCAGCGACGGCGTGCTCAAGGTCGAGGCCGATGCCGCGTTGCACACCCTGGCCGGCCTGTACCAGGACGTGCTGGGCCGCCAGGCCGACGCCGACGGTTTCGCTTACTGGGCCGGCGCCGGCGAGGCGGGCCTGAGCCTGGGCGGCGTCGCGCTCGAGCTGCTGGCCTCGGCCGAAGGCGTGGCCCGCTTCGGCGCGCTCGATGGCGATGCCACGCACGACATCGGCCTGCTGTACCGCGCGGTGTTCGACCGCACCGCCGACACCGGCGGCCTGGCCTATTGGGTCGAGCACATGGAGAACGGCATGTCGCTGCAGCAGGTGGCCAACGAACTGGTGCACTCAGCCGAGATCGTGGGCCATCAGCTGGATGCGGCGCAGTGGGACTTCGCCGTCTGACGATGTAATCTTTGCCGGCCGCACAACGGCCGGCAAATACCTGACTATTTCAAGGCGGTAACGCTACAATGCTTGCCTTTGATAACGGGGCACAGCATGCAGTCGCTGAACATCGGGTACAACCCACGGATCGACCAGTTGCGCTGGCTGGCGGCCACGCTCGTGTTCCTGTTTCACTTCCACCTCGAATACCGCGGCCTCGGCGGCACTGGCCTGAGCTCGCCATGGGCGGCGCTGATCATCGAAGGCCATACCGGCGTGGGGCTGTTCTTCACGCTGTCGGGCTTCCTGTTCATGCTGATCGCGCTGCACCAGCGTCAGATCGTGTATGCCGACTTTTTGCGCAACCGCCTGCTGCGCATCATGCCGCTGTACCTGGTGATCTTCCTGGTCGCCACCTCGATCGGACGCGACAAGTTCCAGCCGGCCGACCTGCTGTACGTGTTCGCCACCAACCTCGGGCTGGCGCCCACGTCCGGCACGCCGATCACCGGTGCGGCATGGACCATTTCGCTCGAGTTCTTGTTCTATCTGGTCTTCCCGTTCCTGGCGCGCTTCGCCATGGAAAGCGGCATCCGCTACCTGGCGGGATGGCTGGTGCTGCTGCTGTTTTTCAAGGCGGCGGCGTTCACCGTCAACACCAACAGCACGCTGATGTATTTCAGCACCTTCGTCGGCCGCTTCGACCAGTTCATCATCGGCATGATCGCCGCCATGGTGTACGCGCGCCACGGCGCGCTCCTGCAGCGCATCGCGCCCTTGCTGGTGCCGGCGTCGATCGCGCTGGTGATGTGGGATACGGCGCTGATGCACCGGCTGGCAAGTTTCGGCAGCGTGCCGCACTCCCCGTTCTGGATCGGCTGGTCACTGCTCGAGAGCGCGGGCTGGGCGCTGCTGATCCTCGGCTGGACCGCCTTCCGGCCGCGCCTGCCGGGCGTGGTGGAGCGCGTGCTCACGCATGGCGGCAAGATCAGCTTCTCGTTCTACCTGCTGCACATGGCGCTGTTGCACCTGCTGGCCACCCAGGTCGGGGCGGTGCGGCCGTTCGCCATTGGCTGGCTCGACGCCCTGTTCATGATTGTCGTCACCTATGCGACAACGTGGGCGCTGGCGACGCTCAGCTACCACGTCATCGAAGAGCCGTTCTTGCGCATGCGCCGCCGCTACGGCGCGACTGCCAAAAAAGAACTGGCGTCGGCTCGTCAGGAATGATGTGTTGGTTTTCGATATTTGCTGATTAATCGTCGATATCGCTCAAGTAGGATATAAAAAAGCTCAGAGAACGTCGGTAAAATACGACAAAACGATAGAAGCAGTAAAAATGTGTGTGTTTGTAATCTCAGGTGCATGGATACTTGGCTCTCGGCAATTTTCGCCTGGTCCACATTCTATAAACCATGAGCACACTCAGCATTCACGATTCGACGGTCAATTCCTTCTACCTGGCCTTCTATGGCCGGCCTGCCGATCCTGCCGGCCTCAAATTCTGGTCCCAGCAGCTCGCTGCGAATAACGGCGACCTAGGTGCCATCACCCAGGCCTTCGCTGTGTCGGAGGAAGCGCAAGTGCGCTTTGGCACCGACTCACTGGGTGACCGCATCGGCGAAATTTACCAGCAGCTGTTTAACCGGACGATGGACGCCGACGGACTGGCCTACTGGACCGACGTGGTCGAGCAGGGCAACGCTTCGCTGGCCGACGTGTCGATCGCCATCCTCAACGGCGCTCGTGGCAGCGACGCGACCCTGTCCGCGCTGCGCCAGCAGGCGGTCGACGAATTCACCGCGCAAGTCGAAGCGACCGGTAGCCAGTACGCTGGCTACGCCTCGATCGAGGCTGCCCGCATCCTGGTGCGCGCCGTGACCGCGGACGCCACCACCACCGACCTGGTGCAGCTGGTCAAGGCGGCAGTCTCGTTCGCCGATACCGCCACCAAGACCCCGCAAGTAGTCGAAGCGATCGCCGTCAACACGACGCTGCTGGCGCTGTTCGACACCACGCGCGGCAAGGGCGATCCGGTTGCGCTGGCCCAGGCGCTGGCCGACACCGCCAAGGCCGCCGCCGGCGACCCGGTCACGCTAGAATCGCTGCTGCGCGGCGGCGGCATGGACAAGGTGCTCAAGGTGATGCCGGCCGCGGCCAGCCTGAAGGACGTGGTCAAGGCCCTGGCCGAAGGCGGCCTGCCAGCCGCGGTCGAAGTGGTGTATCCGACCGCGCCAACCGCGCCAGGCACGCCGGCGCCTGCCGGGATGAAGCTGTCGTTCGACAGCATCGACCAGAGCGAGCAAGACCATGTGCTCGACAATACGACCAACCTCGCGTACGCCAACGTCAAATTCAAGTACACCGGTCCGGATCTGGTCAAGGGCCAGCACTTCGAGTACAGCATCGATGGCGGCGCATCGTGGATCGACCAGGGTATGCTGGAAGATACCGTCGCCAATACCGTCACCATTCAGGAGCTCTACCTTGGCGGAAAGGGCCATGCAACCCTTGTTGGTAATGTATCGACTCAGGAACTGATCACGCCGGCTAACGTCACGACCAAGATCCAGCTGCGCGCCATGGAGGGCGACCGCCAGCTTGCCGGCGTCACCAAAGAGGTCGTGTTCGACAGCGCGGCGCCGAATGCATCGCTGGTCTTCGTCGGCATCGACGGCAAGGATAGCGGCAACACCACGACCGCCACGGTCGTCAATGTCGACTTCGCGCTGACGGGCGAACTGGGCGCCGGCGACTTCGTCGAATACCGCATGCAGGGCAGCCAGGCGTGGATCGCACTCGATAGTCGATACGTCAAGGACGGCAGCGTGACCATTCCGGGCGTCGACCTGAGCAAGGCCGACCAGACCGTCCAGGTGCGGGTGACCGATAACGCGGGCAATGCCAACGAATTCGTTGCAACGCTCATCGATGGCCCGGCCGGCGTCGTGTTGCCACCGAATGTGCTGGTCGTGCCAAGGAGCGATGGCTTGATCGTTGGCTCCACGCTGGAGGGCACGTCGAAGCTGGTCGACGGCAACAAGTCGACGACCCTGACGGCAGTCCAGGCCCCGAATGAAGGCGGCTTCGTGGTCTATACCGTCGGCGAACAGGAAACTGGCGCCAAGGGCACGTTCGAGTTTACGCCTACCGGCGGCGCGCCCGTTACCCCTCCCCAGATTGCCGGCTATGTCCTCAATCTTGGCACCAAGGCAGCAGACACCATCTCCGGATCGGTCGTTTGGGGCTTCGGCGGCGACGACGTCATCATCGGCATCGGTAGCAAGACCAATCTGTTTGGCGGCGAGGGCAATGACACGATCACGGGCGGAGCTGGTCGCGACCTGATCATTGGCGGCAAGGGCGGCGACCTGATCGATCTCGGCACGGATGAGGTCTCGGACACTGTGCAGTACGAACTGGGCGATGCCGATGTGCCGTTCGTCGACAACACCAGCACTGCCGCCATCGACAAGATCAGCAATTTTGGCGTGGGCGATGAGCTGCGTATCGATATCATGTTCGGTCAGACGCCAGTACTCAGGACCGATTACCTGAGCGCAGGCGGCAACCCCAACGAGTACGCCATCGTGCGCGGTTCGGACGACGGCGGTGTCTTCATCAAGGGGGCGAGCGCGAGCGACGACGACTACATGGTCCAGTGGAGCAGTGGCGGCAAGGTCAACAGCACCATCCTGCACAATTTCGGCACCACGACGCCGAACCTGTTCGCCTATTCGGGCGGCTCTACCTTCGCACTCAAGCCGGTCATCAACGCGCAGTTCGATGATCTCTATCTCAACCTTGCAGCCGGCACCAGCCTGGCGGACATCCGCCTCAAGGATGGCTACATCACGAACATTGCCAACCTGGACACGTTCAGGCTCGAGGACTTCAGCACCGGCGTCGCCAAGGCACTGCCGGGCTACGATGCCCTGCCTGGCATGGAAAAGATCCAGCAAGGCAGCACCCTGGAGTTCAAGACGGCGCTGTCGGCCGGCCTGTTCAAGATGAGCTGGGCGAACGACACCTTCCAGACCACGAATGGCTTCGTGAATGCGGACGAAGTGTATTTCGCAGGCGGCGAGAATGGAACCTTCTCGCATCGCGGCTTTGTGCTGGACAAGGCGCCAGAAATCGTCAACAGCGACGTGGCGCGCGATGATTCCCTCGGCAACGACGGCTTCATCACCAATGCCATGGGCCCTGTCCGTATCGACACCGGCGCCGGCAACGACGTCATCGTCGACCAGGGCAGCGACGTGACCGTTGTCTACGACCGTATCGATGACCGCGCGCAAGACCTGATCTTCGGTTTCGACAAGGGCGACACGGTGCTGCTCGACGGCGCGCTTGCCGCCGCGTTGCGCAAGGATAACAACGACGACATTGCCTGGGTACATGAGGGCGAGGACATTTTCGCGACGACCGAAGGCGCGACCGTCACCGTCAACGGCTACGTCACGATCGGCACGCCTTACGGCGGCTGGGGACCATACAGCGGCAATCTGTTCGAGGAACTCAATCTCAAGCTCAATGTCGACAATATCGCGCTGAATGAGCATCTGCTCATCCTGGCCAACGGCGATCGCGGCGACAGCAACGTCCTGTTCCTGTACCAGAACATGGACAATAACGGCAAGATCGATGCGTCGGAATTGACGACGATTGCCATGTTCGCGGATGGCATGATCTCGACCGGCAACATCGAACTCGTCGGCACCCAGATCGGGGGCGGCATCGAAGGCTGAGCGACAGCCATCGGCTGACACGAGAGCCCTGCTGGGATGACGCCGGCAGGGCTTTTTTATGCGCTGACATTCTTTCGTCTTGTCTGGATCTGTTACTGAGACTGCGCAGTCATTTTGCTTTTGACAAGACGGGTCCAAATGAATACATAATTTTTTGCTATTTCTTTGTAGGAAAAAACCTACAAAATCGATAAAAGCAAAAAATATTTCCGTTTCGCAATTACATTTCGATACATACTAATTATGCTTGGCAAATACCATCCATAATTAATTGATATCGACTATGAACGAACTGACGTCCTACGAATCCACGGTTAATTCCTTCTACCTCGCCTTCTACGGCCGTCCGGCCGACCCTGCCGGCCTGACATTCTGGGCCGAGCAGCTGGCTAACAGCAACGGCGACCACCGCGCCATCATCGATGCCTTCGCCACCTCGCGCGAAGCGCAGGTGCGTTTTGGCGACGACACGCCGGCCGAACGCATCGCCGAGATCTACCAGCAGCTATTCAACCGCACGCCTGAACAGAGCGGCGTGGACTACTGGGCCGAGGTGGTCGCCCAAGGCCAGGCCTCGCTGGCCGACGTCGCGATCGAGATCCTGAAAGGCGCCCAGGGCACCGACAAAGGCCTGCTCGAGCTGCGCCAGCAGGCGGTGGATGCCTTCACCACCCTGGTGGAAACGTCGGGCAGTAACTACGCCGGTTATTCCTCCATCGAAGCCGCGCGCGTGCTGGTGCGCGCCGTGACGCATGATGCGTCGCAGGCGGACATCGCGCAGCTGGTCAAAGCGACCGTCGCCTTCGCCGATATCGCCTCGCACAACCCGGCCGTGATCGATGCGATCGCCACCGGCAGCAACCTGCTGGCGCTGTTCGACACCGCACGCGGCAAGGCCGATCCGGTGATCCTGGCCCAGGCCCTGGCCGATGTGGCGGCAGCTGCCGCCGGCAGCCCGGCCACGCTGGAGTCGCTGCTGCGCGGCGGCGGCATGGCCCAGGTGCTGAAGGTGATGCCGGCCGATGCCACCTTGCAGGACGTGGTCGAGGCGCTGGCCCGCGGCGGCCTGCCGGCCGCAATCGAGGTCGTGTATCCGAGCAGCCCGGCGACCCCGTCGCCATCGGCGCCGGTATCGTCGCTCAAGTTCGACAGCGTGGAATCCGGCACCGGCGACCGCGATCTCAAGGACCACGTCACCAAGGTCGAAAGCGCCGACGTCAAGTTCACCTACGACGGCGCCATCAAGGCCGGCCAGAGCTTCCAGTACACCATCGATGGCGGCAAGCACTGGATCAGCACTGGCATCGATACCTCCGTGCGCGGCGTCATCGTGCTCCAGGACGTCGACCTGACCATCGGTGCGCAAGACCTGCCGCCACCGCCGCCGCGCATGGGCATCATGGAAGCCGGCCCGGTCGAGGACGTCCTGACCACGGTGCAGCTGCGCCTGGTCGGCGCTGACAAGCAGGAAATCCTGTCGGCCACCGAAACGCTCGTGCTCGACCGTTTTGCCGAGATGCCGGACGTCGCACTTGTGAATGCGACCGCCAGCCATTTCGGTGGACTTGGCACTGGCAACACCAACGTCGTCGGTTTCGCGATCGATGGCCTGGAGCAAGGCGCGGTCGTACAGTATCTGTACATGTCTCCTGGCGCCAATATGGCGACCTGGACGACCAGCTTGCCGGCGCTGCAAGACGGCATGCACACGGTCCGGGTCCGCCAGCTCGATGCCGCCGGCAATGCAAGCGAGGCGAAGGAAATGCAGTTCAATCTCAACCGCGAAACGCCGGATGCGCTGACGATCCGCCTGGCCGACGATACCGGCATCGACGATAAAGATGGCGTCACCAGCGATGGCACCGTGATCATCGAAGGACTCGGCGAACCATCGCTGACCGGCTGGGAATATTCGGTCGACGACGGCAAGACCTGGAAGTTCGGTGGCGTCACCAAGGACGGCGTGGAGGCCCAGCTCGACCTGGGCGCGCTGGACATCGCCACTGGCGCACTCCTGGTGCGTCAGATCAATTACGCCGGCAATGCCAGCGCGGCGTCGAACAAGCTGGAATTCACGTTCGACGACACCCCGCCGACCGAAATCCTGAGCTTCCAGCGCATCGAGGGCGAACTCGATGGCGTGCTCAAGACCGACCAGGACAAAGTCGACCTGACCTTCGGCGTCGCGCACAAGGACGATGGCATCGTCCAGTGGCGCGTCAAGGGCAGCGATACCTGGGTCGACGCCCCGCAGGCGAACAGCAACGGCCACTTCACGCTGCAGGGTATCGACCTGTCGGAAGCCGACCAGACCATCGAGCTGCGCGTGATCGACGCCGCCGGTAATGTCGGCTTCGAGGACAGTGTCGTCATTGACGGCCCCATCGGCATCTCGGTCGAGATGACGCCGCAGGGCCTGCGCGTCACCAGTTCGACGGCGGGCACGATCGAGATTGGCGGGGTGCCGGTCGAATCGACCCACGAGACCACGCAGGCGATCGTTGGCACCGTCCTGGTGGGCCAGCAGGAACTGGCCCGCAGCGGCGTCCTGACCGTCAGGACGGCCGACGGCCAGGTGCTGCAAGACCCGAGCGGCCGCGTCTACCATCTGGGCGACGCCGATGCGGATGGGCCGCAGGGCAGCTATCTGTGGGGCTTCCAGGGTTATGACCACCTGGAAGGCACGGCCGGGGACGATTACATCAGCGGCGGCGCCGACAACGATACGATCTACTCGATGGGCGGCAGCGACGTCATCTCGGGCGGCGCCGAATCCGATGCCATCTACCTGGAAGTCGACGGCAAGGGCAGCACCCTCGTATACGAAGCAGGCGATACCCGCAGCACCGTGGTCGTCTCCGGCGATTACTTCAACGGCATGGACTTCATCTTCGGGGCGGAAGCGGGCGACGTGATCCAGGTCGGCGACATCCTGCATGGCGCCTCGACCGTCGGCGATACGCTGCTGACCAGCGCCGCAGCCGGCCAGGTATCGGTCGTGCGCAGCTCGGGCGACAGCCGCTTCAACGTCAACCCGGACGGCACATCGTTCCTGGTCCAGTGGACCGACGGCACGGCGATCAACAGCATCTACTTCAAGGACTATGCCGGACATGCGCTGGACCTGGCCATCGATGCCGGGCGCGGCACGCTGACGCTGGTCGACGGACCGGTGGCATCGACCTACAAGAGCATCACCTACAGCTTCAGCGCCACCGACAGCGGCTTCTACCTGGACGGCATGCCCGACGGGATCGTGCATTCGGGTGTCGGCAATGGCCTGCTCGCGGGACAGGATTTCTGGCTGGAGAATGCCCTGACCAGCACCCAGGCCGACAGCGACTACACCAGCGGTCCTGGCTTCGGCATCGGCATCGATGGAAACATGCACTTCGGCCGCGCGCTCGAGGCAGGCGTCTACAATATGAGCTTCAACAAGGATACGTTCGCGACCGACAGCGGCTACCTCGCGGCGGGCGATATCATGTTCGCAGGCGGCGTCGCCGGCAACATCGTCCAGGACGGATTCAGCGTCCCCACGTTCTTGCCTATCAATTACACCCTGAACGATGCCGGCAGCAATGTCAGCAAGATGTACGGCGCCTACGGCACCGCGGTCCAACTGACCACCGGCACGCAGCAGGACGTGATCCTTGCGGGTGGTGGTGTTCAGATGGACATCCGCTACGGACGTATCGACAGCAGCGCGCAAGACATGCTGATCGGCTTTGGCGGCGATGACCAGCTATTGTTCCAGGGAGTGGCGGAAACCACCATCGACAAGGACCAGAATGGCGCGCTCGACTGGGCGTGGTCCGGTACGCTCGAGGCGCACCATGAGGGCATTGCCATCGATATCGACGGCGTGATCGTCACCAGCGAACTCGATAACGACGATTCGGCGACGCTGGCGACACTGCGCGCGCTGGACGTGACAATGCTGACCAAGCGCGACCTCGTGATCCTGGCGCGCGACACGGCCGCCGACAGCGCCATCCTGCTGCACTACAGCGATAGCGATGGCAACGGCGTCATCAATGGCGGCGAGGTGCAGGTCATCGCGACCTTCTTCGACGGCGTGCCGCTCATGGACGAGATCAATGTGGTCGGCACCTACTACGGCCAGACCCCCTGATGGCGCCCAACCCCGCTGCTCCGGCAGCGGGACCGATGAACCACCACCTCTTCAACTCATCGACAATTTCATGACCACGCTCTCCACCCACGAATCCGCGGTAAATTCTCTCTACCTCGCCTTCTATGGCCGTCCGGCCGACCCTGCCGGCCTGAAGTTCTGGGCCGGGCACCTGGCCAATAGCGATGGCGATCATCGGGCGATCATCGATGCCTTCGCCACGTCGCGTGAAGCGCAGTTGCGCTTCGGCGACGACACGCCGGCCGAGCGCATCGCCGAGATCTACCAGCAGCTATTCAACCGAACGCCTGAACAGAGCGGCGTGGACTACTGGGCCGAGGTGGTCGCGCAAGGCCATGCCTCGCTGGCCGACGTCGCCGTCGAGATCCTGAAGGGCGCCCAGGGCACCGACAAGGGTTTGCTCGACCTGCGCCAGCAGGCGGTGGATGCCTTCACCACCCTGGTGGAGACGTCCGGCAGCGACTACGCCGGTTACTCTTCCATCGAAGCGGCGCGCGTGCTGGTGCGCGCCGTGACGTCTGGCGCCTCGCAGGCCGACATCGAGCAGCTGGTGAAAGCGACCGTCGCCTTCGCCGATATCGCCTCGCACAACCCGGCCGTGATCGATGCGATCGCCACCGGCAGCAACCTGCTGGCGCTGTTCGACACCGCACGCGGCAAGGCCGATCCGGTGGTCCTGGCCCAGGCCCTGGCCGATGTGGCGCAAGCCGCCGCCGGCAGCCCCGCCACGCTGGAGTCGCTCCTGCGCGGCGGCGGCATGGCCCAGGTGCTGAAGGTAATGCCGGCCAGCGCCACCCTGCAGGATGTCGTCAACGCGCTGGCCCAGGGCGGCCTGACCGCCGCGATCGACGTCGTGTATCCGCCGGGCCCGACACCGACGCCGACTCCGCCGAAGGGCGTGACCTTCACCTTCGAAGGCGTCACCCATGATCCGGACGACCGCGCGCCGAACGACCACGTCACCAACGAAACGACCGTCGACATCCGCTTCAGCGTCAGCGGCGCCCTGCAGCCGGGCCAGAAGATCCAGTACCGCCACGAGGGCAGCGCCGAGTGGACCGACATCGCGCCGGTCAACGGCATCATCGTGCTCGAAGACGTCGACCTGACGATGGGCGAACCGGTAGGCGAATACCGCGCCGGCGCACGCGAGCCGATGCCCGACCATCTGCTGACCGTGGAGCTGCGCGTGGCCGCCCCCAGTGGCGGCACCGTCGGCACCCCTTTCAAGCAGGAGATCCTGCTCGACGTTACCGACCCGCACGGCCAGCTGGGCTTTGTGCGCATCGGCCAGGGCGTTGACGGCGTGCTCAAGACTGACGATGAGATCGTCGAAGTCACCTTCAGCATCGACGACACCAGCGACGGCGTCGTCCAGTGGCGCATCAAGGGCGCCGAGACCTGGGTTGACGCTCCGCAGGCGAACAGCACTGGCACCTTCACGCTGCAGGGCATCGACCTGTCGGAAGCCGACCAGACAATCGAGCTGCGCGTGATCGACGCCGCCGGCAACGTCGGCGATTACCAGGAATGGGACATCGACGGCCCGGCTTCGGCCGACCTGACGGTCACGCCCACGCTCGATGGCCTGACCATCACCAGCCCGATCGCCGGCTCGCTGGCGCTGGGGCCGTCCCCGCTGTTCTCGACCGAGCAAGGCGGCGGCGCCATCAAGGGCTCCTTCTATGTCGGCCAGCAGCAGAGCCAGTCCTCCGGAACCCTGCAGGTGACGCCGGTCGGCGGCGGCACGCCAGTGGCGGACGCCAGCGGACGCAGCTACTTCCTCGGCACCACCTCCGGCGACATGATGTCGGGCGCCACCCACCAGTGGGGCTTCGACGGCGACGATCTCCTGATCGGCACCGCCGGCGACGACTACCTGATCGGCGGCGACGGCTACGACGAGATCGTGGGCGGCGGCGGAAGCGACTTCATCGCGGGCGGCAGCGGCGCCGATACGATCATCATGCTAGCCGACGGCAAGGCCAGCCGCCTGCTGTATGAGGCGGGCGACACCCATATCGGCGGCATCGTGTCGGGCGACAAGATCCCGGAGCTCGACCGCATCGTCGGCGCCGAAGTGGGCGACGTATTCCACATCGGGACCATCTTCCGCGATACGCCGCCCGAGGTCAGCGATGAACTGCTGAGCGGCTACCTGCTCGGCGCAACCGCACTGGCGCGCGGCAGCAACATCAACGGCCGCTTCCTGCACGATGCGAGCGGCGAGGACTATATGCTGCAGTGGACCGACGGTAACGGCATCAACAGTATCCTGCTGGCCGGCTACAGCGGCCCGGATCTGGCACTGAAAATCGATGCCGTGGCCGGCACGCTGACGCTGGCGGCCGCGCCGGTTCCGCCGGGTGAGATGGCCTCGATCCATACCGGCACCCAGTTCGACTTCTCGGCCCAGTGGAGCAAGTTTTCCTTTTCCGGCATCCCGGCCGACGTCGTGCTGGCCAATACCGGCAACGGCTTGCTGGATGCCAGCGGCTTGCAATTGACCGACCTGCGTCCTGGCGCTGATCCGACCTCGGGCTACCTCGATGGCAGCAATTTTGGTGTCGATATCGAGGGCCGCCTGACCCTGAACAAGGTGCTGGTTGCGGGCGTCTATGAACTCAAGTGGACCGAAGGCACTTTCGCGACCGAGGTTGGCGTGTTCGGCGCCGGCAGCACCCGGTTCGCCGGCGGCGTCGATGGCACGGTCGTCCAGCAAGGCTTCGAGCTCAAAGGGGCGATATCGCTCGACGGCAGGCTGGTCAATGCCAGCGGCAGTGCCAACAGCATGCTGTATGAGCCGGGCAACGCCAGCACGGTGCTCATCACTGGCAAGGGCCACGACGCGGTGCTGGCCGGTCATGGCACCGTGGACCTTCATTACGAGCGTTTCGATTCCGCATCGCACGACCTGATCGTGCGCTTTGGCGACGACGACCACATCACCCTCGCGGGCCAGGCGGCGACGAAGGTCAACAAGGACTTCAGCGACGAGATCGTCTGGAAAACAGGTGCCGAGGTGGTCGTGGACGGTGCCACCGAAGGGGTGTTTATCGAGACCCTTGGCCCGTTCGTGAGCGATGAGCTGAACCTCGCAGGATCGGCAACACTGCTGAACCTGAACAACCACCTGAACGTGACTGGCGCACAGAAGGACGACAGCGCGCTGATCCTGGTGAAGGCCCTGGAAGGCAGGGGCGGCGCGCTGCTGCACTACACGTCCGCTGACAACAACGGCGTGGTCGACGCCAACGAAGTGACGCTGATTGCCGTGTTCACCCAAGGGGTGCCCGAGATCTCGCAGATCACGCTGATCGGTATTCCAGGCTGATTGTCTGGCCGGTCCCGGTGCAATGCCGGGACCGTGCTCCTGTCCCTCATCGGCGAGATCCGGTCAAAGGGGTGGCGCTGCTCCGATTGCGCCTGTGAGTATTGCCATCATGGCCAGGCTAAGGACTTGCAACGGTTTTGCCGCTGCGCGTGCGCCAAACCTCAGTAAATAATATCGCAACCAACAACCCCGCCGCGATCGTCCACGATGTCGACGCTCGACGACGCCGATGAAATCACGCTGCTCGCCACCTTCAGCGATGGTGTGCCGGGCTTCCAGCAGATCGACCTGATCGGCATGATGTCTCCCTGAGGCAACGCGCCAGCGCACCCGACCGCAAAGGCGATGCGGATGCGCCGCCTGCCCGTCACCGGGCAGGCGTTTTTCCAGCCCCGACAGCATCGCCACGGCGCGACCCCGGGCAGCGCCCTCGACATGCCGCGCCCAGCCGGCTCGCGGTAAAATACCGGGATGACCTCCCCGACTTTCACCCATCTGCGCGTCCACTCCGAATACTCCATCGTCGACGGCCTGGTCCGCATCGACGACCTGGTCAAGGCCGCCGTCAAGGACAACCAGCCGGCGCTGGCCGTGACCGACCTAGCCAATACCTTCTGCCTGGTGCGTTTCTACAAGGCGGCGCGCGGCAAGGGCATCAAGCCGATCGTCGGGGTCGACGCCTGGATCACCAACGACGACAACCGCGACAAGCCGCATCGCCTCTTGATCCTGGCCAAGAACCACACCGGCTACCTGCAGCTGTGCGACCTGCTGGCGCGCGCCTGGCTCACCAACCAGCACAAGGGCCGCGCCGAGCTGCGCACCGAGTGGCTGGAAGCGCTGGCCACGTCCGTGTCGACATTGAACCCCGACGAGCCGCAGGATAACGCCCTGATCGTGCTGTCGGGCGCCCATTTCGGCGACGTCGGCCAGGCGATCGAGAACGGCGACCTGGCAAAGGCCGAGGCCAATGCCGCGCGCTGGGCGACAATCTTCCCGGGCCACTTCTACATCGAGATCCAGCGCGCCGGCCAGCCCAACCAGGAGCAGCAGGTGCGCCATTCGGTGGCGCTGGCCGGCCGCCTGGGGCTGCCGGTGGTGGCGACGCACCCGGTGCAGTTCCTGGACAAGAGCGAATTCATCGCCCACGAAGCGCGTGTGTGTATCGCCGAAGGCGAGATGCTGGCCAATGCCAAGCGCGTGCGCCGCTTCAACGAGAATATGTGCTTCAAGTCGCAGGACGAGATGGCCGAGCTGTTCAAGGACTTGCCGGGCGCGCTCGCCAATTCGGTCGAAATCGCCAAGCGCTGCAACGTCACGCTCACCCTGGGCAAGCCGCAGCTGCCGAATTTCCCGACCCCGGGCATGACGATCGACGAATTCCTGGTCGCCGAGACCAAACGCGGTCTTGAAGAGCGCCTGGTCCAGCTGTATCCGAACGAGGCGCAGCGCGAAAAGGAGCGTCCGCGCTACGAAGCCCGCCTCGATTTCGAGAACAAGACGATCATCAACATGAAGTTCCCGGGCTACTTCCTGATCGTGGCGGAGTTCATCCAGTGGGGCAAGAACAACGGCGTGCCGATCGGCCCGGGCCGCGGCTCGGGTGCGGGTTCCCTCGTTGCGTATGCCTTGAAGATTACCGACCTCGATCCGCTGAAGTACAACCTGCTGTTCGAGCGCTTCCTGAATCCCGAACGCGTCTCGATGCCCGACTTCGACATTGACTTCTGCCAGGAAAAGCGCGAACTGGTGATCCAGCACGTGAAGGACCTGTACGGCCGCGACGCGGTGTCGCAGATCGCCACCTTCGGCACCATGGCGGCCAAGGGCGCGATCCGCGACGTCGGCCGCGTGCTCGACTTCGGCTACAACTTCTGCGACGGCATCTCCAAGCTGATTCCGTTCAAGCCGGGCAAACCGGTCTCGATCGCCGAGGCGATCGAGGAAGAACCGATGCTCAAGGAGCGTCTCGAAAACGAGGAAGAGGTCAAGCAGCTGCTCGACCTGGCGCAGCAGGTCGAGGGCATCACGCGCGGCATCGGCATGCACGCCGGGGGCGTCTTGATTGCGCCGGGCAAACTCACCGACTTCTGCCCGCTGTACACCCAGGGCGGCGACGCCGGCGTGGTGTCGCAGTACGACAAGGACGACGTGGAGGCCGTGGGCCTGGTCAAGTTCGACTTTTTGGGCCTGACCACCTTGACGATCCTCGACCGCGCCGTCAATTACATCAAGGATCTCGACCCGGCCGAGAGCGAATTCGACCTGGCCAAGCTGCCGCTGGACGACCGCCTCTCGTACAAATTGCTCAGTGACGCCAAGACCGTCGCGATCTTCCAGCTGGAGTCGCGCGGCATGCAGGGCATGCTGAAGGACGCGCGTCCCGACCGTTTCGAGGACATCATCGCGCTGGTGGCCTTGTACCGTCCGGGCCCGATGGACCTGATCCCCGACTTCTGCAAGCGCAAGCACGGCGAGAAGTTCGACTATCCCGATCCGCGCACCGAGTCCATCCTGTCCGAGACCTACGGCATCATGGTCTACCAGGAGCAGGTGATGCAGATGGCGCAGATCGTGGGCGGCTACTCGCTGGGCGGCGCCGACATGCTGCGCCGCGCGATGGGTAAAAAGAAAGCCGAAGAGATGGCCGAGCACCGCGAGATCTTCCGCGCCGGCGCCGCCAAGGATGGCCTCACTACCGCCAAGGCCGATGAGATCTTCGACTTGATGGAAAAATTCGCGGGCTACGGCTTCAACAAGTCGCACGCGGCCGCCTACGCGCTGCTGTCGTACCACACCGCGTATTTGAAGGTGCACCACACCGCCGCGTTCATGGCAGCCAATATGTCGCTGGCGATGGAAGACACCGAGAAGATCAAGATCCTGGTGGAGGATGCGAAGGAGATCTGCAAGCTCGTGATCCTGCCGCCGGACGTCAACGAATCGCAGTTCCGCTTCACCCCGGAAGGCGAAGCGAAGTCCAAGACCGGCAAGCAGGTGACCAATATCCGCTACGGCCTGGGCGGCGTGAAGGGCGCGGGGCAGGGCGCGATCGAGGCCATCATCGCTGCGCGCAAGGAAGGCGGCAAGTTCAAGGACCTGTTCGATTTCTGCAAGCGGGTCGATCGCAAGCAGATCAACCGCCGCACCATCGAATCGCTGATCCGCGCCGGGGCGATGGACGCCTTCGGCGTCGACCGCGCCGTGTTGCTGGCGTCGGTGGCGTTCGCGATGGAAGCGGCCGGCCAGGCGGCGGCAGCGGCCAACCAGGTCAGCCTGTTCGGCGGCGACGATTCCGACCTCGTGGCGCCGCCCGAGTACGTCAAGGCCACGCCCTGGACCGACCGCCAGAAGCTGTCCGAAGAAAAGATCGCGCTCGGCTATTACCTGTCGGGCCATATGTTCGACTCGTATGCGCAGGAAGTGCGGCGCTTCGCCAAGACCAAGTTGAAGGATCTGGAGCCGTCGCGCGACCCGCGCATGATGTGCGGCGTGATCACCGGCGTGCGCACCCAGATGACCCAGCGCGGCAAGATCCTGATCGTGGCGCTGGACGACAAGACCGCCGTGCATGAAGTGACCGTCTACAGCGAGGTGGCCGACGCCAACAAGCACGCCCTCAAGGAAGACGAGTTCCTGCTGGTGGTCGGCAAGGTGTCCGAAGACCGCTTCAACGGCGGCCTGCGCATCACGGCCGAGAAGGTGTTCGACATCGCGGCCTCGCGCATCCAGTACGGGCACAAGCTCGAGATGGACCTGGCTACCACTGTCGATCCGGCGAAGATCGCCGAAGTGCTGCAGCCCTATCGGGTGCAGGACGGGATGCCGGTCAGCCTGCGGCTGGAGACCAACGGGATACCGTATGTGGTGCAATTGGGTGACGAGTGGCGGGTGGGGCCGTCGGATACGCTCAAGCAGGCGCTCGAGCTCACGCTGGGGGCGAAGGACGTGGCGGTCGAGTACTGAACGCGAGAAGTAATTCATCATCGATGTATCGAGCTACTAGATTACAGTCGCTTTTTTAATAAAAAGTATACGTCTGCCACGCGTGGAGACAGGCAACCTAGAAATGCTTATGGCGGAGCAAACTCAACCGAAAAAAATGCTTTTACGGCAACTTCCGCATCTTGCTTCCACCGTGTGTACTGAACTATCTTGCGCTGTCTCTAGGCGCAGATGGTGGCGATTTGCAAAAAAACTGCGCCAACGGTAAATTTGCGTCATAATCAAGCCTATAACTTACTATGAACTGCGAGATTTCCGCATGCTGATCGAATTTTCCGTCGAGAACTTCAAGTCTTTCCGCGAGAGGCAGACTTTCTCAATGGCTGCCGCCCCACGTCTCCGCAAAAAAAACTGCGTATTCGTTCCTGATGTGCCTGGCGAAAAATTACCAGCACTATTAAAAGTAGCTGCTATATATGGCGCTAACGCTTCTGGAAAGTCAAACTTGTTAGAAGCTTTAGACATTGTTCGTAGAGTAATTCATGCGAGAATTTCTGATAAGAAAGCTCTGCCTGTTAAACCTTTTCGATTCGATAGGAAATTATTGGATCAGCCAACGCGTATTGAATTTCATTTCATTGAGAATAAATGCCGTTATCACTTTGAGCTTGCGCTTACCGAAAGTCGCATTTATGAAGAGAGGCTGACAAGCTTTCCTAAAGGGAAAGAGATCATGCTTTATGAGAGAATTTATGATGGCGAAGTTGAAAATTACAGAATTGTCGGTTTAGAAGGTGAGCCTGAATTACATAACGTATGGAAAAAACTAACGCCGCCTCGCGCGTTATTTTTATCTCAGGCGGTCGAAAATAGCAGTGAGGAACTACAGCAGTTAAGAATTCCGTATCGTTGGCTAAAATCGGGTAGTTTATTTATTGGTGATAATTTGGCTCCGCTTGGTAGGTCAATCCAGGTCGTAGGGACAAAATTTCCTCAATTTGTAAAGGACATGAGCTCCTATCTCCAAGAGATTGATGTCCCGGTGACAAAGATAGAGTTTGAAATTGATAAGGATGATGACGATTTAGACCGTGATTCCGACTCTGATTCGAGTTCGGTGGAATCTTTAGAAACAGCGTTACAACAAGCATTTGATGGATCAGTAAAGCATAAAACGACCTTAACTCACAGAACAGAACTAGGTGAGACAGAATTTGATTTCAATGAGGAGTCAAAAGGGACACGAAGTTTGATGGGTTTTTATCTTCCTTGGTTGGCTCTGCCGCAAAAAACAATCATAGTTGATGAATTAGATAGCAGCCTCCATCCTATGCTTGTAGAGAACCTTGTTAAGAAACATCTATGCAATCCTGGTGAGGGGCAGTTAATTTTCACCACCCATGATACACATCTTATGAATACAAAAATGCTTCGACGAGATCAATTATGGATAACGGATCGAGATAAAAATGGAGCAACAAAGTTGTTTTCAATCCATGATTTTGAGGGGCGTGAAGATGAGGATGTGGAGAAGCGTTACTTCGAGGGACGTTATCGCGGCTTGCCGATTTTAAGGTCTGAATAAATGGGACGTGGCGCATCTTCTTTTCGTCGACGTGAGGCCAGTTTTGTTCAGCAGCCTAAAGTTTTGGTTATCTGTGAGGATACGACATCAGGGAAAAAATATTTGAACGATGCAAAGGTGCATTTTCGCGCTAATGCACTTATTGACGTCGCGAATGTTGGTCATACAGACCCTAGAGGAATAGTTGAAAAAGCAATTGAGCGTCAAGCGAAATATGACAACCTTTATTGTGTAATTGATAGGGATACGCATCCGACATTTGACGAGGCAATGCGCCTTGCGGGAAATCAGCCGAAAATTGAAATGATTGTCTCGTATCCTTGTTTCGAATATTGGCTATATTTGCACTTTAAGTACAGTCGGAGGGCATATGCGAATGCCAAAGGTCTGTCCCCTGGGCAAAATATGCTGAGGGAGCTCAAGCGTATAAAGGAGATGGCGTTTTACGAAAAGGGTGATAATCTAGACTTATTTGAAAAATTACTCCCTAGATTAAAAGATGCCAAGGATAATGCCATTCGCGCAGAACGTGAGGCTGCGGATGTGGGAGAACCGAATCCAAGTACTAAACTTCATTTTTTGCTAGATAGGTTTGAGCAGCTAGGAACTCCGAAGGCTGTTGGTAAGGGCAAGACATAGAGAAGATTGGAATTAGCCTATTTTAGCTAAGTCAGTTTTCCTCGCTTTTACGAGAAATATCTGTCCGACAGCATTTGCATTGGAAACTAGTGGCGGCTCGGTCGCCGCCAACCAGGTCAGCCTGTTCGGCGGCGACGATTCCGACCTCGTGGCGCCGCCCGAGTACGTCAAGGCCACGCCCTGGACCGACCGCCAGAAGCTGTCCGAAGAAAAGATCGCGCTCGGCTATTACCTGTCGGGCCATATGTTCGACTCGTATGCGCAAGAGGTGCGGCGCTTCGCCAAGACCAAATTGAAAGACCTGGAACCGTCGCGCGACCCGCGCATGATGTGCGGCGTGATCACCGGCGTGCGCACCCAGATGACCCAGCGCGGCAAGATCCTGATCGTGGCGCTGGAC
>NZ_JAXCWM010000020.1:7036-7500 GCF_034045115.1 Massilia sp. CFBP9012 | reverse complement strand
GAGTTCCTGCTGGTGGTCGGCAAGGTGTCCGAAGACCGCTTCAACGGCGGCCTGCGCATCACGGCCGAGAAGGTGTTCGACATCGCGGCATCGCGCATCCAGTACGGGCACAAGCTCGAGATGGACCTGGCTACCACGGTCGATCCGGCGAAGATCGCCGAAGTGCTGCAGCCCTACCGGGTGCAGGACGGGATGCCGGTCAGCCTGCGCCTGCAGACGAACGGGATTCCGTATGTGCTGCAGCTGGGTGACGAGTGGCGGGTGGGGCCGTCGGATACGCTCAAGCAGGCGCTCGAGCTCACGCTGGGGGCGAAGGACGTGGCGGTCGAGTACTAGGCTGTTGTTTCGTTCACCGATCTGAAAAACCGTCGTTCCCGCGAAGGCGCACTGGTGTCCGGAATAATTTCGGGCGCTTGAATAAGCCCGCTTCATAGGAAAAACCACGTCGTTCCCGCGGAGGCGGG
>NZ_JAXCWM010000020.1:0-7026 GCF_034045115.1 Massilia sp. CFBP9012 | reverse complement strand
TGAACATTCTGTGATTTCACTTGGATCCCCGCCTTCGCGGGGATGACGATGCATACTTTGCGTATAAATATTCCGGACGCTAGTGCGCGAAGGCGGGAACCCAAGTCATTCGCACCGCGACTACATCAAACGTAGCAACCACGCGTGCAAACTTGGGTTCCCGCCTGCGCGGGAACGACGTGTCGAAGTAGCGGGGAGACGTTGCGCTGGCGGCGCTCAGTGCGCCGGATCCGCGTGCTCGCGCAAGCCGATCGTCGCCTGCGTCGTCCCATTCGCCGCCCGCTCCAGCACCACCTTGCGGTTGCTCGATTCCTGGTCGCGCTGCGCCTCGCGGTGCCACAGGTGCAGCACCTCGGTGGCCAGCGCGCCGTCCTTGCGCAGCACGCCGGCGTGGAACAGGCGGACGACCAGGTCCGAATCCTCGTGGCCCCAGCCGGTGAAGCTTTCGTCGAAACCGTTCACCTTGACCAGGTCCGACTTCCACACCGCCAGGTTGCAGCTCTTGATGCGGCGCCAGCTGAACTTGCGGCGCACGCGGCCGAGGTCGGGCCAGCGCAGCATCGTCTGGATCACCTTGTTCATGTCGCCGGACAGGCGATGGCGCAGGCGTTCGCCCACGCCCATGCCGGCGACGTCGACGCGTTCGCGCAAAACGCGCTCGGTGAGCCCCTGGCTCAGCAGGATGCGGCTGCCGGAAACCAGGAAGCCGGGCTGGGCCAGCGCCCGGTGGCGGCGGATGAAGTCGCGCTGCGGGACGCAATCGCCGTCCAGGAAAATGATATAGTCGCCTGTTGCCGCCAGTGTGCCGCGGTTGCGCGCCATGGCGGCGCGAAAGCCGTCGTCCGGCTGCCAGACGTGTTTCAAGGGCACCGGCGACCTGGCGGCCAGGCGGTCGATGCAGTCCCGCGTGTTGGCAGTCGAGCCGTCATCAGCGATAATGATTTCGAAATTCTTGTCGTCCTGTAAAAAACAGGCTTCCACCACCGCCTCCAGGGCGTCGGGCCGGTTGTACGTGGTGATCACGACCGAAATTGTCTGTGTTTGCTGCATTGCTGTCCGATTCAATAGCCGACTAGGTCGCAAGAATATCCCACAAGAACCTGAATGAACAATAAGCCGATGATGTCCCGGGAGCCAATGCAGGTTTGGATCGGCTTCCAGGTGTTCCTGTTTCCCTTCCTTAGCCTGACCACGCCTTCGGGCATCGGATTTTCCAGCCTCCTGTTCCTGCTGTCGGCCCTGTGCGTGCCGCGCAAGGCCTGGGCTGCGCTGAGCCCGCACTGGAAGGAGGTCCGCTGGGTGGTCGCGGCCTTCTGGTTCCAGTTCGCGCTCGCCATCGTGGCCTTCCTGATCCGGCCCGAGGCTGGCCTCGATACCCTCGACAAGCCTTCGCGCATGCTGCTCGGCCTCACCTGCATGGCCCTGGTCCTGCTGGCGCGGCCGTCTCCCGCCTTCCTGTGGTGGGGCGTGGTGGCCGGCAGCGTGGCCGCGTTGCCCTTCGTCGCCTGGCAGCGCATCGTGCTGCAGGTAGAGCGCCCCGGCGGTTTTTTGAATGCGATCACCTTCGGCGACCTGGCCCTGGTGCTGGGCCTGGTGGCGCTGACGGCGGCGATCGATTATCGCCACCATACCCGCAAGGCGCTGCTGGCCGGGGTTGGAACACTGGCCGGGCTGGCCGCCTGCATGCTGACCGGCACCCGCGGCGCCTGGGTCGCGCTGGCGCTGGCCGCGCTGCTGTTCCTCTCCTATGCCCAACTGCTCAAGAGCCGCAAGGTGCGCCTGCTGCTGGCCGGCAGCTTCGCCCTGGTCGGCGCCGCCTTCCTGGTGCCGGCCACCGGCATGCAGGAGCGCGCGCTGCAGGGCGTGGACGACGTCCAGACCTGGGTCGACGGCGGCAACGTCTTTACCAACGTCGGCACCCGGCTCGAATTGTGGAAAGGCGCGGCGATCCTGATCGAGGAACGGCCGCTGTTCGGCCTGGACCGCAACACGGTGCGCGCCGAGATCCGCCACCTGGTGGAGCAGGGCACGCTCGATCCGGCGATCCTGTCGCTCGAACACCTGCATAATGACGCCCTGCAGGCGCTCGCCACCGGCGGCGTGTTCGGGCTGGCGGCCTGGATCGGCATCCTGGCGGCGCCTTTCATTTTCTTCGCGCGCCAGCTGGGCCGCGGCAGCGAGGACCGCGCGCCGGGAGCCAGCCTGCCGCAATTCGCGCCGGCGCTGGCCGGCATGCTGGTGGTGCTGTGCTACTTCAGCTTCGGCCTGACCGAAGTCATTTTCTGGTCCCTCAAAGGCAGCATGTTCTATGCGCTGATGGTGTTCCTGCTCATGGGATTCTGCCTGGCCGCGCGGCCGGCAAGGGAAGCAAAGGTTGAACAACGTGGAAACTAAAGTCATCATCCGGCGCCTGCTCGCGCTGGTCAAACCGTATCAATCGCGCGCCTGGATGGCGCTGCTGTCGATGGCCATCACCGCCGCTACCCAGCCGTTGCTGGGCGAGGCGCTCAAGGTCCTGCTCGACGACGGCTTCAAGGAGAACATCGCCTTCAGCCTGTGGTGGATCCCGGCCATCCTGGTGTCGATCTTCATCCTGCGCGGCATCGGCACCTTCGGCACCGCGTACTTCAACAACTGGGTGCTGTCCCGCGTCCTGAATGACATGCGTGCCATGGCCTTCGAAAAGGTGTTGCGCCTGCCGGTGGCGCGCTACCAGGACGAATCGACGGGCAAGATCATCAACACCGTGGTCAACGACGTGCGCCAGGTGGTGGACATGATCCAGTCGGTGTTCGTGGCCTGCGTGCGCGACGTGCTGGTGGTGATCGGCCTCTTGGGCACTCTGCTGTACCTGAACTGGAAGCTGACCCTGGTCGCCATCATCGTGATCCCGCTGACCGCCGTCATCGTGCGCACCACCACCAAGCGCCTGCGCAACCTGAACCGCGAGAGCCAGCGCGTCACCGCAGAGATGACCGGCGTGGTCGAGGAAGCCGCACGCGGCCACCAGGTGATCCGCGTGTTCTCGGGAGAGAGGTACGAGCGCCAGCGCTTCCACAAGCGCAGCGAAGCCCTGCGCGGCTTCTCGCAGCGCATGACGGTGGCTTTCGCCGCCACCACCCCGGTGACCCAGATCGCCACTTCCCTGGCGCTGTCGCTGGTGATCGTGCTGGCGATCCAGGCCGACATGACGGTGGGCGAATTCACCCAGTTCGTGACCATGATGCTGATGCTGCTCACGCCCCTGAAATCGCTGGCCGAGGTGAACGGCCCGATGCAGCGCGGGATGGCGGCCGCCGAGACGGTGTTCGGGATCATCGATTCGGAGCCCGAGGTCGACACCGGCAGCCGCGAACTGGGTCGCGCACAAGGCCACCTGGTGCTGGAAAACGTGGTGTTCCGCTATCCGAACGCGCTCAGCCCGGCCATGAACGGCGTGTCGCTGGAAGTCAAGCCGGGGCAGACGGTGGCGCTGGTGGGCGTGTCGGGCGGCGGCAAGTCTACTTTTGTGAACCTGGTCACGCGCTTCTACGATCCGGAAGCAGGCCGCCTGCTGCTCGACGGCGTGCCGTACACCGACATCAAGCTGGCCTCGCTGCGCGGCCAGCTGGCGATGGTGAGCCAGAACGTGGTGCTGTTCGACGATACGCTGGCGGCCAATATCGCCTACGGCGCCGAGCAGGTCGACTACGAGCGCCTGGCGGCGGCGGTCCGCGCCGCGCACCTGACCGACGTGGTGGCGCGCCTGCCGGACGGCATCGACACCCGCATCGGCGAGAACGGCTCGCGCCTGTCGGGCGGCCAGCGCCAGCGGGTGGCGATCGCGCGCGCGATCTACAAGGATGCGCCGCTCTTGATCCTGGACGAGGCGACCTCGGCGCTGGATAACGAGAGCGAACGCGCAGTGCAGGCAGCGCTCGACACCCTGATGGCCGGCCGCACCACGATCGTGATCGCGCACCGCCTGTCGACGATCGAACGCGCCGACCGCATCGTGGTGATGGAGGCCGGGCGCATCGTGGAGCAGGGCACGCATGACGAACTGCTGGCGCACAAGGGCATGTATGCCAATCTGTATCACCTGCAGTTTACGGCGGGCGAGGCGCAGTAAACCTGATGGCCCGCAGGCCGCAGCCCGCGGCCTGCAACCTGAATACGCCGTCGTTCCCGCGCAGGCGGGAACCCAAGTCTTTCGCGCAGCCACTGCGTTTGGTGTAAGTGGTGCGGCGTGATACTTGGGTTCCCGCCTTCGCGGGAACGACGTCTTGGGGCCAACGATAGTCGCTCACCGCGCGTAATGCGCCGCCTCTCCCGCGTGCTCATGGCCAAGGCTGACGCCATTCGCCCGTTCCTGCACCGCTTCCACATACCGCTTGAGCGCATCGTCCAGCGACGGCAATAGCAGGCCGCGTTCGCTGCTCATGGCGCTGTAGCCCGGGCGGCGGGCGGCATAGCCGCACTCGGCGATCGAGACTTCCTGCAGCCTGTCGCTCGAGACCCCGGCCGCCGCGCAGGCGCGCCTTGCCAGCTCGGCCCAGCTCAGCGCCTCGCCATTCGTCAGGTGCCAGACGCCGCGTTCGCGGTCGATCAAAAGGTCCAGCGACACGTTGACCAGGTCCGGCACATAGGTCGGCGACACCGTCACGTCGCGCGCCGCCTGGAACGGCCGGCCGACGTCGAGCGCGTTCAGGGCCTGGGTCACGAAATTGTGCTGGTCCCAGGGACCGAAGAAGGCACTGGTGCGGATCACCAGCGCCTGCGGGTCGGCGTCCAGCACGCGCTGCTCGGCTTCGAGCTTGCTGCGGCCGTACACGCCGAGCGGGTTGGCGGCATCGGATTCCACGTAGGGCTGCTCGCTGGCGCCGTCGAACACCAGGTCGCTCGAGTAGGTCATGAAGCGCAGCGCGTGGCGGATAGCGGCCAGCGCCAGCACGGTCGGGCCCAGTGTGTTCTCGCGCATGCAGCGGTCAAGATCGGCTTCGGCTTCGTCGACCCGCACGTAGCCGCCGGCATTGACGATCGCCCACGGCTTGAAGCGCACGATCGCCGCTTCCACCGAGGCCGGGTCGGTGATGTCCATCTCCTGGCGCGTCAGTACGTGGCAGGCCAGGTTGCGCTTTTCGCAGATGCGCTTGAAGGCGGAGCCCAGCGTGCCGCTGGCGCCCGAGATCAGGATCGGCTGCACGTGGTTCGACTTGAACTGGCTGCGCACGGCGATGTCGGCCACCGCCGTGCGGGTCGCGACCGGCTTGCACCAGAAGCGGCCCGGCCGGCGCCACCAACCTTCGCCCTGCAGCACCGGATTGGACAGCGGCCGCTTGCTGGCCAGTTCGCGCATCAGGGTGGCGAGCGCGGTCGGCCGCGGCGCCGGGCTGCGCACGTCGAACGGGCCCGGCTCGTAGTAGCCGCGGCATTCGGTCACCAGGCAGTTCCAGTCGAAGGAGCCGAGCAGGGCCCACACCGTGACCGCGCGCACGTCGGCGCCTTGCTGGCGCGCCTTGAGCGCGGCGTTCCAGATCTCGAGCAGCCAGCGCATCTGGTCTTCGCGGTTGGCGTCGATATGGGCTTCGGTGACCGCGATCGGCAGGCCATAGCGTTCCCAGGTTTCCATCAAGAGCGGGGCGATGCCCGGCGTCGGCGTGGCCAGCGCGCGCGGCGCCTCGATGTCGGCGTGCGGCACGCCGCGGAACACGTGGCGATGGGATTCCGGATAGCGCTCGGGACGATGGTCGAGCCAGCGCTCGCTGGTGATGTAGTAGTTCACGCCGACCACGTCGGGCGGGCAGCGATTGTCGCGGAACCAGCGCAGCTCATCCTCGCCGGCGCCCGATTCGCGCAGGTAGTTCCACAGTTGATGATTCTCGTCGATCATCCCGCACAGCAGGTCCCAGGCCAGCCAGCGGCGTTCGTTGAAGAAGCCGCTGATCTCTTCCATCTCGGGAGTACCATAGGTCTTGGACAGGTCGTCGGTCTGGACCAGTTTGGCGTGAGGATTGACGGCGCGGATCGCGCGCATCGACAGCACGGTTGCGCGGCACTGCACCAGCAGGGCGCGGATGAAGGTGGCTTCGTCGCCGCCATGCGGATACCAGAGCCCGGCCAGGCCCGAAAAGCGCGCCGTGGTGCAGATCTCGTTGACCGGCGTGTAGTACTCGACCCAGGGGTAGCGCGTCGCCACCGCGCCGGCGTAGTCGGCCAGCAGCTCGGGGAAGGCGGGATCGACCAGGCTGGTATGGCGCGGACCGCTGCCGTGATGGACCAGGCCCACGATCGGGTTGATGCCCAGCTGGCGCAGCGCCGGCAGGCGCTCGTCCGGCCAGGACCAGTCGGCCTTGTCGACGCCGTCGGGAGCGGTGCGTTCCCACAGCACCGGATAGCGGATCGCCCCGATGCCGAGGGAAGCGAAGCGTTCGATGTCCTGCAGGCGCCCGGCGTGGCCGTTGCGGTCCATCTGGCTGAAGTAATTGTCGCGTACGCGGTTGACCGTGCATTCGAGACCGCCCCACAGGGCAAGGTCCGGCGTGGAGGCGTCGGTTTGAATATTCATGAAGTCGGTACCTGCGTGATGAACACAGATCCCAGCCTAACGGCCCGATGCAACCGCTTATGTGAAGTGGCCCACACAACCGGCTTTTTTCGGACAAATCCTACTTTCTCTCGGCATTAAAATGGAGGCACGTTGAGCGAGGAGGAAAGCGATGTATATGGTGTACTGGACCGTCGTCGGCGACGTCGCGAGCGAGCCCCATGCCCGGCCTTTCGACACCAGCGAGATGGTGCCGGCGATGCAGTTCATGGAAGAGCTGCGCCAGCGCCAGCGCGCGGGTGAGGGCATCCGCTTCATCACCATGTGCTCGGAGCATCCGGACGTGGTGGGGCATCCCGGCGTGGATGTCACCGGCCCCGGTTACGACTGGAAGAAGCGACGCCGATAACGTCGTTCCCGCGGAGGCGCACTGGTGTCCGGAATATTTATACGCAAAGTATGCATCGTCATCCCCGCGAAGGCGGGGATCCAAGTGAAAT
>NZ_JAXCWM010000002.1:449665-524870 GCF_034045115.1 Massilia sp. CFBP9012 | reverse complement strand
CACCGACCCCCCCCCCCCCCGACGCCTCGCGCGACGGCCCCGACACCGCGCCGACCACCGCCGCCGCCGGCGTGAGCGCCCAGAGCCAGCCGGCCGCCGCGCGCGGCGCCGGCAGCGTGGTCCTGGCCGGTCCGCCCACCGCCTGGCGCCAGACCCTGCAGGAAGCGCTGGGCGACCGCCTTCAGGTGCAGCTCGGCCGCGGCGCCGAGCAGGCCACGATCCGCCTCGAGCCGCCGATGCTGGGCCGGATCGACATCTCGATCCGCCACAGCGGCGGCAACCTGGAAGTGCACATCGCCGCCACCAATACCGAAGTGCTGCGCCAGCTGAACACGGTCAGCGACAACCTGCGCAACGACCTGGCCGGACGCCAGTACAGCAACGTCTCGGTCAATGTGAGCGAGACCCCGCGCGCCCAATCCACCGCCCAGGCCGGCAACCAGCCATCCAACCAGCCGGGCGCCGACGCCCAAGGCCGCGGCCGCCAGGAAGAGCAGCAACAGCGCCAGCGCACGCCCGGACTGGCCCTGAACGATGCCGGCGACGCCGGTTCCCTGTTTTCGATGAATGACCGCGACTAGACCATGAAAGCAAAACTGATCATCGCATTCGCCGGCGTCGCAGTAGCGGCCGCCGCCGCCGCCGGCGGCGCCATGTGGTATATGAACCCGGCCCCGGCCGCCGGCGCCGCCGCAGCCAAGCCGGCCCCGGAGAAGAAGCTGACCAAGTACGTCACCCTGGACAAGGTGATCGTCATGCTGCGCCGCGCGCCGAACGAGCAGGCCGCGCACTACCTGTCGGTCGACCTGGTGCTGGCCACCACCCCGGCCGAGGAGAAGGAAGCCAAGGAACAGCTGCCGCTGCTGCGCAGCATCGCCGTGTCGGCGCTGTCGGCGCGCACCCTGGCCGAAGCCTCAAGCATGTCGGTCGACCAGTACGCGTCCGAGCTGAACAAGGTCTTCAACGCCAACTATGAAAAGGAAAACCACGTAAAGCCGTTTTCCGAAGTCATGGTCGGCAAGCTGATCATCGAGTGACGCGAACCCGCCTGGTGACCACGTGGCCTATATGAGCGACTACCTCGACGTTGCCGCCGCCGACTACGGCGATGCGGCGACCAGCGCCGGCATGAGCGCCCAGGACGAGGGACGCCACCTGCTGGCCTATGCGCCGCTGGTCAAGCGCATCGCGCGCCAGCTCGGCAGCCAGGTCTCGGGAGCGCTCGGGCGCGAGGACATGGAACAGATCGGCCTGATGGGCCTGCTCGAAGCGCTGCGCCGCTACGGCCAGCCCGACGCCGGCTTTTCGAGCTATGCGGCGCTGCGCGTGCGCGGCGCCATCCTCGACGAGCTGCGGCGCCAGGACTGGCGTCCTCGCGCGGTGCGCCAGGAAAGCCATCGCCAGCGCGATGCCCTGCGCGCGCTGACCCGCAGCCTGGGGCGCGAGCCGAACGAGAAGGAAGCGGCCGAGGCCCTGGGCCTGTCCGCGGAACAGTATCAACAGTACCTGCTCGACGATAGCGCCGAGGAAATGCTCAGCTTCGATGAAGTATTGCAGGAAGCGGTCGGCGAAGCCCATCACACGCCCGGCCCCGAAGAACAGTTCATGGTGCGCCGCAGCCTGGAGCAGGTGCTGTCCGCCCTCAACGAAAAGGAGCAGCGCGTGATCCAGATGATCTACGAGTTCGAACTGAGCTACAAGGAAATCGCCGCCGTGCTCGACCTGTCCGACGCCCGCGTCTGCCAGCTCAACAAGAGCGCGCTGGCCAAGATGAAGGCCGCGCTGCAGCGCGACTGAACCGAATTACAAAGAAAAAAGGCCCTACGTCATGCAGCAATTACTCGGCATCGCCATCGTGCTCGGCGCCATCTTCGGTGGATTCACCCTGATGGGCGGCACCTTCGCCTCGATCTTCCACCCGGTCGAGATTCTGATCATCGGCGGCGCCGCCTTCGGCGCGCTGGTGCTCGGCAATCCGAAGCACGTGCTGTCCGAGATGGGCCATCAGCTCAAGAAGGTCGCGGCGCGCAAGAAGCACGACTCGGAATTCCAGCGCCAGCTGCTGCTCCTGATGTATGAGCTGCTGCAGACCGCCGCCGGTGGCCTGAAGGCGCTCGACGCCCACGTCGAGGCGCCTGCCGAAAGCCCGCTGTTCCAGCGCTATCCGGCGATCCTGGGCGAGCCGAAGCTCTTGGCCTTCATCGTCGACAACTTTCGCCTGATGGCCATGGGCAAGATCAACGCCCACGAGCTGGAAGGCGTGCTGGAGCAGGAGCTGGAAGCGATCCACGAAGAGCTGACCCAGCCGTCGAAATCGCTGCAAAAGATCGCCGAAGCGATGCCGGGCTTCGGCATCCTGGCCGCGGTGCTGGGCATCGTGATGGCCATGTACTCGGTCTCGGGCGGCGCCGATTCGGGCGAGATCGCCGAGAAAGTGGGCGCGGCCATGGTCGGCACCTTCATCGGCATCTTCTTCTGCTACGGCGTGCTCGAGCCGCTGGCCAACCTGATGAAGCAGACCGTCAATTCGGACGCCTCGACCATGGAGACCGTGAAGGTCGTGCTGTGCACCCACGTCGCGGGCAAACCGGCCCTGCTGGCGATCGACGCCGGCCGGCGCCTGATCCAGCTGAACACCAAGCCCAGCTTCGCCCAGCTCGAACAGTGGATCAACGCCATGGGCGGCGAAGACGAATCGCAGAACAAGCGGCGCCGCGGCAGCGACCGCATGACGGGGTAACACGTGTCGAAACCGAACGACAAGCACGAATCGACCATCGTCAAGCGCGGCGGGGGCAAGCACCAGCACGACGAGCACGGAGGCGCCTGGAAAGTCGCGTTCGCCGACTTCTGCCTGGCCCTGATGGCGCTGTTCCTGGTGCTGTGGCTGATCGCCGCGCGCGAGCAGCAGAACCTGAAGGCGATCGTGCGCGACGCAACCGACTCCGGCATGCTCGAGGGCCAGGGCCAGAAGCCGGCGATCGCCACGGAGCCGAGCGGCAGCCTGATCGAGCGCTTCGAAGTCCCGCGCACCGGCAATGCCGGCACCAGCAACCCGGGCAGCCCGAGCGCCCCGCGCACCGCCTACGAGACCCCGGCCGACCTGGCCGCCCTGTCGAAGGCCCTGACCGAACTGTCCGAGAGCGCCGGCCTGGCCTCGAACCTCTCGACCGTGGTCACGCCCTACGGCTTGCGCGTGATGCTGCACGACACCGATAAGCAGGGCATGTTCATGCGCGGCAGCGCGCTGCCCACCGGCCGCTTCGCGCGCCTGCTGCAGAAGATGGGTCCGCTGTTCGCCCAGATGCGCAACCAGATGCTGATCATCGGCCACACCGATTCCAGCCGCTACGCCGGCATCGACAAGGGCGGCTACTCGAACTGGGCGCTGTCGACCGACCGCGCGCTGGCCGCGCGCGCCCAGCTGCTCACCGGCGGCATGCAGAGCAGCACCGTGCTGCAGGTGGTCGGCATGGCCGACCGCGGCCCGCTGCATCCGGAATCCCCGCTCGACGGCATGAACCGCCGCATCGAACTCCTGATCCTGACCAGCGCCCAGTCGCGCGCGGTGGCGAATATGTTCGGCGCGCCAGGCAGCCACGTCACGGCGCTGGGCAGCGGCGCATCGGTCGCCATGCCGGACGCCGCGGACCTGGAACAACTGCGCGGCCAACTGCCGACTTCGCCATGACGATCCAACCGAAATCCCGAGGTAACCGCATGAAAATCACCGGCTCGTCCGTATCCACCGTCACCATCGGCGCCCAGACCATGTCGGTGCCGGTGCAGACCGAGGCGCCTGCCGCGCCGGCCGCCGCCCTGCAATCGGAAGTGCTGAAACCGGCCGCCGAAGCGATGCGCGCGATGCCCGATTTCGACGCCGCCCGCGTGGCCGAGCTGCGCGATGCGCTGGCGCGCGGCGAGCTGCCGTTCGATCCGGGCCGCCTGGCCGGCCTGATCCAGAAATTCCACGGAGGACGCTGAGCATGGCCACCCTTACCCGCCAACAGGCCAATACCCTGCTGCTCGAAGGCGTCCAGAAGGACCTGGCCGAAGCTGCCACCATCCACACGCTGCTGGAACAGCAGTTCGAGGCCGCCGTGCGCCACCGCAGCGCCGAGCTGACCGCCCTGGCCGACGGCCTGGCGCCGCTGCTCGAGGCGATGGAAGCGCGCCGCCAGCAGCGCCTGAGCCTGGTGCGCGCCCTGCTCGGCCCGGACGCCTCGATGGCCCAGTACAGCGCCAGCCTGGCCGCCGGCGCCCGCACAACCTTCGACGCCGCCTGGACCGAACTGGAAGCCATCGTGCGCGTCTGCAAAGAGGCGACCATGCGCAACGGCCGCCTGCTGGCCGAGCAGTATTCCGTGATGCAGCGCGTGCTGCACGGCGAGGACGAGATCTATGCGCCACGCTGATTTGTCGATCGCGTCGACGGCGCCGACCGCGGCAACCAACGCTACCCGTCCCACCGCAGGCCTCGGCGGCGGCGGCGACGCCAGCTTCGGCCGGCTGTTCAGCGAGCTGCAGGGCGAAGTGACCGCCTACATCCAGCATGGCGATGCCGGCGCCGGCAGCGGCGCGGCCAGCAGCCTCTCCGCGGAAGGCGCCCTGCTGCGCCTGCGCGCCAGCGGCCTGATCATGGGTGAAGAAGAACAGGTGGATGCGGCCACGGCCAGCGGCGGCGCGGCCGCCAATACCCCCGAGCAGCAGGCTTTCCTGGACAGCATCGCCCCGTGGGCACGCCAGGCCGCCGACCGCCTGGGCGTGGCGCCGGAACTGGTGCAGGCCCACGCCGCGCTCGAATCGGGCTGGGGCCAGCGCCCGCTGCGCACCGCCGACGGCGCCAGCAGCCACAACCTGTTCGGGATCAAGGCCGGCGCCAGCTGGAATGGCGCGACCGGCGACTCGAGCACCACCGAATACGTGAATGGCGCCGCGCTCAAGACGCGCGAGCGCTTCCGCGCCTATCCGGACGCGGCCAGCGCCTTCCAGGACTACACCCGGGTATTGATGGACAATCCGCGCTACCGCGGCGCCCTGAATACCGGCAGCGACGCCCAGGCCTTCGCCCAGGGCCTGGCGCGCGGCGGTTATGCGACCGACCCCGGCTACGCCGCCAAGCTGGCCCGCATCGCGGGCGCTCTGCAGGGATCGAAGGAATGAACTCTTATTCGCCCAGCGGCATGTCGATCGGCTGCACGGCGCCGGCGCCCAGCACCCGCATGCGCACCACCTGGCCGCTGGCGTTGTTCTTGACCCGCACCACGGCGCCGCGCGCACCGGCGTCGAGCGCCTCGCCCGCCATGCTGACCTCGATGCCGTCCTGGCGCGCGGTCATGACCACCGCCTCGCCGCGTTTCACCACGATCGGCGCCACCAATTGGCTGGCGCGCAGGACCTCGCCCGCGCGCAGGCTGCGCCGGCTCGACTGGCCGACGGCTTCGTCGAGCATGCCGATCGGATCGCGCACCTGGCTGATGTCGCGCCGCTCGAGCGTGACGTCGGCCTCGGTCAGTTCGCGGTTGGCCGCCACCGGCGCCGCCGTCACCGCCACCAGGGCCGAGATGCGGGCGCGCACCACGAAATCGTGGCGCCAGCCATTGCCATCGGGGCAACGCGCCACGAAGCGCATGCGCGCCGGCTGGCGCGTATCGATCGCCTCGACCGCCACCGGCCCCTTGCAGGCGGGCGGCGGACGGCTGCTCGAGACCGTCAGGTCGAACTGGGGATCGCCCAGCCCGACGGCATCGGCGCCCCTCTCGAGCTGCTCGCGCGCGGCTTGTTCTATCTCTACGGAAAGAGTTTGCGCCGCCCCTGCTGTGGTGCACAACAGACAGGTTACAATACTTAGAGTTGCCTTGCGGAAAGCAATCATTGGACAATACGGGTCAGGCGGAAAGGCCCATTCTAACCAAACTCACTGCAGTTCACCGGAGAATCGCCATGTCGATTAATTTCAAGGAAGCGCTCGGCGTCAGTGCCGATGCGCTGCAATTGCGCGCCGAGCGCACCCGCGTGCTGGCAGCGAACATCGCCAACGAGAGCACGCCAGGCTATACGGCGCGCGACCTCGATTTCGCCGCCGTGATGCAGGACCGCATGGATGCCGACGATGGCGCGCCAACGCTGTCGGAAGATGGCCCCCTGTTCCGCGTCCCCTTCCACCCGAGCGCCGACGGCAATACCGTCGAGATCGGCGTCGAGCAGGCAGCCTTTTCGCAGAACGCCTCCGATTTCCAGACCAGCCTGACCTTCATCAATATGAAGCTGCGCGGCCTCAACAAAGCCATCACCGGCCAATAAGGAGCGCTGAATGAGTTTCAAAGACATTTCCCAGATCGCCGGCTCGGCCATGGCGGCCCAGACCGTGCGCATGAACACGATCGCCAGTAACCTGGCCAACGCCAATGCCGCGGCCACCACCGAAGCCGAGGCCTACCGCGCCAGGAAACCGGTGTTCTCCGCCATGCTCGACGGCGAAGGCGTGGCCAAGGTGCAGGTGCTGGACGTGGTGCAATCGAGCGAGCCGCTGCGCCGCATGCACGAGCCGGATAACCCGCTGGCCGATGCCGACGGCATGGTGTACTACGCCAACGTCAATGAAGTGGCCGAAATGGCCGACATGATGGCCGCTTCGCGCGCCTTCGAAACGAATGTCGAGGTCATGGGCCGCATCAAGTCGATGCAGCAGTCCCTGATCCGGATGGGAGAAAGCTGATCATGGTCACCACCAACAATAACTTCGGTTTCAGCAGCAATTACAGCACCACCAATGACCGCCCGGCCGGCGTGCCGATGAGCGAGAACAAGGACATGTTCACCAAGCTGCTGGTGGCGCAGATCCGCAACCAGGATCCGCTGGAGCCGTCCGATCCGGCCACCTTCGTCAACCAGCTGTCGCAGCTGTCGCAGACCGAGGCGCTGGAAAACATGACGCAAACCACCGCCGCCAGCGCCGCCATGCTGCAGAGCCTGCAGGTGCTGGCGATGGGCGGCCAGGTCGGCAGCCAGGTCTCGGTCGAGACGGGCCGCGTGGAGCTGGGCGATACCCCGATCACCGGCAGCGTGCGCCTGGAAGGCGCCAGCACCCTCACCCACGTGATCCTGACCGACGTCGCCGGCAAACAGACCAAGATCGAACTGCCGCCGCACGGCATCGGCGGCCAGGCATTCACGCTCGACCCGGCCAAGCTTGGCCTGCCGGCCGGCAAGTACAGCATCGCCGCCGAAGCATCGGACGGCACCAAGCCCAAGATCGAGGTCAACGGCCGCCTGAACAGCGTGCGCCTCGACTCGACCGGCGGCATCCTGATGCAGGTGGCTGGCGTCGGCGAAGTCGAGCCGGGCTGGATCACCGGTTTCAACGGTAAAAACAATTCCGCCGACCTGGCGTTCACCAACTAAAGGATTCCCCCATGAGCTTCAATATCGCCCTGTCGGGCATCCAGGCCATCAACGAGCAGCTCAACACCCTGTCGAACAATATCGCCAACGCCGGCACCTACGGCTTCAAGAGCAGCCGCGCCAACTTCTCGTCGGTGTATGCGGGCGACATGGCCAACGGCGTGCAGGTCGGTTCGCTGACCCAGAACATCGGCCAGAACGGCAGCCTGCAGACCACCGGCCGCGGCCTTGACGCCGCCATTCTGGGCCGCGGTTTCTTCACCAGCCGCGACGCCCAGGGCGTGGTCTCGTACTCGCGCGTCGGCATCTTCAGCACCAATGCAGATGGTTTCCTGGTCGACGCCACCGGCAAGCGCGTCCAGGGCTATGGTCCGACCCAGAATGGCGTGATTGGCACCATGGGCGACATCGAGATCCCGACCGGTCAGATTCCGGCCGTGGCGTCCACCAAGGTCTCCTATACGGGCAATATGTCGGACGACTGGAAAAACCCCACCGTCGCGCCTTTCAATCCGGCCAATTCCGATAGCTATAATATGGTCAAGCAGTCCGTCGTCTACGATTCGGTCGGCACCCAGCATACGGTGTCGCAATATTTCGTCAAGACCGGTCCGACCACGGTGGCCGTGCACTATAGCGTCAATGGCGGAGCGCCTGACCCAGCCGATACCAACACGTTGACGTTCAACGGCCTTGGCCAGCTGACGGGCGGCGGCACCAGCCCCGTCATCAACCTGACGCCGGCGAGCGCAGCGCCGCTGAACTTCACGTTCGACTATACCGGCACCACCAAATTCGCCGGCGAGGCAACGACCACGACCAACCGTGCGGACGGTTACGCCTCCGGCACCTTCGTCGGCGTGGAACTGTCCGAGAACGGCTCGATCGTCGCCAAGTACAGCAACGAACAGCAGCAGGTCGTGGGCACCGTGGCCATCGCCACTTTCCCGGACGAAGGCAGCCTGGTCCCGACCAGCGACACCACCTGGATCGCCAACGCCAACTCGGGCGCGCCGCTGTACAGCACCCCGGGCGTCGGCCTGGCCGGCAAGCTGTCCAAGGGTTCGCTGGAAGGCTCGAACGTGGACATCACCTCGGAACTGGTCGGCCTGATGACCTCGCAGCGCAACTACCAGGCCAACTCGAAGGTGATCACCGCCGAGAACCAGATGATGCAATCGCTGATGCAGGCGCTGTAAGCATAAGCCATGGACAAGTTCATCTTCACCGCCGTCAGCGGCGCCCAGCGTACCCTGCAAGCACAGCAGGTACGCGCGAACAACCTGGCCAATGCCGACACCCCGGGCTTTCGCGCCAATATCGAGCTGGTATCGAGCCAGGCGCTGGGTGGCTACGGCTTCGACGACGTGCACCTCTCGCGCAGCATGGCCGATGCCGTCTCGACCCGCAACGGCGCGGTACGCGATACCGGCCGTTCGCTCGACGTCGCCGTCAACGGCAACGGCTACCTGGCGGTGGAGTGGGAAGCGGGCGAAGCCTATACCCGCGCCGGCGCGATCGACATCGACGCCAACGGCGCGCTGTCGGTCAATGGCCGCCCGCTGCTGGGCGAAGGCGGGCCCATCGTGCTGCCGCCGCACACCGCGGTCGACATCGCCAATGACGGCACCATCTCGGTGATGCCGGAAGGCGGCACCGTGACCCAGATCATCGACCGCCTGCGCCTGGTCAGCGCCGACGGCGCCCAGCTGACCAAGAACGAGGCAGGCCTGATCATCACACGCGATGGCCAACCGCTGGCGCTTGATGCGAACGTCACCGTGCGCGGCCGCGCCCTCGAGGGCAGCAATGTCTCGGCGGTGGAAGAAATGGTTGCCGTGATGAGCCTGAACCGCAGCTTCGAGCTGCAGATGAAGATGTTCAAGGCCAGCGACAGCATGAACGAGTCGGGCAACCGGCTCCTTGGCGCCTAACCCCGCCGCACCAACCCAACAGGAGCAACCATGAATCCAGCAATGTGGATCAGCAAGACCGGCGTGCAGGCACAGGATGCCAAGCTGCAGGCGATCGCCAACAACCTGGCCAACGTCAACACCGTCGGCTTCAAGCGCGACCGCGTCGTGTTCGAAGACCTGTTCTACCAGGTCGATGCCCAGCCGGGCGCCCAGAACGCCGACAACACCGTCAACGGCGGCGTCCAGCTCGGCAACGGCGTGCGCGTGGTCGGCACCCAGAAGGCGTTCACCAACGGCAGCCTGCAGACCACCAGCCAGCCGCTCGACGTCGCCATCTCGGGCGCCGGCTTCCTGCAGGTGCTGCGTCCGAACGGCGAACCGGCCTATACCCGCGCCGGCCAGCTCAAGCTCGACCCGAACGGCACGCTGACCAATGCCCAGGGCCTGGCCATCGTCCCGCAGATCACGGTTCCGCAAAACGCCGCCGGCATCACCATCGGCGAGAACGGCGTGGTCTCGGTGACCTTCCCGAACCAGCCGAACCCGCAGGAAATCGGCCAGATCAACCTGACCGCCTTCATCAACCCGACGGGCCTCCTGGCCCTGGGCGACAACCTGTTCCAGGAAACCGCCGCCAGCGGCGCGCCCAACGAAGGCCGTCCGGGCGACGCCGCCTTCGGCGCGCTGAAACAGGGCGCGCTGGAAGGCTCGAACGTGCAGGTGGTCGAAGAGATGGTCGACATGATCGCCGCCCAGCGCACCTACGAGATGAACACCAAGGTGCTGTCGGCGGCCGACAATATGCTGCAATACCTGTCGCAGGCGGCGCGCTGATGAAAACCCTGGCCGCCTTGCTTGGCATCGTCCTGCTGGCCGGCTGCGCCACGCCGGCGCAGGTCGCCATGCGCGACGACGATGACGACCACATGCCGCTGCAGCGCATGGCGCGCGGCGGCGTCTCGGGCGGCGTGTTCACCGCCGACACCGTCTCGCTGACCTCCGACAGCCGCGCCTACCGCGTGGGCGACGCCGTCACCGTGATCCTGCAAGAGACCACCCAGGCCAGCAAGCGCGCCGGCACCAGCATCTCGAAGGGTTCGTCGATCGGCATCTCGCCGCTGGCGGCGCTGGGCAAGGTCTACGACAAGGCGGCGGTCGACATCACCGCCGAGCGCGACTTCCAGGGCGACGCCACCAGCACCCAGCAGAATGCGCTGTCCGGCTCGCTGACCGTGATCGTGCAGGAAGTGCTGCCCAACGGCCTCTTGCGCGTGGCCGGCGAAAAGAACCTGATGCTGAACCAGGGCGAGGAATTCGTGCGCCTGAAGGGCTTCGTGCGCTCGGCCGACGTCGACGCCGACAACCGCGTGTCCTCGCTGCGCGTGGCCAATGCCCGCATCGCCTACTCGGCGCGCGGTGCGCTGGCCGACGCCAACCAGCCAGGCTGGCTGACGCGCTTCTTCAACAGCCCCCTGATGCCGTTCTGAGGATCACATGAACTTGCACCGAATCGTTCCGCTCCTGCTCGCCGCCGCCCTCGGCTGCGCCGCCCTTCCGGCCAGCGCCGCGCAAGCCCTGCGCAACCTGGTCAGCGTCGAAGGCGTGCGCGAAAACCCGCTGGTCGGCTACGGCCTGGTGGTGGGCCTGAGTGGCTCGGGCGACTCCACGCAAGTGAAGTTCGCCAGCCAGTCGGTCATCAATATGCTCAAGCAGTTCGGCGTGCGCCTGCCGGAGGGCGAGGACGCCAAGAACAAGAACGTGGCCGCCGTCATGGTCTCGGCCACCTTCCCGCCCGGCTACCGCCGCGGCCAGGCCATCGACGTCACCGTCTCGTCGCTGGGCGACGCCAAGAGCCTGCGCGGCGGCACCCTGCTGCTCACCCAGCTGCGCGCGGCCGACAACGAGATCTACGCCCTGGCCCAGGGCAATGTGGTGGTCGGCGGCCTGAACGCCACCGGCCGCAGCGGGTCCTCGGTCACCGTCAACACCCCGACCGCCGGCCGGGTGCCGAACGGCGCCCTGATCGAGCGCGAGATCGCGACCGACTTCGCGACCCGCCCACAGGTGATGCTGCGCCTGCGCCAGCCGCACTTCGAGACCGCCACCAACGTGGTCAATGCGATCAACAAGCGCTACGGTCCGATCGCCACCACCCTCGACGGCACCAGCGTCGAAGTCATCGCCCCCGAGAACCCGACCGAGCGCGTCGCTTTTGTCGCCAGCCTGAACGCCATCAGCGTGGAAGCCGGCATCGAAGTGCCGAAGGTCGTGTTCAATTCGCGCACCGGCACCGTCGTCATCGCCGACGGCCTGCGCGTGAAGGCGGCCGCCGTGACCCACGGCTCGCTCAAGGTGATCATCTCGGAAAGCTCGAACGTCAGCCAGCCGGGCCCGTTCGGGCGCGGCCAGACCGCGGTGACGCCGGAATCGAAGCTGTCGGTCGACCAGGGTTCGGGCCAGATGTTCCGCTGGCCGCCGGGCGCGCGCCTGCAGACCATCATCGATACCGTCAACAGCCTGGGCGCCTCGCCCGACGACATCATGGCGATCCTGCAGGCCCTCGACCAGGCCGGCGCGATCGAAGGCGAACTGGTGGTGATCTGATGCGCATCGACGACCTGCGCAACGACGCGCTCAAGACCGCCAGCGAGGCGCCGGTGGCCCCCGCGGCCGGCCAGCCGGAACACGACCCGGCCTACGTGGCGAAAGCCACCGAGGCCGCGGTCGAGTTCGAACGCTTCTTCATCAGCCACATGCTGCGCACGATGCGCGCCTCGACCCGCGAAATGGCGAGCGAGGACAGCGTCTTCAACAACCGCGTCAACCAGGACATGCAGGACATGGCCGACGACCTGGTGGCCGGCAACATGGCCGGCCAGCGCGCCTTCGGCATCGCCGATGCCATCCTGCGCCAGCTGGTACCGGGCGCCGGTACCGGCAAGCGCTAGAAGTTGGGCAAACGGATCGGATCCCGGGCGCGATTCGATTTATACAAAAAACTTAATAGACAGCAATAATCGGTCGCCTTTACAGGTTAACCTGTCTCGAGGACGAATTCGCACCATGACGATCATCAATAATGCCCTCTCCGGCGCCCTCGCCGCCCAGATCGCCCTGTCGGCCAGCAGCCACAACATCGCCAACCTGCAGACCAAGGGCTATACCCGCCAATCGGCGCTCCTGATGGCGGTCGGTCCGGACGCCAGCGGCCGCTCGGCCGGCAACGGCGTGCAGGTGACCTCGCTGCTGCGCTTCTCGGACAACTACAAGACCCAGGCGATGTGGCGCGCCAATTCGGAACAGGGTATGTACTCGCAGTCGCAGCAATACCTGACCCAGCTCGAAAGCTTGATGGGCGACGCCTCGGCCAGCCTGTCGGCCGGCATCGACGACTTCTTCAAGGCGGTAAATGCGGTGGCGGGCGACCCCGGTTCGACCCCGCTGCGCCAGCAGGTGCTGACCGCGGCCGGCCTGATGGGCGAGCGCTTCAACGGCCTGAACAACGTCTTCAACACCCAGCTGACCTCGGTGCGCCAGCAGCGCAGCGCCCTGGTCGACTCGGCCAACGTCGACATCGCCACCATCGCCCGCCTGAACCAGCAGATCATCGAGACCCAGGCCGGCGGCGTGTCGGCGTCGAGCCTGATCGACGCGCGCGACCAGGCCATCGACGACCTGTCGAACAAGATGGCGCTCGAAGTCTCGGACAATGGCGACGGCAGCCGCGACGTCTCGCTCAAGAGCGGCCAGGCGCTGGTGATCGGCAGCATGCACGGCACCCTCAAGGCGGCCCCGACCGCCGACTCGCCGCAGGCGTTCTCGATCGCCTTCGCCAACTCGACCTTCACGCTCGACGCCAGCAAGATGGGCGGCCAGCTCGGCGGGCTGACCCAGTTCGAGATCAATACCCTGCTGCCCCTGCAGGAAGACGTCGATGACCTGGCGCAGCAGCTCGCGACCCTCGTCAACGACACGCTGGCGGGCGGTTACACCGGCGAGCCGCATCCGACCGATCCAACGCTTCCCTGGGCCCCTGGCAAGCCGCTGTTCGTCTACACCCCCGGCAATGGCTCCAATATGCTCAAGACGGCCGAGGGTTTCAAGGCCCAGGACCTGGCGTTCTCGAGCGACGGCACGCCGGGCGATACCGGCAACCTGCAGTTGCTGGCCGCGCTCAAGTCCAAATCGATCACCCTGCCCAACATCGGCACCGTGCTGCTGAGCGATGCCGACACCCAGATGCTGGGCAAGCTGGCCGTGGACAGCAAGATCAACAAGGCCGCCCTGAAGACCGCCGAGACCGTGCGCGTCCAGTCGATCAACGACTGGCAGTCGACCAGCGGCGTCAACGAAGACGAAGAAGCGGTCAAGCTGGTGGAGTTCCAGCGCATGTACCAGGCCAATATGCAGGTGATTTCGATCGCCAATTCGCTGTTCGACGCCACCCTGGCCATGATGCAGTAAGGAGAACATGATGCGTATCGCTACCGCCCAGTACCAATCGACGATGAACCAGTCGCTCCAGAACAACCAGGACCGGCTCAGCTACATCATGCGCCAGCTCGATACGCAAAAGCGCATCCTGCTGCCCTCGGACGACCCGGTCGACAGCGTGCGCCTGTCGCGCCTGGCGCGCGAGGAATCCACGGTCGGCCAGTACCGCAGCAATATCTCCTCGCTCCAGCTGCGCCTGACCAAGTCGGAGGGCTATCTGAGCAATATGGTCAACGAGATGATCCCGGGCCGCGACCAGCTGGTCTGGGCCCTGGACGGCGCCAATACCCCGGACGACCTGAAGGCCATGATCGCGCCGCTGAAATCGCTGCGCGACAGCCTGTTCCATACCGCCAACACGATCGACGAGGAAGGCAACTACCTGTTCGCCGGCACGCTGACCAAGACTGCGCCAATGGTCTACGACGACACCCTGCCTATCGGTTCGCGCTACAGCTTCGCAGGCAATATCAATGCGCAGAACGTCGTGGTCGGCAATGGCCTGACCCAGCCTGCCAACGAGAACCTCGATGGCCTGGAGAAACTGCTGAACGAGATCGACGCCACCCTCGACGTCATGTCGCAGCCGGGCGCCACGCCCAACGATCCGGCCATACGGGCCGTGCTGACGGCCAACCTGGCCGGCTTCGACACTGCGCAAGCCCTGATCTCGAGCAAGATCGCCGACCTGGGTGGACGCCAGAACATCATCAAGACCCTGGACGACAACCACACCAACATCAGCCTGTCGAACAAGATCGCGATCACCGACATCGGCGCGCTCGACGTCGGCGTCGCCGCCACTGAGCTCAACGGTTACTCGACCGCCCTGCAGGCGACCTACAAGGCCTACGCCAAGATCGGCAACCTGTCGCTGTTCAATGCGATCTGACGGCCATGGAAGCACTCTCCAGACCAGCCGCCGCCAGCCCGACCGCCTCGGGCGCCACCGCTAACGGCACCGTCGTCAGCGGCAACACCGGCGCCCAGAGCACCACGGCCACCGGGAGGGCCCACGCCGTGCCACCGCTCGACGCCGACAGCCGCGCCATCACCCGCACTCCGCCGACCTCGAGCCCGCTGCGGCGCGGCGTCGGCATGAACCAGAACCTGCAGAGCGAGGTCGCACGCGCCCAGCAGGCGCTCGACTACCTGGCCCGCATGGCCAGCCAGCTCGAGGCGCTCAAGGCCGACCTGAGCACGCGCCTGTCGAGCCGCGGCGCGGCGGCCTCGCGCGATCTCGAAGCGCGGGTGCGCCAGCTCACGGCGGCGCTGGAAGGCCGTCGCCAGCAGGCCGGCGACGGCGTCGATTCCGCGCTCGATTTCGACGCCGTGGCCGGCGCCCAGCAGCGTTTCCGCATCCAGGGCATGAACATCGCCTCGCTGCGCAGCGGCGGCACCCAGACCATGGGCTTCTCGGTCGGCAGCGCCGGCGGTCCACAGCTGGCGGCCACGATCGAGCCGGGCATGACGCCCGAAGAAATCGCCCAGCGCCTCGACCGCACCCTGGCCCCGGTCAAGGTGCGCGCAGGCCTGGACCAGGGAGGCGAGCTGGTGTTTACCACGCGCGAATCGACATTCGCCGGCATAAAGGATGCGATCGCGGTGACCGGTCGCGGCCGGGTCGACACGATGCCCTTGCCGGCCGCCCTCGATCCGCAGAACTGGGAGCTGGGCAACCCCGACGCCCTGCGCCAGAGCCTGCGCGAAGTGGTACAGGCGCTGGCCCGGGTGCGCCGCTCCCAGGATACGGCCTCGCTGGCGTTGAGCACCGCCATGGCGCGCAACGCCCAGCCCGAGATCCCGACCGCCGAACTGGCCATGATCGCCCAGGACTTCACCGCCACCGCCGCCAGCCACGACTACAATTCGCTGCTGGCCATCACCTCGGCCCTGGTCGGCGTCAGCCGCGACCGGGTGACCGCCCTGCTCGGCCTGCGCTGAGCCGAACCAGCTCGCACATGGGTGGCCGGGACTTGACCGTTCCGGCCACCGATACAATCGATGACTGTTCACGATCGCATTTTCATGCGATAAAGCAAGGGTAGCAACCTTCGGTTGTACGCCATTCTCAACCAGGATTATCGAGCCATGCTGACAACTTCCACCACGGGACTGGCCTCCCAGCCCGCCGCCAGGCAATACGGCGACATCCGCACCAACCTGACGCAGTCGCTGCTGGCCCAGAATCCCGGGCTGAAAGTCCTCGACGCCCAGGTCAAGCGCGACGACGCTCGCCTGTCATCGATCGGCAAGATGGCGCTGGCGCTGGACGGTTTCCGCTCGGTCGCGGCCGGCCTGACCGGCGGCAAGCTCGACATGCTCGCCACCGCCAGCGGCAGTGCCCTGACGGCCAAGCTGAGCGCCTCCTCCGCCACGCCCGGCAAGTACACGGTCGACGTCCAGCAACTGGCCCAGGGCCAGAAACTGCAGACCAAGGCGGTAGCGGACAAGGGTGCGACGCTGGGCAATGGCGGCGCCAGCACGATCACGGTCGAAACCGGATCCGGCGCCAACGCCAAGAAGACCACGGTGCGCATCGATCCAAGCGACAGCAGCCTCGAAGGCATCGCCAAGGCCATGCGCGAGGCCGGCCTGGATGCCGAAGTCGCCAAGAATGGCGACGGCTATTCGCTGAGCCTGACCGGCGAAACGGGCGCCGCCAACGGCATGCGCATCAGCGTCGCCGGCGACCCGGTATTGGGTGGGCTGCTCGCTTACCAGCCGGGCAAGGAAGGCGCCATGCAGCAAGTGGCCGCGGCCCAGGATGCGCGCGTGGTGGTTGGCGACAAGACCGTCACCTCCGCCACCAACTCGGTCACCGAGGCCATCCCCGGCCTGAACCTGACCCTGAAAGAGACCGGCAAGAGCGAGGTCGAGGTGCGCAGCGATCCGGCCGCGATTGCCGGCAACGTCAAGGATTTCGTCAAGGCCTTCAATGACCTGAACACCCAGCTGGGCAAGCTGGAAACGGGCGACGCCCGCTCCGACACCACGCTGTTGCGGATGAAAGCCCAGATCGGCAACATCGTCAACAGCAGCAGTGTCCGTGACCTGGCCGGTTTCGGCTTCACGCAAAAGGATGGCGCGCTGGTGCTGGACGAGGACAAGCTCAAGGCGGCCATCGCCGCCGATCCGGCGCGCGCCAACAAGGTGTTCAGCGACAAGGGCGGCCTGGCCGAGCGCCTGGTGAGCCAGGTCGACAAGCAGATCGGCTCAAGTGGCGCCCTGGGCGTCGAGGCGGCCAGCGTGTTGCGCGAGCGCGACCGCCTGCTCGACCAGCGCGACAAGGTGATCGACACCGTGACCCGCCAGGCCACGCTCATGGCCCAGCAATACCAGATGGCCGGCACGGGCGGCGGGCTGCTGTTCGGCGGGGGCGCGGGACGGCCGATGTCGCTGTTCGATTACATGGCCTGATTCCGCACTGCTGTGCGGGGTGGCCGCCCTAGCGCCGCCGCCCGCGCTTGTCGCCTGCGGCGAACAGTTCGATCTTCTTGGTGGGACCCGACACGATCAACAGGTCGGCCGGCAGGATGCGCGTCTCGGGCAGCGCATGCTGGAAATCCGCATTGGCCCGCTTGACGCCCACCACGGTCACGCCGAAGCGCGAGCGGATATGCGATTCGGCAAGAGTGGCGTCGTGCGTTTCCACCGGCGCATGGATCTTGGCGATCGCAAAGCCATCCTCGAATTCGATGAAGTCCATCATGCGCCCGGTGATCAGGTGCGCCACGCGGGCGCCCATGTCGGCTTCCGGATACACCACATGATGAGCGCCAATGCGCTGGGCGATCTGCCCATGTTCGGGCGTCATCGCCTTGACCCAGATATCCTTGATGCCCAGCTCGGTCAGCACCATCAGGGTCATCAGGCTGGCCGCCAGGTCGGAACCGATCGCCACGATCGCATGCGAGAAATCGGCCACGCCCAGCTGCAACATGACGTTCTCGTTGGTCGAATCGGCCTGCACCGCGTGCGTCAGGCGCTCGCTCCAGAGCTGCACCAGATCTTCCTTCTCGTCGATGCCCATGACGTCATGGCCGAGGCGCATCAGGGACTGCGACACCGCGCCGCCGAAGCGGCCCAGGCCGATGACGACGACGCTGTCGCCCGCCGAAAAGGCGAACTGTTCTGTGAAAATTCTACCCAACAATTGGATGGTCCTCCGGATAACGGTAAGGCATGCGGCGCTCGCCGAGCACCAGCGAGGTCGCCAGGGTGATCGTTCCTACCCGGCCGACGAACATGAGGGCGGTCAGCACCAGTTGCCCCGCCACCGGCAACTCGGCGGTGATGCCGGTGGACAGGCCGGTGCTGCCGAATGCCGAGACGACCTCGAAGATGACGCGGTCGAGCGGGAAGTGCGAGATTCCGAGCAGCGCGACCGTGCCGAACGCGACGATCACGCTGCCCAGCACCAGCACCGTCACCGCCTGGCGCTGGGCCGAGACGGCGACCCGGCGCCCGAACGCCTCGGTATCGGTATGCCCGCGCGCCTCGGCGATCACGAGCATGACCAGGATCATGACCGTGCCCACCTTGACGCCGCCCGCAGTACCCGCGCTGCCGCCGCCGATGAACATCAACAGATAATGCAGCGCCCAGCTTTCCGGCGCAAGCGCGGAGAAGTCGACGGTGTTGAAGCCGGCGGCGCGCGCGGCCGTCGAGATGAACATGGCGTTGAGCAGCCTGTCGGCGACCGGCAAGCCGCCGAGGGTCGCGCCGTTATGCCATTCGAACAGCAGGATCACGACGAAGCCGCCGGCCAGCAGCACCGCAGTGCCCACCAGGGTGAGCTTGGTATGCAGCGACCAGTGGCGCGGGTCGCGCAGGCGGTGGCGCAAGTCGTGCAGCACCGGGAATCCGATGCCGCCCACCACGATCGCGATCATCACCGGCGCCAGCACCAGGGCGTCTCCCGCATAGCGCGTCAGGCTGTCCGCATGCAGCGAGAAACCGGCGTTGTTGAAGGCCGAGACGGCGTGGAATACGGCGCTCCAGGCCGCCTCTTGCCAGCCCAGCCCATGCCCGCACACCATCCGCGCCAGCAGGATGGCCGCGATAACGACCTGCATCGCCAGCGTGACCGCGAACACCACGCGCGCCACGCTGGCGATGTCACCCATGCCCAGCGAGCGGGTCTCGGTCTGCGTGATCAGGCGCGTGCGCAGGCGCGAGGAGCGGTTGACCATCAGCCCCAGCAAGGTGGCGGCGGTCATCATGCCGAAGCCGCCGAGCTGGAACAGCACCATGATTGCGGCCTGACCGAAGCCCGACCAGTAGCTGCCGGTATCGACCACCACCAGGCCGGTCACGCAGATCGCCGACACCGAGGTGAAGAAAGCCACCATCAGCGGCGCAGTCTCGCCGTTCGCGCGCGCCAGCGGCAGCATCAGGACCGCGGTTCCCGCCAGGATCGCCAGCGCGAACAACAGCACCACGATCCGCGCCGGATGGAGGATGTTCTTCATCGCGCTGCGGCAACTCCTTCCTGGTCGGCGCGCCCGTCATCGAAGTCCATGGTGTCCGGATCGGTGTCGCCTTCGGCCGGTTTGCCAAACAGCTTGAGCCAGGCGAAGCCCAGCACGCCCGCAATCAGGGAAGCGGCCAGGATCGCCATCTTCGAGGCATTGATGATCTCGGCGTGGCCGGTGAAGGCCAGGTTGGTAATGAAGATCGACATCGTGAAACCGATGCCGCCGAGCAGGCCGGCGCCCAGCACGTGGCGCCAGGCCAGGTCCAGCGGCAAGCGGCACAGGCCGATGGCGACGGCAGCGAACGTGAAGGCGAAGATGCCTGCCGGCTTGCCGGCCACCAGGCCGAGCAGGATGCCCAGGCTGTTTGGCGCCATCAGTTCGGCGGCCCAGCCGGCGCCGATCACGATGCCGGTATTGGCCAGCGCGAAGATCGGCAGGATCAGGAAGGCGACCGGCTTGTGCAGCACATGTTCCATGCGGTGCGCGGGCGAGGCCCCATCGTCCTGCCGGTGCGAGTAAGGGATGGTGAAGGCCAGCAGCACCCCGGCGATGGTGGCATGGACGCCCGACTTGAGCATCAGGAACCACATCACGGCGCCGCCCAGCAGGTAGGGCCACAGGGCGACCACGCGCAGGCCGCGGTTGAGCACGAGCAGGCCGACGAACATGCCCAGCGCGCCTGCCAGGTAGACCAGCGACAGTTGCGCCGTATAGAAGACGGCGATGACGATGATCGCGCCGAGGTCGTCCATGACCGCCAGCGCCGTCAGGAATATCTTGAGCGAGGCCGGCACCCGGCTGCCCAGCAGGGCCAGCACGCCGAGCGCGAAGGCGATGTCGGTGGCCATCGGAATGCCCATGCCGGGCTGGGTTGGCGTGCCGCCGTTGAGCAGGAAGTGAACCAGCGCCGGCACTGCGATGCCGCCGAAGGCAGCGACGATCGGCAGCAAGGCGTTGCGCAGGTCGGATAGCTCGCCATTGCGCAGTTCGCGCTGCAGTTCGAGTCCGATCAGCAGGAAGAAGATCGCCATCAGCAGGTCGTTGACCCACAGCTCGACGCTCAGGCCGCCCAGGACGATCTGCCAGAAGGCGAGATAGGACGGACCCCAGGCCGAGTTCGCGACCAGCAGCGAGGCAATGGTGCACAGGATCAGGACGACGCCGCCGGCCTTGCCGGAGGCGGCGAATTGTTTGAATGTGTCGGACAGGCGCTGCTCAATGCGCATCGAGAGTCTCCATAATTGATGATGTTTCATGGGAAAGCCTGGTCGCATGGCGGCGCGTGGCGGGACGCGGCCGGCACGCGGGCAGCGCGGGTGGTGGAGAGGTGGCGGTAGATGGTGTGTCGCAGGCAGCAATGCAGGTATGGTGCATAAGGGTCGCAGAAAGGCCGGCGTGGCGGCCCGACCAGCGCAAATCCTGTCGCACCTGGCGGCGCGATCACCCTTGTCCGATTATAACGCACGCCAAAAAAAATCCCGCTGCATGCAGCGGGATTTTTATCGAGAGGCGGCGAATCGCCCCGGAGTGATTGCTTACGCGCCTTCGCGGCTGGCTTTCTTGCGCTCGTGCTCTTTCAGGTAGCGCTTGCGCAGGCGGATCGATTTCGGGGTGATCTCGACCAGCTCGTCGTCCTCGATGAACTCGACGGCGTATTCCAGCGACATCTGGATCGGCGGCACCAGGCGCACTGCTTCGTCGGTACCCGACGAACGCACGTTGGTCAGCTGCTTGCCCTTGATCGGGTTGACGACCAGGTCGTTGTCGCGCGAGTGGATGCCGATGATCATGCCTTCGTACACCGGGGTGTTGTGCTCGACGAACATACGGCCGCGGTCTTGCAGTTTCCAGATCGCGTAGGCGACGGCGGCGCCGTCATCCTGCGAGATCAGCACGCCGTTACGACGGCCAGCCATTTCGCCACGGCTGTTGTCGACCGGTGCGTATTCGTGGAACACGTGGCTCATCAGGCCGGTACCGCGGGTCAGGGTCATGAATTCGCCCTGGAAGCCGATCAGGCCACGCGCCGGGATCAGGTACTCGAGGCGCACGCGACCTTTACCGTCCGATTCCATGTTCTGCAGATCGCCACGGCGACGACCCAGTTCTTCCATCACGCCACCCTGGTTGACTTCTTCGACGTCGACCGACAGGCTTTCAAACGGCTCATGGCGCACGCCATCGACCATCTTGAAGACCACGCGCGGACGCGACACGGCCAGTTCGAAGCCTTCACGACGCATGTTTTCGATCAGGATCGTCAGGTGCAGTTCACCGCGGCCCGAGACTTCGAAGATCGTGTCGTCGTCGGTCGGCGCCACGCGCAGCGCGACGTTGGCTTTCAGTTCGCGGTCAAGGCGGTCACGCAGCTGGCGGCTGGTGACGAACTTGCCTTCGCGGCCGGCCAGTGGCGAGTTGTTGACCATGAAGTTCATGGTCAGGGTCGGCTCGTCGACGGTCAGCATCGGCAGCGCTTCTGGCGTGTCGACGGCGCAGACGGTCGAACCGATGCCGATGTCTTCGATACCGTTGATCAGGCAGATGTCGCCGGCAACGGCCGAGTCGACCAGCACGCGCTCGAGGCCCTTGAAGTTCAGCACCTGGTTGATGCGGCCCTTGATCGGGGTCGAATCAGGGCCGTTCAGGATGATGACGTCCTGGCCGGTCTTGACGGTGCCGCGGTTCACGCGGCCGATGCCGATCTTGCCCACGTACGACGAGTAGTCGAGCGAGGTGATCTGCATCTGCAGCGGGCCTTCCGGATTGTCGTCACGCACTGGCACGTGTTGCAGGATGGCGTCGAACAGCGGCTTCATATCGCCTTCGCGCACGCTTTCGTCCAGGCCGGCATAGCCGTTCAGGCCCGAAGCGTAGACGATCGGGAAGTCCAACTGCTCGTCGTTCGCGCCCAGCTTGTCGAACAGTTCGAAGGTCTGGTTGATGGCCCAGTCGGCGCGTGCGCCCGGACGGTCGACCTTGTTGACGACGACGATCGGCTTCAGGCCCAGGGCCAGCGCCTTGCGGGTCACGAAGCGGGTCTGCGGCATCGGGCCTTCCTGCGCATCGACCAGCAGCAGCACCGAGTCGACCATCGACAGCACGCGTTCCACTTCACCGCCGAAGTCGGCGTGGCCTGGGGTGTCGACGATGTTGATGTGGGTGCCTTCGTATTCGACGGCGCAGTTCTTCGACAGAATGGTAATGCCGCGCTCTTTCTCGAGATCGTTCGAGTCCATCACGCGGGTGTCCACCGCCTGGTTTTCACGGAAGGTGCCGGACTGACGCAGCAGTTGGTCGACGAGCGTGGTCTTGCCGTGGTCAACGTGGGCAATGATTGCGATATTACGAATCGCGCGTTTGGTGTTTGACATGATTTTTGAGAAGTAGCGTGGAGTACAGAATGTACTGGAACTGCAAGTCCGATGCTGCCGCTTACTGAAACAGATTTCGGAAACCGACTAGTATAGCATGGGAAGCGGCCCAGTCTGAATCTTGCGCGGGAAAGACACGATTTTTTGGCGGATCGCCGGCGCGTCGTCACCGCAGCAGCTTAGCCGCTGCCGGTGACAGGCGCATGACATGCGCTAAGGCAAGGCTCGCGCAAGGAGTCAGGCCGGCGCCGCCGTCGAGATCAGGCGCTCCGGCGCCAGGATCGCATACTCGCCCAACTGGCCGGTGCCGAGCAAGCGACCGTCGTGGTAGATGCGCACCCTGCCCTGTTGTTCCGGAACGGCGACGTCTTCCTTGCCGAGCGCCAGGCGCTGGCCTTGCAGGAAACGCCTTGCCAGTTCGGCACCCAGTTCGATCGACGGGAAGGTCGACAGCAAGGCATCGACCGGACGCAGCAGCGAGAGCGGGTCCGGGTGCGCCAGCAGTTCGTCCAGCGTGATCATGCCGGCGACGTCGAGCGCACCGACCTCGATCCGGCGCAGCGCGTTCAGGTGCGCGCCACAGCCGAGCGCGGCGCCGATGTCTTCGCCCAGCACGCGCACATAGGTGCCCTTGCTGCAGGTGACGCGGATGTTCAGGAATGGCGCCTGGTAGTCGATCATCGACAGCGCGTGGATGGTCACCGGCCGCGCCTCGCGCTCGAGCGTGATGCCCTCGCGCGCATATTCATACAGGGCCTTGCCGTCACGCTTGAGTGCCGAATACATCGGCGGCACCTGCTGGATCGGACCGCGGAATCGCGCCAGCGCCGCCTCGATCTGCTCGACCGTGACGTCGACCGGCAGCGTCTCGATGGCCTCGCCCTCGGTGTCACCGGTCGTCGTCATGATGCCCAGGTGGACCGTCGCCTCATAGGTCTTGTCGGCCTCGAGCAGGTCTTGCGAGAACTTGGTCGCTTCGCCGAAGCACAGCGGCAGCAAGCCGGTGGCGAACGGGTCGAGCGTGCCGGTGTGGCCGGCCTTCTTGGCGTTCAGCACGCGCTTGGCACGGATCAAGGCGTCATTGGACGACAGGCCGACCGGCTTGTCGAGCAGCAGCACGCCATCGACCAGGTCGCGCGGTTTTTTCGCGGGACGTCCGTTCACTCTTTGTCCGCCGGGTCGGCTGCCTGCATGTCGGGACGCAATTCGGGATGCAATTCGGGATTCGACTCCGGATCGTCCTTGGCGCGGGTGGCGTTGGCCTGGTCGATCAGGGCCGACATCGCCAGGCCGCGCACGGTCGACGTGTCATGCAGGAAGTGCAGCGACGGCAGCGTATGGATGTGCAGGCGCTTGCCCAGCATATTGCGCAGGTAGCCGGAGGCCTTGTTCAAGCCTTCCAGGGTCTGACGCACGTCTTCCGCGCCGTCCTTGAGCAGGGTGAAATAGATCTTGGCGTGGGCATAGTCCGGGGTCAGCTGGACTTCGCTGATGGTGACCATGCCGACGCGCGGGTCCTTCAGCTCGAAGGCGATGAGTTCCGACAAATCCTTCTGGATCTGGTCGGCCACGCGCAGGCCGCGCTGTGGAATGCTTTTACTGTGTTTAGCCATGATGGTTTACTACTTTATTCTTTTGTTAGCTTCAAATCGCCGTCGTCCCCGCGCAGGCGGGGACCCAAGTTTTTCCTGCGCTGTGACCACGTTTGAATTCAGTGGTCATTCATGCAAACTTGGGTTCCCGCCTTCGCGGGAACGACGTGGTTGGGCTGCGGGCCAAGATAAAAAGGGGCCAGGCCCTCCGCGGCATTGCCGCGAAGCGTCCTGGCCCCATGGTACGCCAACGGCGTGACTTACAGCGTACGCGCCACTTCGGTGACTTCGAACACTTCCAGGACGTCGCCGACCTGGATTTCGTTGTTGCCCTTCAGCGACAGACCGCACTCGAGGCCGGCGCGCACTTCCTTGGCGTCGTCCTTGAAGCGTTTCAGCGAATCGATCTCGCCGGTCCAGATCACGATGTTGTTGCGCAGCAGGCGGACCGAGGAGGAACGCTTGACCACGCCGTCGGTGACCAGGCAACCCGCGATCGCGCCGACTTTCGAGACCAGGATGACCTGGCGAATCTCGACCTGGCCGGTGATGGTCTCGCGCTTTTCTGGCGCCAGCATGCCCGACAGTGCGGTCTTGATCTCGTCGATCGCATCGTAAATGATGCTGTAGTAACGAATGTCGACACCGTTCGCTTCGGCCAGCTTGCGCGCCTGGGCGTCGGCACGGGCATTGAAGCCGATGATGACTGCCTTCGACGCGGTTGCCAGGTTGACGTCCGACTCGGTGATGCCACCGACCGCGGCGTGCACGATCTGCACCCGGACTTCGGAAGTCGACAGCTTCTGCAGCGAGCCGACCAGCGCTTCCTGCGAACCCTGCACGTCGGTCTTGACGATCAGCGGCAGGTTCTTGACTTCGCCTTCGGCCATCTGCTCGAACATGTTCTCGAGTTTCGCGGCTTGCTGCTTGGCCAGTTTCACGTCACGGAACTTACCTTGACGGAACAGGGCGATTTCACGCGCCTTGCGCTCGTCGGCCATGACCATGACTTCTTCACCGGCGCTCGGCACTTCGGTCAGGCCCTGGATCTCGACCGGAATCGATGGACCGGCTGCAGCGATGGTCTTGCCGTTTTCGTCCAGCATGGCACGAACGCGACCGAACGAGGAACCGGCCAGCACGACGTCGCCGCGCTTGAGGGTACCCGACTGCACCAGGATCGTCGCGACCGGGCCACGGCCCTTGTCCAGACGGGCCTCGACCACCAGGCCACGGGCCGGGGCTTCGGTTGGCGCTTTCAGTTCCAGCACTTCGGCCTGCAGCAGCACTTGCTCGAGCAGGTCGTCGACGCCGGTACCGATCTTGGCCGACACTGGCACGAATGGCGACTCGCCACCGTATTCTTCAGGCACCACGCCTTCGGCGACCAGCTCTTGCGTCACGCGGTCGGTGTTGGCGCCCGGTTTGTCGATCTTGTTGATCGCAACGACCAGCGGCACACCGGCGGCTTTTGCGTGAGCAATTGCCTCTTTGGTTTGCGGCATCACGCCGTCGTCCGCCGCCACCACCAGGATGACGATGTCGGTCGCCTTGGCGCCACGGGCACGCATCGCGGTGAACGCTTCGTGGCCCGGGGTGTCCAGGAAGGTGATCATGCCGCGCGGGGTGTCCACGTGGTATGCACCGATGTGCTGGGTAATGCCGCCGGCTTCGCCCGAAGCGACCTTGGCGCGACGGATGTAATCCAGCAGCGAGGTTTTACCATGGTCGACGTGACCCATGACGGTAACCACCGGTGCGCGCGAGCTCGACTCGTACTCGGTGTGCTCGCCCTGGTCGGCCAGCAGTGCTTCCGGATCGTCCTCGGCGGCAGCGAAGGCCTTGTGGCCCATCTCTTCCACCAGGATCATCGCGGTTTCCTGATCCAGCACCTGGTTGATGGTGCACATCTGGCCCAGCTTCATCAGCTGCTTGATGACCTCGGATGCCTTGACCGACATCTTGTGCGCCAGTTCGGCCACGGTGATGGTTTCAGGAACGTGGACGTCCTTCACGATCGCCTCGGTAGGCGCCTGGAAGTTCGATTCACGATCGTCGCCATGACCGCGACGGCCGCCACGGCCACCGCTGCGCCAGCCGTCACGGCCACCGCCGCCGGCAGGTGCGCCGCGGGTTTTCAGGCCGGTACCGCCACGCTTCTTGTCGTCAGACCAGGTCGACGACACATTGGCCGACTTGATCGACTTCTTGTCGCCCGGCTTCTTGGCGTCGTCCTTCTTGACTTCGCCCGGCTTCTTGTCCGCAGGCTTGTGCAGCGTGCCGGCGGCAGCCGCCGGAGCGGCTGGCTTGGCAACCGGTTCCGGCGCCTTGATCACGCGGCGCGGCTGGCTCATCATGAGCTTGATCTGCGCCACTTCGTCAGCCACGGCCTTGCGTGCACGCTCGGTGGCGGCAGCGCGTTCGGCGGCTTCCTTGGCAGCGACTTCTTTCGCAGCCTTGGCGTCGTCGGCAACTTTCTTGGCGGCTTCGTCAGCGCCGGCAGCGGCTTCCTTGCCGGCAGCAGCTTCCTTGGCGGCAGCGGCAATCGCGGCCTTTTCGGCGGCGTCGCGCTTGGCCTGGTCGGCAGCTTCGCGCTTGGCCTGCTCTTCAGCGGCCGCAGCTTGCGCCTTTTCTTCCGCTTCCAGCTTGGCCAGGCGTTCCTGCTTTTCACGCAGGTCGGCTTCCTGACGGGCGATCAGCTCGTTCTGGCGGGCCGCTTCTTCTTCGCGGCGTGCCTGTTCGGCAGGGTCGATCACCGGCTCTTCGGCCGCCTTGGTCGTGACCAGGTCGTCGCGCTGCACGAAGGTGCGCTTCTTGCGGACTTCGACCTGGATGGTACGCGATTTACCCGACGAATCGGCTTGCTTGATCTCGCTGGTTTCCTTGCGCGTCACCGTGATCTTCTTCTTCTCGCCGGTATCGGCTGCACCGTGGGTACGGCGCAGATGGTTCAGCAGCTTGTCCTTATCATCTTTCGACAAGGGATCTGACGTCGAGCTTTTCTCGACGCCGGCCGACCGCAGCTGGGTCAGCAGCAGGTCTGCAGGCATCTTCAGCTCGGTGGCAAATTGGGCTACGTTGTTACTCGCCATTCAGTCCTCTTTTCTACGTGTCGCGACAGATGATAAAGAAATTTTCAAGCTTTGGCCGTTTCTACCAGGCTCCAGGCTTTCGCCTGCAGTGCTTTCGCCCGGTCGTCGTACTTGCCATCGACCAGTTTCATCTCGTCGTCGGTCACATCATTAAATTCACTCTTGATCAGGTCGCGGGCGCGGTCCGACGTCAGTGCCAGGATGGCGCCGAATTCGTCATAGGCCAGTGCCGCGAATGCTTCGACCGTCTTGATACCAGCCAGGCCAAGCTTGCCGGCAACGGTACGGTCCATGCCTTCCAGATTGACCAGAGCTTCTTCCATGCCTTCGAGACCTTCTTCGGAAGCGATCGCTTCGGTCACCAGCGCGTCACGGGCGCGGGTGCGCAGTTCGTTGACGGTGTCCTCATCGAACGATTCAATTTCCAGCATCTCGGAAATTGGCACGTAGGCGATTTCTTCCAGGCTCGAGAAGCCTTCTTCAACCAGGATATCGGCCACTTCCTGGTCGACGTCCAGTTTTTCCATGAACAGCGCGCGGATCGCGGCCGATTCTTGTTCCACCTTGTTCGCCGATTCCTCGGCGGTCATGATGTTGATCTTCCAGCCGGTCAGCTCGGACGCCAGGCGCACGTTCTGGCCCGAACGGCCGATCGCGATGGCCAGGTTTTCTTCGTCCACCACGACATCCATGGCGTGTTTTTCTTCGTCAACCATGATCGACGACACGTTCGCCGGAGCCAGGGCGCCGATCACGAACTGGGCCGGATCGTCCGACCACAGCACGATGTCCACGCGCTCGCCGCCCAGCTCGCCGGTCACGGCCTGCACGCGCGAACCGCGCATGCCGACGCAGGTGCCGATCGGGTCGATGCGCTTGTCGGCCGTGAACACGGCGATCTTGGCGCGCACGCCGGCGTCACGGGCTGCCGATTTGATCTGCAGCAGGCCTTGTTCGATCTCTGGCACTTCCAGCTCGAACAGCTTCATGATGAAGTCTGGCGCAGTGCGCGACAGGATCACCTGCGGGCCACGCATATTGCGGTCCACACGAAGGATGAAAGCGCGCACGCGGTCGCCGATGCGCAGGTTTTCTTTCGGGATCATCTGGTCGCGCGGCAGGCGCGCTTCGATCTTGCCCGACTCGACGATCGCATCGCCGCGTTCCATGCGCTTGATGGTGCCGGTCACCAGCGAATCGCCGCGCTCCAAGAAGTCTTGCAGGATCTGCTCGCGTTCGGCATCGCGCACGCGCTGCAGCACGACCTGCTTGGTGTCCTGGGCAAAACGACGGCCGAAGTCGACCGATTCGATCGGCTCTTCGATGTACTCGTCGACTTCGATATCAGGAATTTGTTCCTTGGCTTCGAAATGCAGGATTTCCTGGTCAGGCAGTTGCAGGCCCGCTTCATCCGGCACCACGTGCCAGCGGCGGAAAGTCTCGAACTCACCGGTGTCGCGATCGATCGACACGCGAATGTCGACTTCGCCTTCATAGCGCTTCTTCGTGGCCTGTGCCAGCGCGAACTCGAGCGCACCGAAAACGACTTCCTTGTCGACGTTCTTTTCGCGCGCAAGCGCATCCACCAGCAATAAAATTTCGCGACTCATGCTTTGCGACTCCTAAAATCCACCTGTGGCACCAAACGTGCCTTGTCCAATTCGGCCAGCGTAAATTCCATCAACGCCGGGCCATCTTTACTGTCAAATTCCAAACCGACCTTGTCGTTCTCGACGCCGCGCAGGATACCGGTGAACGTCTTGCGGTGATCACTGCCGGGCACCGCGACGCGCAGCTTGACCGTGCACTCATGGCCGGCGAAGCGCGCAAAATCGGCGAGGGTCCGTACCGGGCGATCGAGGCCCGGCGACGAAATTTCCAATCGTTCGTAATCGACGTTTTCCACTGTCAGCACGTGCGACAGCTGGTGGCTCACCTTGGCGCAGTCTTCTACCGTGATCGGGCCCTTTTCGTCCGCGTCGGCAGCCGGGAAATCGATGTATACACGCAGGATCCCGCGCTCGCCTCGTTCCACTTCGACGAGGTCATAGCCGAGTCCACTGACTGTCGTGGCGATTAAGTCAAACTGCTGCAAGGCACTTCTCCAGGGCTTTAAAACGATTTACCAAAAAAAAAATGGGCATCTGCCCATCTTTTTGTACTTACAACCCAACCAGATGAAAGCACTTGCACCAGTGTCACGCGAATCACGACTCGCGGATACAACGTTCGGGAAGGACTTCGATTAGGCTGCAAATTATACTGCTTTTCCACTTCCCTCGCAATCTCCATACCACAAATGAGATTTTAAACAACAGTTGGCAGGGTGCTATGGATTACGAAACATTTTACGCCGACTGGCCGGCGCATGCCCGGCCCACACGCACTTGCGCAGGCCGGTCATGAAGGGTGTTCAGCCGCGACGGCCGCGGCGTGGCAGGCCGGGTTCCGAGCCACGCTGTCCCTGGCCGCCACGACGACCACCGCCGCTGCCGGCGAAGCCGAAGGTCGTCTGTAGCGGGTCCGGCTGACGCGGACGGCTGCTGCTCGCGCCGCTGTTGCCAGCACCTTTGCCGCCACCCGCGCTGGCGCCACGGCCCTTGCCGCCAGCCTGGCCACCCTGGCCGCCGAAGCCGCCCTGGCGACCGCCGGCAGGCTTGCCGCCCGGCACTGGACCGTTCAGGATGCCCTGGCCACGGGTGCTGCCGACCCGCGACACCGGCGGGCCGAAAGGATCGACATTGCGGTTGGCGTCGGCGCGGTCGATGCGATTGCCGTCGCTGCGATCGTTGCTGCGCTCGGCGCCATGGCTGACGTCGGCGCGCATGCCGTTCGGACGCGGACCCTTGCCCTTGTGGCCGCCCTTGACATGCTTCTCGGGGGCAGCGCCTTTCTTTTCGACGCCGAAGGCCGTCATCAGCGCGCGCACATCGTTTTCCTCGAACTCTTCCCAACGACCGCGCTTGAGGCCGCTCGGCAGGGTCATGGCGCCGTAGCGGGTACGGATCAGGCGCGAGACGGTCAGGCCGACCGCCTCGAACATGCGGCGCACCTCGCGGTTGCGGCCCTCGCCGATCACCACGCGGTACCAGCGGTTGATGCCTTCGCCGCCACCGTTCTGGATCTTCGAGAACGCCGCCTTGCCGTCATCCAGCTCGACGCCCGACAGCAGCTTCTGACGCATGCCTTCTTCGAGCTCGCCCAGGGTGCGCACCGCGTATTCGCGGTCGATGTTGTAGCGCGGGTGCATCAGCCGGTTGGCCAGGTCGCCCGAGGTCGTAAACAGCAGCAGGCCTTCGGTATTGAAGTCGAGGCGGCCGACGGCCAGCCACTTGCCGGCCTTCATGGTCGGCAGGCGGTCGAACACCGATGGACGGCCTTCCGGATCGTCATGGCTGACGATCTCGCCGGCCGGCTTGTGATAGACCAGCACGCGCGGCGGCTTGCTGCTCACGCGGCGCTGGATCAGCTTGCCGTTGATGCGAACCGCGTCGGTCGGCAGGATGCGCTGGCCGATATGGGCCGGCTCGCCATTGACCGACACGCGGCCGGCGACGATCAGGTCTTCCATGTCGCGGCGCGAACCCAGGCCGGCCTCGGCCAGCACCTTGTGCAGCTTCGGCGCATCGTCGTCGGCGGTCAGGTCGCGGCGCGCCGGCTTTGCCTGGGCATTGCTGCGCGCGCCTTCGTTGGCGTCGAAGTCGCTTGACGTCACGAAGGAGAACACATTGTCGGCTTCGCTGCCCGGCTGCTGCTTGCCGCCCCTGCCCTGCGGCTGCTGCTTGCCGCCGCGGCCGATCTGCTTGGCCGGACGTCCACCCTCGGTTGGACGAGCGCTTTGCTGGGTCGGACGGCCGCTTTGCTGGCCGCGCTTGCCCTGCTTGGGCTGGCCGCGGCCGCGCGCATCCTGCTTACCTTCCTGCTCGCCTTCCGACACGGCATCAACGCCAGCCTCGGACGCGGGAGCGGCCTGCTCGGCGACAGCCGGCGCGGCAGCCTGCTGCAGCGCTTCGCGTTCGGCGCGCTTTTCGCGCATCTGGCGCGGGCCGCGCGGCTTGCGCGCTTCCTGGACTGGCGCAGCGTCGGCAGGGGCCGGCGCTTCAGCTGCTGCCGGCGCTGCGGCCGACTCTTCTTTCGTGGCCTTGGTGGCGCGCGGCTTGCGGGTCTTCGGCGCCGGCGCTTCGGCCGCCGGCGCAGCCTGCTCGGCGGCGACCGGCTCGGCCGCAACGGCCGCCTTGCGGGTGCGCTTCGGCTTGGCCGGCGCCTCGGCCGCTACGGCCTCGCCTGGCGCAGTGTCGACAACGGCAGCCGCCTTGCGCGTACGCTTCGGCTTGGCTGCTGCTGGCTCGCCTGCATCCACAGGCTTGGTCTCGTTTTGTTCAGTTGGGTTCATCGTTCGTGTCTTTATTGTGCTGACCCGCCTCGGCAATCCCGTCATCAAGCGTGTCGCGGATCGGAACTTCAACGGGTGAAGTAGCTAAATCTACATCGTCGGCGGGCGCGGAGGCGCCCACCTTGTCAAAATTGTCGTTCAATGCCGCCTCGAGGGCTTCCAGGCTGCGGCTGTCGGGGCCTTCGGCCAGCGGCTGCAGGGGCGGCAGCTGCGAGAGAGACGCCAGGCCCAGGTCATCCAGGAACTGGCGCGTGGTGCCCAGCAGCGCCGGCCGCCCCACCACTTCGCGGTGGCCGACGACGTCGATCCAGCCGCGGTCTTCCAGCATCTTGACGGTCTGCGAATTGACCGCGACGCCGCGGATCTCTTCGATGTCGCCGCGCGTGACCGGCTGGCGGTAGGCGATGATGGCCAGCGTTTCCAGCGTCGCCCGCGAATACCTGGGCGGCTTTTCGGGCGCAAGCCGGTCGAGATAGGGCTTCATCTCGGGACGGCTCTGGAACCGCCAGCCCGAGGCCAGGCTGACGATCTCGATGCCACGTCCATCCCAGTCCTGGCGCAGTTCTTCCAGCAAGATTTTGATCGTATCGGCGCCGACGCCGGCGCCAACCTGCCGTCCTTGCGGGTCGACCTCGGCGAACAGTTTCTTCATGCCATGGATCGACATCGGCTCGCGGGCGCATAGCAAGGCGGTTTCGAGGACTCTCTTGGCCTCGTCAGTATTCATATCGCGATGTCGTCAATCAAACAATTCGGCCAATCGGGGTCGGGACAGCATCAATGCGAGTGACGCGCATGCCTGCGTGCCATGCGCCGGCTCTGTCGCCCTGCGCTCTGCTGCCTGAAACCGGAATCCGTGGGCCCGGCGCGCTGAGCGCCGGAGCTAATACATGGCGGGCAAGGAACCCGCCAGGGGCAACCCGCCTGCGCGACGGGCCGCTGGTGTTGATCTTCATTGCGAAACGAGGAACTCGGCGGAACTCTGCTGTCTCTCAGGCACGCCCGCGATCGGGGCTTCTCCGGGGAGCGACTTGTGTTGCACGAGAGTGCGGCACGCGAGCGGACGACGTCGTTTCTTCCAACTGGCGGCCATTGTAACCGATAAAACCCCGCAGCGGACAAGGGGGCCGCGCTGCGATGCGCGCCTATTTGCGTCAGTCGGACAGTTTTTCCGACAAAATCGCCGATACGCCAAGGAATGCGGGGTACTCGGCGGTGATTACATAGGTCGGCACGTCGGCCAGATAGCGGGCGAAACGTCCCTTCTGTTCAAAGCGGCTGCGGAACGAGGAACGGTCGAAGCGCTCCCCGAGGCGCGGCACGATGCCGCCGCCGATATACACGCCGCCCTGGGCGCCGAGGGTGACGGCCAGGTTGCCGGCCACGGTGCCGAGCATGCCGCAGAAAGCTTCCAGCACCTCGTCGCACAGCGCGCATTCACCGTCGAGCGCACGGCGCGAGATCTCGGCCGCGCCAAGGCGCTCGCCGGGGCGGCCGGCGCGCTCGGCCAGCGCACGGTAGATGAGTTCGACGCCGGCGCCGGACAGGAAGCGCTCGAACGAGACGTGCTCGAACTCGCGCCAGGCATATTGCAGGATCGCGATTTCCTGTTCGTTGACGGGGGCGAAGCTGACGTGGCCGCCTTCGCTGCGCAGCGCGGTCCAGCTGTCGCCGCACGGCACCAGGCCGGAAACGCCGAGGCCGGTGCCGGCGCCCAGCAGGCCCAGCGCCGCGTCCGGCTGCGGCGTGCCACCGCCGACCTGGCGCTTTTGCTCGCCCAGATGAGGCAGCGAACGCGCAAGGGCCGAGAAATCATTGACCACCAGCAGGATCTCGAAACTGCATTCCTGCCGCAAGGCTTCAGTGGAAAATTCCCAGTGATGATTGGTCATGCGCACGTAGTCGCCATTCACCGGGTTGGCGATGGCGATCGCGGCGTGGCGGATCGGCGCTGCAAAGACGGCCTTGACCGCCGCGCTGCCCAGGTAGGCGCGCATCGCCTCGCCCAGGGTGGCGTAGTCGGCGCAGGGCAGCACCTCGACCGCCTCGAGCCGGCCCGGGCCCACCTCCAGCACGAAGCGGCAGTTGGTGCCGCCGACATCGGCTAGCAGGCGGGCGCCGCCGCGGTGGGTGCGGTCGGAGGATGGACTGAACGGGGAGGCGGTCATGGTGGAGCGTGATTAAGAGACGCCCAAGCTTACTAAATTTTTTGCCCTGACGACAAGTGTTTTCTGTAGTTTAGGTACACGACCAACAACATGGTAGACGAAAACACGCCACCCATCAGTCAGTCCGACGTAGTAGAACTACTTTTTATTGAGAATTGGATAGAATCGCGCCGCCTGCCGGTCAGCACGTCGCCGGATCGAGGTCGGGGTCAATGCCGCGCTGGGCGTTCCAGGCATCGAGCCCGCCCTTGAGCGGCCGCGCACGGTGAAAACCGTTGACCATGAACTGGCGCGCCACTTCGGCGGCGGTGACGTCGTCCGGACAGCTGCAATAGACGACGATGTGGCGGTCTCGGTCGAGCGAGGCCATCAGGTGCTCGGGCTGGCAGGCCCTGAAGATCACGGCGCCCGGGATCGCGGCTTCCATCTGTTGCGCGCTCAGGCTGCGCGCATCGATGATCACCGGATCGTGGCCGGCGTCGATCAGCGCCAGCACCTCGTCGATGTCGATGCGCTCGATCGCGCTGCGCGAGCGGTGGCGGCGCCGCTCGGCATACTTGAAGGCGATGAACAGGGCCAGCAGGCCGGCCACGATCGTCAGCGCCGTGCTGCCCATGGTCGAGAGCGTATCGAGCACGCCGTCGACGCTGTTATGGAACCAGACGCCGAGCAGGATGCCGGTGCCGCTCCAGAGCGCCGCGCCGCTCACCGCATACACCAGGAACAGGCGCGGGTTGACGCCCATGGCGCCCGACAGCGGCGCCGCGATGGTGTTGAAACCGGGGACGAACTTGGACACCAGCAGCGACTTGACGCCGAACTTGCTGAAGCGGTCTTCGGTCTGGTTGACGCAAGAATCGGGGGACAGCGAAATCTTGCACAGCAACCGCAGGATGCGCTTGCCATAGAAGCGGCCGGCGCGGAACCAGAAGGCGTCGCAGATCAGGCAGGCCAGGATGGCCGCCATCCATACCATCTGCCAGCTCACGTCGGCGGTGACCGAGAGCGCGCCGGCCACGATCAGGACCGGGTAGGCGGGTATGGGCAGACCGAACTGTTCGACGAGGACGATGCCGAACACGATCAGCACGCCATAGACTTGGAGGAGTTCGGCTAGCTGGGGCATTTTTGTATATTAGCGCAATTGTGTGGTCGGTACAGGAACAGCCCCTATTCCCTTTGGCGTAAGCGCAACGCCTGGGACGGATGAGCGAATTTTACAAGACACCTCGCGGAATCGCCGCCAGCAGCGAGCGCGTGTACGGATGCTGCGGGTTGCGGTACAGCGTGTCGGAATCGGCCATCTCGACCACGCTGCCGTGGTGCATCACCATCACCTGGTCCGAGATGTACTTGACCACCGACAGGTCGTGCGAGATGAAGATATAGCTCATGCCGTATTCGTCCTGCAGGTCTTGCAGCAGGTTTAGCACTTGCGCCTGGACCGAGACGTCGAGCGCCGACACCGATTCGTCGCACACCAGGATCTCGGGCCGCATGGTCAGGCAGCGCGCGATCGCGATGCGCTGGCGCTGGCCGCCCGAGAATTCGTGCGGATAGCGGCCATAGGCGGCGTCCGGCAGGCCCACCCGCCCCAGCAAGCCGCGCGCCAACCCTGTGCGCTCCATCTCGTTGGCGCCGATGCCGTGGATGCGCATCGGTTCCTGCAAGATCTGGCCCACCGTGAAACGCGGATTGAGCGAGGCATAGGGATTCTGGAAGATGATCTGGATCCGGCGCTTATAGGCCTGGTATTCGCGGTCGGACATGGCCAGCAGGTCGCGCCCCTCGAACAGCGCCGATCCGCCGCTCGCGCGGTGCAGTCGCAGCAGGGTCAGGCCGACCGTGGTCTTGCCCGAGCCCGACTCGCCCACCACGCCCAGGGTCTTGCCGCGGCCCAGGGTAAACGAGACGTCCTTGACCGCCTTGAATTCGCGCTTGCCGAATAGGCCTTCGCGCAGCCAGAAACTCTTGGCCAGGTTATTGACCACCAGCACCGGCTGGTCGTCCGGCGTGGTGCCGCGCACGCGCTGCGCCGGAACCTGATCGGGCAAGATGCGACCGCCCAGATAATCGTCGATCACCGGCAGGCGCAGCGGCCGCGCATCGAGCGACGGCCGGCAATGCAGCAGGGCCCTGGTATACGCATCGGCCGGGGCGCCGAACACCTGGCCGGCGGCGCCCTCCTCGCGCACCTCGCCGTGGCGCATCACGATCACGCGGTCGGCGATCTCGCCCACCAGGCCCAGGTCATGGGTGATGAACAGCACCGCCATGCGGCGCTCGCGCTGCAGGCGCGCGATCAGGTCCATGATCTGCTTCTGGATCGTCACGTCCAGCGCCGTGGTCGGCTCGTCGGCGATCAGGAGGCGCGGCTCGCAGGCGATCGCCATCGCGATCATCACCCGCTGCTGCTGGCCGCCCGACATCTGGCTCGGGTAGGCGTCGATCTTGCGCTCGGGATCGGGGATGCCCACTTCATGCAGCAGCGCCAGGGTGCGCGCCCGCGCCGCCCGTTTATCCATACCCATGTGCAGGCGCAGGACTTCGCCGATCTGGAAGCCGACCGTGAACACCGGATTGAGCGAGGACATCGGCTCCTGGAAGATCATGGCGATGTCCTTGCCGCACAGCGCGCGCCGCTCGCGCAACGGCAGGCCCAGCAATTCGCGGCCGGCGAAGCGGATGCTGGCGCCGGGGTGCACGATCGTGGTCTGTTCCGGCAGCAGGCCCATCACGGCCAGCGAACTGACCGACTTGCCGCTGCCCGACTCGCCCACCAGCGCCACCGTGCTGTTCGCCGGCACGTCGAACGAGATGCCCTTCAGCGCCTCGAAGGTATTCGTCTTGTCGGTGCGAAAGGCGATGCGCAGGTCTCGCACCTGCAGCAATGGTTCCTGGTTCATATTGGGTGTCATTTGATCTTGGGATCCAGCGCATCGCGCAGCGCATCGGCGAACAGCGAAAAGCTCGTCACCAGCAGCGCCATCGCGCCGGCGGCCGCCGCCAGCTGCCACCATTTGCCGAGGATCAGTTCATTCTGCGCCTCGTTGAGCATGCTGCCCCAGGAGACGGTGCCGACCGGCACGCCAAAGCCCAGGAAGGACAGGATCACCTCGGCCTTGATGAAGCCCACCACCAGGATCGACATCTGCACCAGCGCCACGTGCGAGACATTGGGCAGGATGTGGCCGAACATGCGCTGCCACCCCGACGCGCCGATGGCATCGGCCGCCATCACGTACTCGCGCGCGCTGTGCTTGATGTATTCGGCGCGCATCAGGCGATACGGCCCGGTCCAGCCGGTCAGGCCGAGGATCAGCACGATGGTGGCCACGCCTTTTTGCTGGAGCACGGCGGCCACGGTCAGGATCATGAGGATCGCCGGGATCGCCGTGAAGATGCTGTAGAACCAGTTGAACAAGTCGTCGACCCAGCCGCCATAAAAGCCCGAGACCGCGCCGAACAGGGTGCCGAGCGTCACCGCCAGCAGGGCCGCCACCAGACCCACCACGATCGAGGTCTCGCCGCCCTTGATGGTTTTCTTGACGATATCGTGGCCCCATTTATCGGCGCCGAACGGCAGGGTCGTACGCTTTTCCACTGGCGGATGGGCTTGCGCCACCTGCGCCTCGAGCTCGGCCAGTTCGTCCGCCAGCGGATCGAAGGCGTTCGGCGGCGTGGCGCGCGGCAGCTGGGCCTGGGCCAGCGCGCGCGCCGTGGCGTCGGCGCCGACGAAGGTGGGCGGCGCATAATTGACCGCCACCTCGTCTTCCCAATCGCTGGCCAACATGCCCGTGGCGGACAACAGCACCAGCAGCAGGAAAGCGGCGACGACGGCCAGCGCCGCCATCCCGACGCGGTCGGCGCAGAGGCGCCGCCAGGCCAGCGTCCACAGGCCGGGCGAGCGCGTTTGTACATGCATGTGCAGGGTGGTCATGATTACTTGAGCTGCACGCGTGGATCGACCGCCTGGTACAGCAGGTCGGCCAGCAGGTTGAATACCATGGTCGCGACGGCCACGTAGACCGTGATCGCCTTGATCACCGGGAAGTCGCTGCGTTCGACGGCCAGGATCACTTCGCGGCCGATGCCGGGAATGCCGAAGAAGCGCTCGAGCAGGAAGGCGCCGATCAGCAGCGCCGGCAGATTGGCCATCACGTGGGTGATGATCGGGATCGCGGCATTGCGCAGCACGTGGACCCAGACGATGCGGCGCTCCGGCAGGCCCTTGGCGCGCGCGGTGCGCACATAGTCCTGCCCTGCTTCGTCGAGCACGAAGCTGCGGTACAGGCGCAGGGTCGGCGCGATCGACACCGCCAGGCCGATGATGATCGGCAGCAGCGCATAGTGCAGCAGGTTCTCGCCCAGGCTATTGCCCCAGCCCTGGACCGGAAACAGCCCCAGCTGATAGGCGAACATGTACTGGAACACGATGATGTAGACCAGGATCGAGATCGACATCCCGACCGTGCAGGCCACCATCACGGCGCGGTCGGTCAGCGAGCCGCGCACGAAGGCGATCGCCAGCGCCAGCGCGATGCCGAATAAGGTTTCCAGCACCGTCAGCGGGATCAACACGGTCAGCGACGGGCCCAGTCGGCTGCCAATGATCTGGGATACCGGCTCGCCCGTGCTCCAGGCATTGCCGAAGTCGAAGGTCAGGATCTGCTTGACGAAGATCCATAGCTGCACGGTATAAGGCTGGTCGGTGCCGAGCTGGCGCCGGATATTCTCGATTGCCCCCGCATCGGCCATCTTGCCCGCCAACAGGTAGGCCGGATCGCCGCCAACCCAGTTGAACAAGAAAAACACCAGCAACACGACGCCGGCCATCGTCGGCAGCATCTGCCACAAGCGGCGCAAGACATAAGCAAACATCGCACTCCCGAATTTGCGGATTGGGCGAATGGACCGCCTCTGGCTTCGCTGCCTAGCCAAATCCTGGATGGCAAAAACGACACGATAGCGCATATTCGCGCCCACCAACAGCCGCGCAATCTTATGCTCCGATAGTCCCAGGTTATTACCATGTCATGACACAACCATCATCGATTCGTATAAGAACCTTGCTGGCAATGCTAAATATGCAAGCCGCATTTTTCACAACTTCGTGCTTAGAAAATATAGTTTGAACGAATTAAATATCATATCGAACTATATTTTCCGCATGATATTTCAATTTCCGAGTTTTGTGACTTTTGTGTGACTAGCATCAAAAAAATAAATTGTAAAGACAAGTTATCAATTAGTTGTATTTTGCACCGTGCATACGTTACCAATTGACACTATCTATTGGTAAATGTTTTTATTGCTAAGTAGTAAAAACATGTCGTGTCCATATCACACGGCGATTCACTGACTTTACTGGCCGGCGCAACCCGCCGCCAGGTCTTACGGGGAAGACTCACTATGATGGTTGAAACTGTGTTATCTCGATCGGTACGCCTGATCTGCGCCGGCGGCCTTGCCGTCGCCTGCACGACGGCGTACGCCCAGGAAACGGCGCCTGCCGCCGAATCGCTGCAACGCGTGGAAGTGACCGGCTCGCGCATCGCGACCGCGAACCTGGAAAGCGTCAGCCCGGTGACCGTGGTGAACGCCAAGGACATCAAGATGGAAGGTGTCCGTTCGGTCGAGAACCTGCTGAACAACCTGCCCCAGGTCTTCGCCGACCAGGGTGGCTCGGTGTCGAACGGCTCGTCCGGCACCGCGACCGTCAACTTGCGTAACTTCGGCGCCGACCGCACCCTGGTGCTGGTCAATGGCCGCCGCCTGCCAGCCGGCAGCCCGCGCAATACCGCAGCCGACTTGAACCAGATTCCCGTGGGCCTGATCAAGCGCGTCGAAGTGCTGACCGGCGGCGCCGGCGCCATCTACGGCTCGGACGCCGTGGCCGGCGTGGTCAACTTCATCATGGACGACCGCTTCCAGGGCGTCCAGATCGACGCCAACTACCAGTTCTACAACCACGACCAGAACGGTGGCCCGGCCGCCGACGCCGCCAACCGCCGCAACTTCGCGCTGCCGGGCGACAAGGGCGCTGATGGCAAGGTCAAGGACATCACCCTGACCATGGGTGGCAACTTTGCCGATGGCAAGGGCAATGCCGTCGTATTCTTCGGCTACAAGAAAGAAGACGCGCTGCTGCAATCGGAACGTGACTTCACCGCCTGCTCGCTGGGCGGCTCGAGCTCGGGCGACACCTTCAACTGCGGTGGTTCGGGCACCAGCTTCCCTGGCCGCTTCCTGCTCGGCAGCCAGGGCTTCACGGTGGCCGATGCCGCCGGTGGCGTGCGTCCCTACAATGCCGCGACCGACGCCTATAACTTCGGCCCGCTGAACTACTTCCGCCGTCCGTCGGAACGCTACACCTTCAGCTCGTTCACCCACTACGACATCAACGACAAGGCCCGCCTGTACGCCGAGGCCAGCTTCCACGACGACAGCACCGTGGCCCAGATCGCCCCATCCGGCCTGTTCGGCCTGGACGCATCGGGCGCCAACGCCATCCGCTTCGAGAATCCGCTGCTGTCGGACGCATGGCGCCGCACCCTGGGCCTGAACGCCCCTGGCGACACCGCCGACATGGTGATCTTCCGCCGCAACGTCGAAGGCGGTGGCCGTCGCGACGACCTGAACCACACATCCTACCGCGGCGTGGTTGGCGTCAAGGGCGACATCGGCAACTGGCAGTACGACGCCTTTGCCCAGGTCGGCCGCGTGCTGTACTCGGAAACCTATTTCAACGACTTCTCGGTCTCGCGCAGCGGACGCGCACTCGACGTGGTCACCGGCGCCAATGGCCAGCCAGTCTGCCGCAGCACCCTTAACGGCGTCGATCCAAATTGCGTTCCGTACAATATCTGGAGCCTGGGCGGCGTGACCCCGGAAGCGCTGACCTATCTGCAGACCCCTGGCTTCCAGAAGGGCCACACCTCGCAGACCGTGCAGGGCATCAACCTGTCGTCGGATCTGGGCGAATACGGCATCAAGCTGCCAACCAGCAAAGAAGGCGTAGGCGTGGCTTTCGGTTGGGAACACCGCACTGAGAAGCTGGAACTGAACTCGGACGTCGCGTTCGAGTCGGGTGACCTGGCCGGCCAGGGCGGCCCGACCAAGAACGTCAGCGGCCAGTTCAGCGTGCGCGACTACTTCGCCGAAACCCGTATCCCGATCCTGCAGGACGTGCCGTTCGCCGACCAGCTGACGCTGACCGGCAGCTACCGCAAATCGGATTACTCGACCGGCCAGGACACCGATTCGTATGGTGTCGGCCTGGAATGGGCGCCAGTCAAGGAAGCCAAATTCCGCTTCAGCTACCAGCGCGCGGCGCGTGCGGCCAATGTGGTCGAGCTGTTCACCCCGGCAGGCCTGGCACTGTTCGGCATGTCGTCCGATCCTTGCGCCGGCGCCAACCCGAGCGCCTCGCTGGCACAGTGCCAGCTGACCGGCGTCACCGCTGCCCAGTACGGCAACATCCTGAACTCGCCAGCACAGCAGTACAACCAGATCATCGGTGGTAACACGGCGCTGGAACCGGAAGAGTCGGATTCGTACACCCTGGGCGTCGTGCTGCAGCCTACCCGCAACACCTCGGTCACCATCGACGCGTTCGACATGAAGGTCAAGGGCGTCATCGGCGGTCTGCCAGCATCGACCACCCTGACCCAGTGTCTGAACACCGGCAATGCGCAGTTCTGCGACCTGATCACGCGTGACCGCCTGGGCAGCCTGTGGGCTCTGGAGAGCGCCAACATCACCGCGACCAACCAGAACCTGGGCATGAGCTCGACCAGGGGTATCGACCTGGGCGCCAACTGGAACACCAAGCTGGGCGCATGGGGCGGCCTGAACCTGTCACTGATGGGCACCTACCTGAAAGAGTTCAAGCAGGAAGACTTCCCGGGTTCGGGCGAGTATAACTGCGCCGGCCTGCACGGCACCACCTGCGGTGTGCCGCTGCCGAAATGGCGTCACAAACTGCGCGCTTCGTGGGCTACCCCATGGCGCGGCGTGGAACTGGGCGCTACCTGGCGCTACGTGCGCGGCACCGACCTCGACTCGACCAGCAGCAATCCATTGCTGGCCGGCGATTTCGAAGCGGCCGATGCACGCCTTGGCGCACGCAACTACCTGGACCTGACCGCCGGTTGGCAGATCACCCCGATCTTCGCACTGCGCGCAGGTATGAACAACGCGCTGGATAAAGATCCTCCGCTGTCGGGCGTGGTTGCCGAGGTCTTCGGTAACGGTAACACCTACCCACAAGTGTATGACTCGATGGGCCGTCACGTGTTCCTGAACCTGACCGCCAAGTTCTAATCGGCTGAAGGTGAAAAAAACGGCGCACCTCGGTGCGCCGTTTTTTATTATTGGTGTTTATTAATCCTGGCGCAGCCGGCGCTGGCGCACCGCAGCCGCCAATCCTTCCAGTACGCCCACGCTGGTATCCCAGTCGATGCAGCCATCGGTCACCGACTGGCCGTAGGTCAATTCCTTGCCCGGCACCAGGTCCTGGCGCCCCGCCACCAGGTGCGACTCGATCATCACGCCGACGATGCGGTCGTCGCCACCGGCGATCTGGGCCGCGATGTCGGCGCATACCGGCACCTGGTTCTCGGGCTTCTTGGAGCTGTTGGCGTGCGAGGCGTCGATCATCAGGCGACTGGCCAGGCCGAGCGCGGCGATCTGCTTGCAGGCGTCGTCGACGCTGGCGGCGTCGTAGTTCGGGGTCTTGCCGCCACGCAGGATGATGTGGCAATCCTCGTTGCCCGAGGTCGACACGATGGCCGAGTGGCCGCCCTTGGTCACCGACAGGAAGTGGTGCGGCTGCGAGGCGGCCTTGATGGCCTCGGTCGCGATCTTGATATTGCCGTCGGTACCGTTCTTGAAGCCAACCGGGCACGACAGGCCGGACGCCAGCTCGCGGTGCACCTGCGATTCGGTGGTGCGGGCGCCGATCGCGCCCCAGCTGACCAGGTCGGCGATGTACTGCGGGCTGATCACGTCGAGGAATTCGGTGCCGGCCGGCAGGCCCATCTCGTTGATGTCGCGCAGCAGCTCGCGCGCCATGCGCAGGCCGTCGTTGATGCGGAAGCTATTGTCCATGTACGGGTCGTTGATCAGGCCCTTCCAGCCGACCGTGGTGCGCGGCTTCTCGAAATAGACCCGCATCACGATCTCGAGCTCGCCGGCAAAGCGCTGGCGCTCCTTGACCAGCTTGCGCGCGTACTCGAGCGCGGCCTTCGGATCGTGGATCGAGCACGGTCCGATCACCACCATCAGGCGGTCATCCTGGCCGTGCAGGATGCGGTGCAGGTCGACGCGCGCGCCGGCCGCGGTCTGCTCGGCCTGCGGGGTCACCGGGAACTCGCGGATCAGGTGCGAGGGCGGCGTCAGTTCCTTCATTTCACGGATGCGTAAATCGTCGGTGCGGGGCATGCTGGGACTCCCTTTCGTGCTGTTCTGTGCTGGTCTTGTTCAGGACTGGAAATAAAAAAACCGCCATCGCTGGCGGTTTGTCTGGATGCTGCCGGGACGTTTACTCCGCGTACCCGCCGCTACTCCACCGCCTGAGGCTGGAATGGCTAAAGTAAAAAAAGCGGGTAAAGAAAGCGTGGCGCATGGTGTCGTCCGGGTTTGGTCGAATTGACTATAACAACAAGGCATGAAAGTTGGCAAGCCTTTTGTCGCCGGTTCCACGCTTGTACAGACAACAATCGGTTGCAGCGAACTGACATCCCTCCTTGCGCATGAGCGTCACCTTATGCGCATCTTGCGCTACCTCATTCCCGACGCGGCTACCGATGCAACAGTCGATTCAAGCCCGGCTGCCGCTCGTGTTGATTGTAGACACAAACAGGTACTGAGAGGTGCCAAGGAAATTGATCGGCGATAAGGATCAAGCCCTCCACCGCGCGGCATCCGAATCTTCCCATCCACTGGAGTGTCGGACCATGACTGAAACCCTGCTTTCCCGTTCCGTGCGCCGCCTGTTCGCGGGCGGCGGCGCCGCCGGCCTGGCGCTCGCCGGCCCCGTGCTGCTGGCCCTTCCCCACCCTGCTCTCGCGCAGGAAGCCGCTCCCGTGGCCCGCGTCGAGATCACCGGCTCGAACATCCGCCGCGCCCAGGCCGAGACCGCGTCCAGCGTGCTTACCGTCAACCGCGCCGACATCGAGCGCTCGGGCAAGACCACGGTGGCCGAGCTGCTGCAGACCCTGGCGGTCGACAACCAGGGCTCGGTGCCGATGAGCTTTGGCAGCGGCTTCGCGGCCGGCGCCTCGGGCATCTCGCTGCGCGGCCTGGGCACGGCCTCGACCCTGGTCCTGCTCAACGGCCGCCGCATGGCGCCCTACGGCCTGGCCGACGACGGCCAGAAGGTATTCGCCGACCTCAACGTGATCCCGACCGACGCCGTCGAGCGCATCGAGATCCTCAAGGACGGCGCCTCGGCCATCTATGGTTCGGACGCGATCGCCGGCGTGGTCAACATCATCCTGCGCCGCAACTTCCAGGGCACCAGCGCGCGCGCGCTGTACGGCAGCGGCGAGGCGGGAGACGGCCAGCAGCATAACCTGGCCCTGGCCTGGGGCTTCGGCAACCTCGACACCGACCGCTACAACGTGCTGGTCAACGTCGAGTACAAGCACACGCAAGAAATTTGGTACCGCAACCGCGGCAACCGCGACTACATCGGCAAGATCGACCTGCGGCCCTATGGCTATTCGGCCCAGGAAGGCTTCGGCGGCACCGGCGCCATTACCGGCAACAACCAGTCGGGCAACGCCATCAACGGCAATGTGCGCAACCCCGACACACTGGACTACTACAACCGCGGCAACCTGGCCGGGCCCGGCTTCACGCGCACCTTCCCGGGCGCCGCCTGCGGCAACTTCACCAACCACCCGCAGGGCGATCCGGGCGGCGGCTGCCTGGTCGATTCGGCCTTCCTGTACAACCAGATCCAGCCCGACAGCGAAAACCTGTCGCTGTACACCCGCGGCACACTCAAGCTGCAGGGCAATACCGAGGCCTATGCCGAATTGAATCTGTACAACAGCCTGACCCAGTCCAGCACCACGCCGAACCCGATCGCGGCCAGCGTCGGCTATCCCGGCGGCCCGGTCAGCAACGCCGGCGTCCAGCTCGGCGCCGAGCATCCCGACAACCCCTACTTCGGCCGCGCGGCGCGGCTGCGCTACCTGCCCTTCGACGTCGGTCCGCGCCAATCCGACATCTCCTCGAACTTCCTGCGCGCCCTGTTCGGCGCGCGCGGCACCAGTGGCGCCTGGGACTGGGATACCTCGCTGCTGTATTCGACCAGCAGGGTCGGCAACGACCGCCGCGGCTACCTGCAGCGCGACGCCACCTTCGCCCTGCTCGACCCGTCGCCCGAGAACGTAGCGGCGGCCCAGGCCAATCCCGGCTACCGCGCCCTGCCGGCGGGCACCTATTGGCGCATCGCCGAAAGCGCGGGCCTGAATTCACCCGCCGTGTACGCCGCCCTGTCGCCGACCATCTCCAACGATGCCAAGACCGAGATCGCCCAGGTCGACTTCAAGGCCTCGCGCGAGATCGGCAAGCTGGCCGGCGGTGCGGTGGGCGTGGCGCTGGGCGCCGAATTCCGCCACGAATCGACGCGGCTCGAACCGACCGCCGGCACCGAACGCGGCAACATCATCGGCCTGGGTTACTCGGCCTACGATGGCCAGCGCAACGTCTTCGGGCTGTACGGCGAAGTGCTGGCCCCGGTTCTACCCGGCCTCGAACTCACCGGCGCCATGCGCTACGACCACTTCACCGACGTGGGCGACGCCTGGACCCCGAAGGTGGGCGTCAAGTGGAACCCGCGGCGCGAGCTGGCGCTGCGCGCCACCTGGGCCAAGGGCTTCCGCGCGCCGAGCCCGGCCGAGAACGGCGTCGGCGGCCTGGCCGCCTTCGCCAACGCCACCGACCCGGTGCGCTGCGCGCTGGGCGTGCAGACCGCCTGCAACCCGGCATCGGTGTCGGTGATCACCTCGCCCAACCAGGACCTGAGCCCGGAACGCTCGAAGAGCTGGAATATCGGTGCGATCTGGGATCCGCTGCCGCGCACCAGTTTCTCGCTCGACTTCTGGAACATCAAGCGCAAGAACGAGATCAACCAGCAGCAGATCGACGCCGCGATCGCGGCCGGCGACGTGGCGCGCGATCCGAGCACGGCGGTGCCGACGATCCCGGGCGATCCGGGCGCGATCACGGCGGTGCTGGCCGAATACGTGAACTCGGCCGAGACCGAGGTGCGCGGCATCGACCTCGACGCGCGCCAGGGCTTCGGACTGCCGAACAACTGGGGCACCCTGACCTTCGACGTCAAGTACACCTACCTCGACAAATGGGAGCGCACCGAACAGGATGGCACCACGCGCGACTACGCCGGCACCCACGGCAACTGCGACGTCAGCAACTGCATGGGCACGCCGGACCACAAGGCCAACCTGCGCGCAACCTGGGAGCGCGCCAACTGGCGCGTGTCGGCCAACGTCAACTACCGCGGGCCGATCGACAACACCTTCTTCAAGGACGATCCGGAAGGCTGCGCCAGCCACTTCGCCAACGGAGACGATGCGCCGAGCGATTGCGAACTGGCCTCGTTCACCACGGTCGACCTGGTGTTCCGCTGGAAGCCGCAACCGCGCTGGGAAATCTACGGTTCGATCCAGAACCTGTTCGACAAGCAGGCGCCGCTCGATCCGCTGACCTATGGCGCGGTGTCGTACAACCCGCTCGACTACTACGGCGCGATCGGCCGCTTCTTCACGCTGGGGGCGAGATACGCGTTCTGATGTGAGCGCGGTTAAACGCGAAGAGTTGCTCGTGCCGGTGGCGCGAACAACTCTTCTCGTCAGCGGAGGTCGATCAACCGCCGAAGTGGTAATTCAACTCGACCCACCCGGTCCGCCCCGCCGGGCTGTAGCTACCCACCGCATAATTCGGCCAGCCGCCGGTGGTGTCGTGCTTGATGCGGTCGAACACATTGTTGACGATGGCCGACAGGGTCAGGCGGTCGTTCACGCGATACACGACGCTGGCGTTGACCAGGGTGGTCGGCGTCAGGTAGTCGGTCTGCGCCGAGTTCGGGATCTTGCCGTAGCGGGTCGCGAACACGGTCGACGACCAGGCGCCGCCGTTCCAGTTCAGGCTGGCCGCCAGCTTGTCCGGCCAATCCGAGCTGGTGAGCGAATTGAGTTCGTCGCGCACCGTGTCGCCGGCAAACTGTTTCGAGCGGCGGGTCAGGGTCTTCGAATAATTGCCGCGCAAGGTGAACGTGCCCCAGGCCGCGGTGCGCAGCGCATAGCGCGCGCTGACGTCGATGCCGCTGCTCGATTCCTGGGCCGCGTTGATCGGATTGACGCGGATCTCGCGGATCTCGCCCGGACGCACCGGCGAATTGGCCGCGTAGCGGGTGATGCGCGAGATCGTGTCCGCGCACAGCGAAGAACCGATGTCCAGCGAGCCCAGGCGGCAGGCCGCTTCGTCGCGCAGCAGCTGGTCGGCCGACAGATTGGTCACCAGGTCGTCGATCTTGATGTCCCAGTAATCGACCGAGGCATCGAAGTTCGTGCTCGGCGACCAGACGATGCCGGCGCCATACGACTTGCCCTGCTCCGGCTTGAGGTCGGCGCTGCCGTACTGGACGTAGTCGGCGCCCGGCGAGTAGCTGGCGAATTCGCAGTTCGCCAGTGGCTGGCCGGTCACGCCGCAGCGGTAGTGGTCGGTGGTCGACGAGTAATAGCCGGTGCCGCGCGCCTTGTAGATGTAATTCATGTCCGGCGCACGGAAGCTGGTGGCGTAGTTGGCGCGCACCAGCAGCTCGCGCGTCGGCCGCAGTTCCAGGCCGCCGGCATAGGTGAACTTGCCGCTGTCGCGCTCGGCGAATTCATAGCGGTCGTAACGGCCGGCGAGGGTCGCGGTCAGGATCTTGTGCAGGGGGATGCTGGCCTCGGTGCCGAGCGCATAGCGGTTGCGGGTGCCGGCCGTGACGGCGGTGTTCGGCGCCAGGTTGAAGTAGCCCGCGTTGATGCGCTCGTCGGGCGCATTGGTGAAGCCCTGGCGGCCGGCCTCGGCCACCACCGCCAGTTGCAGCGGACCGGCCGGCAGTTGCAGTACTTCGCCGTTGGCGCTGGCCGATACCGTGTGGGTCCAGGATTCGTCGTCGCTTTCGGCATAGCCGGTGATGGTCCCGAATTCATCCGGGTTCACGCGGGTCGCCAGCCGCACCGGGTCAGGCGCGTAGATGGCGACGCCGCTGGCGTCCGTTCCCAGGCGCGGCCCGAGGAAGAAGCTGTCGATGGTCGACAGTGCGCGCGGGGTCTTGCCCTTGCTCTCGTACCATGACGCGCTGTAGCCGGCTTCCCACTTCCAGCTGGTGCCGGGCACGATGCCGCGCGCGCCGAGCGAGGCGGCGACGGCGCCGTCTTCCCAGAAGCGGTTGTAGCGCGACAGGCCGCCCATCTCTTCCGGCGAAATATAACGGGTCCAGGCTTCGTAGTGCCCCGTGCCCTGGTTCAGGAAGTAACCGTTGTTCAGGGAATTCGAGGTCCACGAGGGACCGCGCGTATTGTTGACCGTGTTATTGCGGCCCAGCAGGACGTCGGCGAACAGCGTCGTGTTCTCATCGAGCTCATAGGTGGCGCTGCCGAACGCGTTCTTGCTCTGGTTCTCGGTTTGCACCGACCAGTAGGTGGGGCTCACTTTATTGCTGGCGCAGTAGTTGCCGGTGCGCGAAGCGTAGTTGACGACGCTGCCGCCGAACAGGTCGCCCAGTTGCCCGCAGGTCGCGCCCGGATCGATGTAGCGGCCGACAGTGGCGTCGCGCCGCGACAGCATATTGGTCGGCGTGCCCGAGCGTTCGGCCATGAAGTCGCGCTGGTAGGCGCCGATCGGATTGCGTTCCGAGTACTCGAGCGCGAACACGGTGCTCAGGCGGTCGAACTGCTTGCCGCCAGTGACTTGCACGCGCCGCTCGGAGCCGCCGCCGCGGCTGGTGCCACCGAGCTTGACATTGACGTCGACGCCTTCGGCCTTCTTCTTGAGGATGATGTTCACGACGCCGGCGATCGCGTCCGAGCCATAGATGGCCGAGGCGCCGCCGGACAGGATCTCGATACGCTCGACGATAGACGACGGAATATTGGCCAGGTTAGTAAAGTTGACCGTGCCCTCATACGCGATCGGGAAATCGGCCAGGCGCCGGCCATTGAGCAGGACCAGCGTGTGGTTCGGTCCCAGGCCGCGCAGGCTGATGGTGTTGGCCGACGGCGTGAAGGTATTGCCGAAGTCGGCGCCCTGCACGAAGCCGCTGTTCTGCACCTGGTTGTTCAGGGCGTCGAACACGTTCTTGTAACCCTGGCGCGTGATCTCGTCGCCGGTGATGACGGTGACCGCCGACGGACCGTCCAGCTGCGCGCGGGCGATGCGCGAGCCGGTGACGAGGACCGACGCGGGCGCGGCGTTGGTGGTGGCGGCGGCCGGCGCATCGGCGGAGGTCGACGCCGTCTGGGCGTGGGCCAGCAACGGCGCGCCGATGGCGGCGGCCAGGAGGTAGGTATGTTTCATGATTGGCTTGTTTTTATTGGGAAACGAACTCTAACAAGCCAACAAGTCAGTACAAACGAATTATTCTGAGCAACTTTATAACAATAATGTTGGCGCTGTCACCGTTAAATATGGATGAGTATTGAACTGCTGAGCTGGCCCGCGGTCCAATCCCGGTCACCATCGATCGGGAGCGCACGATGAAAGCGCCGAAGTTTGAGAAGCTGTTCGATCAGCTGTCGCAACTGAACCAGCCGCAACGTCAGCAGGTACTCGCCGCCCTGCATCCGGCCGCCGGGCTCGACCGGGTGGTCGCCCTCATCGACGAGGTTCGGTCAAAGGGGCGGTGCTGCCCGGATTGCGCCTGCGAGCGTTGCCACCGCCATGGCCAGGCCAATGACCTGCAACGCTTTCGCTGTTGCGCGTGCGGCCGCACCTTCAACGACCTGACCGGCACGCCGCTGGCACGACTCAGGCACAAGGGCAAGTGGCTCGATTATCTGGACACGGTGCTCGATTGCCGCACAATCCGTTCTGCGGCCAAGCGGGTCGGCGTGCACCCGAACACGACCTTTCGCTGGCGCCATCGCTTTCTCGACCGGGTCAAGGACGACCGGCCCGAGCGCCTGGTCGGCATCGTCGAGGCCGACGAAACGTTCCTGCTCGAATCGCAGAAGGGCTCACGCAAGCTCGACCGAAAGCCGCGCAAGCGTGGCGGCAGGGCCGCCGTGCGTGGCATTTCGCATCATCTCGACTGCATCCTGGTGGCGCGCGACCGTAGCGGACAAACCATCGACGCAGTCACCGGCCGCGGCGCCTTGAAGGTGAGCCAGCTGGTCACTCACCTGCTGCCGAAACTCGATCCCCAGGCGCTGCTGGTCACCGATGCCAACGCCGCCTATCCCGCCTTCGCCCGTGCCCATGGCGTCGCGCACCAGGCCGTCAATCTCAACGTCGGCGAACGGGTCCGCAACGGCGCCGAGGGCGCCATACATGTGCAAAACGTGAACGCCTACCACCGGCGCTTCAAGGAATGGCTGGCGCGCTTCCATGGCGTAGCATCACGCTGGTTACCCAACTACCTGGGCTGGCATTGGGCGCTCGATGGCGGCCGAGTCACATCCGTCGAGCAATTGCTGCGACTTGTATTCGGGGTCATCAACAGATAACGATGATAGCGCCATAATGTTTGGCGCTGGCCGCGCCAATAAAACGCCCGGCACGAGGCCGTAATGGCGTTAAGTTAAGCTGCTGAGCTAGCCCTTAAAAACGTCGTTACTGCCACTGGCAGTAACGACGTTTTTATGCTAACTCAAGAAGACTTTTGCTTTAACTTAACGGCATTACGGCACAAGGCCGGGCGTTTTTATCGAAGAGCGGAAAACCGGATCAGGCCGTGCCGCCCACCGTCACCCCATCGATGCGCAGGGTCGGCTGGCCGACGCCCACCGGCACGCTCTGGCCTTCCTTGCCGCACACGCCGACGCCCGAATCCAGGCGCATGTCGTTGCCGATCATCGAGATGCGGTTCATCACTTCCGGGCCGTTGCCGATCAGGGTCGCGCCTTTTACCGGATAAGTGATCTTGCCGTCCTCGATCATATAGGCCTCGCTGGCCGAGAACACGAACTTGCCGTTGGTGATGTCGACCTGGCCGCCACCGAAGTTGGCTGCGTAGATGCCGTTCTTGACCGAGGCCAGGATTTCCTGCGGGTCCTTGTCGCCGCCGAGCATATAGGTATTGGTCATGCGCGGCATCGGCAGGTGGGCGAACGATTCGCGGCGCGCATTGCCGGTGACCGGCATCTTCATCAGGCGCGCATTCATCGTGTCCTGGATATAGCCCTTCAGGATGCCGTCCTCGATCAGCGTGGTGCACTGGGTCGGGTTGCCTTCGTCGTCGATGTTCAGCGAACCGCGGCGGTCCTGCAGGGTGCCGTCGTCGACCACGGTCACGCCCTTGGCCGCCACGCGCTGGCCGATCATGCCGGCATACGAGGACGAGCCCTTGCGGTTGAAGTCGCCCTCCAGGCCGTGGCCGACCGCCTCATGCAAGAGCACGCCGGGCCAGCCCGGTCCCAGCACGATGGTCATCGGACCAGCCGGGGCCGGACGCGCCTCCAGGTTGACGCAGGCCGACTTGACGGCTTCGGTGGCATAGCGGTCAAGCACCTCGTCGTCGAAGTAGCCATAGTCGAAACGGCCGCCGCCGCCCGATGAGCCGACTTCGCGCCGGCCGTTCTGCTCGGCGATCACGGTCACCGACACGCGCACCAGCGGACGGATGTCGGCCGCCAGCACGCCGTCGCTGCGCACCACCAGCACCACGTCGTATTCGCCGGCCAGGCCCGCCATCACCTGCACCACGCGCGGATCCTTTGCGCGCGCCATCTTTTCGACGCGCTCGAGCAGTTTCACTTTCGCGGTGGCGTCGAGCGACGCCAGCGGATCGTTGGGCAGGTACAGCGAGCGGCCGCCGGTGGGCAGCGCGCTGCCGGCCACCTTGATGCGCCCGGCGCCCTGGCGACCGATGGTGCGGGTGGCGGCGGCGGCGTCGAGCAGCGCCGCTTCGGAAATCTCGTCGGAATACGCAAACGCGGTCTTGTCGCCCGAGATGGCGCGCACGCCGACGCCCTGGTCGATCGAGAAGCTGCCGGTCTTGACGATGCCCTCTTCCAGGCTCCAGCCTTCGCTCTTGGTGAACTGGAAGTACAGGTCAGCGTAGTCGACCTTGTGCGTGAACATCGTTCCCAGCGCGCGCAGCAGCTTGCCTTCGTCGAGGCCGAATGGCGTCAACAGCACGTCGCGGGCAACGGCGATGGAAGAAAGATTCGGTTCGAATGGAGTCATGTTGGCGTTCGGTATTTTCTGGGATAGGTCATTGTGCCATATCCAGTTCTTTCACACTGGACGCATGCCCGATGCGTCCATGCTGTTCCTTACATCTTGCGATGCCGCAATGCCGGCAAGCTCTCGCGCACTCCGGCCAGGTAGGCCGGATCGAGTTCGCCGCTAATCACGCCGTCGCCTTCCGGCAGCACCGCCTTGACCTCGCCCCAGGGGTCGACCAGCATGCTGTGTCCATAGGTGCGGCGGCCGTTGACGTGCATCCCGCCCTGGGCCGCGGCCAGCACATAGCACTGGTTCTCGATGGCGCGGGCGCGCAGCAGCACTTCCCAGTGCGCGCGGCCGGTGGTGTGGGTGAAGGCGGCCGGCACGATGACCAGGGCGCACTCGCCCATCGCGCGGTACAGCTCGGGGAAACGCAGGTCGTAGCACACCGACAGGCCGACCCGGCCGAACGGCGCATCGAACACGCCCACCGTCTCGCCGGGCACGATGGTGCGCGCTTCGTCATACGATTCGGCGCCCTTGTTAAAGCCGAACAGATGGATCTTGTCGTAGCGGCTCATCGACTGGCCCTGCGGGTCGTACACCAGGGTGGTGTTGAGCACCTTGCCGGCCTGGGGCGAGACCATCGGCAGGGTGCCGCCGACCAGCCAGATCCCGTGTTCGCGCGCCAGCTGCGCCATGCACTCCTGGATCGGACCGCTGCCCGGCGGCTCCGCATGCGCGACCTTGTCGGCGTCGCTCATGCCCATGATCGGCCAGTATTCCGGCAAGGCCACCAGGGTGGCGCCCCGGCCAGCGGCCTCGGCCACCAGGCGGCGCATGGTGGCCAGGTTCTCGCCGACCTCGGGGGTGGATACCATCTGGATCGCGGCTACGGTCGTCATATCACTCCTTCTTGGCTGGCTCAGTGGCTGGTACAGTGGCGGCGGCCGCCGCCGGATTGTCGATTTTCGTGATGACCGGCGCCTTCCACGGCCCCGTCACCTGCATTTCATAGGTCAGCGCCTTCATCACCGGCGCGCGCAGGAACAGCTGGGCCAGATAGCCTCCCAGGCCGATCACCGGGTTGACCGCCAGGCCATACACCAGCGGCCCGGTGCCCAGGTTGAATTCCGGGATCACCACCACGCGCAGGTTGGTCGATTCATTGGCGATGTCGGCGCTGCCGTTCATCAGGACGGTGGCCGCCACCCCATGCATTCTAAGGTTGTCGGTGCGCACCACCCCGCGCTGGATCATGGCGTTGGCGCTGATGCCGTCGAACGCCAGGCCTTCCGAGAACACATCGTGGAAATCGAGCTTGAGCAGGCGCGGCAGCGCTTGCAGGCTGAGTACGCCCAGCAGCTTGGCGGCGCCCGGGTCCTGCTTGAGGAACTGGCCCGATTCCACGTTCATCTCGATCTGGCCCGACAGGCTCGGGATGTCCATCGCGTACGGCAGGCCGGCCCACGAGATGTCGCCCTTCAGGGTGCCGTTGCCGCGCCCGATCGTGCCGGGGAAGCCCAGGCGGTCCAGCAGCTTGCCTGCGTCATCGATGTCGAGCGCGAAGTTCAGGCTGGTATTGCTCTTGCCATCCTTGGTCAGCCAGCGGCCATTCGCCTTCAGCTGGCCATCCGGATTGGCGAGCAGCACGCGGTCGATGCGCCATTCGCGGCCCGCCAGCGCGCGCACATTGCTGGCGCGCAGTTCCAGCCGGCCGAGGCGCTTGTCGAACAGCTCGAACTGCTCGGCCACGATGTCGAGCGACGGGATGGTGGCGCTGGCGCCCTTGTTCGACTCCAGCAAATCCTTGACCTCCGCCTCGGCCGATTCGGGAATGGTGAGCGAGGCCAGGCGCGCCGTGACCTTGCCCAGGCCGCTCCTCGTCTCGGTCCAGGTGAGGTAGCCGCTGGCCTGGCGCGAATGCAGGTTCGCCTGCCAGGTGTCGCGCGTGTGGGTGGCGCCGACCACCACGTCGGCCACGCGCCGTTCGCCGATGGTCAGTTCGCTGATGCGTCCGGCCAGCACGGTCGGCAGGATGTACTGGGTGAAGTCGGCGCCGCCGGCAGCCGTCGCCGGTCCGGCCATCGTGCCCGGCGCCGGCAGTGCGGCGCCGGCCGCCACGTCCTCGCCGGCGATGGCGCGCCCGGCCGCCAGCCAGTGGTCGATATTGAGCACCTTCGAGTCGACGTGGACCATCATGCCCTCGTCCGGCAGCGGCGCCGGCACGTTCACGCCGATACCGCCCTGGGTCACCCGCCACGGGCCCTTGCCCTGCTTCTCGCGCAGGTAGCGCGCCGCCAGGTTGGGTCCGACGCCGACCCGGATCTCGTCGCGCGCCAGCCCGGCCATGGTCGGCGCGCCTTCCAGCACGAAGCTGAGCGGCAGGCTAGCCTCGGCAACCTTGTTCAGCGGGTGCGGCAGTTCGACGCCCAGGCCCGCCAGGCTGGAATCGATGGCGATCGTGCGCCGGCCTTCGCGCACCACGATCGAGCCGGTGTAGTGGGTGCTGCCCGACAGGCGCTCGGCCAGGCGCCCCAGCGCCGGCGCCGGCGCGGTGCGGCGCATGCCCTCGGCCGACAGCACGCCGTCGAGCAGCACCCGGGTGCTGCCGTCGCGCTGGGTGCCGCCGGCCACCGAGACCGGTTCGCCCAGGAAGTTGGCGCGGATCGCCTCAAGGCCGAAACCGTGATCGTGGAAATCGATCCGGCCCTGGGCCGCCTGCAGGGTCGGCAGTTCGGGGAATAGGCTGACGTCGTTGTTCTGCAATTGCAGGCTGCCCTGCACCTTGGTGTCTGCTAGGCGCGACAGCGGCATACGCAATTTCAGGCCGAGCCTGGCGTTGCCGCTGCCGCGCGTGTCCTCGGTGAAGTGGCCGATCCAGTCCAGCACCGGCGTCACCGACACATAGCGCAGGAATTCCTGCAGCGGCCCGGCGCCCTGGCCGTCGATTTCGAGCATCATGTTCTCGTGGGCGCCGAGGTCGGGGATCACCGCCTTGACGTTCGACAGCGCCACGCCCAGGGTGCGCAGGGTCTTGCCGTGAATCTCCATGCGCGCCCGGTCGAACGCGATGCTGCCGTCGATCGCCTCGGCCAGCGGCCACAGCGGCGTGCCGTCCGGATGGCGGTGACCGGGCGCGTATTCGAGGCGCGCTCCTTCCAGCCGGCCGCTCACATTGAATTCGCCGCGCTCGCGCTCGGCGGCGTTGGCGGCATAAAACGGGAAGTGCGCCAGGTCGCCGCGCAGGCGCAGGCTGGCATCAACCAGGCGTCCGCCCTGCAGGGCGCCGACCAGCCAGTCGTGCAGGCTGTGCGGGGTGGCCAGCGGTAGATAACGCCCGATCTGGTCGATCGCGAAGCCATCCAGGCTGCCGGTGAAATCGGCGCTGCCGGGGCCGTGGCCGGGTTCGAGCGGCAGCACGTGGCGGCCCGATATCTCGCCGCTGAACCCGCCCTGGCGGAACGTCAGGTCGTCGACCTCGACTTGCAACTGTTTGCCTGGCTCGAGCTTCCAGCCGGCCTTGACCGCCAGCCGGTCGAACGGCATGCGCGGCTCGGCGAACCAGGCCGGCATGAACAGCGCCAGTCCCTGCGAGTCCAGCGCCACGCTGCCGCCGCGCTCGTTCGCATCGATGTGGCCGCTCAGGTGCTCGAAGCCGGGCGTGGCGGGCCGCGCCGGCAGCGCCGGCACGCCGCCCTGGGCGCCACGGGCCGGGCGCGCGGCGACGGCATTCAGCGCCAGGTCGGCGACGTCGCCGCGGATGCGCCAGCCGCTCACGTTCGGGTAGCGCCCATCCCATTCGGCGCTGACGTCGCGCAGCATGCCGCGCGGCGCATAGTCGGCCAGCAGCTGGCGTTGCACCGGCGTGACCGGCAGGTACTGGGCCAGCGCCGCCAGCGCGCCGATGTCGAGCCCGCGCGCGCGCAGGGCGCCGCGTTCGGGCTGGCCGTTCTTCGCGGGGCGCCAGGTTTCTTCGAGCGTGGCCGGCGGCAGCGCGCGGCCGCCCTGCACCGCCACCGCGAAATTATCCAGGCGGATCGTGTGGCCGTGGGCGCCGAAAGTCGGCTTGCCGTCGGCCCCGTTCGGCAGCAATTCCTCGCGCGCCGACAGGCGGCCGCTGACCCGCGCCAGCTGCAGCGGCGCGATCTCCTTGCCGAGGCGCGCATTGACCCCGGCCAGGGCCAGGTCGGCGGTGAAGCCGGCCAGGCGCGCCTGGTCGAAGCTGAGCCAGGCGCGCAGCGAACCGCGGCCGCGCTCGAGCTGGATCGGATAGTCGACGAAGCGTTTCCATGCGCCGAGGTCGACGTCGCGCAGGTCGGCGTACAGCTCGCCCTTCCAGCGCAGCACGTCCGACGGCCGCTCGCCGAAGCGGTGGCGGAACTGGGCGCGCACGTCGATCGGGCTGCCCAGCGCGCGCGGCGGCGTGGCCTGCAGCGCGAAGTGGTGGGTGCCCCAGCGATTGAGCAGCGCCAGGGTCACGCCCTCCAGCGCCAGCGGCGGCGTGCCGCGCAATTCGTCGGTCCAGTCGACCCGACCGTCGCGGATCACGATCTCGCGCTGGCGCAGCAGCCAGTCGGCGCCGCCGCCACCGTCGGCCTGGTTGGGGTCGAGCCGGACCCCGGCGACCTCGATCACGCCGTCCAGCCCGCGCCGCACCGCCAGCCGCGGCCCCTTGATCTCGAGCGAGGCGAAGCGCGGCTCGAAGGCGGCCACGCTCCACCAGCCCAGGGTCGCATCGACCTGCGGCAGCGCCAGCACCTGGCGCCCTGCGGCATCGTGCAGGCGCACCTCGCTAAGTGTCAGGGCCGGCCGCATGCCGTGCCAGGATGCGGCCAGGCGCGCGATCGTGACCCGGCTGCCGAGGGCATTGCCGGCCATGCGCTCGATGTCGCTCTTGTACAGGTCGATGTTGGGGAGGATGGCGTAGCGCAGCACCAGGAACAGCACGGCGAGCGCGAAATACACCAGCAGGACGAGCTTGATGGTGAAGCCGAGCACGTGGTGCGAGGCCAGGTTGGCCATGCGGTAGGCCGAACGCAGGCGCCGCCAGCGCACGGCGAGCGGCGATGCCGCAGTGGGCGCCTGCGGATCCGGGTTGTGCATCAAGGTGCTAATAACAAAGGCTCGCCGTAAATATAACTCTTTAATAAAACAGGTCGCTTGCAACAGTCGCGGCGTCTACCTTACCATCGGTGCAACCCCAGGCAGCGATGGCCGGACCATGGCCCGAATTGCATCTTGCATTCGTGCCATCTCCATGAAGCGGGCCATTCTACCGCATCGCAAATGACCAGGACCTTAAACCGCCCTCATCTACCAGGATCGACGATGACCACAGCTTCCCCCGCCTGCGCTTCACGCTTCGTCCAGCGCTGGCTCGATGCCGCGCCGGAGCGGGCCTCCCAATTGGCCGCATTGTCATCATTATCGCTGGGCGGCGCAGATTTCCGCGCGCTATTGGAGCGCGAACTGGGCAAGGGGCTGCCGCTGGAACGGGCCATGCGCCGCGTGCGCAACCTGCTGGTCTCGACCATCGTGGCGCGCGACCTGGGCGGCCAGGCCGAGCTCGACGAGGTGGTCACGGCCATGACGGCGTTCGCCGACTTCGCGATCCAGACCCACGTAACCGCCCTCACCGACGAGCTGGTGGCCAGCCACGGCATGCCCATGGGCGAGGAATCCAGCCGCCCCCAGCACCTGATGGTGCTGGCCATGGGCAAGCAGGGCGGCGGCGAACTCAATGTCTCGTCGGACATCGACCTGATCTTCGTCTATCCGGAAGACGGCGAGACCGCGGCCGGCCCCGGCCAGCGGCAGTTGTCGAATCACGAGTTCTTCGTGCGCCTCGGGCGGCGCCTGAACGCGGCCCTGTCCGAGGTGATCGAGGACGGCTTCACGTTCCGGGTCGACATGGCGCTGCGTCCCAACGGCAAGTCCGGCCCGCTGGCGGCCAGCCTGGGCATGGTCGAGGAATACCTGATCGTCCAGGGCCGCGAATGGGAGCGCTATGCCTGGGTCAAGGCGCGCGCCGTCACCGGCACGCCTGAAGACATCGCGGCGCTCGACGCCATCGTGCGGCCCTTCGTGTTCCGGCGCTACCTCGACTTCGGCGTGATCGACGCGATCCGCAATATGCACGCCCAGATCCGCGCCGAGGTGAAGCGCCAGGAGCGCCTGCATCCCGAGCGCAGCCACAACGTCAAGCTGGGGCGCGGCGGCATCCGCGAGATCGAGTTCCTGGCCCAGGTGTTCCAGCTGATCCGCGGCGGACGCGATCCGGCCCTGCGCGAGCGCTCCACCCGCAAGACCCTGCTGCTGCTGGCCGAGCGCGAGCTGCTGCCGGTCGATACCGTCGAGCGCCTGCTGCAGGCCTATGTGTTCCTGCGCAATCTCGAGCACCGGGTGCAATACCTGGAAGACGCCCAGACCCACACCCTGCCGGCCAATCCGGACGACCGGCTGGCGGTGGCGCGCATGATGGGCGTCGAGGACGAAGCCACCCTGCTGGACCGGCTCGATGAGCAGCGCAGCTATGTGGCCCAGCAGTTCGACGCCATCTTCGCCGACAAGGAAAAGCCCGACGATAATCCGGACGCCCCGGCCCTGGCCGACGAACTGGATAATATAGACGCGCTGGCCGCCCGCCTGGCCGCGCTCGGCTTCGACGACGCCCGCACCGCCGCCAGCCGCCTGGCCGCCACCCTGCAGGGTCCGCGCCTGTCAAATATGCCCGATGCCAGCCGAGCAAGGCTGGAAGCATTGGTGGAAGCCTCCCTTCCCCTGGTGACCACCGTGGTGGTCGAGGCCGGGATCGGCAGCCAGGCCGCCACCCTGGGCCGCCTGCTCGACCTGTTCGAAGCGGTCGCGCGCCGCTCGGCCTACCTGTCCCTGCTGACCGAATACCCGCACACGCTCGAGCGCGTGATCCGGATGATCAATGCCAGCGGCTGGGCCGCCACCTTCCTCACCCAGCACCCGATCCTGCTCGACGAACTGCTGGACGACCGCAATGCCGGCGCCGGCGACCTCGGGCAGCTGGCCGCGCTGCTCGACGAACATTTGAGCGAGGCAGCGGGCGACACCGAACGCCAGCTCGACATCCTGCGCGAAGCGCACCATGCGCAGCTGTTCCGCCTGCTTGCCCTGGACCTGGGCGGAGAACTGTCGGTGGAGCACCTGGCCGACCACCTGTCGGCCCTGGCCGATATGATCGTCGGCGCCGTGGTCAGGCATGCCTGGCGCGCGGTCAACGGCCGCCACCGCGAGGAACCGGCGTTCGCCGTCATCGCCTACGGCAAGCTGGGCGGCAAGGAGCTGGGCTATGTGTCGGACCTCGACGTGATCTTCCTGTACGACGACGAGGACCAGGACGCCCCGCCCCTGTATGCGCGCCTGGCCCAGCGCTTCATCACCTGGATGACGGCCCATACCGCGGCCGGCATCCTGTTCGACGTCGACATCGCCCTGCGGCCGGACGGCGCCAGCGGCATGCTGGTCTCCTCGGTCGCCGCCTTCGAGCGCTACCAGAACGATGCCGCCTGGCTGTGGGAGCACCAGGCATTGACGCGGGCCCGCTTCTGCGCCGGCGATGCCGCCATCGGCGCGCGCTTCGAGGCGATCCGCGAGCAGGTGCTGCGCAAGGACCGTAGCGACCAGGAGGCCCGGCTCAGGGAAGAAGTGGTGAACATGCGCCAGCGCATGCGCGACGCCAACGTCAACCGCAGCGAGCTGTTCGACCTCAAGCAAGATCTGGGCGGCATGATCGACATCGAGTTCATCGTGCAATACCTGGTGCTGCGCCACGCCGCGCGCTACCCGCAGCTGACGGCGAACGCCGGCAATATCGCCCTGCTGCGTGTCTGCGGTGAGCTGGGCCTGATCGACGCCGGCCTGGCGGCCGAGGTCGCCGACGCCTACCGCGCCATGCGCAAGCTCCAGCACAGCGTGCGGCTGCAGGGCCAGGACAAGACCCGGGTCGAACCCGGCCTGGTCGGCCACCATCCAGACAGCGTGCAACGCCTGTGGCATGCCTGTTTCGGCGCCTGATTTACCTCTTCCCTTCCTTTCCCTCCCACTGATTCGTATGTGCACCACCCCGGTGCGCATGCGGGTCGCGCGCACCCAAATTACCCATACATACACCTTTTATGCACTACCGCTAAGCGATTGAATTTCCTGACTTTCAGGTCACTTAATTTCTTTTTGATAACTGTTGTTTTTGCCACAAAAACCGGTGTTTGGCGCGTTGACATCAATCAACACGGAATGGTTTTATACAGATGTGTATGCACTACGGAACAGCCCGTTACCCACGGGTTTCCGCATGCGCACGGGTTGCACCTATTAATCATAAAGGTCGTTCCGCCCCAGGTGGGACGCAGGATGGAGAGCACATGCAACAACGTACCAAGATCGCATTAGCCGTCGCGCTGGCGCTGCCGGCCATGACCGCCATCGCGCAGGAAGCACTGCAGCGCGTCGAAGTGACCGGTTCCCGTATTCGCCAGGTCGACCTGGAAACCGCGCAGCCGGTCCAGGTGATGAACGCGGAACAGATCCAGAAGAGCGGCCTGGTCACCGTCGGTGACATCATCAACAGCCTCTCCTCGGCCGGCGTACCGGCATTCAGCAAGGGCACGTCGCTGGGCGCAGGTCGCGACCAGGGTGGCCAGTTCCTCGACATGCGCAACCTCGGCGCCCAGCGCCTGCTGGTGCTGGTCGACGGCAAGCGCTGGAGCCAGTCCGTCAACGGCTATACCGACATGTCGACCGTGCCGTCGGCACTGATCGAGCGCGTCGAGATCCTGAAGGATGGCGCCTCGTCGATCTATGGCTCGGACGCGATCTCGGGTGTGGTCAACATCATCCTGAAGAAAACCATGCAGGGCGGCCAGGCGAGCATCTACCATGGCCAGAACGAAAAGAACGACGGCAAGACCAAGGATTATTCGCTGTCCTATGGCGCCGGCGACGACAAGGCCTCGCTGCTGTTCGGCGTAACCCATACCGAGCAGGGCGAAGTCTGGGCCAAGACCCGCGACATCACCTCGACCACCAACGGTCCGGATCGTCCGAACGCGTCGCTGGGCAGCGGTCCATGGGGCCGCATCCGCCAGGTGAGCCCGACCGGCGGCCCGACCGGCTTCGACCGCATCCTGAACCACACCGGCGCCCAACTGGGCGACGGCGTGGGCGCCGATTCCCGCGATCCGAACAATTACCATACGTTCGGCAACGCGCCGGCCGACCTGTTCAACTCGACCAGCCAGATGCACTTCCTGACTCCGAGCAAGCTGACCTCGCTGTTCGTCAAGGGCGAGGTCGCGCTGCCATGGAACATGAACTTCAAGACCACCGCGATGTACGCCGACCGCAAGTCGTCGCGTACGGTCGCCGGTTATCCGCTGAGCTCGACGGCCCAGTCGAAATTCCCGGTCTACGTCGACAAGGACAGCTATTACAACCCTTACGGCAACCAGGTCGCCGGCGCCGGCAACGGGCAGGACCTGTTCTTCTATCGCCGCACCATCGAGGTGCCGCGCGTGACCGACAACAGCAGCCGCACCCTGCACATCGACGCCACCCTGGAAGGTGAATTCGAACTGCGCAGCCTGCCATGGAACTGGAGCGTCGGCTATAACCACAGCAAGGTGGACGGCCTGGTGCAAGGCTACGGCGACCTGAACCTGGTGAACCTGAAGCGCGCGCTCGGCCCATCGTTCAGGAACGCCTCGGGCGTCGTCCAGTGCGGCACCGTAGGCGCGCCGATCGGCCTGGCGGAATGCACGCCGTGGAACATCCTCGGCGGCCCGTCGGCCTCGACCCAGGAAGCGCTGGACTATGTGATGTCGACGTCGCAGGCCACCTATAGCTCGGTCGTCAACAGCGCCACCGCCGACATCACCGGTGAACTGTTCACCTTGCCTGCCGGCGCGGTTGGCGTCGCGGCCGGTATCGAGCACCGCGAAGTGCGCGGCGACGACATCCCGGGCCAGTTCGAGCAATCGGGCTACTCGTCGAGCCTGGCGGGCAACGCCACCTACGGCCGCTATACCGTGCGCGAAGCCTACCTCGAAGCCAACATCCCGCTGCTGAAGGGCCTGCCCGCCGCCGAGCTGCTGAGCCTGAACCTGGCGACCCGCTACTCGGACTACTCGAACTTCGGCTCCACCACCAACAGCAAGGCCAGCTTCATGTGGAAACCGGTGCGTGACGTGCTGGCACGCGGTACCTATGCCGAAGGCTTCCGCGCCCCGACCCTGGGCGACACATTCGGCGGTGGCTCGCAAACCTTCGCCAGCTACCTGGACGTGTGCGACAGCGCATTCGGCGAGGCGGCCAACAATCCGACCGTGGCGGCGCGCTGCGCGGCCGCCGGCGTACCGGCCGGCTTCCGCCAGAAGAACCAGACCGGCGGCAATGTGAGCGCCACCGGCGCACAGACGCCATTCCCGTTCACCACCGGCGCCGGCAATGCCTTCCTGCAACCTGAGTCGGCCAAGACCCGCACCCTGGGCCTGGTCATCAGCCCATCGGGCGTACCGGGCCTGTCGGTCTCGGTGGACTGGTTCAATATCCGCATCGAGAACCGCATCTCGGGCGTGTCGGCCACCGATACGCTGGAAGAGTGCTACGTGAACAACGTGCAGAACTTCTGCTCGCTGGTCAAGCGTGACGCGAGCGGCCAAGTGGTCGACCTGCAGATCGGCAACACCAACCGCGGCAAGACCGAGACCGAGGGTGTGGACCTGGCGATCAACTACCGCCTGCCGCGCACCGCCTGGGGCCAGTTCGGCATCCGCAGCGAGACCACCTACACCGATTCCTTCAAGGAACAGTCGACGCTGGATTCGGATTGGGTGGAGTACGCTGGCGAGTACGACATCTTCCGTGTGAAGTCGAACACCTCGATCGACTGGAGCCTGGGTAACTGGAACGCGACCTTCACCGGCCGCTTCTACAGCAGCCAGAAAAACCGCTGCTGGACCGCCAACCCGGCAGTCTACTGCTCGGATCCAACCGCCGAAACCAGCTGGGGCACCGGCTACAACCGTCACGGCGAAATGTGGTACGCCGACCTGTCGATCGGCTATGCCCTGCCGTGGAACGCGAAGATCCTGTTCGGCGCGAACAATCTGTTCGACAAGAAACCGGAGATCAACTACAGCGCGGCATCGTCGACCGGCGGCAACTCGTCGTCGTCGGCAGTGAGCCCGGAACTGCCGATCGACCGTTTCTTCTACGTCCGCTACAACCAAGCCTTCTAAGCAATTTAATTGCTCAAAAAACCCGTCCGGCGCAAGCCGGGCGGGTTTTTTTACGTCCTTCCAAATTTAGATCAATTATTGACCGTGCAGTCAATTACTTGTCAAATCTTTAATCCATAAATACACATTTCTGCAACACATTTGTCATACACACGCATATGCATTGACAGTCATGCATGCCGAATGTTTTTATTGCTGCCTTGAAAAGTCGATTCACCAATCCGTTGGCGATTTTCAGCGAGTCGCTTCGCGACATTTTTCGGTGGCAGTGCCCTTCCCCATGGTGCCGCCGCGTTTTCACCCCTAGGAGTTTTGCAACATGATGGAAACACTCTTGTCCCGCTCGGTGCGTGCGATCTGCCTCGGCGGCATGACCCTCGGCATGACCGCTGCGATCGCACAGGAAGCTTCGGCGCCTCTGCAACGCGTTGAAGTGACCGGTTCGCGTATCCGCCAAGTCGATCTGGAAACCGCACAGCCGATCCAGATCATGAACGCGGAACAGATCGCGAAATCGGGTCTGGTCACGGTTGGCGACGTCCTGAACAACCTGTCGTCGGCCGGCGCGCCTGACTTCTCGCGCTCGGGCTCGCTGACCTCGAACACCGAAGCTGGCGGCCAGTACGTCAGCCTGCGCAACCTGGGCGCGAACCGCCTGCTGGTCCTGGTGGACGGCAAGCGCTGGACCCAGACCGTTGCCGGCTACACCGACCTGTCGACCATCCCGTCGGCCATGATCGAGCGCATGGAAATCCTGAAGGATGGCGCTTCGTCGATCTACGGCTCGGACGCGATCGCAGGCGTGATCAACATCATCCTGAAGAAGAACATGCAGGGCGGCCAGCTGTCCCTGTACACCGGCCAGAACGAAAAGAACGACGGCAAGAACAAGGACTTCTCGCTGACCTACGGCGCAGGCGACGACAAAGCATCGCTGATGTTCGGCCTGTCGCACACCGAACAAGGCGTCGTGTGGCCGGGCACCCGTCCACGCACCACCTTCAGCAACGGCCTGGCTCACCCGATGGCCGGCCTGGGCGCTGGTCCATGGGGCCGCATCACCCCGGTCAACCCTGCCAACGGCGGTTCGCTGAACCAGAACTCGCCAGGCGGCTGGAACCGTTACCTGAACCACACCGGCGACTGGACCGGCAACGGCGTCGGCGCGGACTCGCGCGACCCGAACAACTACCACACCTACACCGGCGCGTACGAAGACATGTTCAACTCGAGCCAGCAGATGCACCTGCTGTCGCCGAACAAGCTGGACACCCTGTTCGTCAAGGGCGAAGTGGCCCTGCCGAAAGACATGCGCCTGAAGACCACCGCGATGTACTCGCAGCGTGAGTCGCTGCGACAGATCGCCGGCTACCCGCTGCAGTCGACCTCGCAGGCCAACTACCCGGTCTACATCGACAAGGACAGCTACTACAACCCGTACGGCAGTTCGGTTGCCGGCGCCGGCATGGGCCAGGACCTGTTCTTCCAGCGTCGCACCATCGAGCTGCCACGCACCACCGAGAACGAAAACCGCACCCTGCACATCGACGCCACCCTCGAGGGTGAGTTCATGGTCAAGGACCTGGCGTGGAACTGGAGCGTTGGCTACAACCACAACAAGGTGTCGGGTACCGCGGCCGACAGCGGCAACATCAACCTGCTGAACCTGAAGAACGCCCTGGGCCCATCGTTCATGAACGCCTCCGGCGTCGTGCAATGCGGTACCGCCGCTGCGCCGATCGCTCTGGGTTCGTGCACCCCTTGGAACATCCTGGGCGGCCCATCGGCCTCGACCCCGGACGCGCTGGCCTACGTCAACGCGACCGGCACCAAGACCTACGGTTCGACCACCAACAGCGCCACCGCCGACCTGGCCGGCGAACTGTTCCAGCTGCCAGCCGGCGCCGTCGGCCTGGCCGTCGGTATCGAACACCGTGAAGTCAAGGGTTCGGACGTTCCTGACCAGTTCTCGCAGTCGGGCTACTCGACCAACCTGTCGGGCCAGCCAACCTACGGCCGCTACACCGTGCGTGAAGCGTACGCTGAGCTGAACGTCCCAGTGCTGAAGAACCAGCCGTTCGCAGAACTGCTGAGCTTCAACGTGGCGACCCGCCACTCGGACTACAGCAACTTCGGCGTGACCAATAACAGCAAGGTCAGCTTCATGTACAAGCCGGTCAAGGACGTGCTGGTGCGCGGTACCTGGGCTGAAGGCTTCCGTGCTCCGACCCTGGACGACATCTCGGGCGGCGGTTCGCAGTCGTTCGACACCTTCCTGGATCCATGCGACACCCGCTTCGGCGAAGCAACGCGTGACCCGGCTGTGGCACAGCGCTGCGCAAGCGGCTTCGGCGGCGTGGTCGGCACCCCGGTCAACTACCGTCAGCTGATGCAGGCAGGCACCCCGATCACGAGCGCAGGCGGCACCCAGTCGCTGGTGGCCTTCAACTCGGGCGCCGGCAATGAGTTCCTGACCCCGGAAACCGCGACCACCAAGACCATCGGCTTCGTGTACAGCCCATCGTACCTGCCAGGTTTCACCGTTGGCCTCGACTGGTACAACATCTCGATCGAAAACCGTATCACCGCCATCGGCGCTGACTACGTGGCCGAGGAATGCTACCTGCGCGGCAACGCCAACTACTGCAGCGCGATCGGTCGCGATTCGGTCACCGGCAACATCAACCGCCTGTCGCGCGGTAACGCCAACCTGGGCGAAATGGAAACCGAAGGCCTGGACCTGGCGATCTCGTACCGCCTGCCACGCACCGCTTACGGCCAGTTCGGCATCCGCAACGAAACTTCGTACGTCGACAAGTTCCGCACCCGCGACGGCGCAGATTCGGACTGGAACAACTACGCCGGCCTGTACCACTACAACCGCGTGAAGTCGAACACCTCGGTCGACTGGTCGCTGGGCGACTGGAGCGCCACCTGGGGCTTCCGTTACTACAGCGGCGCGAAGGACAGCTGCTGGAGCGTGAACCCGGCCATCGAGTGCAACATGCCTGACTACAAGAGCTACTCGTACGGCACTGGCGCGAACAAGCTCGGTTCGGTCACCATCCATGACCTGAGCGTTGGCTACCGTACCAAGTGGGATGCCCGCATCCTGCTCGGTATCAACAACCTGTTCGACAAGGCTCCGCGTACCGTGTACGAATCGCAAGCCGATGCAGCATACATCGACGTCGACCAGGCACTGGACCGCTTCTTCTACGTCCGCTACACCCAGAACTTCTAATGGAACGGGGTCGCAAGACCCCCTCCTGACGAGTTCCATGAATGCCCGTCCGGCCTTGCCGGGCGGGCATTTTTACTTTGCCGATCACCCTGCTCCGCCCGACGCGGTATCATGGCGGTTTGCCCGCGCCACGCGCGGCCCCATCCCCCACTGTATGACCATCAAACTCAAGAACGATAAAGACGTCGCCAGGATGCGCGTCGCCGGCCGCCTCGCCGCCGAGGTGCTCGACATGATCAAGCAATACGTCGTGCCCGGCGTCTCCACCGAAGAACTCGACCGCCGCTGCCACGACTACATCCGCAAGGTGCAGAAGGCCACGCCGGCCAACGTCGGCTACCACGGTTTCCCCAAGACCTTGTGCACCTCGATCAATGGCGTGGTCTGCCATGGCATCCCGAGCGAGAAGGACATCCTCAAGGATGGCGACATCGTCAATATCGACGTCACCGTGATCAAGGACGGGTGGCACGGCGATACCAGCCGCATGTATTTCGCCGGCACGCCAAGTCTTGACGCGAAGAAGCTGGTCGATACGACCTATGACGCAATGATGGCCGGCATCCGCGCCGTGCGTCCGGGCGCGCGCCTGGGCGACGTCGGCCACGCGATCCAAAAGCTGGCCGAAGGCGCCGGCTATTCGGTGGTGCGCGATTATTGCGGCCACGGCATCGGCCGCGTCTACCACGAAGAGCCGCAGGTGCTGCACTACGGCCGCCCGAACACCGGCCTGCTGCTCAAGGAAGGCATGACCTTCACGGTCGAGCCGATGATCAATATTGGCGAGGAAGACGTGATCCAGCTCGACGACGGCTGGACCGTGCTCACGCGCGACGGTTCGTTGTCGGCCCAGTGGGAACACATGATCGTGGTGACGAAGAACGGCTTCGAGATCCTGACGCCGTGGCCGGACGCCTGATCCGCCCGCATAGCGTTTAAAAGAGAAGAAAAAAGGCCGGACTCCTCGCGGAGTCCGGCCTTTTTTTTCATGCCCGCGGCGCACCGCGGGCAGGATTCAAGCTGGCAACTTAGAACTTGTAGTTGCCGGTGACGTACAGCTGACGGCCCAGTGGATCGGCGTAGCGCGGGTCGAAGCCGACCTGGTGGCCCGACGATGCACGCAGCGACAGAGGCGGCTTGCGATCGAAGATGTTCTTCATGCCGGCGCGCAGCGTGAAGGCATCGGTGAACGCGTAGCGGCCTTGCCAGTCGAAGGTCATGAACGACGGCACTTCCAGGCGGAAGCCGGTGACGTTCACGCCGGTGTCCAGGTTGCGCACGGTGGCTGCCGCATCGGTGTAGCCGTTACGGTAGTTGGCGATCAGCGAGTTCGACAGCTTGCCGGTGTCCAGCGTGGTCATCAGACGGACGATGTGGCGGAACGTGACGGCATTATTGGTGCCGAAGTAGTTCATGCTGTTGGTCCATTCGTTGGCGGTGCCGGCGCGGGTGTAGTCCGACTTGAGCATGTAGGTGCCGTTCAGGGTCGCCGTCAGGTTGCCGAAGCCGAAGCGATGGCGGCCGGTCAGGTCCCAGTCGATGCCGCGGTTATGGGTCTGGCCGATGTTCACCGACGAGCGCAGGAAGGCCCAGTAGGTGTTGCCGGTAGCCGGTTCGGTATAGGTGCTGAACAGCTGGCGGAACTGGTCCGGATTGGCCCAGGCCTGCTGCTCGCTCACCGCGCTGACCGCATCCTTGATCTTCACGTCCCACAGGTCCAGGCCTGCCGAGAAGCGCGACGACGGCTCGAAACGCATGCCGACGGTGAACTGCTTCGAGGTTTCCGGACGCATGTTCTCGTTACCCGACGACAGCACGTTGTACTGGGTGGTGCCTGGACGGCACAGGGTCGGATCCTGGATCGGGCAGCCCCACGACGACGCGGTGAAGCCAGCGTTGACCAGTGGCTGGGCGATGTCGAGCATGTCGGGCGCCTTGAAGCCGGTGCCGTACGAGCCGCGGAACAGCAGTTGCTGCGTAGGCTGCCAGCGCGCCGAGACCTTGTAGGTGCTCTTCGAGTGGTCGCTGCCGACCTTGCGGCCCCGGACGCCGTCGTCGATCGCCGAGATGGTGTCGTAGCGCAGTGCCGCGGTGACTTCGATCTCTTTGGTGACCGGCGCCAGCACTTCGACGAACGCGCCGGCGTTGTCACGGGTCAGGTCGTAGCGGGCCGGCGCGTTGAAGTTGTAGATCACGCCATTGACCGCATCGGCCGACGGATCCTGCTGGTAGTGGTATTCGCGGTAGTCAGCGCCGATCGCCAGTTGCGCGGCGCCGCCTTTCATGGCGAACAGCTCGTGCGAACCGCGCAGGTCGGCCGCCTTCAGGGTGGTCGAGGCTTCACGGATCGAGCCATGGAAGATCGAGTTCTCGATCAGCTGCTGGGTCGCGTCGCTCTGCTGGCCGATCGGGGCGAACGGATTGAAGGCGTTATTGGCCAGCATCGAGCGGAACTCGGCGTTGCGCATATAGCCGCCGACGTAGCGCTCGTCGATCGAGTTTTCCGACCAGGTCAGCGCGCCGCTGACGGTCCAGCCGGCGATCTCGCCGTCCAGGCCGGCCACTGCGTGCTTCGACTCGGTGATGGTCTGGCTGTCGCGGGTGCCCCAGTCATAGGCGCGGTAGTTGCCCGACACGGTGTTGACGCGGCCCAGCTGCTCGGCGCTCAGGTAAGGCGCCACGTACTGGTTGAACTGCGCCGAACCGGCGGCGATCGAGAACGGCGCGGTGTTCGGTGCGATGCGCGCGGTCAGGTCGAAGCGCGAGTAGGCGATGTCGGTGAACGCTTCCCAGTTGTCGCCGAGCTTCTTGGTGCCCTTGAGGAAGAAGCTGTCACGCTTGTTTTCCGGCACCATCTCGACGGTCTGGATGTAGTCGAAGGTGCAGTTGCGGGCGGTGGTGCCGTTGTTGTTGATGCTGACCACGTTCAGGTCAGGGCAACCGCCGTTGGCCAGCAGGTAAGGCGAGAAGCCGATCGACGGCAGCGCCGGCACGCCGGCCGGGTTGCGGAACGCCACGGTGACGTTGGCCGGCGCCGAAGCGGTGCTGGTGTTGTCGTAGACGTAGTTGGTGCCGTTGCGCGAGAACTGGCGGAAGGCGGTGCTGGCGAAGTCGCGCTTGGTCGACAGGATCTGGTCCTGTTCGTCGCGGCGGTAGCTCACCAGCACGTTCCAGCCGTCGGTATCCAGGTCGCCGAAGCCGTAGGTGGCCGCGACGTAGCGCGAACCGCCATCCTTGCCGGCGGTCGGCTGGCTGTAGTTGGCTTCGATGTCGCCGCCCTGCTGGTTCTTCTTCAGGACGAAGTTGATGACGCCGGCGATGGCGTCCGAGCCGTACAGCGCCGAGGCGCCGTCGGTCAGGATCTCGACGCGCTCGACGGCGCTCATCGGGATCGCCTGCAGGTTGACCGTGCTGCCCGAACCTTGCGGCGCCAGGCGGCGGCCGTTCAGCAGCACCAGGGTGTAGGATTCGCCGATGTCGTGGATCGAGGCCGACACGCGGCCGCCCGAGTTGGTGCCGGCGGCGATGGCGCCAATGGTGAAGCCCTGCATTGCAGGCAGGGTCTGGATCAGTTCCGCAACGCTGGTGGCGCCGGTCTTGGCGATCGCTTCCTGGCTCAGGGTCTGGATCGGCAGCGCGCCTTCGACGTTGATCCGCTTGATGGCGGAACCGGTCACTTCGACGCGCTGGATTGGCGCGTCCTGGGCAACTGCTTGGGTAACTGCGAGGCCGGCTACGAGGCCGAAGGCGAGCCGCACTGCGCGGGCACCCATTTTTTCTTTCAACATCATTGGCATCTTTCTACTATTTACGGTGATAAGACGCGCTCGCAACACCCAGGATGTGTCTCCCCTGCCCGGCGCCACGACGCGTCTTGATTATGCAAGTCAGCTTAGTTTATGTAACGCAATTTATCCCAAATGTAACGTTGCGTTGCTATGCCACTGGAGAGATTTTTGTATTTACTTCGCTTAATTTGTTTTTAACCTCGCCCAAATTGCCATTAAAACGATTAGTGGCAGCGCAGCATTTTTTTTGCGATACATATGACAATTACGAAACAATTCGTTGTGGAATCGCAACCAAAATAATGTTTGTTCGGCGAAAACGCATCCGCATTGCATGAAACACCACTACCGTAGATGCACAAAAAAACCGGCATCAGCCGGTTTTTCGATGGATTTGCACGTAATGCAGACGTAAAAAAGCCCTGGAGGCCAGTACGGCGTCCAGGGCTCGGGGTCGAACGGATTACTTGGCGTTCATCAGCGCGACGGTGGTGTCGAGCATGCGGTTCGAGAAGCCCCACTCGTTGTCATACCACGAGGTCACCTTCACCAGGCGGCCCGAGACCTTGGTCAGGGTGGCGTCGAAGTTCGACGATGCCGGGTTGTGGTTGAAGTCGACCGAGACCAGCGGATCGGTGTTGTAGGTCAGGATGTCCTTCAGCGGGCCTTCGGCCGCGGCCTTCTTCATGATCTCGTTGATTTCCTCGACGGTCGTGTCGCGCTTGGCGATGAACGACAGGTCGACGATCGACACATTGATGGTCGGCACACGGATCGCGAAGCCGTCCAGCTTGCCGTTCAGTTCCGGCAGCACCAGGCCGACCGCGGCGGCGGCGCCGGTCTTGGTCGGGATCATCGACTGGGTGGCCGAACGGGCGCGGCGCAGGTCTTCGTGCATCACGTCGGTCAGCACCTGGTCGTTGGTGTAGGCGTGCACGGTGGTCATCAGGCCGGTTTCCAGGCCGATGGCGTCATGCAGCGGCTTGACCAGCGGGGCCAGGCAGTTGGTGGTGCACGAGGCGTTCGAAATCACGGTGTCGGTCGACTTCAGCACGTCCTGGTTCACGCCGAACACGACGGTCGCGTCGACGTCCTTGCCGCCCGGGGCCGAGATGATGACCTTCTTGGCGCCGCCCTTGAGGTGGGCCGAGGCTTTCTCTTTGGTGGTGAAGAAGCCGGTGCACTCCAGCACCACGTCCACGCCCAGCTCGCCCCATGGAATTTCGGCAGGGTTACGCTGCGCGAACACGCGGATCGGATCGCCATTGACCGTCATGGTGTCGCCTTCGACGGTGACGGTGCCAGGGAAGCGGCCATGGGTGGTGTCGTAGCGGGTCAGGTGGGCGTTCGACTCGGCGTTGCCGAGGTCGTTGATCGCCACGATCTGGATGTCTTGTTTCTTGCCGCCTTCATAGAAGGCGCGCAGGACGTTGCGGCCGATGCGGCCATAACCATTGATTGCAACTTTGATCGTCATGCTGTGCTCCTGATTAGAAAAAAACTTTTTTCGTAACGAACATAGTAAAACGGGCCGCCCCTTCAGGAGCAGCCCGCATGCAGCGAATGCTTATGCTGCGATAACTTCTTTTGCTTTCGCGACGACGTTCTCGACGGTGAAGCCGAAGTGCTTGAACAGCACCGGCGCCGGCGCCGATTCGCCGAAGGTGTCGATGCCGACCACGGCGCCTTCCAGGCCCACGTACTTGTACCAGAAGGCGGTCACGCCGGCTTCGATGGCCACACGAGGAGTGCCCTTGGTCAGGACACTGGCTTTGTAGCTCGCCTCCTGGCGATCGAACACGTCGGTCGACGGCATCGAGACCACGCGTGCGGCGATGCCCTCGCCTGCCAGCGCGTCGGCTGCCTTGACTGCCAGTTCGACTTCGGAACCGGTCGCGATCAGGATCACTTTAGCATCGGCGCTGTCGCGCAGGACGTAACCGCCCTTGGCGATGTCGGCGACCTGGTTCGCTTCACGCGCCATGAACGGCAGGTTCTGGCGCGAGAAGATCAGGGTCGATGGACCATCCTTGCGCTGCACCGCCGCGCCCCATGCCACCGCCGACTCGACGGTGTCGCATGGACGCCAGTTGTCCAGGCCAGGGATCAGGCGCAGCGACGAGACGTGCTCGATCGACTGGTGGGTCGGGCCGTCTTCGCCCAGGCCGATCGAATCGTGGGTGAACACCGAGATCGAACGGATCTTCATCAGCGACGCCATGCGCAGGGCATTGCGGCTGTAGTCCGAGAAGGTCAGGAAGGTCGCGCCGAACGGGATGAAGCCGCCGTGCAGGGCCACGCCGTTCTGGATCGCCGACATGCCGAATTCGCGCACGCCGTAGTTGATGTGGTTGCCGGCGATGCCCGAACGCACAGGCACCGATTCCTTCCAGTTGGTCAGGTTCGAGCCGGTCAGGTCGGCCGAGCCGCCCAGGAATTCAGGCAGCACCGGGGCCAGGGCCTGGATCGCGTTCTGCGAGGCCTTGCGGGTGGCGATGGTCTCGGCCTTGTCGACGCAGGCGGCGATCGCCGCGTCCAGGGTCTTGCTGAAATCGGCCGGCAGGTCGCCCTTCATGCGGCGCTCGAATTCGGCGGCCAGCTCGGGGTGGGCGCCACGGTAGGCGGCGAACAGCGTATTCCACTCACCCTCGGCTTGCGCGCCGCGTTCTTTGGCGTCCCATGCTTCGTACAGCTCGGCCGGGATGTCGAACGGGATCGGATCCCAGATCAGGTGCTTGCGCACGGCGGCGATCTCGGCGTCGCCCAGCGGCGCGCCGTGGACCTTGTCGCCGCCTTCCAGGTTCGGGGCGCCCTTGCCGATGATGGTCTTGCAGCAGATCAGTGTCGGACGATCCGACTGTTTGGCCTGCTCGATGGCCGCGTCGATGTCTTTCACGCTGTGGCCATCGACCTTGGGAATCACGTTCCAGCCATAGGCCTCGAAGCGCTTTTGGGTGTCGTCCGTGAACCAGCCTTCCACACGGCCGTCGATCGAGATGCCGTTGTCGTCGTACAGCCAGATCAGCTTGTTCAGGCGCAGGGTGCCGGCCAGCGACGCCACTTCGTGCGAGATGCCTTCCATCAGGCAGCCGTCGCCCAGGAAGGCGTAGGTGTAGTGATCCACCACGTCGTAGCCTGGACGGTTGAATTCGTTACCCAGCAGCCATTCGGCCAGCGCCATGCCGACCGAGTTGGCGATGCCCTGGCCCAGCGGACCGGTGGTGGTCTCCACGCCCGGGGTGATGCCGACTTCCGGGTGGCCCGGGGTCTTCGAGTGCATCTGGCGGAAGTCGCGCAGGTCGTCCATCGTCAGGTCGTAGCCGGCCAGGTGCAGCAGCGAATAGTGCAGCATCGAGCCGTGGCCGTTCGAGAGCAGGAAGCGGTCGCGGTTCGACCAGCCCGGATTGGCCGGATTGTGGCGGTAGTGCTTGTCCCACAGCGCGACGGCAATCTCGGCCATGCCCATCGGCATGCCAGGGTGGCCCGAGTTGGCTTTCTGGACGGCGTCCATCGCCAGCGCGCGGATCGCGTTGGCCATCAGAGTGGTGGTTTGCGTAGATTTCATGGAGATCGTGGATCAGGGATTGGAAAGCGATGGCCCGCGAGGCCGTAGCCCGTTATTCTACCAGACCGGGGTGCTGCCGATTTAAAATGCAGGTTTATTCCTTCAACGCAAGCCCTCACCGCGAAGTCACAGAATGCCCCGTTTTTACTGCCCCCAGCCGCTCGCCGCCGGCCTGACCGTCGACCTGCCGGAAGCCGTCGCCCACCATCTGCACGTGGTGCGCCTGCAGCCGGGCGCGGCGCTCACCCTGTTCAACGGCGAGGGCGGCCAGTACCGCGCCACCCTGCTGGAAACTGGCAAGCGGCGCGCCACGGCGACGCTCGACGCCTTCGAGGAGGTCGAGGCCGAGGCGCCCTACCCCGTCACCCTGGCCCAGGGCTTGCCCGAAGGCTCGAAGATGGACTGGATCGTGGAAAAGGCGGTCGAGCTGGGCGTGGCCGCGATCCAGCCGCTGGCGGCGCAACGCAGCGTGGTGCGCCTGTCCGGCGAGCGGGCCGAGAAACGGCAAGCCCACTGGCAGGGGGTGATCGTGGCCGCGTCCGAGCAGTGCGGCCGCAACCGGCTGGCGCGGCTGCATCCGCTGGCCGATGTGCAGCCGTGGCTGGCGGCGCCGTCCGGGGGCGTGCGCATCCTGCTCAGTCCACGCGCCACCGAATCGCTGGCCGGCTGGGCGCGCGCCAATGCGGCGCAGCCGGTGACCTTCCTGATCGGCCCCGAAGGCGGCCTCACGCCGCAGGAAGAAAACGCAGCCGTCGCCGCCGGCGCCCTGTCCCTGTCGATGGGCCCGCGCGTGCTGCGCACCGAGACGGCCGGACTGGCCGCGCTGGCGGTGCTCGCCGGGGCCTGGGGCGGGATCTGAGCGTTCTGCAAAAAACACTCTTTAGTTAACGCAAAAACGTCGTTCCGGCGCAGGCGCACCGGTGTCCGGAATATTTATACGCAAAGTATGCATCGTCATCCCCGCGAAGGCGGGGATCCAAGTGAAATCACAGAATGTTCATGCTCTTGCGTTGCCCG
>NZ_JAXCWM010000002.1:34385-449614 GCF_034045115.1 Massilia sp. CFBP9012 | reverse complement strand
CACTTGGGTTCCCGCCTCCGCGGGAACGACGTGGTTTTTCCTATGAAGCGGGCTTATTCAAGCGCCCGAAATTATTCCGGACACCAGTGGGCGCAGGCGGGAACCCAAGTGTTGCTAGCGCCGTCGAGACGCCTGCTAACTTGGGTTCCCGCCTGCGCCGGAACGACGTGCATGCTACCTGGCTACGTACATACTACGCAGCCAGCCTGAGGCTTAGAACGTGTAGTTCGCCCCCAGGGTGAAGAAGCGGCCCACCGCGCCCGGCTGGTGCAGCGAGGCGTTGTACGAGGTCTGGTTGCCCGCGTTGCCGTAGGTGGCGACGTCATACGGGGCTTCCTTGTCGAACAGGTTCAGGATCGCGCCACGGATGGTCAGGTTTTCGGTGACCTTGTACGACACGTTCAGGTTGGTCGTGGTGAACGACGACACGTCGCAATACCACGCCGGCTGCACCAGGCCCTGGAAGTAGGCACGGCCGCCGACGTTGGTACCGGTCGAGGCGCAATCGGTCTCGCCCAGTGCCGGATCGAAGGTCGAGAAGCCGCTCGTGTAGTTCACGGTGGCGGTCACGTCCAGCGGGCCGCGGGCATAGCCGAGGGTGAACTGGGCGCGGTCTTTCGGGTTGCCGGTAGCGCCGCCAACCGACGAAGGGCCCTGGGTGCCGGCGAGCTGGTAGCTTGCGCCGGCCACTTCGGTCTCATAGCCGAACACGTGGGTCGCGCTCAGGTTGGCCGTGATACTGCCCATATCGCCCAGGCGCCAGCGGTAACGCACATCCGCTTCGATACCGTGGGTCTCGGTGCTACCCGCGTTGATGTACGGCGACAGGCCGTACAGGATCGGACCGACCGATGGCATGCCGGGCGCCGTGTTGGTGCCCACGCCGGTCGCGATATCGATCGTCGCCGCCGGACCACGGACCCAGGTCGGGGTGAAGCTCGGGTCGTTACCAGCCTGGGTCACGATCAGGTTCTTGATCTGGATCTTGTAGTAATCCAGGCTCATGTTCAGGCCACGCACCGGCTCGACGATGACGCCGAAGGTGTACGACTTCGATTTCTCGGGCTGCAGGTCGGGATTGGTGGTCTGGACGTATGGCGGGCTGAACGAGCAGGCCGACGGCACGTTGCCGGCCGTGGTCTGGCTGCCATTGGCGCACAGGATCGGGTCGGGAATCGAGTTGAAGGTGAAGAACGAACCGGCATTGCCCACCTCGGCCGGGGCCGGCGCGCGGAAGCCACGTGCGAACGTACCGCGCACGGCGACCTGCTGGGACGGCGTCCACTTGAAGTTGGCCGATGGCGTGAACGAGCGGCCGTAGGTATCGTAATGGTCATACCGGCCGGCGAGGCCGATCTCGACGTTCTTGATCGGGGTCGCTTGCAGTTCGGCGAAGGCCGCCTTGTTGGTTTCATCGCCGATGGTGAAGGCCGAGGTATTGGCCACGGCACCATTGAGCGTCAGGCTGGACGGTGGCGCGTCCTGCTTGCGCTTGTGCCAGTGCAGGCCGGCCGCGAAGTTGAGCGGGCCGGCGCCGAAGCTCGACAGCAGCTCGCGCGAACCGATCAGGTCGGCGTAATTCAGTGTGGATTCGATCTTGTTGCTGAAGTGCGGCGACACCTGGTCCATGATCGCTGGCGAGTTACCGCCCAGCACATTGAAGGTGCCGTTGCGCAGCGCAGCATAGAGCGCATTGCGGTTGACGTAGCCGCTGTAGTCGAGGTCGTTCTTGACCTTGGTGGCGCCGACCGAGGCCGTCACGTCCCAGCCATAGGCGCTGCCGATCAGATCGGCCGAGAAGCGGGTCGCGGTCGATTCGTTCTTGGTGGTCAGGGCCGGGCCGACATCCGGGATGTAACCATACAGGCGGGCAGCCTGGCCAAACGGGTTGGTGATATTGGCGCCGACCTGGGCGCCCGGAGCGAAGGTCGTGTTCGGCACAGCGCCGACACGCGGGGTCAGCACGCCGTTGACCAGGGTGGTGGTGCCGTTGAAGGCGGTCGGATTGAAGGCCAGCGGCGAGTTGTTGGCGCTATTGCGGTTATTGGTGCTTTCGCGGCGGAACATCGAACCCTTGAACTGCACTTCCCAGTCTTCGCTCAGCTTCTTGGTCATGCCGACCAGGACATTGAGGTTCTCGGTCGGTGGCTGGATGAACGACTCGGTATCGCGCACCGAGCAGCCGCCGGCGCGGTATTTGGCGAAGTTACAGTTCGGATCCAGGAACTGGTAGTTGGCCGGATTGTCGACGTTGTTGACGCCGGCCGGATTGTTCGGATTGGCCGGGTTGTACAGGAAAGGGCTGCTGGCGGCGGTCAGGAAGCTGTTGATCCTGGTCGGCACGCCCAGGGTCAGGTCGTTGCCGCCGCGTGCGCGCCAGTCGCGGTTGGCGTAGCCGAAGTTCTCGCGGTCGGCCACGTAGATCGGGTCCTGCTTGCGGTATTCGGCGGTGATGAAGGCGTTATAGCCGTCGGCGCCGAGGTCGCCGATGCCGGTGCTGATCGAGGCGCGCTTGGTCTTGCCGCCGCCGTGCTGGGTGTCGCCCACTTCGGCCGTCAGGCGGGTGCCGTTCAGGTTTTTCTTGAGCTTGATGTTGATCACGCCCGCGATCGCGTCCGAGCCGTACAGCGACGAGGCGCCGCTTTTCAGCACTTCGATGCTCTCGATGGCGTCGAACGGAATCGCCGACACGTCGACGAAGGAGCGCTGGGCGTCATCCGACAGCGGATACGGCGCCATGCGGTGGCCGTCGATCAGCACCAGGGTGGCGCCGACGGTCAGGCCGCGCAGCGAGATGCCCGATGCGCCGTTGGCGAAGGCGCCGGCGAAACCGGTGCCCAGGGTGCCGGCGCCGTTGGCGGCCAGGTCGGTCAGCAGTTCGGCGACCGAGGTCTTGCCGCTCTTCTGGATGTCGGCCGCGGTCAGCACCTGGATCGGGGTCGGGGTTTCGGTATTGGTGCGGCTGATCAGGGAACCCGTCACCACGACGCGCTGCGGCGCGGCGGCCTGGTCCTGGGCGAGCGCCGGTGCGGCGCCGGCCAGGGCGCCGCTGGCGATCACGCAGGCGATGGCGCACGGCATCGACTTCAGTTTCAACATTGTGTTTCTCCTTGCTGTTCTTTTGGATAGTTTTATGCAAGCGCATGACCCGGGTCCGTGCGCGAAATGTCTTCCCTAAAACATATTCACCTGCATGCAGACGTCTTTTATCAAAACGTTCCATATGCAGATATGTCGCAGGGACGAACACTCTCAATAGACGCCGATTCGTGAATCAAACGTCTTATGATTCATTCCATAAAACCATATCAAAACAAAAATCGTCAACAAGCAAAAGAGATGTGCAGATTGTTAAAAAGCAGAAAAAGATGGGCTGGTGCATCGCGCCAGTCGCGGCTTCATGGCGGCCCGCCAGGTGGCGCCTCCCCCGGGAAATATCGGGTAATCGCGCCAAAAGTACAGCTAAGTCATTGTATTTACGATAGTTTCATCAAATTATGGATGAGTTGAATCGCCATACATATATGTTTATTTTTAGAAACCTGCTATGTACGCCGTATGCATGACTGCCAGATGTATGAAAAATGTAGCTGACTCGTGGGATAGTTGCGCAAAAGAGACGACGAGAATGGATGATTTCATTAATTCCGACAAAATATAAAACATTTGAATAAAAGTAGTTTCCTTTATAAAAATAAAAACGCCCCGGCACTGCCAGGGCGGATCAGAGAAACACCAGGGACGCCGGCGCTTCTCTATCGTCGATCAGAACTTGTGATCGTAGGACACCGAGACCCGCGCATAGCGCGGCGGGGTCAGCGACAGCGGAGTGCCATACAGGCTCGACACCGCATCGCCGCTGTTATAGGCCTCGGTCACGTTCTGCACGGCCTGCTCGTTGGTCACATTGAACACGTCGAGGCGCAGCTGCAGGCCCTTCAGTGCGCTTGGACGATAAGCAAGGTTCAGGTCCAGGCGCTTGTCCCATGGCAGCTTGCCGACGGTGCCGCGGTGCACGATCTGGTTTTGCGGAACGTCGGCGCCGCCGCACCAGAAGCTCTGGTTCTCGTAGTTCGGCGAATCGCCCGGGTTGGCCGAGGTGCCGATGCAGCTGCGCGGACGGCCGGCGGCCAGCAACACATTGCCGCCGACCGAGACTTCCGGCGTGACCTCATAGAAACCGAAGGCCTTGACCTGATGCTTGCGGTCGTTCGGCAGCAGGCCGTAGGCGCCTTCCATCAGCTCCGGATAGTCCCAGGTCGACGTCACGGCGACGTCGGCCTGGCCGTTATCGGAACGCACCTGGCCTTCGGTATTGCCCTTGTTGCGCGACCAGGTGTAGTTCACCTTGCCATAGAAGCCGTTGCGATAAGGGTGTTCCAGGAACAGGTCGACCGCGGCGTAGGTGCGCTTCGGCTTGGCGAAGCCCTGGTCGGCGGCGGTGAGCGCGACCTTGGTCAGGTTCGCCGGGTCGCCCGAGAAGTCGACCATGAAGGTATTGTTGCGCCCTGGGTTGAAGGTCTGGCAGGTGTTGCCCCAGTACGGATTGGTGATCTCGATGCCGTTGGCCTCGGCGTAGCGCTCGAACGGACGCACGTCGCAGAAGTCGTCGAGTGTTTCTTTCAGTTCGCGATAGGTTGCCTTGGCGCCGAAGGTCAGGCGTGGCGTGATGGCGCGCTCGAGCCCGATGGTCACTTCATCCTGGTAGGCCGGCTTCATGTCGAGCGCCGCGAGGGTCGGCAAGACCTTGTCCTGGCCAAACTCGTTATTGCCCGACAACGGCTCGGTCAGTTGCACCAGCCCGGTCGGTGCGCCGTTGGCGTCGACGCCGGTATAGGTGTAATACTGGTTGGTGAAGGTCGAACGGCCGGCGCCGCGCACCGAGATATGGGTCGGGATCGGCACCGAGTAGCGGCCTGCGGTGGCGAACAGCTTGGTCGTGCCGTCGCCCTGTACGTCCCAGGCCGCCGCCAGGCGCGGCTGGATCTGCTTGTCCATGTCGAGGAAGGTCACCTTCGATTCGTTCTGGTTCTTGAACGACTCGCTGCGCACGCCGATGGTCAGCAGCAGGTTCCTGGTGGCTTGCCAGCGGTCTTCGACATAGAAGGCGCTCTGTTCGGCGTAAGAGTCCGTCACCGTCGAGAACAGGCGCTTGGACACGTAATAACCCTGGCTGCCCAGGCCGCCACCACTGGCGGGCGCCGGCACGGTGCCGCCGGCCACGCCGATCGGTCGGCCCGGATTGGCCGTGCGGAAGTAGGCCCAGGTGCCGCCACCCGCCTTGAACACGCCCGCATTGAGCGATTCGACGTCGGTGCGGTCGTAACCCGCGCGCAGGTTATGGTCGCCCAGGCGGTACTCGAGGTCCAGGCGGCCCGAATCGACCTTGTCCTTTGCGTCAGGCGCCAGGATATTGCCGGTGATCGCCTGCGGGTTGGCATAGGTGAAGCCCGGAGCCCGGTTCTCCGGCGACGAGGTGGTCGAGAAGATGTTGGCCTGGTAGTTGCTGAAGGCATTCTCGTGTTTCAGCTCGCTGCGGCCGTAGAGCGCGGTCAGGGTCAGATTGTCGGTCAGGTTGCCGGTGTAGCGCAGCATGGCGGAGCGGCCGCCGTTGTCGTCCACGTTGCGGCGGGTGGCGGTCGAGGTGACGACGCCGTTGCGGGTACGGCTGGCGTAGTCGAAACCGCTGTCGATGTAGGTGCGCTTCGGGTTGTCACCCAGGGCCGTCAGTTCCAGGCGGTGGTCCTCGCTGATGTTCCAGTCGATCTTGCCCATATAGCGAGCAACTTCCCGCTCGTCGTCGCGCCAGCCGTTCTGGGCGTTCGAGGTGCTGGTGCGGAAGCCCTCGACGTAGCCGCGATCGTTCTCGATCATCTCGCCGGCCAGGTAGATGAACAGCTTGTCCTTGACGATCGGGCCGCCGACGTAGGCGCCATAGGTCTTCTGCTCGCGCGTGTTCTCGCGCTGGGCGCGGCGCAGGGTGCCGTCGGTGAGCGGGTTGTAGCCGGTGTTGGCGTAATAGATGTCGTTCTCGCTGGCGCGCCAGCTCTTCGGCTCGAACGTGACCTGGGCGCCCGCCTCCCAGGTATTGGTGCCGCTCTTGGTGATCACGTTGACCACGCCGCCGATCGAGCGGCCGAACTCGGCGCCGAAGCCGCCGACCAGCACCTGCGCTTCGGCGATCGCGCCGAACGGCAGCTGGGATGCGCCCAGGCCGGTCAGTGGATTGGTGACCGGGAAACCGTTGATGTAATACGAGTTTTCGGACGCCGCACCGCCGCCGAACGAGGCGCCGCCGGCGAAGCGCGAGTCCACGCGGGTGGTGTTCGGCGCCAGCTGGATGATGCCCTGGATGTCGCGCGTCACCGGCAGCGCGGCCAGCTGGCGGGCGCTGAAGGTCGCGCCGGACGAGGTCGAGGTGACGTCGATATTGCGGCGCTGGCCGGTCACTTCGACCGTCTGCACACCCCCCTCCTGGACAAAGACCGCCTCGGCGTTCTGGCCGATGCTGGTTTCGACCCTTGTCGTGGCCACCACGGCATCGCCCCGGTATTGGGTCACCGTGTAGGAACCGGTCGGCAGTGCGGTGGCCTGGAAGCGGCCTTGCGCATCGGGCGTCACGGTGCGGCGCAGGCCCGTGGCCGGGTTTTCCAGCACCACGCGCACGTCGGCGCCCGGGGCCACGGTGCCGTACACCACCGATGTGGCGTTCGACTGCGCCATGGCCGGCGCCATCGAGCCGACGGCCAGGACCGCGCCGCCGAATGCCAGCGTCAGGGCGTGGACTAAAACGGATTTCTTGAACATGTGTGATTTCCTGTCTTATGTCGGCCATTCCCATGGAACGGCCGCGGATGGTTGTATGTGGATCACGATCCAGGCAGCGTTGGCTGCTTTTCCTCTCTTGGGCCGACTGACGAAATATTCATTTAACTGATAATTCGACCAAAAGGCACTTTTCCGATGGAACCACGGAGAAACTTCTTGTGTCAATGACACAGTTCCCTTTGGTATGCATACAAACAACACTGTTTATGGGAAATCACAACGGATTACGCAAGCCGAATAAAAATTGCCAAAATCGGGCATCGATGCACAGAATTAGCCATCTTTTGCACCAAATCGCCCATCAAACGAAATCTTCTATCACCATCGACAGAACGGCTATGGACCCAGTACATACGGCCAGAAATCGAGGATTTTTCCGTATAAGGTTTGGATGGATGTCATATAAAGACAATTTTGTGAATTTTTAGTTACCAAGAGTCAAGGAAGGATATTCGACCTACTTATAGTGCATTGCGAAGAACAGGCGACTCGCCCGTCAGTACCGGATTTCAGCACCGCTGATCATCCAATTTGCAAGCACAGACGCGCAGTTTGTTGATTCAGCGCAAAACGGATATGGACGGCGCCGGCATGCCAGTTGGCGATGCGCGGCAATGGCCGTGCGATGGAATGAAACAGGGCAACGCTGACAGCGCCCAAGAAAAAGGCCGCTCCGAAGAGCGGCCTGGAAGCTGGCAACGGCCTTGCGGCCGCCGCTCAGGATCAGAACTTGCGATCGTACATCAGCGAGAAGCGTGCATAACGTGGCGAGGTCAGCGACAGCGGGGTCTGGTACAGGCCGCTGACATTGGCGCCGTTGTTGTAGGCCTCGGTCACATTGCGCACGACCTGGCTGTTGAACACGTTGAACACGTCGACGCGGAACTGCAGGCCCTTGGCGAAGTTCGGCTTGTAGGCCACGTTCACATCGTAGCGGTGCTCCCACGGCAGGTTGCCCACCGTGCCGCGTGGGGTCAGCACGTTCTGCGAACGGGTCAGGCCACCGCAATAGAAGGTCTGGTTCGCGTAGTTCGGCGAGTCGCCCGGATTGGCGGCGCTGCCGATGCAGCTGCGTGGACGGCCCGAGGCGATCAGGACATTGCCGCCAACAACGATCTCAGGCGTGACTTCGTAGAAGCCGAACGCCTTCAACTGGTGCTTGCGGTGGTTCGGCAGGTAGCCGTATGCGCCTTCCATCAGCTCAGGATAGTCCCACGACGAGGTGACGGCGACGTCGGCCTGGCCGTTATCCGAACGCACCTGGCCTTCGGTATTGCCCTTGTTGCTCGACCAGGTATAGCTGGCCTTGGCGTACCAGCCGTTGCGGAACGGATGCTCCAGGAAGGTCTCGATCGATTTATAGGTACGCTTCGGCTTGTCGAAGCCCTGGTCGGCCGCGGTCAGGTTCACCTGGGTCAGGCGCGACACGTCGCCCGAGAAGTCGACCAGAAACTCGTTGTCCTCACCCGGATTGAAGGTCTGGCAGGTGTTACCCCACAGCGGATTGGTGATCGCGATGCCATTGGCTTCGGCGAAGCGCTCGAACGGACGCACGTCGCAGAAGTCGTCGATGGTCGAACGCATCTTGCGGTAGATACCCTTGGCGCCGAAGTTCAGCGACGGAGAGAAGGCTTTCTCGAAGCCGAAGGTCAGCTCGTCCTGGTATTGCGGATCCATGTCGCGCGCCGCCAGGGTCTCGACGACCTTGTCCTGGCCGTATTCATTGTTGCTCGACAGCGGCTGGCTCAGCTGCACCAGGCCGGTCGGCGCGCCGTTGGCGTCGGTGCCAGTGTAGGTGTAATACTGGTTGGTGAAGGTCGAACGGCCGGCGCCGCGCACCGAGATATGGGTCGGGATCGGGACCGAGTAGCGGCCCAGGGTACCGTACACCTTCAGGCTGGCGTCGCCGTTGACGTCCCACACCGCGGCCAGGCGCGGCTGGATCTGGTTCTTCATTTCCAGGAAGGTGGTCTTGGAATCGTTCTGGTTCTTGAACGATTCGCTACGCACGCCCAGGGTCAGCAGCAGGTTCGGGGTCGCCTGGAAGCGGTCCTCGAGGTACCAGGCGCTTTGCTCGCCGAACGAATTGGTAACGGTCGAGAACTGGTCGCGGGTCACGTAGTAGCCCTGGCTGGCCAACGCGCCGCCGGTGCTGGCTGGCGACGGGATCAGCACGCCGCTCGGGCCTTCGATCTGCTCGTTCGGATTGGTGGCGCGGTAATAGGTCCAGCGGCCGCCGCCGGCAAGGAAATCGCCCGCCGCCACCGACTCGACCTTGGTCTGGTCGAAGCCGCCGCGCAGCGTATGGCGGCCGAGGCGCCATTCGACGTCGAAGCGGCCCGAGTCGACGATGTCTTCCGAGCCCGGAGCCAGGATGTTGCCGCTGATGTTTTGCGGGTTGGCGTAGGACAGGCCCGGCGCGCGCGCGTCGACGGTCGACGAGATCTGGAACAGGTCCGGGTTATAGCCGGTGAAATAGTTCTCGTGCGACGACTTCGCACGGCCGTACAGCGCGGTGACGGTCAGGTCATCGGTCAGGTTGCCGACGTAGCGCAGGGTGTTGAGCTTGGCGCCGTTGTTGTCGACGTTGACCAGGCGCTGGGTCGAGCTGACGGCGCCGGTGCGGGTGCGGGTCGCGTAGTCGAAGCCGCTGTCGGCCCTCGTCACCTCGGGCGTATCGCCCATCGTGGTGAATTCGATGCGGTGGTTGTCGGTGATGTTCCAGTCGAGCTTGGCCATATAGCGCTCGACCTTGGTGTCGCGGTCGCGCCAGCCGACGGCGCCGTTATTGGTGGCGACGCGGAAGCCGTTGACCAGGCCCTCTTCGGTATCGTGCTTTTCGGCCGCGGCGAAGAAGAACAGCTTGTCCTTGATGATCGGGCCGCCGACGTAGGCGCCGTACACCTTGCGGTCGACGGTGTTCTCGGCGCGCGCCAGGCGCAGCGTGCCGTCGGTGGCGGCGTTGTTCGGGGTGCCGGTGCGGCCATAGTAGATGTCGTATGGGGTCGCGCGCAGCGACTTCGGTTCCCAGGTCACCAGGCCGCCGGCCTCCCAGGTATTGGTGCCGCTCTTGGTGACGATGTTGACCACGCCGCCGATCGAACGGCCGAATTCGGCGCCGAAGCCGCCGGTCAGCACTTGCGCCTCGGCGATTGCGCCGAATGGCAGCTGGGCCGCGCCCAGGCCGGTCAGCGGATTGGTGACAGGGAAACCGTTGATGTAGTACGAGTTTTCGGAGGCCGCGCCGCCACCGAACGAGGCGCCGCCGGCGAAGCGGGTGTCGGCGGTGGTGGTGTTCGGGGCCAGCTGGATGATCGATTCGACGTTGCGGCCGATCGGCAGCGAGGCCAGTTCGCGTGCGCTGAAGGTGGCGCTGCTGCCGGCGCTGCTGGTGTCGATGGTGGCGCGGCGGCCGGTCACTTGCACGACGGCGCCGCCGCCGGCGGCAGGGGCGCCGGCGAAGATCGCCTCGCCGTTGCGGCCGATGCCGGTTTCGACTTCGACCGTAGCGACCGTGGCGCCATCACGCACCTGCGACACGCGGTACACGCCGCTCGGCAGCGAGCTGGCCACGAAGCGGCCCTGCGCGTCCGGCGTCAGGGTACGGCGGATGCCGATGTCCGGGTTCTCGATCAGGATCTGGACATTGCTGCCAGGGGCGACGGTACCGAACACGCTGCCGGAAGCATTCGACTGCGCCATTGCCGGCGACATCACGGCCACGCCCAGTGCGGCGCCGCCGAAGGCGATGCCCAGGGCGTGGACCAATACGGTTTTTTTCAACATGCGATTTCCTGTCCTCTTGTCAGCCACCCTCGTGAAGCGGCTGGTGTTGGTTTTTTGGATGTGATCCTGAAGTCACTGCGCTTGTAACTTGCTCTCTCTTTTAGCAATTGACGACATATTCATTTATTTGATAACGCCGTCGAGTTGCTTGAGTTCATAAAACCATGGCGCAAGATCTTGTGTCAACGGCACACTTTTGAAGTATGCATATAAACAACACTCTCCTATGAAGAACGGGTACGTACAAATTAAATTTACCCAAATTGGTGCGGCACTGCACAATTTTGTCCATACGAGGCACCAAATTGATAAGGTCTCGCAATATTCTGTCAAAACTCAGTCTTGTTACGTTGGAAGCCGCATTTACATCGACAGCCTGCATTTCCATGCAAATATCGTTCGGCCCTGTGTCATATTTGTCTAATTTTAATTGCCTATAAACTAAGGTTTTACGCATAAGGATATTTGCTCTACTAATAAAGCTTTGAAAAGAAAACTCATATTTACTCATAAAAGCTAGCAACTATTGCGTTCAATGGATTCCAAGAACAAGGCAAGGCGCCACTTCCATCTAAGCCAGGCGCTTTCCCCACACGACGTTGATGACGCCAAGTAAAATGACGCTTTTGTTCGCCTTCTATTTGTTGCCTCACTAGCAACCACCATCCCATGCTGCGTATTAACGAACTCAAACTCCCCCTGAACCACCCCGAACCAGCCCTGCGCGAGGCGATCCTGGCCCGCCTCGGCGTGCCGGATGCCGACCTGGTCGACTTCAGCGTCTACAAGCGCAGCTACGATGCGCGCAAGAAGGCCGCCATCGTGCTGATCTATTCGATCGATGCCGAAGTGCGCGGCGAAGCGGCGGTGCTGGCGCGCCTCAAGGCCGACCAGCACGTGATGCCCTCGCCCGACGTGGACTACAAGTTCGTGGAGGTCAACAAGCCGGCGCCGGGCACCCCGCGTCCGGTGGTGGTCGGCACCGGCCCCTGCGGCCTGTTCGTGGCGCTGGTGCTGGCCCAGATGGGCCTGAATCCGATCATCCTCGAGCGCGGCAAGATCGTGCGCGAGCGCACCGTCGACACCTTTGGCTTCTGGCGCAAGCGCAAGCTCAATACCGAGTCCAACGTGCAGTTCGGCGAAGGCGGCGCCGGCACCTTCTCGGACGGCAAGTTGTACAGCCAGATCAAGGACAGCAACCACCACGGCCGCAAGGTGCTGACCGAGTTCGTGCGCTTCGGCGCACCTGAAGAGATCATGTACGTCAGCAAACCGCACATCGGCACCTTCCGCCTGGTCAAGATGGTCGAGCAGATGCGGGCCGAGATCGTCCGCCTCGGCGGCGAGATCCGCTTCGAGACGCGCGTGGACGACGTGCTGGTCGAGGAGACCGGCGGCGTGCGCCAGGTGGTCGGCGTGCGCTTAGGCAATGGCGAAGAGATCGCGACCCGCCACCTCGCGATGGCGATCGGCCACAGCGCGCGCGACACCTTCCAGATGCTGTACGACCGCGGCGTGTACATCGAAGCCAAGCCGTTCTCGATCGGCTTCCGGGTCGAGCACCCGCAGTCGCTGATCGACGTCTGCCGCTTCGGCCCCAACGCCGGCAACAAGATCCTCGGCGCGGCCGATTACAAGATCGTGCACCACGCATCCAATGGGCGCTCGGTCTACAGCTTCTGCATGTGCCCGGGCGGCACCGTGGTCGCTGCATCGAGCGAGGAAGGCCGCGTCGTCACCAACGGCATGAGCCAGTATTCGCGCGCCGAGCGCAACGCCAACAGCGCGATCGTGGTCGGCATCACGCCCGACGACTACCCCGGCCACCCGCTGGCCGGCATCGACTTCCAGCGCGAGCTCGAATCGCGCGCTTTCGTGCTGGGCGGCGGCACCTATGACGCGCCGGGCCAGCTGATGGGCGACTTCGTCAAGGGCCGGCCGTCGACCGAATTCGGTTCGGTCACCCCGTCGTTCCGTCCGGCGGTCCACCTGACCGACCTGGCGACCTCGCTGCCTGATTATGCGATCGTGGCGATGCGCGAAGCCTTCGTCGCCTTCGACAAGCAGATCAAGGGCTACTACAAGGAAGACGCAGTGCTCACGGGCGTCGAGACCCGCACCTCGTCGCCGATCCGCATCAGGCGCAATAACGACGACCTGCAAAGCCTGAACACGCGCGGCCTGTTCCCGGCCGGCGAAGGCGCCGGCTACGCGGGCGGCATCATGTCGGCCGCGGTGGACGGGATCCGCGTGGCCGAGGCGGTGGCGAAAGCGATGGCGGCCAAGTGACAGACCACGCCGACGCCAAGCCCCACGGGGTCGCCGCGCCCGCGCTGGCGATCCTGGGTTCGCTGGTGTCGGTCAATGCCGGCGCTGCCTGGGCCAAGGGCCTGTTCCCGGCGGTCGGCAGCGCCGGCGTGGTGGCGCTGCGGGTCGGGCTGTCGGCCCTGATCCTGCTGGTGCTGGTGCGGCCCTGGCGTTTCACGCTGCGCCGCGCCGACATCCCGAACATCGTCATCTATGGCGTGATGCTGGGGGCGATGAACCTGTTCATCTACCGCTCGTTCGAACGCATTCCGCTCGGGATCGCGGTCGCGATCGAAGTCACCGGGCCGCTGGCGGTGGTGATCCTGTCCTCGCGCCACGCGCGCGACTTCGTGTGGGTGATCCTTGCCGGCGCGGGATTGTGGCTGCTGCTGCCGACGGCGGCCAGCAGCGCCGCGCTGGACCCGATCGGCATCGCCTATGCGCTGGCGGCGGCGTTCTGCTGGGCGATGTACATCGTGTTCGGCAAGCGGGTATCAATGCTCAACGGCGGCCAGGCGGTGTCGTGGGGGCTGCTGGCGGCCTGCGTGTTCGTGGTGCCGTTCGGCGTGTCGCAGGCCGGCGGCGACCTGCTGGCGCCCGCGGTGCTGGGCGGCGGGCTGGCGGTGGCGCTGCTGTCGTCGGCCCTGCCCTATACGCTCGAGATGAAGGCGCTCAAGCGCCTGCCGCAGCGCGTGTTCGGGATCCTGGTCAGCGCCGGTCCGGCGGTGGCGGCGCTGGCGGGCTTTTTGCTGCTGGGCGAACGGCTCACGACCGTGCAGTGGCTGGCGATCGCCCTGGTGACGCTGGCCTGCGGCGGCGCGGCGGCAACGGCCGGCAAGCGCTGATCGTAGCCCGATTCGCCAGCACGTCGCTCCCGCGCAGGCGGGAGCCCAAGCTTGCCGGCGCCATCGCGCCGTGCGAAACCATTGGGTACCCGCCTGCACGGGTACGACGTTCCTGGTCAGCGGGCCGGCCTTACAACCAGCCGGCCTTCTTGAACCGCCGGTACAGGTAGGCGCACACGCCCACCATGGTCAAGAGCGCCAGCGGATAGCCCCATTTCCATTTCAGCTCCGGCATGAACTCGAAGTTCATGCCCCACACCCCGGCGAAGGCCGTGAACACGGCGAAGATCGCGGCGTACGAGGCCAGCTTTTTACTGACTTCGTTCTCCTCGATCGCCACCATCGACAGGGTCACCTGGATCGCGGTGTGGATCGTGTCGCGCACCGCGTCCAGGCGGCCGGCGATGCGGTACAGGTGGTCGTGCACGTCGCGGAAGTAATCCTGGGTCTCGACCACCACGCCCGGCACCCGGCCGCCGTACAGGCGGCCAACGGCGTCCATCAGCGGCACCACGGCGTGGCGCAGGGTCTGCGCCTTGCGCTTGAGCTCATACAGCCGCTCGACGTTGGCGCGCTGCTTGCCCTGCATGCCGAAGATATGGTCCTCGATCGATTCGAGCTCGGATTCGAGCATGTCGACCACCGGGAAGTAGCGGTCCACCACGGCGTCGACCAGCGCATACAGCACGAAGCCGGCGCCCTTCTTCAGTTGATGCGGTTCGCGCTCGGCGCGCGCGCGCACGCCCAGGAAACCTTGGTTGGCGTCGCGCCGCACCGACAGCACGTAGTTCTCGCCCGCGAACACGGCCAGCTGGCCGACATTGAGCTCGTCGCCCGCCAGTTCCACGATCTGGGCCACCACGAACAGCGAGTCGCCGTATTCCTCCAGCTTGGGCCGCTGGTGGCCGCGCAGGGCGTCTTCGACCGCCAGTTCGTGCAGGCCGAATTCTTCCTGCATCAGGGTAATGTCGGCGGGCGCCGGGTCGCGCAGGGCGACCCAGACGAAGGTGTCGTCCTGTTTCAGGTATTCGCTGATATCCTCGACCGGGATATCACACAGTTTTTTGCCTTCCTGGTAGGCGACGCAGTTGATCAGCATGAGGTGAAAAGGTAGAGCGGGCGATGCAGGAGCTTACACCACCGGCCGCCCTTTTCACCATCAGGCTTTACGACGAGCCTATTCCTCGCGCGCGCCGTCGATCCCCAGTTCCACGATCTTGCGCGTGATGGTGTTGCGCCCGATCCCGAGCCGCATCGCGGCGTCGTTCTTGCGTCCGTGCGTATGCTTGAGGGCTGTCCTGATCAGGGCCGACTCGAACTGGCGGCCAAGGATGTCCATCACGTCCATCTGCCCCGCGCTGAGCATGCCGGCCGCCTGCAGCTCGAGCAGGTCGATCCAGCCATCGGGCGAGGCAGGCGCCTGCGCCGCGACCTGCATGACGATGCCTCCGGCGCCGGCCACCGGCAGTGCGCCCGCCCCCACCATGCCGTCGGACAGCGGCACCGGATTGGCGCTGGTGCCCGCCTGGCCCTGGGTCAGGTCGCGTGGTAAATCCTTGATCTCGACCGTCTGGCCGGGCGCCATCACGGTGATCCAGTTGCACAGGTTTTCCAGCTGGCGCACATTGCCCGGCAACTCCAGCCCGGACAGAAAGCGCATCGCCTGCTCGCTCATGCGCTTCGGTTCGACGCCCAATTGGTGTGCGCTCTGCACCAGGAAGTGGCGCGTGAGGATCGGAATGTCGTCGCTGCGCTCGCGCAGGGACGGCAGGCGCAGGCGGATCACATTCAGGCGGTGATACAAATCTTCGCGGAACAGGCCGTCACGTACGCGCTGCTCGAGGTTCTGGTGGGTGGCCGCGATCACGCGCACATTGGCCTTTACCGGCTGGTGGCCGCCCACGCGGTAGAAGTGGCCGTCCGACAGCACGCGCAAAAGCCGCGTCTGCAGATCGAACGGCATGTCGCCGATCTCGTCCAGGAACAGCGTGCCGTCCTCGGCCTGCTCGAAGCGGCCGCGCCGCATGGCCTGGGCGCCGGTAAAGGCGCCGCGCTCGTGGCCGAACAGTTCGGACTCGAGCAAGTCCTTCGGGATCGCGGCGGTGTTCAGGGCGATGAAGGGTTGTTGCGCGCGCGGGCTGTGCTTGTGCAGCGCGCGCGCCACGAGCTCCTTGCCGGTGCCCGATTCGCCCGTGATCAGGACCGTCACATTCGATTGCGACAGGCGGCCGATGGCGCGGAACACCTCTTGCATCGCCGGCGCATGGCCCAGGATCTCGGGTGTCTCGGCGGGCAGCGCCTCGACGCTGGCTTCGCGCAGGCTCTCCTCGAGGGCGCGCCGGATCAGCGCCACCGCCTTGTCGATGTCGAAGGGCTTGGCCAGGTAGTCGAAGGCGCCGCCCTGGAACGAGGACACCGCCGAATCGAGGTCCGAGAAGGCGGTGATGATGATGACCGGCAGGCCGGGATGGCGGGCCTTGACGGCCTGCAGCAGGTCGATGCCGGATTCGCCCGGCATGCGGATATCCGATACCAGCACCTGCGGGGTATCGGTTTCAAAGGCGGTCAGGGCCTCGCGCGCGTTGGCGAAGCTGCGGGTCTCCAGGCTTTCGCGCGCCAGGGCTTTTTCGAGTACCCAGCGAATCGATGCGTCGTCGTCGACAATCCAGATTGGTTTCATGTATTCGTGCTTCCCGCAACATGGATTCAATAAAGGACTGGTCGGCGCCCTGCTCGCCCGCGCTTATGGCAGGGGCAGCAGGATACGGAAATCCGTCAGTCCAGGCCGGCTTTCGCACTCGATCACCCCCAGGTGCTGCTGCACGAAGGTTTGCGCCAGCGTCAGCCCGAGGCCGCTCCCGCCGTCACGCCCGGATACGAGCGGATAAAAAATGCGGTCGCGGATATCGGGCGCGATGCCCGGTCCATTGTCAATGATATGCAAGTCTAATGCCAGCCCGTAACGGACCTTGGCCAAAGTGACCTGGCGCGCCACGCGGGTGCGTAAAACGATCTCGGCGTCGCCCCGCGCCATGCGGCCGGAAAGCGCCTGGGCGGCGTTGTGGGCGATGTTCAACACCACCTGGATCAGCTGCTCGAAATCGCCGCGGAATTCCGGAATCGAGGCGTCGTAGTCGCGCTTGATCGTCAGGCCTTGCGGGAATTCGGCCAGGATCAGGCTGCGCACCCGCTCGCACACTTCGTGGATATTGACGTCGCCAACGATGTGGGGCTTGCGGTGCGGCGCCAGCAGGCGGTCGACCAGGGTCTGCAGGCGGTCGGCTTCCTTGATGATCACCTGCGTGTATTCCTGCAGCTCGAGCAGGTGGTGCGGCGGCAGCTCGAGTTCCAGCAGTTGGGCCGCGCCGCGGATGCCGCCCAGCGGGTTCTTGATCTCGTGCGCCAGGTTGCGGATGAGTTCCTTGTTGGCCTGGCTCTGGTCGAGGATGCGCTCCTCGCGGTCGAGCTTCAACTGCTGCACGTTCTCGCGCAGCTCGATCATGAGGGTGCCGTCGCCCAGCGCGCTGACGATGCTGTTCACGTGCAGCGGCTCGCGGTTGTTGCGCTGCAGGGTCAGGTCCTGGCGCAGGTCGGCGTACTGGTGGGCCAGCGCCTGGCCGATCAGGGCGGCCAGCTCGGCGCCGTTCTGGAACAGCTCGGGCAGGCGATGGCGCTGCAGCGACTTGAACGACAGCTCCATCAGGTTCTCGGCGGCGGCGTTCGCATACAGCACTTCGCCGTCGGCGCCGGTCAGCAGCACGGCCGAGGCCAGCAGGTCGAGGCCGGCGTAGCGCGCCGGGTCGCCCGCGTCAAAAGCCGGAGCGTCGTTCATGGGTGGCAGGGTCATCTGATATTACCGATCTCGCGCCGCAGCGCCTCGATATTGCGTTCAGTACGGTTGATCTCGTCGCGCATCGTCACCACCCGCTCCTGGTACTTGGCGTAATTACGCTCATTGCCCTGGCGCTCGGGCTCGCCGTTGTTGAACACTTTCTTCAGCTCGAGCAGCTTGCGCTCCTCGATGCGCAATTCGTCGCCCAGGATCTCGCGCCGCTCGTCGTCGCGCGCGCGCTGCACCACATTGTCCACGCGCGGGAAGCTGGACGGGGTGCTGGCGGCGGCCGCGGACGGCGCGCTGGCCGAAGCCGATCCGCCCGACGAACGGGGGGCCGGAATCGGCGCCGATGCAGCCGGCGGCGAGCTGTAGCCGGTATCGATCAGCTGGCACTTGCCGACCTTGACGTCGGTGTACAGCGGGCGCCCGTTGGCGTCCGTGCAGCGGTAGATCTGGGCCTGGGCCGAGGCGCACAACAGCAGGGCGAACATGGCCACGGCGCCGTGAAAAACGATGTTTGTCATTCCTATCACTCGGTAGCTTGCATCGGCGGAAAGATGCATTGTAGTCGCGCCCGACTATACCCGAAGCAACAAAAAACGCGGGGAAAGCCATCGCTTTCCCCGCGTTTCATGGCATCGCCGTCAAGGCTGGCGATGCGCAGGCACAACAGCTTGCCAAGTGATTACGACGAATAGTACATGTCGAATTCGGCTGGGTGCGGGGTCATGCGCAGACGCTGCACTTCGTTCATCTTCAGCTCGATGTAGGCATCGATCATGCTGTCGCTGAACACGCCGCCGCGGGTCAGGAACTCGCGGTCCTTGTCCAGGGCTTCCAGCGCTTCTTCGAGCGAGGCGCACACGGTCGGGATCAGCTTGTCTTCTTCTGGTGGCAGGTGGTACAGGTCCTTGGTCGCGGCTTCGCCCGGGTGGATCTTGTTCTGGATGCCGTCCAGGCCGGCCATCAGCAGCGCGGCGAAGCACAGGTAGACGTTGGCCAGTGGATCCGGGAAGCGGGTCTCGATGCGGCGGCCTTTCGGGTTCGCCACGTGCGGGATGCGGATCGAGGCCGAACGGTTGCGGGCCGAGTAGGCCAGCTTGACCGGGGCTTCGTAGCCAGGCACCAGGCGCTTGTACGAGTTGGTGCCCGGGTTGGTGATCGCGTTCAGCGCGCGGGCGTGCTTGATGATGCCGCCGATGTAGAACAGCGCGGTTTCCGACAGGCCGGCATAGCCGTCGCCTGCGAACAGGTTCTTGCCGTCTTTCCAGATCGACTGGTGCACGTGCATGCCCGAGCCATTGTCGCCGTTGATCGGCTTCGGCATGAAGGTCGCGGTCTTGCCGTAGCTGTGGGCGACGTTCCAGATGACGTATTTCAGGTTCTGGGTCCAGTCGGCGCGCTCGACCAGGGTCGAGAACTTGGTGCCCAGCTCATTCTGGCCGGCGCCGGCCACTTCGTGGTGGTGCACTTCGACCGGGATGCCCATCGATTCGAGGATCAGCGACATTTCCGAGCGCATGTCCTGGAACGAATCGACCGGTGGAACCGGGAAGTAGCCGCCCTTGACGGTCGGACGGTGGCCGCTGTTGCCGCCTTCGAATTCCTTGTCGGTCGACCACGATGCTTCTTCCGAGTCGATCTTGACGAAGCAGCCCGACATGTCCAGCCTCCAGCGGACCGAGTCGAAGATGAAGAATTCCGGCTCCGGGCCGAAGTAGGCGGTGTCGCCGATGCCCGACGATTTCAGGTAGGCTTCGGCGCGCTTGGCGATCGAGCGCGGGTCGCGGTCGTAGCCCTTGCCGTCCGACGGTTCGATGACGTCGCACTGCATGAACAGCGTGGTCTCTTCCATGAACGGGTCGATATTGGCGGTGTTCGGGTCTGGCAGCAGGAGCATGTCCGAAGCTTCGATACCTTTCCAGCCGGCGATCGACGAACCGTCGAAGGCGTGGCCGGATTCGAATTTGTCCAGGTCGAAGTGCGACACCGGGACCGTGACGTGCTGTTCCTTGCCGCGGGTATCGGCGAAGCGTAAATCAACGAATTTGACTTCGTTGTCCTTGACCAGTTGCATTACATCTGCGGCGGACTTTGCCATTCGGAATCTCCTAATTGAAAAAAGGAAGTCGGGTCATGAGAACCGACAACTTGCATCATGTTGAAGCACGAAGCATGCCAACTTGGTGACACCCCACGTGCCCAGTTAATTGCATGAGAGCATGCACAAATCGTTCTTGAGGGACGGGCCAGTTTACCCATAAAATCGCGTCGATCGGCAAGCTTGTCGAAAGATTTACAGCGCATGCCGAATGCACCAATCAAGTGCAACCATGTGTCAATGCACCATTTCAGAGCAGGATACACTGATCCACGGTGGTGCATCGCCTTTGGATGCCCAAAAACGGACCGAACATTATGACGACAGAAAACATTCTCGAGGCGGCGCGCCAGCGTGGCGCAGGCCAGCCCTATGCCGGTGCGGTGACGCCGCAAGAGGCGTTTGAGCTGCTCAGGAGCAGCCCGAACGTCAAACTGGTGGACGTGCGCACCAATGCCGAACGCGACTGGGTGGGCCGGGTTGCCATCCCCGACGCCCAGCATGCGGCGGTGCAGTGGGCGACGTATCCGGGCGGCGTGCCGAATCCGGACTTCGGCGCCCAGCTGGAAAAAGTCGCAAACCCGGATGACATCCTGCTGTTCCTGTGCCGTTCGGGCGTACGCTCGCGCCACAGCGCCCGCGTGGCGACCGAACTCGGTTATGCGAATGCCTTCGACATCCTCGAGGGTTTCGAGGGCGACAGGGATGGCGAAGGCCATCGCAAGACGCTCGGCGGCTGGTGCAAGGCGGGATTGCCGTGGGTGGGCGCATGAGCGACGAGGTAAGTAACCCCATCGAACGCCTGGTGGCGGCGCGCGAACTGGCCGACCACGGCCAGTACGACGCCGCACTGCAAGAGCTGGTCTGGTTCCATGAGCACGCACTGGAAGAAGATCCGTCCCTGTACGGCGTACGCCGCTCCTATGCGCTGGCCGATTGGGCCGTGCTGGCCGAGGCCCATCCGCCGGCGGACGCGGCGCTCGAGGCGGTGCGCGAGCGCAATGCCGCCCTGCTGCTGGCCGGCCAGGGCAACCGCGACCACCTGCTCGACGTGGTCTCGATCGACCATGCGCGCGACCAGCCGGTGCGCACGCGCGACCTGTTCCTGCAACTGGAAACCGTGGCGCCGGCGCTGGCCGCTTCCTGCATCCGGGTCGTGCTGCCGCAAGTGATCGCCGCCGGCGACGCCGAACTTGCCGAACGCCTGATGCCGAACCCGGAAGAAAACATCCGCCAGCATGCCGATTACCTGATGGACGCCTTCCGCGAGCGCCGCAAGCGCTTTACCGCCGCGCCCAGCATCCCGGCCGAGATCCACAACTATGTGCAGGACGTGAACGCCATCCTGGACGTACTGGCGGCGCGCGGCCGGCACGCCGACGTGCACCGTCTGCGCCAGCTGGCAGCCGACGCGATTCCCGCCACCACCCTGCGCCGCGAAGTGCGCGCCGCCCTCGTTCCCGGCGCGCCTGCATGGTACGAGCGCGGCGTCCCGCGCCGTCGCAACGCGTAGGCGTTTACGGCATCACCATCAGCTGGAGTCCCGAGGCCGTGCCCGGTGCGCGATAGACGCGCTGGGTCGCCTTCCTGAAGTCTTCCGGCTTCGCATCGGGAATGCGCATGAAGGTCTGCGGATTCAGGTCGATCAGCGGGAACCACGAACTCTGCACCTGCACCATGATGCGATGGCCGCGGCGGAAGGTGTGGTTCACCGCGCCCAGTTCGACACTGATCGCTTCCACCTTGCCGGGCACGAAGGGCTCCGGTTTCTCATAGCTGTTGCGGAACTTGCCGCGCAGCGGATTGCCGCGCACCAGCTGCTGGAAGCCGCCCAGTTTCAGGGTCGGAGGGCCGACGTCGCTGCCCGCGCGTGGCGGCGCCGGCGTCGGATAATCGGCCGGATAGACGTCGATCAGCTTCACCACCCAATCCGCATCGGTGCCGGTGGTCGACACGAACAGCTTCGGCAGCACGGGCCCGGCCACCGTCACGTCTTCTTCCAGCACCTCGCTCTGGTACACCAGCACGTCGGGCCGGGTCGCGGCGAAGCGCTGGTCGGACACCATGTATTCGCGCGGCACGCCGTGCGCGGGGTAGCCGATGTAGGGCACGGGGCGCTTCGGATCGGCGATGTATTCGTCGTAGCCTCCCGCGCCCGCGGCCGGCTGCTGCCAGGTCAGGCTGCCATTGGCGTTGAAGTACAGGGTGCGCGCCCGGGCAGGCTTCGGCGGCCAGGCGTCGTAGCTGCGCCAGACATTGGTGCCGGTCTCGAACATGGTGACCGGCGCCAGCTCCGTGGCCGGCTTGACGCCTTTCAGGTGCTGCTCGAAGAACGGGAACTGGATGTTACGCCTGAAGTAATCGCTGGTGTTGGCGTCGAAGCGCACGTGACCGAGGCGCGCGCCGTCGCCGCGCATCCAGCCGCCATGCACCCATGGACCCACCACCAGCCTGTTCACCGCGGCCGGATTGTGGCGCCTGACCGCGTCGTGAACAGTGAACGGGCCCTGGAAATCCTCGGCATCGAACCAGCCGCCGACAGTCAGCATCGCCGCCTTGACGTTCTTCATGTGCGGGCCGATGGCGCGCGAGCGCCAGAAGTCGTCATAGGTATCGTGCTCGATGTTCGGCATGAACAGCTCGCGCTGGCGCTCGCTCATCGTGCCCGCGATTGCGCCCAGGCTCAGATGCTTGAGGAAGAAATCGTAGCCATCGGCCTCGTCGTAGTCGAAGCCGCCGCCCGATGCCGACTTGGGCGAAGGATTGGGCGCGGCGACGAAGGACGAATAGAAGTCGAAGTTGGCGGCCAGCTTGAACGCGCCGCCGTGGTAGGAGTCGTCGCCCAGGTACAGGTCGGCGATCGGCGCCTGCGGCGAGGCGGCCCTGATTGCCGGATGCGAGTCGATCACGCTGGCGGCGGCGTAGAAGCCGGGATAGCTGATGCCCCAGATGCCGACCTTGCCGTTATTGTTCGGGACGTTCTTGAGCAGCCAGGCCACGGTATCGTGCATGTCCTGGGCTTCGACGCCCTCCCCCTTGCCCAGCGCCGGCTTGGCGTGCGGCGTCATCTCCTGCCACACGCCCTCGGACATATGACGACCGCGCACATCCTGCACCACGAAGATATAACCGGCTTCCTCGAACTCGCGCGAGGGCCCGAGCGATTCGGGCATCCAGTCCACGCCGTAGCGCAGCTCACCTTCGGCGCGCACGCCGGCGCTGTACGGCGTGCGCTGCATCAGGAAGGGATAGGCGCGCGAGCTGTCCTTCGGCACGTAGACCGCGGTGAACAGGCGCGCGCCGTCGCGCATCGGGATCCGGTATTCGTACTTGGTATAGGCTTCGCGTGTCGAACGCTTGGCGGAGGCGCCATCGGGCGCGGCCTGCATGCCGGCGGCAAAGGCCGGGGTGGAAGCGGCGAACAGGAGACCAAGAACAAGAGCGGACAGCGGACGGCGAATCATGACTTCCTTCGGGTGAGAACACTGGGGGCGCCAGTGTAATCGCAATCCGGAGCGAATGATTACTTCGTCAACGGCACCGCCGCCGCTTCGCTGTCTTCCTGCACGCCGCGAATCCGCTCGCGCACCAGGTGGATATGGCTGCGCAGGCGATACAGTTCGTCGGCATAGGCCAGCGGCACCGAGATGTGGTTGACCCTGTCCTCGAGCCCGTCCAGGCGCCGCAGCAGCTCCTTGCGCACCGTGTCGACCGGCTCGAGCCCGGCGTCTTCCAGCGCCTGTTCGATCGCGCGCAGCTCGCCATACCAGCGGTAGACGCGCGAGCGCACGCGCCACACGTAGATCGGCGGCACGATCTTCGACAGCGGAATCAAGAGGGCGGTGAGCGCCACCACCACCACCCACAGGCGCTCGGCCAGGTTGGCCAGCCAGAAGCTCATATAGCGCTGCATGAAGGGCGGACCGTCGCGGTAATAGCGCGCGGCTTCCGGCGCCACCGGGATCTCGGTGTACTTCGGCGACGGGAACTGGCCCTGCTGCTGGAACCAGCCGGCCCCGCCGTGGATGTTGGTCGCGGCCTTCACCAGCAGGCCCACCAGGGCCGGATGGATTTCCTCGCGCGCCACCAGGGTCGCGGTGGGCGCGATCAGGTGGTAATCCTGGGCCGGGATATTGCGGCCCAGGTCGACGATCCCGCGCGGCAGCACCACGTGGGTCAGGAAAGGCAGGCGCCGCGTATAGGCCTCGGCCTGGGCGAAGTCGAACAGCCGGATGCCGGGCGTCTGCAGCAGCATCTGGATCAGCGGCGCTTCCGGCGCCGACGAAAACACCAGGCCGTCGATGCGGCCGGCCAGCAGCTCCACCGTGGCCGGCGTGTCGGCCAGGTCGCCGATGCGCAGGTCTTGCGGCGCGATGCCGTTGGCGTCGAGCACCTGGCGCAGCAGGCGCGGCACGCCGGTGCCTTCCGGTCCCAGGTTGATGCGCTTGCCGCGCAGGTCGGTCAGATTCGTGACCCTGGCTTCGTCGCGCAGGAACAGCCAGACCGGTTCGGTGAACAGGCTGCCCAATGACACCAGTTCCTGTCGCTCGGCAGCGTCGCCGTCTTGCGCGTTCATGGTGTCGCCGTCGGTCGAGCCGCTCTGCACGAAGGCGACGTCGGCCTCTCCCGCCAGCAGGCGTTGCAGGTTGTCGCGCGAGCCGAGGGTCGGCTGCAGCGTCACCTTGATGTCGTCGCGCGCGAGCAGGCTGGCGTACTGCTTGCCGAAGGTCTCGTAGGCGGAGTTTTCCTGGCCGGTGGCCAGGCGCAGGCTGCGCGGCGGCGCCGGGTCGACCCACCAGTAGGCCAGCAGCACGGCCGCCGCCACCATCAGGATGGTCGGGCCGGAAGCCACGACCAGGTCGCGCAGCGAGACGATGGAAAAATTCTGCAGCCGCGCGCGCAGGCCCTTGCCCGGCGCGCCACTGCCCTCGCCCGCCGGCTTCAACGCACGCACTGGCGCTGGGACGCCGCCACCGCTTGCGGCGTCGCACCCGGCACGGGCGGCACCGGCTCGATCATCGGCATCAGGCTCGGCGCCAGCGTCACCAGCAGCTGCACCGGCAGCGCGCTGGTGAAGTCATAGTGTTCCGACTGCGGGCCGTGCACATAGGCCGTCATGCTGCCGTAGAAGCGTTCGCCGATATTGAACACGAAGGTCGCCGAGCGGTTCACGTAGCGCGATTCGATCAGGCGGCCGCCGCGCGCATACACGTCGAAGCGCTGGTCGCCGGTGCCGGTCTTGCCGCCCAGCGCGATGACGCTGCCGTCGGCCTGCACGAAGGCGGTCTTGACGCGTTTGGCGGTGCCGTCCGAGACCACGCCCTGGATGGCGTCGGCCACGGTGCGCGCGACTTCCGGCGCCAGCACCTGTTCCTTGCCGCCGCCCTTGTTACGCTTGACCAGGGTCTCGTACGGCGTGTCCTTGGCGAAGTGCAGCGAGTCGATGCGCTCGATGGGCTTGCGCACGCCGCCATTGACGATGATGCCCATCAGCTCGGCCAGCGAGGCCGGACGGTCGGCCGAGGCGCCCAGGGTGGTCGCGAACGACGGCACCAGCGAGTCGAACGGATAACCCATCTTCTTCCACTGGGCGTGGATCTTGAGGAAGGCTTCGACCTCGAGCAGGCCGGCGATGCGCTTGTCCTGGGCGTTCTTGCGGCTGGTCTTGAACAGCCACTGGTAGACTTCCTGGCGCTCCTTGACGCTGGCGGCCGTCACCTCGGACCAGGTGGCCTTGGGGTGGGTGCGCAGATAGCTCACCAGCCACAGTTCGAGCGGGTGCACCGAGGCCACGTAGCCGCGGTCGGCCAGCGACATATTGCGCGGATCGTACATCTCGTACATCTTCGGGATGCGTTCCGGATCGACCTCGTTGGCCGACGGCAGCGTCGCGTCGATGAAGGCGCCGAACTGCTCCAGCGTAGCGTTCGGGGCCACCGTGCGGTGGGCCGCGGCCAGCTTCGAAGCCAGCGGACGCACGCCGGAGAACAGCAGCGTTTCGATCTCGGCCGGCGTCTTGCCCCGGTACTTGTTCCAGAACTTGGCCAGGAAGTCCTTGCCTTCGCTATCGGCGAAGCGCGCCAGGTAGGACGCGCGGCGCGGATCGTTAGCGTCGGCCAGCAGCTGGGCCGAGGAGCCCGGCAGCTGGAACATGTAGTAGCGCACCACGTCGCGCATCATGCGCACGAACACCAGGTTGGTCGACTGGCGCAGGGCCTGGTGCACGTCCATGATCTTGTCGTTGTCCAGGCGGCTGAAGTTGCCGAAGGTATGCAGGCCGCCGCCGGTCATGAAGCGCTCGCCCGGATTGGCCGAGTAGCGGCGCGCCATGGCGGCGTCGAGCATGGCTTTCAGGCCGCGGTCGGCGCCTTCCGGCAGGGTCTGGAAGTATTCCAGGCCCCATTGCGACATGCGGTCCTTCGGATCGATCTCGACGCCGTGCAGGCCGATCTTGTCGAGCGGCTCGAAGCGCTTGTGCAGCTGGTCGACGATGTCGAGATAGGTCACCAGCGTGCGCAGCTTGGCGGTCGAACCGAGGTCGAGCTTGGCGCCCTCGTTGATGTCGAGCGGCTGGTCGTAGTTATCGGTCTGGACCCGCAGGTAGTTGACGTGCTCGCCCCGCTCCATCAGGGTGAAGCTGTACACCACCTGGGCCGGGTCGCCGTTGCCGAGCAGGCCCTTGCCGGTCAGGCCGGCCGCTTTGGCGTGCTCGGCGTCGGACAGCTGGCGCAGGGCCGCCGTCACCGCCTGCTGGGCAGTGCCGTCCAGGGTCGAGACCACCGACAGGTCGAGGCGGTCGACGTTGTACAGGCGCGTGTCGCCGATCAGGAAGCCGAGGTGGTTGCGCACCGCATTGGCCGCCTTGCGCGACACGAAGGCATCGGCCGGCGGCGGCGCCACGCCACTGTGCAGCGCCGGCTGCAGTTTCACGCTCAGGGCGGCGTCGCGCAGCTGGGGCGAGATCACGCCGGCCTGGGCCAGCACGCGCAGGTGGCTGTCGGTCAGTATCTCCAGGTCGGGTTCGCCGGCGCCCAGGTAATAGGCCGGGCGGCGCTGGGCGATCATCAGCGACAGCGCTTCCTTGTACGCCAGCACGGCGTCCGGGCTCGTCATCGGGCCCTTCAGCATCTGGTTGACCTTGCCGAAGTCGCGGCCATACCAGACCCACAGGCCGTCGCCGATGCCGTTCACTTCGCCATAGCCGGACTTGGCCGACAACGGCACCGTGTTCAGGTAGTCGAGCACGATCTGGCGGCGCGAACCGGTGGTGTCTTCGCCATCCTGGTAGGCGCGCAGGGTGGCCGAGGCCATCTGGATGATCTTGTCGGTGGTCGAGCTGGTGCGGCCTTCGGGCGAATGCCGGTATTTCTCGATCTGGGTCGCCAGCGTGCTGCCGCCGGCCACGCGCCCGCTACCGCCCAGGCCGATGCTGGACAGGGACTTGTCGAACACCGCCTTCGAGAAGCGGTCCCATTCGACCGCCGGGTTGCGGCGCGGATGGCTGGCGTCGAGTAGTTCGCGGTTCTCGATGAAAAGCAGGCTCTGCACCAGCAGCGGCGGCGCGGCGCTGAATTCGTGGTAGAAGCGCTCGGGGAAGCGCGAGGTAAAGATCGGCTGCGAGCGGCAGTCGAGGATCTCGAGGCCGACCTTGGTCTTTTCGTGATAGGTCGCGTACAGGCCCATGTCGGCCATCTTGACCATCTGCGGCGAGATGCGCGCCTGGGCCGCGATCGCGTAGTCGCGGGTGCGCAGGCGCTCGAGGTAACCCGGCATGCCCGCATAGCCGAGCCGGGTGTCGTATGGACTGGCGGCCGGGAAACGGATCGCATCGCTGGGACCGTTTTCCATGCGATAGGTGAGCTCGCTGGCCATGTCGGCGAAGATCTTGGCCTGCAGGCGAGAGGTGCGCGTCTCCAGCACCGCCCAGGCCGCAAGCAGCGCGACCAGCAGCAGCAGGCCGAGCACCAGCCACAACTTCCAGCGCCGCTTGCGCGGGGCCGGCTCGTCGCCGCCGGGCTCGCCCGACGGGCCGCCGGGGATGCCGCCATTGCCCGCCAGATGCGGGAAGGCTTCGTACAGGGGAACGTCGTTGCCGCCCGCCGCGAGCGCAGGAGCGCTCTCCACGGCAGCCGCCGCGGTACTGGCGCTGGCAGGCACGGCCGATGCCGCGGCCGCGTCGCCGATCGTCGGCTCGAAGGTCGGCTCACTGCGCTCGTTGGCGGCACGCTTGCCGGACATATTACTTGGCCGTCCTTGACGGCGAATACTTTCCATGATGGCTTAACCGGTCTGAATCAAAACGCTAGCAATCCCCGCCAACCTGCTCGCCATCTGTGGTGCTGCTGGTCCGTTCGAGTGATCGTGGTGTGTGTTAGTTCGCACGCGGATGGTGCAATCCCACTCCAGATCGCACCGTCCGTAGGCAATATTCCACCACATCAATACGTCTCACGCGAGGCGCCGTTTAACAAATTTGCTGCGCGTGGAATATTTTCGCAAAAAAACAACGAGGTCTTGGCTGAGTGACATTACCGCGTGTAATTCAGGCAAGAGCTCCATGTAGTTTTAGCTACCAGTATTTAACGCGCTGGAAATGCCTTTGGTGCACAGCCATGTTTGATCCATGTCGAAAGACAGATCACGCGGGCTGCATCGCCTCTTCCGCGCGCAGCTCTTCCAGTGCTTGCAAGCAGTAATACTGGAACCACAGCCCCGCGAACAGGAAGATCATGACGTACAGCCACAGCGACACCAGGGCCAGGATCGGGAACAGCACGATCGACAGCACCGCGCCGCCCATCCAGACGATGCCCGGCAGCGCGCCGGCCAGCCCCGTGATGAAGCCGATGGTGAGCAGGGCCGGCCGGCGGCGGCGCATCAGGGCCAGGCGCTCGGCCTGGGTGGCGTGGGCGGCCAGCGCGTCGTAGCTCATCACGCGCGACGTCACCCAGGCCCACAGGCTGGCCTGCACCAGCCAGGCCAGCGGCGGCACCGCGTACAGCGGCAGGGTGAACAGCCACAGCAGCGCGAACACGAGGACGCTGCCCAGGTTGATCGCCACGCTGCCGAAGAAGGAACCACCCTCCTTCTTTGCGAGCTGGGGGTACTGGCGCTTGCCCACATACGACTCGATGGCCGGCATCGCCACCACGCCCACGAACAGCAGGGCCGAGCCGATCTTGAGCGGCAGCAGCAGCACGATCGCCAGCAGCGGCACAACCATCACCTTGAGCATGCCCAGGCCCACCATTTCGAGCATGCTGCCGCTGGTCTCGAAGCCGCCGTACTCGGCGAACATGCCGTGCAGCCAGTCGAGCAGCGGCTGCAGGCCCAGCCACATGCCGACGCTCCACAGGGTGACCGCCAGCAGCAGCGGCGCCAGCGACAGCAGCAGCATGCGGCCGCTGAACTGCGCGCCCAGGGCGCGCCGGCAGGCGGTCAGTACACCGTTCATCGGGCTTTCTTTCGCGGCATGTTTTCTCCTGATGGCAGTTCAATGCCGTCATTCTACGGGATGACACCGGATGGACCCATCGACTACAATCGTCATTCAATCTGAACAACAAGGAAGACCATGTCCACCATCACCACCGAATCCGGCCTGCAATACGAAGAGCTCGTCACCGGCGAAGGCGCCGAGGCGAAAGCCGGCCAGCACGTCACCGTGCACTACACCGGCTGGCTGCGCAACGACGACGGCAGCCTGGGCGCCAAGTTCGATTCGAGCAAGGACCGCAACGACCCGTTCGAGTTCGCGCTCGGCGCCGGCCACGTGATCCGCGGCTGGGACGAAGGCGTGCAGGGCATGAAGGTCGGCGGTTCGCGCCGCCTGACCATCCCGGCCAGCCTGGGCTACGGCGCGCGCGGCGCCGGCGGCGTGATCCCGCCGAACGCCACCCTGATCTTCGACGTCGACCTGCTGGCCGTCTAATCAGGATTGCCATGCGCCGTCCTGCGATGGCGCATGGCTCGGCCGTCCCGGGTGCGGCATTTGAACATCTCTTCTAAAATGCGGCCGGATTTCCCGTGCCCGCCTCTCTCCTGGGCTAAGATGCCTGCCGCATTGTCCAAGCGACAATACCGCACTCAACCATCACAGGAGTTTCCATGAGCTTGCAGGAACAGTTCACCCAGGCCCAGGCCGATTCGAAGAACCTGTCGGAGCGTCCCGACAACATGACCTTGCTGAAGATTTACGCGCTGTTCAAGCAGGGCTCGAGCGGCGACGTGACGGGCGAGCGTCCGGGCATGACCGATTTCGTGGCGCGCGCCAAGTACGACGCCTGGGCCGGCCTCGCAGGCACCTCGCAAGAGGAAGCCCAGCAGCAGTATGTCGACCTGATCGAAGAGTTGAAGGGCTGATCGCCCACCGGGCCGGCGCCTGCGCCCGGCCCATTACCCCGGTTACGCCGCGGCGGCGAAGGTCTTGCGCATCTTTTCCGCCACCTTGGCCTCGATGGCCGGCGCGAACGCGCCCATGAAGAAGCCCAGGCGGATGCGCATCGCGGCGCGCTGGTCTTCCAGGGTCAATATGCCTTCCACGCCGCTGCGCTCGAAGCGCAGCACATCGCCGTCCCACCTGCATTCCAGCCCGTATTCGGCCGCGATACGCTGCGCTACCTGCTCGGCTGCCGAACGCGCCGCGTCCGGGCTCAGGCTGTGCTGCTGGACGATGCTGATTTCCGCCATCTGACTGATCCTTCCTGAATCGATTGCAAACAATCCGCCATGATGCCAGTTGCGGCCGGGCTATGCCAGAGTCCGCTACAACAGACAGCGCTGGCTCAGCCTCAATTGACGATTATCAAAGCGTGCCCGGCAGGGAGCGCGAGGATGAAGGCGCAAGCCCGTCAATACGCGAGGAGTCGATATGGAAACCCCCGTCGAGCAGCCCAACCGCCTGTTGCCCAACGAACAGACGCCGCAGATCGCGCAGTCTCCGGTGCGCTACGTCCCCACCCCGAGCGCGCCCTACCGCCAGCAGCACCGCGCCGCGCGCCTGCTCGAAGAACCCGAGATTCCCGATCTGGCCGCGCCATCGACCAGCGAGCCGCAGGCGCACGCCTTCGGCGCCCGCGTCCTCATGTGGAAGCAAGATCCTTCGGTGAGCGAAATCGGCACCCGCAAGGCCTTCCTGCCCGGCGTGGTGCTGGCCGGCCCGCGCGACGCCCGCATCGCCCCCGGCGAGCCGGGCATCGCCGCGGTCGAGCCGAACGCCTTCGGCGACTTCGTCACCCAGCCCGACACGCCGCAGTTCGACGCCGTCCACACCTTCGTCGTGGTGCGCCAGACGCTCACCATGTACGGGCGCGCCCTGGCCGCCGCCGGCGCGGCACACACGATGCCGCTGCCCTGGCAATGGAATAGCAGCACCGACACGCGGCCGCTGCTGGTCTTCCCGCACGGCCTGCCGAACGTCATGAACGCCTTCTACAGCCGCAGCCAGGCCTGCCTCAAGTTCGGCGACTTCATTCCCAACGGCGCCACCGAGCGGGTCTTCACCTGCCGCTCGTTCGACATCGTGTCGCACGAGACCGCCCACGCGGTGCTCGACGGCATCAAGCCGCTCTGGCTGCAGGCCGACGCCCCGCCCCAGACCGGCGGCCTGCACGAAGCCTTCGGCGACCTCACCGCGATCTTCCTGGCCCTGTCCCAGCTCGACCAGTGCGAAGCCGTGATCGCCCAGACCAAGGCCGACCTGCACGACAAATCCTTCCTGACCGATATCGCCGAGCAGTTCGGGCTGGCGCTCGGCAACAGCACCGGCCTGCGCAACGCCGACAACGATCTCAAGCTGAGCGAGGCCGGCACCCAGGTGCACGCGATCTCGCAGGTGTTCACCGGCGCCGTCTACGACGTGCTGGCCGACCTGTTCGCGCATGAACGCGATCCCGGGCGCGAAGACTGCGCCGCCGTCCTGCACCGGGTCGCCAACTACCTGAGCGGGGTGCTGCTGCGCGCCCTGATCGCCGCGCCCGACGCGGCCGCCACCTATGCCGACGTGGTCAACGCCATGCTCCAGGCCGTGACGGCCGACGGCAAGCCGGCCGTCTATGCCGACACCATCCGCCTCCAGTTCAGCCGGCGCGAAGTGACCGAGGCCGGTCATGGCGGCGGCCCGGATGGCGCCGCCTCCTTCGTCCCCGGCCTGCCCCTGGCGGCGCGGGTGTGCGACGCGCCCGGCGCGCGGCAGGACCGGCGTTCCTGCTGCGGCACCATGCAGCTGCCAGAATACGATTGCGCCGAGCGCGTGCTGGCCGGCGAGGCACGCCTGCTGGCGCGCTGGTGTGCCGACCACGGCCGCCACGGGCCGGGCCTGCCTGGGCTGCCGGGATTGGCGGCGCTGCCGGCTGCCGCCCAGCCCGCCGACCCATCGATGCTCGCATGAAGATCAGCGCCCGCGCCTGCGGCGGCTTTGCCGGACTGGCCCAATCCTACGAACTGGATACCGCGCGCCTGGCCGACGGGCCGGCCCTCGAGACGCTGCTGCGGCGCATCGACTTCTTCGGCGCCGCGCCCGCCTGCCCGGTCGGCGCCGACCTGCCGCGCTGGGAAATCACGGTCGAGGACGGCCCGCGCTGCCACACCGTATTCCTGCGCGAGGACGGCAGCGGCGGCCAGTGGCAACACCTGCTCGACTACCTGCGGCAGGCCGGCTGAGCGGCGCCTTGACGGCCTCCATCCGCAGCAGCCTTAATCGCCATCAATAACTACTGTACGGCGGCTTGACAAGCCGAAATCCGCACGCTCGTGCGGATTCCTCATTCATTTGCTTATGTGGATTGTGTATATAGGCGAATTTGTGAGAAAAGCCGAATTGCCCTAAAATACAGTGCTTTGCTCTGTCCGGCCGGCCTGTTCATGTCCATTGTTCTTGCGCCCGGCGACGCGACATCCCACCAACTGATAGGACTGTTATGACCCACGTTGTCACCGAATCGTGCATCCGCTGTCGTTACACCGACTGCGTCGATGTATGCCCGGTAGATTGTTTCCGGGAAGGCCCGAATTTCCTCGCCATCGATCCCGACGAGTGCATCGACTGCGCCGTCTGCGTCGCCGAGTGCCCGGTGAATGCGATCTATGCCGAAGAAGACACGCCTGGCGACCAACAGCACTTTATCAAGCTCAATGCCGATCTCGCGCGCTTCTGGCCTTCGATCACCAAGACGAAGCCGGCCCTGCCAGACGCGGAAGAGTGGAAAGACGTCAAGGACAAACTCGACCAACTGGCCCGCTAATACCGCCGCTGCGCCGCCCGTTCGGCGCCGGCCCGGGGTCGTTCTGCATGGCAGTGCTGGCTGCCATCGCCTCACCAATCAAAAATCACAGGAAGTAAGCGCATGACTATCAGTGCCACCCACGAAGCGGGCAGCATCGCTCCCAACAGTTCCTTCGCCGGCGCCATCGAAGCGGATGCCGTGATCATCGGCGCCGGCCCGGTCGGCCTGTTCCAGGTGTTCGAACTCGGCCTGCTCGAAATCAAGGCCCACGTCATCGACTCGCTGCCGGCAGTCGGCGGCCAGTGCGTGGAACTGTATCCGGACAAGCCGATCTATGACATCCCTGCCGTCCCGGTGTGCACCGGCCAGGAACTGACCGACAACCTGCTCAAGCAGATCGAACCGTTCGAGCCGACCTTCCACCTGGGCCAGGAAGTCACGACCGTCCAGCGCCGCGAAGACCAGCGCTTCAACGTCGAGACCTCGACCGGCACCCGTTTCATCACCAAGACCATCTTCATCGCAGCCGGCGTCGGTTCGTTCCAGGCGCGCACGATCAAGGTCGACGGCATCGACAAGTTCGACGGCGAGCAGCTGTTCTACCGCGTCAAGGATCCGGCACGCTTCGAAGGCAAGAACATCGTCATCTGCGGCGGCGGCGACTCCGCGCTGGACTGGGCCCTGAACTTCGTCGGCAAGGCTGAATCGGTCGTGCTGGTGCACCGCCGCGACGACTTCCGCGCCGCCCCGGCCTCGGTCGCCAAGATGAAAGCCCTGTGCGACGAGTACGAGATGCAACTGATCACCGGCCAGGTGACCGGTTTCGACGAAAAAGACGGCCAGCTGACCGAAGTGAAGGTCACCGGCGCCGACGGCGTCACCCGCCGCGTGCCGCTGGACATGCTGCTGGTGTTCTTCGGCCTGTCGCCGAAACTGGGTCCGATCGCCGAATGGGGCCTGGACGTTGAGCGCAAGCAGCTCAAGGTGGTGGACACCGAGAAGTTCGAGACCAACGTCCCGGGCATCTTCGCCGTGGGCGACATCAACACCTATCCGGGCAAGAAGAAGCTGATCCTGTCGGGCTTCCACGAAGCCGCGCTGGCCGCCTTCGGCGCCGCGCCGTACATCTTCCCGGACAAAAAGATCCACATGCAGTACACGACGACCTCGCCGAAGCTGCACAAGATCCTGGGCGTCGAAACCCCGGTGTTCGACTAAGCAAGGTGTGGCCGCGTTCAGTTACTTCGCGGCGACAGAGTCCCCTGAAGCGCCCCGCCCTGCGGGGCGTTTTGCTTTATGTGGGCCGCCCAACGGAGCGGGGCCGGGTAAATATGCTACAAGTGCACCATGCATTGGGGATAGCGGCGGCTCTCGTTGCCACCCGCCAACGCAAATCCCCTATAATCGGATGAAGCTTATGCGCGGGCGATATTAGCGCAGTGTCAATACGAAGGATTACTTTATGCTTTATCAACTGCACGAGATGCAACGCTCCTTCCTGACCCCGCTGATGCAGTGGGCCGATGCGTCCTCGAAACTGTTCTCCAATCCCGTGTCGCCGTTTGCGCACACCCCATTTTCCCAACGTATCGCCGCCGGCTACGAGCTGATGTACCGTCTCGGCAAGGAATACGAAAAACCGGCCTTTGGCCTGAAGACCACCACCATCAATGGTGAAGAGGTCGGCATCGTCGAGCGCATCGTCGTCGACAAGCCATTCTGCGAGCTGCTGCACTTCAAGAAGGATATGGACGACGCCGCCTACGCCGCGCTTGGCCAGCCCTCGGTGCTGGTCGTGGCGCCATTGTCCGGCCACCACGCGACGCTGCTGCGCGACACCGTGAAAGCCCTGCTGGTCGAGCACGACGTCTACATCACCGACTGGACCGACGCCCGCATGGTGCCACTGGCCGACGGTCCGTTCCGCCTCGACGACTACGTCTTCTACGTCCAGGACTTCATCCGCCACCTGGGCCCGGACGTGCACGTGATCTCGGTGTGCCAGCCGACGGTGCCGGTGCTGGCCGCGATCTCGCTGATGGCGAGCAACAAGGATCCGAAACTGCCAAAGTCGATGACCATGATGGGCGGCCCGATCGACCCGCGCAAATCGCCGACCGCAGTCAACGACCTGGCCATCGAAAAGCCGTACTCGTGGTTCGAGAACACCGTGATCTATGCTGTGCCGGGCAATTACCCGGGCTTTGGTCGCAAGGTCTATCCGGGCTTCCTGCAGCACGCCGGCTTCATCGCGATGAACCCGGGTCGCCACGCCCAGAGCCACCGCGAGTTCTACCAGCACCTGGTGCGCGGCGACGACGATTCGGCCGAGGCGCACCGCAAGTTCTACGACGAGTACAACGCCGTGCTCGATATGCCGGCCGAGTACTACCTCGATACCATCAAGACCGTGTTCCAGGATTACAGCCTGCCGAAGGGCACCTGGAAAGTCGGCGGCCAGCTGGTGCGTCCGCAAGACATCGAGTCGGTCGCCCTGCTCACCGTCGAAGGCGAGCTGGACGATATCTCGGGCCTGGGCCAGACCAGCGCCGCACTGACCCTGTGCACCGGCATCCCGAAGGACAAGAAGCACGACTTCGTGGTCGAGAAAGCCGGCCACTACGGCATCTTCTCGGGCCGCCGCTGGCGCGAGATCGTGTGTCCGAAGATTACCGAGTTTATTCGCGCGAACGGGTAAGCCGTCAAGTTAAGGCAAAAACCTTCTTGAGTTAGCATAAAACGTCGTTACTGCCACTGGCAGTAACGACTCCCCGCGCAGGCGGGGACCCAAGTTGCAAGCGTTTCGACGACGTTTGCAGAACTTGGGTCCCCGCCTTCGCGGGGACGACGTAGTTTACGGTTAGCTCAGCAGCTCAGCAGCTCAGCGCACCGCCACCACCTGCGCCACCCGTCCGGTCGCGATCGCCACCAGCGCATAGCGCCCGCCCGCATCGACCCACTGGTGGCCGCGCGGCGGCTTGGACAGGCGCAGTGCGCGCCAGTCCTCGACCACGTGCTGGTGCGCCTGGTAGCGCGCCGGCAGGCGCTCGCCGCGCCGCAGTTCTCCATTCGCGTCCACGCTGCGATAGCGCGCCGGCTGCACTTGCGCGGCCTCTTGCCCGCCCTCGGCCTTGCGCGCGCCCGGCTGCTGCAAGCCGTCCCCTGCCGAAAAGATGGCGGCAAAGAGTAACGGCGCGATCAACTCGTTCATGTCAGTCCCCGGGGTCAGCGTCAGCCGATAGTACAACAGGCCGGTACGCAGGCCGTCTGTTCGCTTGCCCACGTAGGGACGAGAATGGATGAGCACTGCCGGGTCCGCCTGAAGCCAACCCTGATCGCCTCCGCGCCCGTTTTGGCGGATAATGTCGGCTTGATCAGATTCAAGCAGCGCCCTTTCGTGACCACATCCCTCGCCGACCAGCTTGAAGACCTGCTGCCGCAGACCCAGTGCACCAAATGCGGCTATCCCGCCTGCCGCCCGTATGCCGAGGCCATGGCGAATGGCGAGGCCGACATCAACCAGTGTCCGCCGGGCGGCATGGAAGGCGTGCGCCGCCTCGCCGCCGCGACCGGACGCAAGGTCATCCCGATCAATCCGGCCAACGGCGTCGAGCGCCCGCGTCCGGTCGCCTTCATCGACGAGTCGCTGTGTATCGGCTGCACGCTGTGTATCCAGGCCTGCCCGGTCGATGCGATCCTGGGCGCGGCCAAGCAGATGCACACCATCCTGCCGAGCCTGTGCACCGGCTGCGACCTGTGCGTGGCGCCGTGCCCGGTCGACTGCATCGCGATGGTCCCTGTCACGGGCGAGCGCACCGGCTGGGACGCCTGGACCCAGCAGGACGCCGACGCGGCGCGCGACCGCCATGACTTCCGCACCGCGCGCCTGCACCGCGAGCGCGAGGAAAACGATGCCCGCCTGGCCGCCAAGGCCGTCGAAAAAATGCGCGCGGTCACCGCTGAAGTGACGAACACTCCGGAAGAACTGGCCGAGAAAGAGCGCAAGCGCGCCATCATCGCCGCCGCCATGGAACGCGCCCGCCTGAAGGCGGCCGGCAACCAGGACAAGAACTAAACCAGATGAATCCCGCTAAACGCCTGGAAATCTTTACCCGCTTTCGCGCCGCCAATCCAAAGCCGACCACCGAACTCGAGTTTACGACGCCGTTCGAACTGCTGATCGCGGTGCTGCTGTCGGCACAGTCGACCGACGTCGGCGTCAACAAGGCCATGCGCCGCCTGTTCCCGGTGGCGAACACGCCGCAGGCGATCCTCGACCTCGGCATCGACGAGCTCAAGACCTATATCTCGACCATCGGCCTGTACAACACCAAGGCGAAGAACGTGATGGCGACTTGCCAGATCCTGGTCGAGCAGCACGGCGGCGAAGTGCCGCCCGTACGCGAAGCACTGGAAGCATTGCCCGGCGTCGGCCGCAAGACCGCCAACGTGGTGCTCAATACCGCCTTCGGCGAGCCGACCATGGCGGTCGACACCCATATCTTCCGCGTGTCGAACCGGACCAAGATCGCGCCGGGCAAGAACGTCGACATCGTCGAACAGAAGCTGCTGAAATTCGTGCCCAAGGACTTCTTGCAGGACGCCCACCACTGGCTGATCCTGCACGGCCGCTACACCTGCGTGGCGCGCAAGCCCAAGTGCTGGAACTGCCTGATCGCCGACCTGTGCGAGTTCAGGGACAAGACGCCGGCGCCGGCCGGCGTGCTCGATCCGGCGGTGGCCGCGGCCAACGCGGCGACTTAGGTCCGCAACTTACACCCGGGTCTCGCCAGTGGCGAACGAGGCGCGCACGATGCGCCCCTCGACCACCTCGTAAACGCACAGCATCTCGACCGTGCCCTTGCCTTCGGGGAAGTTGCGGGTGACGATTTCCAGGTCGGTGACGAAGTTGCCGAGCACTGTACGGGACAGCAGGCGGGCGTGCAGGTCAGGTTCGGCAAAGCGCATCTCGTAGCGCGGCCGGATCTGGTCGTGCCCCTGGGCCAGCATGTCGCCGTGCAGGGCGAATTGCCCGGCGTCGGGCGCATAGGTGGCCATCAGGGCATCGAGGTCCTTGGCGTTATAGGCATCCAGTTGGGCCTGGACCACGGCGAGCGGAGAAGTTGACGTCATTGGCGATCGATCGAAAAACGGCGCCGCCGCTTGCCTGGCCAATCCAGGCAACACGGGCGCGTGTGCATCTTACGCTGCTTGCGCGCCATCGTTAAGTGCCAGCGCCCCGCGCCGTCCGGGCAGCGCCCGTGTCGCGCCCGGCTGCTCTTCGACCTTGAACACGCTCACCACCTCGGTCAGGGCCACGGTCTGGTCGCGCAGCGACTGCGCCGCCGCGGCGGCTTCTTCGACCAGGGCCGCGTTCTGCTGGGTCGCGCTGTCCATCTCCGTCACCGCCTCGTTGACCTGGGCGATGCCCTGGCTCTGTTCGCTGCTGGCGGCGCTGATCTCGCCGATGATGTCCATCACCTGACGCACGCTGGCGACGATCTCGCCCATCGTGGCCCCGGCCTCTCCGACCAGGCGGTTGCCGTCGTCGACGCAGGCGGCCGATTCGGCGATCAGCTCCTTGATCTCCTTCGCCGCGACAGCCGAACGCTGGGCCAGGGTCCGCACCTCGCCGGCGACGACCGCGAAGCCACGGCCCTGCTCGCCCGCACGCGCCGCTTCGACCGCGGCGTTGAGCGCCAGGATATTGGTCTGGAATGCGATGCCATCAATGACGCCGATGATGTCGGTGATCCGGCGCGACGAGGTGCTGATCGACGCCATGGTGCCCACCACCTGCTCGACCACCTTGCCGCCCTTGGCCGCCACGTCGCACGCCGATACCGCCAGCTGGCTGGCCTGGCGCGCATTGTCGGCGTTCTGGCGCACGGTCGAGGTCAGTTCTTCCATGGACGACGCCGTTTCCTCGAGCGCGCCGGCCTGGCGCTCGGTGCGCGCCGAGAGGTCCAGGTTGCCCTGCGCGATCTCATGCGAGGCCACGGCGATGGTCTGTGCGCCGCCGCGCACCTGCAGCACGATGCGCTGCAGGCTGGCCGACATCTCCTTCAGGGCGAGCAGCAACTGGCCGGTCTCGTCGTCGCTCCTGACCGTGATCGCGGTGCGCAGGTCGCCGGCGGCCACGCTGCGGGCCGCTTCCACCGCCGCGTCGAGCGGCCGGGTGATCGAACGCGATACCAGCACGCCGGCCGCCACCGCGGCCAGCGCGCCGAGCAGCATCAGGCTGTAGCTGAGCGTGGTCGCGCGCGCCCCGACGGCGTCGGCCTGGCGCACGCTGGCGGCGCTGAGCGCGGACATCATTTCTTTCGCCCGCACCAGCAGTTCGGCCGGCGCCCGGTCCTTGCCCTTGACCGCCACGTCGCCGGCGGCGGGATCGAAGCCGGCCGCGACGAAGTCCTGGTAGCCGCGCCGGTAATCGGCGCCCATCTGCGTGTGCGCGGCGCCGAACTGCGCCACCAGCGCGCGCACTTCGCCCTCGGGCAGGCTGGCCAGCAGCGCCGTGACCTGGGCGGCCACCTCGGTTTCGTTCTGCTGGAACGCGGCCCAGTACTTGTCCCGCTCACCGTCGTCCTTGCCGCGCAGGAGCGTGTTCTTCCACTCCTGCAGCTGCTTGCGGAAATGGGCCAGCATGGCCTCGACCTGCGTCGATTGCCCCTCCATGACAACGGCCTGGCGGTACGTGTCGACGGAGCGGTTCATCTGGCTCATGCCGAAGAATCCGGCGCAGGCGACGAGCAGCGTGACGGCTGCAAAACCCAGGGGGAGTTTGCGGCTTAGTTTCATGGGGTGATCCTCGGATGCGTGGGAGCCGCGCGACGATGACGCCGGCGACGCCTGAAATACAGGCAATGCGGCCCGGGTGGCCGCTATGCACAGTGTATAGGCAGGCAGTCGGTTTGCGACCGTCAACTGTGATTTCCATACGGAAAGCAGCGCTTACGTCCTGCCGACGCAACACATGCGTGACGTAAGCGAGCGCTTACTGATTACAGAAGCACCATATTATCGCGATGCACCAGCTCGGGACCTTCGACAAAGCCCAGGATGCGTTCGATCTCGGTCGACGAATGGCGCATGATGCGCCGCACCTCGCTACTGGCATAGTTGGTCAGCCCGCGCGCCAGCGGCTTGCCGGCTTCGTCGACGCAGGTGATCACCTGGCCGCGGCCGAACTCGCCGTTCACGGCCAGCACGCCGATCGGCAGAAGCGACTTGCCCTCTTTGGTCAGCTTGAGCGCCGCGCCGGCGTCGATCACGACTTCGCCGGTGGTGTGCAGGTGGTCGACCATCCACTGGCGGCGCGCCGTCAGGCGGCCGGTGGCTGCCAGCAACTGGGTGCCGATCGATTCGCCGCCGGCCAGGCGCGTGAGCACGTCCGGCTCGCGGCCCCAGGCGATCACCGTATGGGCGCCGGAGCGCGCCGCGCGCTTGGCGGCCAGCACCTTGGTCAGCATGCCGCCGCGCCCGATGCTGCTGCCGGCGCCGCCGGCCATCGCCTCCAGGGCCACGTCGCCGGCCTGGGCCTGTTCGATCAGCTGTGCGTTCGGATTCTTGCGCGGGTCGCTCGAGTACAGCCCCGGCTGGTCGGTGAGGATGACCAGCGCGTCGGCCTCGATCAGGTTGGCGACCAGGGCGCCGAGCGTGTCGTTGTCGCCGAACTTGATCTCGTCGGTGACGACGGTGTCGTTCTCGTTGATGATCGGCACCACGTTCAGGCGCAGCAAGGTGGTCAGCGTCGAGCGCGCATTGAGGTAGCGTTCGCGGTCGGCCAGGTCGGCGTGGGTCAGCAGCACTTGCGCGGTCTTGACGCCGTGGGCGCTGAAGCTGGTCTCATAGATCTGGGCCAGGCCCATCTGGCCGCAGGCGGCGCACGCCTGCAATTCATGGATGTCGGTCGGGCGCTTGCCGAATCCGAGGCGCAGCATGCCCTCGGCGATGGCGCCCGAGCTGACCAGGACGACGTCCTTGCCGAGCGCGCGCAGCGCGGCGATCTGGCTGGCCCAGCGGGCGATAGCGGTATGGTCGAGGCCTCTCCCCTCGTCGGTGACGAGGGAGGAACCGACCTTGACGATGATGCGGGAGGCTTGCTGGAGTGCTGAGTTCATGGCGACAGGATCTTCCCCCGCGGTCGCAATGCGAGCAGGGAAAGTCCTGCCAGCAGTTCAACCGCGCAGACGACTAATAATAACCCCGTGGGCAAGCCGATTGCAAAAGCCGCGACGAGGCGGCCGGCCGGCTGGGCCAGGAGGAACAGGGCAGTAAGGTCGCCGAGGATGGGCTGGTCGCCCTGCCTGGCCGCCAACAGCGCCAACCCCGCGGTAGCGAGGCGGATGCCGACGTAGATGGCGTAGAACTGGCTGTAGCCGTTCACGCCGACGAGAAACAGGCCCATCGCGGCCGCGATGCGGTCGGGATCGAGCATGGCCGCGAGCGCGGCCAGAGAACTGGCGGTGGCGACCAATTGCAGCAGCTGGCCGCGCACCCAGGCGCGCGACCAGATGGTGGTCTGAGTAGCGCTCGCGCTCAAGTTCAGTCTTCGATGATCTTGAAACGTGGATCGTCCGGATCGATCGACGAGATGCCACGCGCTTCCTCGGTCATCGAGGTTTCTTCGGCGCGCTGCTCGGAATGGCGCTTTTCTTCGAGGTGCAGGTAGATCGCATTGATCAGGTCCTGGCAGCCTTCGCGGTTCAGGGCCGAGATCTCGAACACGGGGCCTTTCCAGGCCAGGCGCTTGATCATGTCCTTGACGCGCTTCTTGCGCTCGGCATCGTCGAGCACGTCGAGCTTGTTCAGCACCAGCCAGCGCGGCTTGTTGAGCAGTTCTTCGTCGTACTTTTCGAGTTCCTTGATCAGGGCCTTGGCTTCCTTGACCGCATCGACCTTGTCGTCGAACGAGGACAGGTCGACGATGTGCAATAGCAAACCGGTACGCTGCAGGTGGCGCAGGAACTGGTGGCCCAGGCCGGCGCCTTCGGACGCGCCTTCGATCAGGCCCGGAATATCGGCGATCACGAAGCTCTTCTCGTGCGACACGCGCACCACGCCCAGGTTCGGGTGCAGGGTGGTGAACGGATAATCGGCGATCTTCGGCTTGGCGTTCGACACGGCCGTGATGAAGGTGGACTTGCCGGCATTGGGCATGCCCAAGAGGCCCACGTCGGCCAGCACTTTCAGTTCGAGGCGCAGGGTACGGCGTTCGCCCTCCTTGCCCTCGGTCTTCTGGCGCGGTGCGCGGTTGGTCGACGTCTTGAAATGGATATTGCCCCAACCGCCCTCGCCGCCCTTGGCCAGCAGTTCGGACTGGCCGTGCTCGGTCAGGTCGGCGACGATCTCGCCGTTGAGGTCATCGACGATCAGCGTGCCGACCGGCATGCGGATGGTGATGTCTTCGGCGCCCTTGCCATAGCAATCGGAGCCGCGGCCCGGTTCACCATGCTTGCCGGTGTGGACTTTCGAGTAACGGAAGTCGACCAGGGTATTCACATTGCGGTCGGCAACCACGTAGATCGAGCTGCCCTTGCCGCCGTCGCCGCCGTCCGGACCGCCGAATGGGCGGAACTTCTCGCGACGGAACGAGGCGCACCCGTTGCCGCCGTCGCCAGCGATGACTTCAATTCTTGCTTCGTCAATAAACTTCATGATTGTGACCGCTTAAAAACTAAAAAGGCCCTACCGTGGGCAGAGCCTTTCGATGGAAGGCTTGCGCCTTGCAAAGAAGCGCCGCTGATGCGGCGCGAGTGCGTAGTAAATTACGCTGCGACTGCTTCGTTAGCAACGACGGTCACGAACTGCTTCGAGCCCACGCCTTGCTTGACGAACTTGACGGTACCGTCGACCAGCGCGAACAGGGTGTGATCCTTGCCGGTGCCGACGTTGGTGCCAGCGCGCACTGGGGTGCCGCGTTGACGGATGATGATGCCGCCGGCGTTGATCGCCTGGCCGCCGTAGACTTTCACGCCAAGGCGCTTGCTTTCTGAGTCACGGCCGTTGCGGGTAGTACCGCCGCCTTTTTTGTGTGCCATTTAATTACTCCTTGATGACTATGCTGGGAACCGGAACGGCAATTAGCCGTTGATCGAAACGATCTGGATTTCGGTGAAGTTCTGGCGATGGCCTTGACGCTTCTGGTAGTGCTTACGACGACGCATCTTGAAGATACGCACTTTGTCGTGGCGACCCTGCGAAACCACTTTCACCAGCACCGTTGCACCTTCGACCAGAGGAGCACCAAACTTGATGCTTTCGCCTTCGCCGAGGGCGAGGACCTGATCGATCGTGAGTTCGGAACCAATGTCTGCCGGTATCTGTTCTACTTTAAGTTTTTCACCAGCGACAACTTTGTATTGCTTGCCACCGGTTTTTATGACCGCGTACATGATTTGAAACCTCATCAAATGTTAAAAGAATCCGCCAGCAACAGAGCCCCGCGCAAGTGCGCTGGACTGTTCGTAAGCCGGGGAACAGGGGATTATACATAAATTGCCGTGATGCGTCAAAAGCGACTGACGATCTCTTCAGTACGTGGCAAGCCGCCAACGCCGCGCAGGCGCTCGGGGGGCTTGCCTGAGGCGGGCCCTACCCTGCTGGCAGGACGGATACCCCTTGCATACCGTATAATCGCGGCACTCTTATAGTTAACCCACGTCTTCGCAGGTCAGCCTTGTCAGCCGCCACTCAACACGCCCAACAGAACTCCATCGTCCAGTCGATCGCCCCAGATATGGAGGCCGTCAACACGGTGATCCGCCAGCGGCTGCATTCCGACGTCACCCTGGTGAACCAGATCGCCGAGTACATCATCAGCGCGGGCGGCAAGCGTATCCGTCCAGTGCTGGTGCTGCTGCTGGCCAATGCCTACGGCTACCGCGGCACGGCCCACCATGAGCTGGCCGCCGTGGTCGAGTTCATCCACACCGCGACCCTGCTGCACGACGACGTGGTCGACGAATCCTCGATGCGCCGCGGCCGCCAGACCGCCAACGCCCTGTTCGGCAATGCCGCCTCGGTGCTGGTGGGCGACTTCCTGTACTCGCGCTCGTTCCAGATGATGGTCGGCCTGGACAATATGCGCGTGATGCAGATCCTGTCCGACGCCACCAATGTGATCGCCGAAGGCGAAGTGCTGCAGCTGCTGAACATGCACGACCCGGACGTGACCGAAGCTGCCTACCTGCTGGTGATCCGCTCCAAGACCGCCAAGCTGTTCGAAGCGGCAGCCGAGCTGGGCGCCCTGGTGGCCGGCGCCAATGACGACCAGATCGCCGCAGCCGGCGAGTACGGCCGCTCGCTGGGCACGGCCTTCCAGCTGATCGACGACGTGCTCGATTATGCGGGTGACGCCGCCGAGATCGGCAAGAACCTGGGCGACGACCTGCGCGAAGGCAAGCCTACCCTGCCGCTGATCTGGCTGATGGAACATGGCACGCCGCAGCAGCGCGAGCTGGTGCGCAATTGCATCGAGCAGGGAGACGAGCAACAATTCGATGCGGTGCTGGCGGCGGTGACGTCGAGCGGCGCGCTGGATTACACCCGCAAGCAGGCCGAAGAAGCGGCCCGCCGCGCGTCGAATGCGATCGCGGATTTGCCTGATAATATCTTCAAGGATAGCCTGCTCCAGCTCAGCCGTTTCGCTGTTGACAGGAACCATTAAGTGATTTTATAGTAATGCCTTCCCGGGGCATTGTATGTACACCCCAAACCGTCGGGGTGTAGCTTAGCCCGGTAGAGCGCTACGTTCGGGACGTAGAGGCCGGAGGTTCGAATCCTCTCACCCCGACCAGAATTCCCTTGCAAAACAATGAGTTATTGAAATATCACGTCGCCTTCAAGTCAATTCAGTGGTAAATCAGTGGCAGCTGCCATGTGACGAAGTGGCGATTGCAAAAAACAGAGCTTATTTGCAGGGACATTTGGCGAACAGTCGCGCAACGCGAAAGTTCATCCCATCTGTATAGACCTATACCGTCCTCCACAACTTCATGGAGTACGGACATGGCGTCCATCGAAAATCGCTCGCACTTTCAGGTCTCGGTCAAGAACCGCGACGACCTCACGAAGACCTTCCCCCACGATAAGCAGAAAAATGCGGAAGCTTACCGCCAGTCCCTGCTGTTGCAAAAATTCAAACCCAAGCTGATCCGCCTGGACGATTACTACATGGTCCGCATCCGCAAAAAGGGGCGCGAGGACCAAGTGTTGTACGCGAACTCCCTGAAGGAGGCTGAACTTGTGAGGACTAAGCTGAGGATTGAACACAGCCAGGGCCTTTTTATCGACTATTCCAAAGCGCAAAACACCACGCTTGCGGAACTGATGATCCGCTACCTGCGCGAAGAGGCTCCACGCAACAAGAGCTTCGAGATCGATGCCTACAAGATCAATGCGATGCTGGAAGATGCGGGTTTGCAGCGGCAATCCATCATGGAAATTGTCGCCAGCCATCCCAATCCATGCGCCAAGGTCAAAGCGATGAAGATTCGCAAAGAGACTGGTAAAAAGATGCGCTCAGCCTCGTGTTCGGCGACGCGCTTCATCCTAAAGCCGTTTGCGCAAATCGTCCCAGACGACCTCACTGAGTATGTTGACGAGCGCCTTCAGACGGTGTCGGCATCGACCGTGGATCGGGAGCTGGACATCTTCTCTGCCGTCTGCAGCATCGCCATCAAGACTTGGCGCATCCATGTCCTCGCCAGCCCAATGGACGGTGTGAAACGTCCAAAATACTTCAATGAACGGGACCGGCGCCTCAAAGCAGATGAAGAAGGCCGTCTGCTGGAGGCAGCATTTATCGAAGATGAGAAGTGGTCCCAAGCATTCCGACTTGACCAACTTGTATCCCCCGAGCTTCAACAAGTTCGAGGGGCGCCTACGCGCTATCGTATCTGGCAAACCCGCAAGCAAAATCTGAGCGAAGCACAAGCGACCTGGGTTCATATTCCCATGTACGAATCCTTCCTGCAATTCCAACTGATGACTGGCGCCCGGCGTGGCGAATCGCTCTCTCTGCTCTGGTCCAACGTCGACCTGGAGATGCAAACGGCGTTCATCCCCGAGACGAAGAATGGGCGGCCACGCAAGCTGCCGCTGCGCAGCGATCTGGTCGAACTGCTTCGGGAGTTGCCGCGCACCAGCGAGCTTGTATTTGGCTTTACCAATGAGGCCTTGCGCAAGGCCTGGGGTAGGATGTGTGAGCATGCCGGCCTCACAGGCAACGATGACCTCCATGTGCACGACTTGAGGCACGAAGCCATTTCCAGGGTTGCGGAAATTGGCAGTAATACGCCAGGTGGCTTCTCGCTGATCGACCTTCAGCATTTCAGCGGGCACCGTGATGTACGTATGCTACTGCGATATGCACACCTGTGCACGCAGAGCCTGGCCAAGCGGCTCGACGAAGCGTTCAGCTGTGCTGAGAAAATCGATACTCACCATGGGCGCAGGCGCCTCAAGAAAGAAGCGAAGATCACTGTCCAGGAAATGGTCGGATGTGAAGTAGTGGTCTCGAAAATTAAGTCCATCGAAGAATCGCCAAAGGCTCAATCTGCTATGGAAGCTTCAGCGCCGCCTTTGGACGACGTCAATTCGGCGGTGTTGAATGCATCCAAGCCGCCGGGGTCGCTTATCGAAAACGTCATTCATGTGGACTTCACCCGCCGCGCTGCCTAATTATTGATCGTTTTACGCCCGCCGATTTCGGTGGGCATACTCGCAGCGACTCCCCTCATCAACAAGAGATATCCCATATATATCCCTTGGCGGGCAACACTTTTAGCTATTGCACAAAAAAAGAATCCGGCAAGCTACATAGCTCCCAGCTGCCCTGGCTCTCGATGCAGCGTCCAGCACCTCGCTGGCCACTAACAGAGCAGGGACTAGGACCGGCTGCTTTCGATCCAAAGCGGAGTGTTGACTACAAGAGGTTCACGTTTCGTTCTAGCAGCGCGTAGAGGGAGTTATTTCAAATGGTGGATATCGGTATAACCGTTTTTCGATGATTGCTTCATGTATTAAAAATACTAAAAAGAAGTTATCCAAAAATTAACACGCTAATTCTGAAATATTACTCCTTTTGCTTTTTATCCTGAACGATTTTTCGACGATCTGCAATACGTGTGCCATATTGCGTAAAAGCATCACGCAGGAATGTCAACAATCCTGATGTCAGAGTCAAAAGATCATTTTCCTTAATATCAGAAGATTTAAAGTCCTGATGGGTAAGCGCATGTCTAGAATTAGTCAATTTATCGATAGCCTTAGCCTTGAAAGACGGAATTTGATCGTCTTGGCCGGTAAAGGTTTCATTCAGGCACATTTCTGCAAATCCAACTGGCGCATAAGAGGCTGCAGCCCGTGAACCACGTTGATGATTAACGTTCCAACTTAAAGCACCCCGGCAGTATTCTAACAAAACCAATTCGGAATTATTGAACTCTAATTTATCAGCCAAACTAAAAATATTATCTAACGGGAAAAAAAATTCAAATAATTTATAAATTCCTAAGTAGAAATTTACTAAGCGTTGAGATCGAATAGCAGAGAACAATTGCTCAAATATCCAGCCATGATCTTCAATTGGAATTGAGTAGCCGACACTTAGTATTAGATCTCTAAATTTTTTTACATATACTGTTTCATTCTCAATTTCAAGTAAAATTTTTAGCGTAATTATTTCGATTCTATCAACTTCTGCCAACTCACTTAATTTAAGCGTATGAATCCTAGGAAAATAAGGAAGAATGTCGTCTTCGAACACAGGCGAGACATTTACGCTTAAAATAGGGATCTTATTAACCGAAGGCAACTTATATTTTGTCACAAGATGCGCGAATTGCAGAAAACCAAGATCGCTTTCAATAAAATCTTTATTTTCTATACTTAAATTTAATTTCGATAATGATGACTCGCTACTGGCAACACATATTTTTTTGCCATCACGGTCACTCAATGCAATAAAGATTAGTGATTCATGAAGAATCTCCCCAGTAATCTTAGTGCTTTTCAAGCGATCTAGCCCGTCGGAAACTAACTCCTTAAAAACTGGATCATTCATGTCGATAGGAATGACCCAGAAAGGAGAGGGAATAACATCAACATTTTCCGATGCCAGATGGGTAACGACCCATTCTAGTAATCGCGTGTTTAGAAGTTCATTCACATTAACCGACACTATTACCGAGCCTTCCAGCAAGGAGCTAGAGAGCCTTGCGAAATCAGCTGAGGAGCCTTATTCATTAACAAGAGAAATGCCCTCTTATAAAGGTTGCGTTCGTACTCACCAATACGACTGGACCTTGCGCTCAACATTTGATTTAAAGTATCTAAGTCCAAAAATTCGATCAGTTCTTCTTCTTTTAATTTTCCTATATGTTTAATCAAGAGATTAATATTCTTCTTAATTTTATCCATCTCTTTTTTTGCTGAATCTAGATCGTAATCAAACCCTGGCTCTCCAAGCAGTTTTTCAGCAGCAGCAACAACGAACCCGATAGACGCTGGAACTGATGTGAAAATATCACGGCCATTCTTGACACGAGCCCCCTCAACTGCAGCATACCCCCGTTCCACACGATCAAATTGAGCATCCACGCTCGCCATCAATTTGATAGTCTCAATAAACAACGGGAAGAACTCTTCATCAGCAGTAGCCTCTGTAACATCAATAGTTGCAAACTCCTCAGCTACTCGCTCTCGGATATCCACATCAACTGACCTAGAAGTGAACGCTAAAAACAGTTCAATAATTTTGGTACTTCTGTATTCACCGGCCTGTGATCGGCGAGTATTATCGTCAAGCCCGATGACTCGTATATTTGCAACCTCGTGGGTAATTTTAGCTACGATAGGTTTATACAAAGTTTCAAGTTGTCGCTTCAAATCCCAAGGAACCTGCCCAGTATTGAGCACTAACATTCGATAAATGAGACTGTCTACCTTTCTTGCCAGCCAAAGCTCTACTCGAATCAATGGTTCGATTTTTTTTTCCGCATTGGCTTCTATGAATGCAGTAGTCCGTTGCATTCCATCAATAATTGAAACATCGATTTTTTTATGAATTAGTGCGTCCACTAACTCCTGAGACGTATTCATTTTTTTAAATCGATTAATTTCTATAGGTTTTGCTACAGCTCCAACAACAATAGGCGGAATGACTGCGCCGCGAGTCAAATCCTCTACCAAACGCCGTCGAATTTTTAGTCCTGTTTTAGTACGTATGGGTGCTCGCTGTCCAGCTAATCCACCTTGCTCACTGTAAGCCCCCTCAACCAAGGAAAGATATGTTTTGAGAGGAACTGTCAACATTATGGAAACACAGTTTGAGTTCTTGTCCTCAAGCACTAAAAGTGGAAATGTCATGAATAAATAACCTGAAGAAGAATGAATGTTGTACAGATACACAGATTAGCATGCAATTTTCCATAAGGACAAGTAATTGTTCTTAGAATTACTTGCATACGACTCTTCAGAACGTATCGACCTGCTATGAGACTTGGTCTGAGTCGTCTCTGGCTCAGGCAGAGATTTTCGATGTCAATCTGGGCTATAGCCTAGTCTGACGTCAGGTGACCAGGAACGGCAAGGGCAGAACCCCATCGAATCGGTCGAACTCGGCAAAGTCTTTAAGGGTCTAGACCTTTTCTGATATCTGAGCCTGACCTTACGTCGTATGCTACGCGGCGTCGGATGAGGTCCTCAAAGGACAGCTTTTGGCCGAAAGCATCCGATCGCGTTGCCAAAGTGTACATGTTTATTGCTCATAGGACAATCGACGGGTTTTGTCAGGTGCTCTAACCCTGCTGAAACGTGCCCGCCTGTACCGTGAGCGTGAGAAAGCTCGCCTTGCAGAGCTGCGTAACGAAAGTCGGCCACTGCGGTTGAGCATTATCGATTTGTCACTTACTTCGTCGTGGAGGCGGCGTTCATATCTTGCTTGAGTCGGTGACAGGTAGCTGCCCCCCCTTCCAGGGGCCTGGGCAATTGCACTCTCGCTCATTGTGTGCTGCCAATAGCTCTAAAGGGTATACCTTTGTGAGCCAATCAACAGCCTGCATTAATATAGCTCAATAGGGTTGACTGTATATGAGCCATTCCGTATTATTGAGCCATATACCCAACTGAACCAATCAGCCATGAAGACGATCTATTACGGACGCATTAGTACCACCGAAGGACAAAGCAGCGCCGGTCAGTACGACGACGCAGCCAAGCATGGCGTGCAGGCGAAGCACGTACACATTGATGAAGGTGTGAGCGGCTACCATATAGCGCCGATGGATCGGGTGGAGTGGAAGCGTGTCATAGACAAGCTGTCTGATGGTGGTGTGCTGTACGTGCGGTGGTTAGACCGCATCAGCCGTCGCTACGACGAACTCCACTCCGTCATGCAAAGCTTGATGAAGATGGGCGTCAAAGTGGTCTGTACGCTGAACGGCATGGCGTTTGATGGCACCGCCACTGACCCGATGATGAAGGCTACGCGCGACGCGGTGCTGGCCTTCATGGCAGCGCAAGGCGAGGCCGACTACCTGAACCGTCGTGAGATGCAGAAGCGTGGTATCGAGGTAGCCAGGGCCACTCAGGACGGGCGCTACAAGGGGCGTAGCAAGACGCTGAACCCGGTTGAGGTGAAGGCGTGGCGTGCTGAACACAAGGCCAGCATTGTCACCACCGCGGAACATTTCGATATCTCGGTCGCTACCGTGAAACGCTACTGCGCTGTCTGACACGGATACAGGCCCGTAGCGGGCCTTTCACCGTTGGAGAGTGCTTCACGAACGCGATTAACTAACTATGAAATTCTGGCCCCGCACGCAGAATTTCTGACAGGCCCCAGCCCCCTCGTTGATGATCAGAAAACCACCCCGCAAGCAGCGGGGTGGTTTAAGAGATGGCCGCGTATCGAGCGTGATGCTCGGCCATTGGATAGTACCTTTGTAATGTTTCCTTTTTCGCGCTCCAACCGACCAAGGTCGAAGATCATCCGATTTACCGCCAGGTAAACCAGAAGGCATATCACTACAACGGGCCGCCAGGCCCTGCCACATACATTCGCAAACGCTTCAACCTTTCGGGGCACGGTGCCTGCCGTGCCGCCACTGTTGTGGCTCCCCAAGCGCTTCGGTCGTATCGCGCTATGAGTCAAACCCTACTCAGTCGTCTCCCCCTCTCTGCCATCAGCCCGTGTGGTGCCATCCAACACGGTACGGAGAGAGGTTCCCACGTTAGTTACCAGCTACTGCGCGACGTAGCGCCACTGTCTCGACACTTCCCTAGCCTTCCGGCTCCCCGCAGGTTTCCCCAGCCCGATGTTCCATAGCGGCTCAGGTACTCAGGTCATGCTTCATCGACTACGAACCACGGCTTCATGCCTATGGCTCTACGTTGCTCCGCACAGCACCCTTCAAGGGGTGCCGTTACACGCTTAAGCTATCCAGAGGCCCACGGTTTCCCGAGGTGCCAACCGCGCCAGGTTTCCCCTTGCGGCCCTCATGCGTCGCCGCATGCTCATCAGCCTACGTGTGCGGTACAGGTTGCGCCCTTACAGTACGCCCCCTGAGCTGGACTTTCACCAGCTTTCACTCGGTAACAGGTCACCAGGCCATTGCCTGCCTGGCGCCGTTTCCGTGTCGCCCAACATCCGCCGGAGGGACCGGCGCGATCGGGTCGAAGAAGGGAGTTGCACCCTCCAGCGCCCTTCGCAGCCGCACCAGCCCTACTAGAGGCATGCGGCTACAGCGTTTGCTTAGTTCCAGGTTGGCGACCTGGAACCTGTCGGAATGGCGATCCAACGTGTCCTTTCGGACGTATGTGTTTGCAGTCTGGCGGTCCGCTCGCTAAGCCCTCCTGTCGTTGAAGACTCACCGAGCGGACCACCATGCTTGCGATTGCTTCTCAGCCTTCGCTGAGGCATTGGCCTTAGAAATCCATCTGTCCTATCAAGGTATAGCGCGACGACAGCTTCATGAACACATGTTTTTGCATGACGTCGTTTGCCGTGCTGTGCACGGAACATCATTACGTCTCATCAGTGCCAGCACAATCACATTTCATCCGCAGTTTGAAGTGCTATACCGAGTGTAACCACTACTGGGAAAAACCATGACTGCACAAACCCCCATCAGCCGTAGCAAAACCTCTGCCATGAGTCGCGTCATTGACGCTATCGGCAAAGGCTACCACCGTTACTGCTACGGCACCGTGCCCGCAGATAAGGCCATACAACTTGCCCGTAAGCTGCATGAGCGCCATGCCATCGGCGCGACGCCTGCCCAGCGCCTCACGCGCAAGAAGCATTGCAAAGCCAACTGCTTGCTGGTCATGTACTGGCCGCTGGACGCACTAGAGGTTGAATGGCTGATGCTGTTCGCAGCTGGTCAACTTGACTCGCCTGAGCATTTGCGCGACGTGACCGACAAGCGCCTTGAATGGCTGGGCTATCAACTGGTGCGCTATCCGGTGCGCGGTGCGACCAGCTGGACTTGGCGGCGACCTAAAGGTGAAGTGGCCGAGCACTATACCCTGCTAGACGCGTCGTTAGCCATGCGTCATCACGACGCCGTCGGGCATCACCTCACTCGGATCGCAAACCAGCCTGGCTTCCACGGCGTCCGCGAGCAGTCCTGGGCATTGTGCCGGCACGCTCGCCATCATGGTTATCAAGGCGACCTGCCGCATCTCTTCTACGTCCAGAAGATCAGTCACGGTGAACGGCTGATTTGCGGGAAATGACGGTCGATGTTTCACCCGGACTGCGCCTTACATTGATTCAGGTGCCTCCAAAACAGGCGGCACGAATACCCAACCATAAACTCGCCGCATGACCCAGCGCGAGGGCATATTTTCAGCTGTCATCAGGCAGGCAAGGTACATAACTAATCTGCTGGACTGTGGCGCACATCGAGTGCGTCTTATGTCACACATCAAGCAAGTCTTATCTACAATCCCGTTCTTACACCGCGACGGTGGCAAGTACGAGAGCGGAGAACTCCAGAATATCGTCCGTGAAATCCTCCCTGACAGTCGGGTTGGTGCCTGCCTCCGGCATCGGCTGGGCGGCTCGTCGATCATGGTCAGCACGACCAACCGCGGCACCACCCGGCTCAGTGGTCTGATGGTCTGCGATGCTGGTCACATCTGCCCCGTGTGCCATGCCCGCAAGATGGTCAAGGAGCAGCAGATCGTTTCCCACCTTGTGCATGAGCACTACCTGGGTGGAGGGGTTCTTGTTGATGCGGCGCTAACAGTTCCTCATCGCATCAACGAGCCTTTGGCGACTGTTCTTGAGCGACTGGAATCAACCTGGAAGGGCCTTCGCAGCTCACCGATCTGGAAACGGCTAACAAGAGAGCTAGGCATTGTTGGCTGTATTCGCCGGTTGGAGGTGACGCTTGGGAACCATGGCTGGCATCCGCATTTGCACGTTAGCTTCCTTTGCAAGCTAGACCTCGCCCAAGAAATCAAAGGGCACTCCTGGCGCAGTGCCTTGGACGACGCATTTTGCATCGTATCTAGCCATTGGCGGCAGGCCGGGAAGAAGGTCGGAATTGCGATCAGCGAAGAAGCTCAGGCCGCCGTCGCCATCATAGGCCATGTCGATGCTCAACGAGCGGTGGCCTACAACACCAAAAACATGGGCTACTGCAAGAAGCCCAACAGCATGACGCCGATGGACTTACTGCGCGTCGTCGCACAGACAAGTGATAGCACTGTTACAGGTGCGGCCAAGCGCCTGTTCACAGAGTATGCCACCGTCATCAAAGGCAAGCACGCTCTGACTTACATCGGATCGGCCAAAGCGTCTAAGAACACCGCTGTTAAGGCAACAGAGGCTGCCTGTGCTGAGGTTGTCGAGGAGGCGTTGGGTGCTGTCTCAGCAAACGCATGGAATGCCATTCTGAAGGCCGGGCTGCGGGAAGCGCTGGCAGTGGTGAAGTCGCGCCGGGAGATGGTCGCTATCTTGCTCCGCTCAGCGCTTGGTGAAGGGCATGGACGCATCCCATTGGGCTGGATGCGGCTGGAGTTCAGTGGCGAAACGAGAACCGTAATGAGGTCAAGGCCCAGCATCATGGGCACGTCATCATCGTAGACATACCCTGCCGGGGGGCGGCTACTGGAGGATACGGCTCTCCAGTAGCGGGGATAACCACTACAGCATGAGGCTTACTATGCGCCCTCGGCGGACTTCATAGCACGGCTGTTTTCGTATCGGCCAGCGAATGGCAAATCAGTGGCTAGTGCCACAGCTCAAAAATCAGTGCCAAATCAGTGGCAGTTTTCTTTTTTTGCCACGCATTTTCAATATCATGAAGTAAAATACTACACTTGTAAGTCTTTGATTTATAATGAATCACCCGCAACCCGGGGTACGGTATAGATCACAGAGTTGTCGTTCGGGACGTAGAGGCCGGAGGTTCGAATCCTCTCACCCCGACCACAAAGTTTCTTTAAAACAGCGGATATAATTCCGCTGTTTTTGTTTCCAGACCTCGCATTGGCGGCATTGGCCATGTGACGATCGGCCGCACCGGCATCCCATCCGTTCCCGCACCGCGCCCTACCCGCCCCGACACCAGGACCAGTTGGGGCAGAGAGCGGCGGTGCTGCGCTTCACGGCTTTTTTCGAGAGTAGAGTCATTGCTGAAAATTGACGTCCCCACCCTGTTCATCGCCATGACACTCAATCTGGCGATCATGTCGGTGACGCTGCCCTACTTCATGGGCCGGGTAAACCGTGCGGCGCGCTGCGCACAGGCCGGGATCATCTTGCAGACCGCCGGCTGGTTGAGCCTGATCGCCTCGAGCGCTTGCCCACAGGGAGGCTGGGCCGACCACCTGATGTCGACGCTGGCGATGGCCTGCGTGTCGAGCGGCATGGTGTTCAATGCGATGGCCTTCCAGCTCTGGTGCGGGCGCGATGCCGGCGTGCGCCTGCCCACCGCCATCGCTGTCGTGATGACTGCCGGCTATGGCATCGGCTTTTCCGACTACGCGTTTCGGGTGGGCTGGGCCAACGGCCTGCTGGCCCTGCAGATCGCCACGGTCGTGGTCACACTGTGCCGGCCGCCGCAGTTGGCGGTCGGACGCTGGCGCTGGCTGCTGGTCATCTGCCTGTCGGTCCAGATGGCGGTACTGGCCTGCCGCGCCGTGCTGGGTGCGTTCTACACCGACGAGTTTCCGAACTTCTTCGGGGCTTACCTGGTCAACCAGATATTCGCCCTGTCATCGAACTCGATGCTGGTGCTGTCGATGGCTGCCATCCTGCTGGCGCACCGCGACGAGGCTGCCCGCGACCTCGAAAGGCTGGCCACGATCGACGGCCTGACCGGCGTCCTGAACCGCCGGGCCTGGCTGAAACAGGCCAGCGCCGACTTGGCCAACAGCGTACGCTACCGGCAGCCGATCGGCGTGCTGCTTCTCGACCTCGACCATTTCAAGCAGATCAACGATCTGCATGGCCACGCCGTGGGCGACCGCGCGCTGCAATTGTTCGCGGCAGGCTTGCGCGCCGTAAGCCGTGCTGGCGACACCTGCTGCCGTTACGGCGGAGAAGAGTTCTGCGTACTGCTCAACGGCGCCGACTGCGCTGCGATCATGGCGTACGACGCACGCCTGCGCGAGTGGCTGGCGCAGCACTCGCAGCCGGCGCTGGGATTCGCGCTGTCGTACAGTGCCGGTGTCGACATGCCCATCCATGTCAGCGACAGCATCGACACCCTGCTGCAACGTGCCGACGTCGCCCTGTACCGGGCCAAGGCGCAGGGACGCGGCTGCACCCTGGTCGCGATGTCAGACCCGGCCTTGATTTGACCGAGCCGTATTGCATCGCATCTGGTCCGCAGCTCAAGCCAGACCAAGTATCAGCGGTCTGGCTTTTTTATTGTTGCATGCCTGGCTTGGCCCCCGCGGCCGATCTTTGCTGCGCATCGAACGCCAGTGGATTCGCCAGGATGTCAGGCTGCCTACGCCAATTCGGTGACGAACTGCGAAAACGGGCGACGCACTTTCTTCAGGTCGACGAGCCAGTCTCCTTCATCCGCACGGTAGCCAACAGGCAAGAGGATCACCGAACGCAATCCCCGCTCGCGCAGCTTCAGGATCTCATCGACCTTGGCAGGATCGAACCCTTCCATCGGCGTGGCGTCCACCTTTTCCTCGGCCGCGGCAATCAGCGCACTACCGAGGCCGATGTAAGCCTGGCGCGCGGCGTGTTCGAAATTGGTCTGGGCGTCGCGTTGCGGATACGTCGACAGCAGGTGCTGGCGGTAGGCTTCCCAACCTTCGTTCCTGAAGCCACGCTCGGCGTTCACCAGATCGAACATCTCATTGATGCGCTCAGCCGTATAGTTATCCCACGCGGCAAACACGAGCAGGTGCGAGGCTTCCGTCACCTGGGCCTGGTTCCAGGCATGCGCCCTGATCTGTTCACGCAGAGCATCGTTCGTCACCACGAACAACGCGTACTGCTGCAAGCCACTGGAACTGGCCGTCAAGCGCACTGCCTCGAGAATGCGGTCGATCTTCTCTTTGGCGACCTTTTTGGCAGGATCCATTTTTTTGGTGGCATAACGCCACTGCAAGGTTTGCAGGAGATCAGACATGCAGAATTCCTTCGATGTGAGTGAATAATGCGCCATGATGCCCGACCCCGCAGTTTCTTGCCGAGCGCCGTCTCATCTGCCTGCGGCATGGCTTCGACTCACTGACCTGTTTCGACACGAAACGCAGACACCTGACCCGAATTTCCTCTCCAGTATGGTTGCGAAGATAAGTACGGCACGCTCATGCCTGAGAACCCTGGATGATTGTCCTTTGGTCTGATTGAAGAACAAACATCGCTCATTTAAGATGAAATTCTAATAATCCAGATATCCCGGGAGGCGTCATGATCCACGTTAGACTTTTTTACCGTCCCTCACGCGTGTTGGCGGGATGCTGTCTTCTTGCCCTGTCCGCGTGTTCCAGTTCAGAGTTGAACCATCAGCTTGCCACCAGTCGGGAGGCGGTCGATCAAGCGCAGATGGCGGGTGCGGAGGAAAACGCTCCTGCTGATTTCGGCGTGGCGGCCGATAAGCTGACGCGAGCCAACGCCGCTGCCACCGGCCATCACAAGCACGACGCGATGCGCCTGGCCCAGCAAGCGCAGGTCGACGCCAATCTGGCGCGCGCCAAGAGCGAATCGACCCAGACCAGGATCGCGGCTGCCGAACTGACCAAGACTAACCAGACCTTGCGCGAGGCAATCAACCGCGCAAACTCGAATGAGTAGAGGTGAGAGATGAACAACATCCTCCGATCAGCCACCGGCGCGGTTGTGGCCGGTATCATCGCAACGGGATGCGCGACATCCCCGCCGGCGTCCGAGGTAGCTGCCGCACGTGCGGCTATCGACAATGCCGGGCAGGCTGTCGACCACGCGTCAGCCGATCCCCAGGTGGTCAAATACGCTCCCAGCGAACTGGAGCGCGCAACCGCTTCACTGCAAAAGGCAAAAACAGCGTGGAATGACAAGCACGACCTGACGGCCACCAGGCATCTCGCCTATCTTGCACAGCAGCGCGCAGCCACTGCGCAAGAATTTGCCAACGAGCGTGCTGCACAAGAGACAGTGAAGGTTGCGGCGGCGGAGCTGAACCAGACAATGTCGGTTGCGGCTACAGCACGACCCAGCAAACCGAGCGCAATACCGGACCTCGCGCAAAAGGGCTTGATCGGTTTTTCCACTGGAGCTTCGCAGCTCCCGGCCAGCGCTGTACCGGCGATTAACGAGTTGGCCACCACATTGAAAAGCAATCCCGGACGCGAGGTCGTGATCGAAGGGCATACGGACAATGTCGGCAACCCCCGATATAACCAGGCCTTGGCCATGAAACGGGCGGAAGCGGTACGTGTCGCCCTGGTGCGCCGTGGAATCGACTCCAGCCGTATCGCCCTCCGGTCATACGGCGAAGAGAAACCGGCGTCCAACAACGCCAGCAGGATTGGGCGCAAGGAAAACCGGCGTGCGGAGATCATTACCGCTGACGGGGCGCAAATGGTGGGATCGTCCCAAATCTCGGCCACGGTGTCGTCGGACGATCCGGGCGAGCAACCGAGGCAACCCGAACGATGATGCCTGAAACACGGATCTTTATGGGCATCAGCACTGACTGTCCTCGTTCTTAGCCTTCGCGGGCAGGAAAAGCCAGATTCGATAAAACGATCTGGCTTTTTTGCTGGTTGCGCGTCCTTCGATGTCGATCCATCATGTCCCGGCCCGGGAGTACAGCCGGCGCGACCGCCCGGCCGGTCCATGATGCGCCTGGAATGGCCGGCGTTTGTTCCAATTCCGCCATCCGTTTTATGATATGCGTCGCAGGCCGGTCATTGCCGTCACCGGCTGGCGCCCCAACCTCCAATCAAAAGGAAAATCATGGCTGAAACCCTCACCGTCACCACCGCCGACCGCAGCTTCGACTGCTACGTCGCGCGTCCCAATGTCGTGGGTACCTACCCCGTCATCGTCGTGCTCCAGGAAATCTTCGGCGTGAACGGCGGCATCCGCAGCATCGCGGACAACTATGCCGCCAAGGGCTATATCGCTGTCGCCCCCGACCTGTTCTGGCGCACCGACCCAGGTATCCAGCTCTCGGAAGCGAATGAAGCCGACGTCGCCAAGGCCTTCTCGATGTACCAGGCCTACGACTTCGACCACGGCGTGCAGGACATCGCCGCCACCATCAGCGCCGCGCGCACGATGGAAGGCAGCACCGGCAAGGTCGGCGTCACCGGCTATTGCCTGGGTGGCCTGATGACCTACCTGGCCGCGGCCCGCACCGATGGCGACGCCTTTGCCGTCTATTACGGCGGCGGCACCGACCAGTACCTGCACGAAGCCAAGCACATCGGCGCTCCCCTGCTCTACCACCTGGCCGGCGCCGACGAATACATCGGACCGGAAGCGCAGGAGCAGATCAAGGCGGCGCTGGAAGGCAAGGCCGATGCCGAAGTCCACGTCTATCCGGGCCGCGACCACGCCTTCGCCCGTCCGGGCGGCAGCCACTACGACCATGACGATGCGACGCTGGCCAACAGCCGCACCGACGAATTCTTCGCCCGCACCCTGCGCTAAGAAACTCAGCGCCACTGCCTGCCGGCATCCTGCCGGCGGGCGCACTCTCCCTCGCATCCCGCGACACGACGCCACGCAAGCCCCTACGGCGCTTCTATCCACCCGGATACGCAACACTCGCGAAGCCTGATCTTCGGCAGAGCCGCCGCGCCTGCTCCGATTACTGTATCCCGAGCCACTCCGCCGTGCCCATCAGGGTGCGGCGCATGGCTTCTTGACACGAAAGGAGAATCTCATGGCGAGGTTCGCAGTAGAGGCAATCCGGTATTTCAACCATGCACGCGCCGCCGGCGTGAGCACGGCGGGAGACCTGACGTACACCTTTAACAGAAGCAATGGGTTCGACAACAAGCTGCGCTCGGCCGGCCACACGCGCGCCTTCTACTGGGCCAATACCGACGTCTGGGAAACCGATATCCGCGACGTCGACCAGGGCGGCAGCGACCGCAACTGGGTCGACGACGTCGACCTGTTCTGGATCGAAACGCACGGCAATTCCGAGGCCGATGGCCGGGCGCGCATGCTGTACGACACCGCGCACAGCGAATGGCGTACCTGGTCCAATCAGTGGCAACTGGGCGAAGACTGGAACAATGAATGGGTGATGGCCTATTCCTGCCACACGGTGAACCTGGACGCCGTCACCGGCCTGTGGAACATCTTCGCGCGCCTGCACATCTATTGCGGCGCCTGGGGCGATATGTACGACGGCATCACCACCGACGAATGCGGCGAGGACGTGGCCGACAACCTGGTCGACGGCGACACTGTCTCGGGCGCCTGGCACGACGGCGTGTCCGACTGGTGGGTCGACAACCACCCGGTCACCGTCTGCGTGGGCGACGCCGCCACCTGGAATGGCGGCGCCATCCGCTGGGACCTGTCTGCCCTGAATCGCGACCACCTGTGGGGCCACGGCAGCGTGAGTCCCGACCTGGCGCCGGCGCAGCAGGCGTGTCTCCTGTGGAAGTGGACGGAGGGCTCAGAGCCTATCCGGGTAGGTGGGGGGAAGCGCGTGGCGATGCATGGCGGGTGTGAGCAAGGCGCGAGGAGGCCGCATGGCGAGCCATGCAACGACGAGCAACGCAGCGCACGCCTGCCAGGCGCGCCAGGCGCGACTCGCACCTACCCGGATAGGCTCTCACCATGAACCAGCAAACCCTGATCGATACCCTGATGAAGACCGGCGCGCATGCGGTGCCGGGCCGCGCCGATGTGATCGCGCTCACCCCGCTCACCCGCGACGACGCGCGCGCGAACATGAACCGCTTCCTGACCGCGCTGCACGAGGCCGACATCTGCCGCCACGACCGCGCCAACCTGGCCGACCGCGGCGAACGCAGCGTGGTGCACCTGCCCGACGGCGCGCGCGCCGTGGTCTACCACGCCTCGGGTGCGCTGCAGTACGTGTCCGGCCTGGCGCCGTTCCAGGCGCCCTGGCCGCGGCTGGAAGAAACCCCGGTGCTGGTGCGGCAGCTGGAGCAAGCCGCGCAGCGCATCGACATCGCCGCCTGGGTCGGCGAGCGCGGCAGCCTCGCCTTCGAGCGCCTGTGGCAGACCAAGGCCCGCGGCAGCGACCGCGACCAGAAGCTGTCGGACACGCTGCTGGTGCGCGCCACCGGCGCCTGGCGCCATGCGGTGGGCGAGATTCCGGTGCTGGGCGCCGCCTCGGTGGCGCTGCGCCTGGCCGGCGGCGGCACGGTCGACGCACTCGCGCTGAACATCCGCCACAGCGATGCCGAGGTGCTCGACATCGCGCCCGTCATCGAGGCCGAATTGGCCGCGCGCCAGCTGGCAGAGCGCCTGGCCAGCGTGCTGGGCAAGTCCAAGGATCGGCTGCCGGGCGACGCCGTGCAGTCGGCCACGATGCGCTTCGGCTATCTCGACCTGGGCAAGCGCAAGGCCCAGCGCGTGCTGGCCCCGGCCTACGTGGCGCAGGTCGTGCTGCAGCACCGGCTCGAGCGCCAGGCCTATGTGCTGGCGGTATCGGCCACCGAGCGGCCGTATATCGAGCTGCCGCTGTTCGGCAACGAGGCGCCGGTGGTGCGCTCGCGCGGTTTGCATCCGGAGTGCCGTGACGGCGCGTCGTGATGGGCACCGTGATCCGGTCACGCCACGGCTGACCGCACCTCCTGCAACAGCGACCTGATCTCGGGCAGGCACGATCCGCAGTTGCCGCCGGCCCGCAGGCAGGCGGTCACCTCGGCCGGCGTCTTCAGGTCCTGTTTCTCGATCGCCGCGCAGATCGTGTTGCGGCCGACACCGAAGCAGGAGCAGACGGTGGGTCCCGGGTCCGGCCCCAGCGTCGGCGCGCGGCCGGCCAGCAAGGTCGCGCGCTCGCGTGCGCTCAGCTCGGCCTGTGCGAACAATCCGCCGAGCCAGGCGCGCGCCGGCAGATCGGGCCGGCGCGACGCGAACAGGCAGGCTTCCAGGCGTCCATCGACCACGAGCGCTGCCCGCAGCATGCCTTCCGACTTGTCCTCGTATTCGATCCAGTCGGCTTCTTCATCCGCCCCGAGCAGCGCGCGCGCCACCGCGGGCGATACGGGCTCGCGGCCACCCAGCTCGTAGCGCAAAAAGCCGCTGCCGCGCACGCGGGTCCAGTGCGCCACCCGTTCCAGGTTCAGTTCCGTTCGGCTCAGGATGAAGCCATGCCAGGCCACGCCGAAGGGCTCCACCCGCACCGGGGTGTGCTTGAATTCGGGCTCGCCCGACACCGGATCGACTTCGGGATTGACCAGCGCCCCGACGCGCGCATCGGAGGCGGTCTGCCCATTCCAGTGGATCGGCACGAACACCGCGCCGCGCGCGATGCCGCCGCCATGCGCCACGCGCGCCACCATCGCGCCCCACTGCGAACTCACGCGGGCGAGCTCTCCCTCGCGCACGCCGGCCAGCAGCGCGTCGTGCGGATGCAGGTCGACGAAGGGTTCTGGTGCATGGCCGGCCAGGCGCGGCGACTTGCCGGTGCGCGTCATCGTGTGCCACTGGTCGCGCAGGCGGCCCGTATTGAGCGCCAGCGGGAACTCGCCGCCCGGCGCATGCACGGGCGCGCGCGGGGTGGTCGCGACGAAGCGCGCCTTGCCGTCGGGGTGAGAGAAGCGGCCGTCGCCGAACAGCCGCGCGGTCCCTCCGGTCGACGCACGCAGCGGCCATTGCACGGGTTCCAGCGCATCGTAGGCCGCGCGTTCGATGCCGACCAGCGGATCGAGCCGGAAAGCGCGCCGATAACCTTCCTCTCCGTTCTTCCAGGTCGACAGCCGCGCGTGCTCGTCGAAGATCGCATGCGCGCCGTCGTAATCGAAGCCGGCAAAGCCCATGCGCCTGGCTACCTCGCACAGCGCCTGCCAGTCGGCGCGGGCTTCGCCCGGCGCCGGCAAGAAGGCGCGCTGGCGCGAGATGCAGCGCTCGGAATTGGTCACCGTGCCATCCTTCTCGCCCCAGGCCAGCGCCGGCAATGCCACGTGCGCATACGCTCCGACGTCGGTGTTCGCCACCACGTCCGACACCACCACCAGTTCGCAGGCGGCCAGTGCGCGCCGCACCTGGTCGGCGTCCGGCATGCTGACCACGGGGTTGGTGGCCATGATCCAGACCGCCTTGACCTTGCCCGCCTCCACCGCGCGGAACAGGTCGACCGCCTTCAGGCCGGGCTTGTCGGCGATGCGCGGCGCACCCCAAAAGCTGCGCACCGCCTCGCGGTGGCCGGCGTTGTCCAGGTCGAGGTGGGCCGCCAGCATATTCGCCAGGCCGCCCACTTCGCGTCCGCCCATCGCGTTCGGCTGGCCGGTCAGCGAGAACGGGCCCATGCCGGGACGGCCGATGCGCCCCGTGGCCAGGTGACAGTTGATGATGCCATTGACTTTATCGGTGCCGCTCGAGGACTGGTTCACGCCCATCGAGAACGCCGTCACCACTTTTTCGGTGCGCGCAAACAGCTCATAGAAAGCGCGCAGCTGGGCCGGATCGACGCCGCAGTCGCGCGCCACGTCATCCACCTCGCCATCCACTCCGGCGACTTCCAGCGTCGCCTCCAGCCCATGCGTGTGCGCCGCAACGAAGTCATGGTCGACCGCGCCCTCTCGCGCCAGATAGGCCAGCAGGCCGTTGAACAGCCGCACGTCGCTGCCCGGCTTGAGCGGCAGGTGCAGGTCGGCCAGTTCGCAGGTGGCCGTGCGGCGCGGGTCGAGCACGACGATCTGCAGTTGCGGACGCGCCTCCTTCTCCTTGACGATGCGCTGGAACAGCGTCGGATGGCACCAGGCGGCATTCGAGCCGACCAGCACGATGGCGTCGGCCAGTTCGAAATCCTCGTAGCAGCCCGGCACCACGTCTTCGCCGAAGGCGCGCTTGTGGCCGGCCACGGCGGACGACATGCACAGGCGCGAGTTGGTGTCGATATTGGCGCTGCCGACGTAGCCCTTCATGAACTTGTTGGCGACGTAGTAATCCTCGGTGAGGATCTGGCCCGAGACGTAGAGCGCCACCGCATCCGGCCCGTGCTCGGCGATGATGCGCCTGAAGCCGTCGGCGACGGTATCCAGCGCCTCGTCCCAGCTGGCGCGCGCCATGGCGCCGTCGCGGCGCACGGATGGAGTCAGCAGGCGCCCGTCCAGGCCCAGCGTCTCACCCAGGGCCGAGCCCTTGACGCACAGGCGGCCGCGGCTGGCCACATGATCGGCGTCGCCCTCGATCAGCGCGCCGCCATCGCCCAGCGGCGTGGCTTTCACGCCGCAGCCGACGCCGCAATAAGGACAGGTGGTGCGGACTTCTTGCAGCGGGATCGGCATGTGTGACATAAGTGACTCTCTTCTACGCGGGCTGCGCTTCACACATTGCAGGCCCGAACAACAATCGATCGCGCAGCGCCGACACGTCGGCCCCACGCTGGATCAGGTCGAAATACCAGGGCCCGTCGAGCACGTCGCCATACAGCACGGCGCCCGTGATGCGGTTCCCCTCGAGCACCAGGCGTTTATAGATGCCGGCGCGGCGGTCGCGCAGCACCAGGTCTTGCGTGCCCGGTCCGCCGACGATGTCGCCGGCCGAATACAGGTCGATGCCGGTGACCTTCAATTTGGTGGCGGTGGCCTGCTGCACGTAGCGGCGATGGCCCAGGCCGGCCAGGTGGGCGGCGCACACGCGCGCCTGGTCCCAGATCGGCGCCACCAGGCCGAAGGTCGCCTTGCGGTGCTGGACGCATTCTCCCACCGCATACACGCGCGGGTCATAGCTCTGCAAGGTGTCGTCGACCACGATGGCGCGCTCGACGTGCAGGCCCGCGGCGCGCGCCAGCGCCACATTCGGACGCACGCCGGCCGCCATCACGACCAGGTCGGCCGGCGCCTCGCTGCCGTCCTTGAAGCGCACGCCCTCCACCTTGCCATTGCCTAGGATGGCCTCGGTCTCGGCGCCGAGCAGGATGCGCAGGCCGCGGCCCTCCAGCGCGATCTTGAGCAGCAGCGAGGCGTCGACGTCGAGCTGCTGGTTGAGCAGGCTCCCGGTCAGGTGCACGACGGTGACGTCCATGCCGCGCCGCAGCAGGCCATTGGCCGCTTCCAGCCCGAGCAGTCCGCCGCCGATCACGACCGCGTGCTTGCCGTCGCGCGCGGCCTGCAGCATGGTGTCGACGTCGTCCAGGTCGCGAAAGCCCACCACGCCCGGCAGATCGGCGCCCGGCACCGGCACGATGAACGGTTGCGAGCCGGTCGCCAGCAGCAGGCGGTCGTACTGCACCTCCTTGCCCGAACGGGCGCGCACGATGCGCCGCTTGCGGTCGATCGCCACCACCGGATCGCCCGCATGCAGAGTGATGCCGTGCTCCTCATACCAGCTACGCGGATGCAGCACGATCTCGTGCGCCGTCTTCTCGCCGGCCAGGACCGGCGACAGCATGATGCGGTTGTAGTTCACGCGTGGCTCGGCGCCGAACACGGTGATGTCGTAGAGGTCGGGCGCCAGCGCCAGCAGCTCCTCGACGGTGCGCATGCCGGCCATGCCGTTGCCGACCACGACCAGAGAGGGCTTCATACTGCGACCCAGACCTGCCCGGCATCGATCCGCGCCGGATAGCTGGCGACCGATTGCGCCGGCGCTTCCAGGCACTCGCCGCTCTGCAGGTCGAAATGCTGCTTGTAGATCGGCGACGCAACGACGATGCGCTCCCCGATGCTGCCCACCAGCCCGCGCGACAGCACGGCGGCCTGCGAATTCGGATCGTAGTTATCGATGGCGAACACCCTCGGCTCCTCGCCGCCGACGCGGAACACGGCCACCTGGCGGCCGTTCAGCAAGGCGCACACGCCGGTATCGGGCACGATCTCGTCCAGGGTACAGACGGCGGTCCAGCGTTCGAGTTGAAGATCACGGTGCATGGCTGCTCTCCTGGTAAGACTGCATTAGGCTGCGGTGGCGATGGGGATGACGCGCCGACGTTCGTCGAAGGTGGCCGGACGCACCTGGCCGCGCTCGGGCACGAACACGACGTTCTCGTCGACCTGCGTGCTGTTGACGAAATGGCGGAAGCGGCGGCGCACGTTCGGGTCAAGGACGGCTTCCTTCCACTCGCAGGCATAGGTGTCGACCACGTGCTGCATCTGCGCTTCCAGTTCCTGCGCGATGCCGAGGCTGTCGTCGAGCACCACGGCCTTGAGGTAATCGAGACCGCCTTCGAGGTTTTCGCGCCAGGTGCTGGTGCGCTGCAGGCGTTCGGCGGTGCGCACGTAGAACATCAGGAAGCGGTCGGTCAGGCGCACCACTTCTTCTTCGGAGAGGTTCGAGGCGATCAGTTCGGCGTGGCGCGGCTTCATGCCGCCATTGCCGCACACGTACAGGTTCCAGCCCTTGTCGGTGGCGATCAGGCCGACGTCCTTGCCCTGGGCTTCGGCGCATTCGCGGGTGCAGCCCGAGACGCCGAACTTGATCTTGTGCGGCGCGCGCAAACCTTTATAACGGTTCTCCAGCGCGATGGCGAAGCCGACGCTGTCGCCGACGCCGAAGCGGCACCAGGTCGAGCCGACACAGGATTTCACGGTGCGCAGCGATTTGCCGTAGGCGTGGCCCGATTCGAAGCCGGCCGCGATCAGCTCTTCCCAGATCGCGGGCAACTGGTCCACGCGGGCGCCGAACAGGTCGACCCGCTGGCCGCCGGTGATCTTGGTGTACAGGCCATACTTCTTGGCCACCATCCCCACCGCGATCAGGCCGTCGGCCGTGACTTCGCCGCCCGGCATGCGCGGCACCACGGAGTAGGTCCCGTCCTTCTGGATGTTGCCGAGGAAGTAGTCGTTCGAATCCTGCAGGCTGGCGTGCTTTGGTTTCAGCACGAAGTCGTTCCACACCGAGGCCAGGATATTGGCGGCGGTCGGCTTGCAGACGTCGCAACCGAGGCCCTTGCCGTGGCGCGCCAGCAGCTCGCCGAAATCCTTGATGCCTTCCACCCGCACCAGGTGGTACAGCTCCTGGCGTGAGTACGGGAAGTGTTCGCACAGGTGGTTGTTGACCGCCACGCCCAGTTTCTTCAGCTCGGCGTTGAGGACTTGGGTTACCAATGGCACGCAGCCGCCGCAGGTAGTGCCGGCCGAGGTGCAGCTCTTGAGGGCGCCGATGGTGGTGGCGCCGCCGGCGACCGCCTCACACAGCGCGCCCTTGCTGACGTCGTTGCACGAGCAGACCTGGGCCGTGGCCGGCAGCTTGTCGACGCCGATCGCCGGACGGGCCGCGCCGCCGCTCTCGGGCAGGATCAGGTATTCCGGCGCCTCCGGCAGCTCGATCTTGTTCAGCATCGTCTGCAGCAGCGCGCCATAGGCGGACGCCTCGCCCACCAGCACGCCGCCCAGCAGGTATTTTCCGCAGCTGGAGACGACGATCTTGCGGTAGGTTTGACGACGTTCATCGAGGAACTGATAGCTGCGGCTGCCCGGCGTGGCGCCGTGGGCGTCGCCGATGCTGGCCACGTCCACGCCCATCAGCTTCAGCTTGGTGCTCATGTCGGCGCCAACGAAACCGCATTCGGTGCCTACTAGATGCCGCGCTGCGGTGCGCGCCATGTCGTAGCCCGGCGCGACCAGGCCATACAGCTGGCCGTTCCAGAGCGCGCATTCGCCGATGGCGTAGACGTGCGGGTCGGAGGTCTGGCAGCGGTCGTCGATCACGACGCCGCCGCGCGCGCCGATCTCCAGCCCCGATGCCCGCGCCAGCTCGTCGCGCGGGCGGATGCCGGCCGAGAACACGATCATGTCGGTATCCAGGTGGGTTCCGTCGGCGAACTGCATGCGGTGGGTGCTGTCTTCGCCATCGACGATGGCCAGCGTATTCTTGCCGGTGTGGACGCCAACGCCGAGTTCCTCGATGCGGGTGCGCAGCACGCGCGCGCCGGAATCGTCGACCTGCACCGCCATCAGGCGCGGCGCGAATTCGACCACGTGGGCGTTCAGGCCCAGGTCGCGCAGCGCCTTCGCGCATTCGAGGCCCAGCAGGCCGCCGCCGATCACGACGCCCGACTTCGAGCGCGCGCCGCATTCCTGCATCGCTTCCAGGTCTTCGATGGTGCGATAGACGAAGCAGTCCTTGCGATCGGCGCCCGGCACTGGCGGCACGAAAGGATACGAGCCGGTCGCCAGCACCAGCCGATCGTAAGCAACGGAGGAACCGTCGGCCAGGGTCACTCTCTGCGCCGCGCGATCGATCCCGACCACCTTCGCATTCAGGCGCAGCACCATGTCTTCTCGGTCAAAGAACCCTGGTGCGACCAGCGACAGGTCGTCCGCACTCTTACCGGCAAAGAATTCCGACAGGTGCACGCGGTCGTAGGCAGGCCGCGGTTCTTCACCCAGCACCGTCACGCGCAGATCTTGCCGGCCGCTGGCGGCCAGGGTTTCAAGGAATTTGTGGCCCACCATGCCGTGGCCGATGACGACGATATGCATTTGCTGCTCCCTAATTTAAGCTGCTGCGGCTGCCGGCGCAGTGTCGGCGCCCGTCGCGGTGAATCGGGCTGCGATGGCGCAGACGCTGGCGACCAGCACCAGGCCGCTGAGGATCGTGAGCGTCTGCTTGATGTCGCCCGTGCCCTTCATCAGGAAGCCGGCCGCCACCGCGCCGACGTTGCCGCCGGCGCCGACGATGCCGGCCACGCCGCCCAGCGCCTTCGGTGCGATGAACGGCACCAGCGCATAGGTGGCGCCGCAGGCCATGTGGGTGAACAGGCCGAATACCAGCATCGCGACCACGGCGAACACCACGCCCTCGGCCTGGGCGAACCACAGCAAACCAAGGCCTTCGCCGATCATCAGCACGAACAGCACGGTCACGCGGCGGTTCAGGTCACCGGAGAGCGCGGCCTTGTCCGACAGCCAGCCGCCCAGCGCGCGGGCGAACAGCGCCAAGAGGCCAAAGCTGCCGGCCGCCATGCCGGCCTGCGCCAGCGACAGGTCGAAGTGCTCGACGTAATACACGGCGGCGATGTTGTGGATGAAGATCTCGATGCCGAAGCAGGCGCCATAGGTGACGAACAGCAGCCAGGCGCGGTAGTTGCGGCAGCCGGCGACGAAGCTCGCCCAGCCGCCCTTGCCGCCGCCCTCCGGCATCAGGCCGGTCTTGCGCAAGTCATCGTAGTTACCGGCCGGGCAATCCTGCGTGTAGCGCCAGTAGAAGAAGGCCATCACGATCATCATCACGCCGGGCACCACCAGCGCCAGGCGCCAGCTCAGCGACTGGCTCACGCCCAGCATCACGATGGCCGTCAGCATCAGCGGCATGAGCGCCTGCGCCGCGCCGCCGCCGGCATTGCCCCAGCCGGCGGCCGCCGCGTTGGCGGTGCCGACCACCTTCGGTCCGAACATGACCGAGGTGTGGTACTGGGTGATGACGAAGCTGGCGCCGACCGCACCGATGCCCAGGCGCGCCAGCAGGAAGGCCTCGTAGCTCTGCGCCATCGCCACGCCCAGCACGGGAATCGCGCCGATGAGGAGCAAACCGGTGTACGTCTTGCGCGGGCCGTAGCGGTCGCACAGCGGGCCGACCAGCAGACGCACGAAGATGGTGATCGCGACCGCCGCGATATTGATGTTGGCGATCTGCTCCATCGAGAGCCCGAACTCGCCCTTGATGACTGGCATCAGCGGCGCGCAGGCGAACCAGGCGAAGAAGCAGATGAAGAAGGCGACCCAGGTCAGGTGGAAGGCGCGCATGGGCGCGCCCTGGAAGGAAAAGAGCTTGATGCTGTCCGCTTTGCTGGCCATTGTTCTTCCTTTGAAAAACGAAAAGGCGTCCGCGCTTGCTGCCGGGGGCAGTAGCTGCGGACGCCGTTGTCCTGTTGCCGTCCCCGCGTTGGGCCAGCTAAGTGAAAGTGTTCGTGAGAAGAATCGCCATTGATCCTGTCATTGGTATGAGCAAGAGGCGTGCCACCGGGGCTTCAGGGGGCGTACTCGATTCGGGCGGATCCGGATGCTGCATTGCGGTGCATCGCTCCCCACGATGATGCACCCGCCTGCACCGCGTTCATAATCCGGATGGTGCGCCGGCCCAGGCTTGCGGGTCGCTGCCGTCCCATACGCGGCCGCCCCACAGGGTCGAACTGCGCATCGGGGAGGCGGGCAGCATCGTGCCGGTGCGTTCGGCCGCCTCGCGATACAGGTCGATGCGGTTGACCTGGGCCGCCAGCGCCAGGTAGGCCGGGGCTTCGCGCAGCAGGCCCCAGCGCCGGTGCTGGGTCATGAACCACATGCCGTCCGACAGCCACGGGAAGTTGGCCTCGCCGTCGGCATGGAAGCGCAGGCCGTTGTGGCCGCGCCAGCCTCCGCCCTCCCGGTGTTCGTCGATATGGCTGCCGGCCAGGCAGAACTGCAGCGTCTCGCGGCTGGCGTTGACGTAGGCGGGACTGGCCAGCACCTCGGCCGCGGCTTCGCGGTTGGTGCGCGAGGCATCGAGCCAGCGCCCGGCTTCCAGCAGCGCGGAGATCATGGCGCGGCAGGTATTCGGGTGGCTGGCCGCGAAGTCGGCGCGCGTGCCGAGCGCCTTGCCCGGATGGTTCGGCCATACCTGCTCGCTCGACGCGGCCTGGACCCCGGCGCCCTCGCGCTGCGCGCGCTGGCCCCACGGTTCGCCGGCGCAGAAACCATCCATATGGCCGGCCGCCAGGCTGGCCGCCATCTGCCCGGGTGGCACCGTCACCGCCTGGCAGTCCACCAGCGGGTCGATGCCATGCGCGGCCAGCCAGTAATACAGGAACATCGCGTGGTTCCCGGTCGGGAAGGTGTGGGCCAGGGTGAGCTTGCGCCCTTTCTCGTCCACCTCGCGCTTGAGCATGCCGGGATCGAGGGCGGCGTTGGCGAGCGCGCGCGACAGCGTGATGTTCTGGCCGTTCTGGTGCAGGTTCATCAACACCGCCATATCGCACTGCTGGGTGCCGATGCCGTTCTGTATGCCATAGACCATCCCGTACAGCGCCTGGGCCGCGTCGAGCTGCTGGCCGATCAGGCGGTCGCGCATGGCGGTCCAGGACAGCTCGCGGGTGAGCTCGAAGCGCACCCCGTACTGTTCGTCGAAGCCCAGCACCGACGCCATCACCAGCGGCGCGCAATCGGCCAGCGGCATGAAGCCGATGCGGACGGTCTCGATCTCGGGGCGGTCGGTGCCGGCGATCCAGGCGCCTCTACCTGCCAATGTCATACGTCTCCTTGTCCTTGTATATATACAGCGTGCGTGGCCTAGCCCAGCAGGTCTTCCACGTCGATCAGGCGCTGCGCGACTTCCGCCAGCTTCAGGTTCTTGTTCATCGCCAGGGTGCGCAGGCGCTGGTAGGCCTGCTCCTCGGTCAGGCTGTAGCGGTTCATGAGCAGGCCCTTGGCGCGGTCGACGGTCTTGCGCTCCGCGAGCTTCTGGCGCGTGTCGCTCAGTTCATCGAGCAGCTTCTGCTCGCGCCGGAAGCGCGCCAGCGCCACGTCCAGCACCGGCTTGACGCGCTCGGCCTGCAGGCCGGCCACGATATAGGCCGAGACGCCGGCGTCCATCGCGGCGTCCATGCTGGCAGGGGCATCGTCTTCGGTAAACAGGACGATCGGGCGCCGCGCGTCGCGGGTGGCGATCACGATGTGCTCGAGGACGTCGCGCGCGTCGGACTCGCTGTCGGCGATGATCAGGTCGGGCTGCAGCTGGGCGATGCGCTCGGGCAGGAAGACGTCGGCCGGCAGCGAGGCGATCAGGTCGTAGCCCGATTCGAGCAGGCCGATGCGCAGCGCCGTGCTGCGCCGGGTCTGCGCGGCATGGGCGGCATCCGGGTCGGTGCCGGGTGCTGTGGCGGAAAGCACGACGACGATCCGCAGGTGTGGTGAAGCACTGTCTCGCGATTTCATGTACTAACGATATGCAAGATTCGCACCAGCGTTGCCGGTGGCGAATGCCCTAGCCCCTCTTATGCAAAGCCCGATGCTCAAGGTATACGTAATTCGAATATCTTGCACAAGAGCAACTTAACAACCATTCACAAAACGAATCGCTGGAATCACAAATCTAAAGTTTGTTTATGATGGGGACGCCCCTATACTGCAACGCAACATCGAAGTATTTATCTCAGGGGAACTATCATGACTGCAGCTATCCAACGCACCAGCTTCTTCGCGGCAGCCATCTCGGCCATCCGCAGCTTCTCGCAAGAACTGTACGTCGCCCACGGCGGCTACGCTCCGGCAGTGCGGGGTTAATATGCACCCGCTCGAATATATCACCATCGCCCTGGCCGTCGTCGCCGTGGCCGCGCGCGTCTCCATGTTCCTGCCGCGTCCGCCAAAAGGCCCGTTCAAGGCCATGTAATACAGGGCCTCATTGCGGCGCACCAGCGCCGCGATACCCGCACAACACCCCGCGCCGGCCGTACTTACGTACCGCCGGCGCTTGTCTTTACAGCAAAAAAAACCTGTCACATTCCGCAGACCTGATGAGTGCCTGCGCTAGAATGCATGCGCATTTCTCGCGAGCATTACTGGCAACTAAGCCACTTCTCCACTCATCAGACTCTACATGCGAACACCTGCACTTACCCTGTTTGCGGCCTCCTTCGCCGCACTGATCGCGCTGCCGGCGGCGGCATCGACTCCAATCACCCTCGACCAGGCCATGAGCCATCCAGACTGGATCGGCACCCCGGTGGAAGACGCCTGGTTCAGCTGGGACGGCAAGCAGGTGTACTACAAGCAGAAGCGCACCGGTTCGCCGGTGCGCGACGTGTTCCAGGTCGCGGCCGGCAAGGCCCAGCTGGTAAAAGACGCCGAGCTGCCGAAGGTCGACAGCGCCGAGGTCGTCTACAACCGCAACAACAGCCGCATGCTGGTCCTGCGCAATAACGACCTGTTCGAGCGCGACCTCAAGTCGGGCCAACTGGTCCAGGTCACGCGCGGCGCCAGCCGCATCACCGCCGCCCAGTACACGGCGGACGAACGCGCGGTCCAGTACCGCATCGGCAACGACTGGTATGTGTGGGACCGCACCAGCAAAGTTACCGGCCCGGCCGCCCTGCCGCGCGCCGCCAAGGACCCGAACGCGCCCGAAGAAGATCCCTACCGTTCGACCGAGCTGCGCCTGATCGAGCACCTCAAGCGCCAGAAGGATGACCGCGACGCCCTGCGCGAGCGCACCGATGAACTGCGCCGCGCCGACGCCTCGATGGCGCCGAACCAGATCTACCTGGGCGACAAGGTCACCATCGAAGGCAGCTCGCTGTCGCCCGACGGCCGCTGGCTGCTGGTGGTCACCGCCGCCAAAGGCGCCGACAAGGGCCGCGCCGGCAAGATGCCGCGCTACGTGAACGAGTCGGGCTTTGAGGAGACCGAAGACGTGCGCACCCGCGTCGGCCGCAACATGCCGGTGCCGCACGCACTGAAACTGGTCGATCTGCGCACCAACAAGGTGCAGGACATCGCCTTCGACGCCCTGCCGGGCATCACCACCGACCCGCTGGCCGAGCTGCGCGCCGCCGCTAAAAAAGATCCACTGAAGGGCAACCGTCCGGTGGTGGTCTCGGGCGGCCGCAACGCGATCGACTGGAGCGCCAACGGCGCCAACGTCGCCGTCATGCTGCGCGCGGTCGACAACAAGGACCGCTGGATCGCCAGCGTCGACCTGGGCGCCGCGACCCTGAAACCCCTGCACCGCCTGACCGACGGCGCCTGGGTCAACTACGACAACGCCGAATTCGGCTGGCTGCCGGACAACCGCACGCTGTGGTACCTGTCCGAAGAAAGCGGCTACTCGCACCTGTACACCAAGGACAGCGCCACGGCCGCCGCGCCGCGCGCCCTGACCACCGGCAAATGGGAAGCCAGCGACGTGCGCTGGACCTATGACGGCAGCACCGCCTACATGCTGTGCAACCGCGCGACCCCGGGCGACTACGAAGTCTGCGCCGTGAACGCGAATGGTGGCAATGTACGCGAAGTGACGAGGCTCGATGGCGTCGAGAAGTTCGCCCTGTCGCCGGACGAGAAGAAGCTGCTGGTGCACTGGTCGTCAAGCTACACCCCCATCCAGATCGCGACCGTGCCAGTCTCGGGCGGCGAAGCGAGCAAGCTGACCGACACCCGCACCCCGGAATTCAAGGCGCGCGAATGGATCGAGCCGCAGTACGTGGCCGTGCCTTCCAGCGCTGGCGGCGATCCGGTGTGGGCCAAGCTGTATCGTCCGGCCCAGCTCGAGCCGGGCAAGAAGTATCCGGTCGTGATGTTCGTGCACGGCGCCGGCTACCTGCAGAACGTCAGCAAGCGCTATCCGAACTACTTCCGCGAGCAGATGTTCCATAACCTCCTGGTGCAGAACGGCTACGTGGTGCTCGACATGGACTTCCGCGCCTCGAAAGGCTACGGCAGCAAGTGGCGCACCGCGATCTACCGCCAGATGGGCCATCCGGAACTGGAAGACTACGTCGACGGCGTCAAGTACATGGTGAATCAGCACCAGGGCGACGCCGCCAACGTCGGCATCTATGGCGGCAGCTACGGCGGCTTCATGACCTTCATGGCCCTGATGCGCGCACCGGACACCTTCAAGGCCGGCGCCGCGCTGCGCCCGGTGACCGACTGGACCACCTACAACCACGAGTACACCGCCAACATCCTGAACACCCCGGACATCGATCCCGAGGCGTACAAGAAGTCGTCGCCGATCGAGTACGCGCAGAACCTGAAAGGCCACCTGCTGATCTCGCACGGCATGATCGACGATAACGTGTTCTACCAGGATTCGGTGCGCATGGCGCAGCGCCTGATCGAGATGAAGAAGGACAAGTGGGAACTGGCGAGCTATCCGCTGGAACGTCATGGCTATGTGCAGCCGGAGGCGTGGTATGACCAGTATCGCCGGATTCATGAGCTGTTCGAGCGTTCGCTCAAGCAGAAATAATCCGCAGCCTCATCACGTCGTTCCCGCCCTCGCCGGGCGCCTTGGCGGGAACCCAAGTCTTCAGCTTTGCCGCTTCGCTTGACTATGTGGCGCGCTAAATGACTTAGGTTCCCGCCTCCGCGGGAACGACGTTTTGGGGCTAACAATACATTCGGCTCTGCGATGTTCTAAGACCGCGGGCCGAGAAAGTCCAGCAAGGTCAAGGCCACCACCTTGGTCGCCTTGCGCAAATCCTCCAGCAGCAAACGCTCGTCGGCCTTCTTGGCATTCGACTCTTCCACCGTGCGCGGCCCGGCCCCATACAGCACCGTCGGGATCCCATATTCGCCATACAGCCGCGCATCCGCATACAGCGGCGTGCCGTGCGCGGGAATCTCCTCGCCCATGATCGCATGGCCATGGCGCTGCAGGCTTTCCACCAGCGGCGCCACGCCCGGCAAGGGCCGCAGCGCCTGCGACAGCAGGAGGCGCCGTATCTCGAGGCGGATGCCGGGCAAGCCGCGCATCGCCTCCTCGATCAGGGCGCGCACCCGCGCCTCCACCGCCGCCGGGTCTTCTTCCGGAATCATGCGCCGGTCCATGCGCAGCACGACCTTCCCCGGCACCACATTGGTATTGGTCCCGCCGTCGATGCGGCCGACGATCATGGTCGGCGAACCGATGCCAGCCACAGCGCTGCGGATCTTCTTCAGTTCGGGCAGTTCGCCATAGATCGCACTCAGTACCTTCGTCGCGGCCTGGAGGGCGTCGATCGCCGTTTCCGGCATCGCGCCATGCCCCGCCCGGCCGTGCACGGTCACTTCCAGCTGCAGGCAGGCATTGTGGGCGGTGACGATGCCGTAGCCGAAACCGGCCGCGATCACGTAGTCGGGCCGGGTCAGGCCCTGGGCCAGCAGCCGGCCCGGCCCCAGCAGGCCGCCGACTTCCTCGTCGTAGGTGAAGTGAAGTTCGGCGGCGCCCGACAAGGGCACTCCCAGCGCCTCCAGCGCGCGGGTCGCGAACACATAGGTGGCGAAGTCGCTTTTCGAGACCGCCGCCGCGCGCCCGTACAGGTAGCCGTCCTCGATCACGGCGCCGTAGGGCGGCTTGGTCCAGCCTTCGCCGGGCGGCACCACGTCGCCGTGGGCGTTCAGCGCCAGCGTCGGGCCGCCGGCGCCGTAGGGGCGACGCACGATCAGATTGGTGATGCTTTGCAGGCCGTGGTCACGCACCTCCTGCGCCGGCACCGCATGGCGCTCGACCGGCCAGCCGGCGGCCTCCAGCATGTCCGCCACCGCATCGGCATGCGGCGCGTTATTGCCTGGCGGCGTATCGGTCGGGATCCTCACCACCTGCTGCAAGAAGGCGACCTGTTCGTCGAAGTGCGCGTCGATCCAGCTGGTGACGCGGTCATGCAAGGGATTGTTCATGGAGCCTTTCCTGTGCCAGCGCCGGCCTCGAACCACGCCCCCACCTGGGCGCGTTCGGCATCGGTCATATGGGTGAGATTCGCCAGCGGCATGGCCTTCAGTTGCACCGTTTGCTGGTAGATGCGGGCCGCATGCTGGCTCACCAGCTCCGGCGTGTGGAGCATCACGCCGCCCGGCGCCGCCGCGAAACCGGCTTGCGTCGGCTGCTGCGCATGGCAGGACACGCAGCGCTGGTCCATGATCGTGCGCACCGCGGCGAAGCGCGCGGCGGCGTCAACACCGGTGGCCGTTGCAGGATCGGCGCTCGCGCGCGGCGCCGGCGCCAGCACCACCGCCAATGCCAGCAGCAGCGCCACGCCCGCGGCCGGATAGCGCCATTCGATGCGGCCCTTGTGGCGCAGGTTGAAGAAGTGACGGATCAAGACCCCGGCCAGCATGATCACGCCCAGCACGGCCCAGGCATGCGGATGGTTGTAGGTCATCGCATAGTGGTTGCTGATCATGATGAACAGCACCGGCAGGGTGAAATAATTATTGTGGACACTGCGCTGCTTGGCCTTGATGCCGTGGCTCGGATCGGGCTTCTCGCCCGCCAGCATGGCGTTCACCATCTTGCGTTGGCCGGGAATGATCAGCATCGCCACGTTGGCCACCATGATGGTGCCGATCATCGCGCCCACGTGCAGATAGGCGGCGCGTCCGCTGAGCAGGTGGGTGAGCACCCAACTGCTGCCGACCAGCAGCAGCCAGATGGTGGCGCCGAACGCCAGCTGGTGCTGCACCAGCTTCGACCGGCACAGCAGGTCATACACGATCCAGCCGACCACCAGACTGCCGATGCCGATGCCGACCGCCTGCCAGCTGGTGAGGTCGGCCACGCTGCGGTCGACCATCATCGCCCTGGCGTTCATGTAGTAGACGACGGTCAGCAGCGCAAAGCCCGAGAGCCAGGTGGAATAGGCTTCCCACTTGAACCAGTGCAGTTCCGGCGGCAGCTCGGCGGGCGCCACCAGGTATTTCTGCGGGTTGTAGAAGCCGCCGCCATGCACCGCCCACAGTTCGCCGGACACGCCCTTGCGCTCGAGCTCCGAGCCTGACTGCGGCGGCTTGATGGTGTTGTCGAGCCAGACGAAATAGAAGGAAGCGCCGATCCAGGCGATGCCGGTGATGATGTGCAGCCAGCGCAGCAGCAGGTTGAACCACTCCAAAGCATATGGCGCCAGGTATCCGGTGTCGAACATGGGCTTCCCTTATGGATGAACACAGTGCAGCTGAGATGGATCGAAGATACGCCGATTCCAATTTCTGCGACATGAAATTTAGCGTATATTCAACATATCCTCCTTGATATACGTGCCACCTCGGCCGCTTGCGATGTCCAGCCTGCCCCGCAACCTCGACCTGCACCTGATCCGCATCCTCTACCTGCTGCTGGTGGAGAAGAACGTCTCGCGGGTGGCGCTCAAGCTGAACCAGCCGCAGCCCTCGATCTCGGCATCGCTGCGTAAACTCCGTGAGCTCACCGGCGACCCGCTGCTGGTGCGCGGCGCGCGCGGCATGGTGCCGACCCAGCATGGTGAGAGCCTGTTGAAACCGGCCAAGCGCATCCTCGACGAAGCCGAGAGCCTGTTCGTGCGCAAGGCGCCGTTCGTGCCCGAGCAGGCGACGCGCACCTTCCACATCGCCGCCCCCGACTATCTCGACGCGCGCTTCCTGCCGAACGTGGTGGCGCTGCTGCGGCGCGGCTCGCCCGGCAGCAAGGTCGTCATCCACGCGCTCGGCCCCGGCCTGGACTACCTGCGCATGCTGTCCGACGGCGACATGGACCTGGTCATCGCCAACTGGGACGAGCCGCCGGCCCACCTGCACATGTCCAAGCTTTTCGAGGACCCGATCATCTGCACCATGCGCGCCGACAGCCCCTACGCCAGGCGCACCGCGCCGGACGCGATGACGCTCGAGGATTACCTCGACCTGCCCCACGTGGCCCCGACCCAGATGCTGCCGGGCTACCACGGCGTGATCGACGCCTGGCTCGAGCGCCACGGCCTGCAGCGCCGGGTGGCGGTCGAGTCGCCCTATTTTGGCGTGATCCCCTATATGCTGACCCAGAGTGATCTGGTGCTGACGACCGGCCGCCAGTTCATCCGCGCCTTCGAAAAAACGCTGCCGCTGAAAAGCTTCACGGTGCCGGTCAAGTTTCCGCCGATGCGCTTCTACCAGCTATGGCACCAGCGCGTGCACCAGTCGACCGAACACAAATGGCTGCGCGACCAGGTAAGCAGCGCGGCCAGGGCCCTCAATCAAGAATAGCCAGGAATAGACGATGCCGACGATCCAGGAGCTGAACGAACTCGACGCCGACGCTTTCACCAATGCGCTGCATGGCATCTACGAGCACTCACCCTGGATCGCGGCGCGCGCCACCGCGGCCCGCCCCTTTTCCACACTGGCGGCGCTCAAGCTGGCCTTGCAGGCGGCGGTCGATGGCGCCACCGACGCCGAGCAGCTGTCCCTGCTGCGTGCCCACCCCGAGCTGGCCGGCAAGGCCGCCATCGCCGGCCAACTGACGCTTGAATCGACCGGCGAACAGGCCAGTTCAGGCCTCGATCGCTGCACACCCGACGAATACGCCCGACTGCACGCGCTCAACGCGCAGTACAACGAGCGCTTCGGCTGTCCCTTCATCCTGGCCGTGAAAGGCCCGACGGGGCGCGGCCTGACGCGGCAAGCCATCATCGACACCTTCGTGCGCCGCCTCGACAACACGCTTGATGACGAGCTGCGCGAAGCACTGCGCCAGGTGCACCGCATCGCCGAGATCCGGCTCAATGCCCTGCTCCACATCGAACCCTCGATCGGCGTCACCGTGATGGACTGGTGCGAAACCCTCGGCGCCATCAGCGACAGCGACACGGACCTCACCTGCGCCTACATGACGCCGGCCCACCAGCGCACCGCAGCGACCATCGCCGGCTGGATGCGCGAGGCCGGCATGGCGGTCCACATCGACGCCGTCGGCAATGTGGTCGGCCGCTACGCCGCCGCGCGGCCGGGCGCCAAGACCCTGATCACCGGCTCGCACTACGACACCGTGCGCAATGGCGGCAAGTACGACGGCCGGCTGGGCATCCTGCTGCCCATCGCGCTGGTCGGCCGGCTGCATGCACGCGGCGAGCGCCTGCCCTACGACCTCGAAGTGATTGCCTTCGCCGAAGAAGAAGGCGTGCGCTATCGCAGCACCTTCCTCGGCAGCAGCGCGGTGGCCGGTGGCTTCGACCCGGCCCTGCTCGATGCACGCGACGCCGACGGCGTCCTTCTGCGCGACGCGCTGGCGGCCGCCGGCCACGATCCTGCCACCATCCCCGCCGTCGCGCGCGATCCCGCCACGGTGCTTGGCTTCGTCGAGGTGCATATCGAGCAGGGACCGGTGCTGCTCGAGCGCGGCCTGCCGCTGGGCGTGGTGAGCGCGATCGCGGGCAGCTCGCGCTACCTGGTCGAACTGAAGGGCGTGGCCAGCCACGCCGGCACCACGCCGATGGGCATGCGGCGCGATGCGGCGGCGGCGGCGGCCGAGATCGTGCTGCTGGTGGAACGCCGTTGCAGCGGACCGGCATCGCTGGTGGGCACGGTCGGCCAGCTGGAAGTGCCGGCCGGCTCGGTCAATGTGGTGCCCGGCGCCTGCCACCTGTCGCTCGACATCCGCGCCGCCGATGACGCAACCCGGCTGGCGGCGGTGGATGACATCCTGGCCGGAGTCAAGCAAATCTGCGCGCGGCGCGGCATCCAGGAAAAGCTGTACAAGCTGCTCGAGATCGATGCCGTGCCCTGTGCGCCACGGCTGATGAACCAGCTGGGGGCCGCGGTCGAACGCGCCGGCCTGCCGTCCTTCGCACTACCCTCCGGCGCCGGCCATGACGCGATGCGCATGGCGCAGTTGACCGAGGTCGCGATGCTGTTCGTCCGCTGCGGCAACGGCGGCATCAGCCACAATCCGCTCGAGACCATGAGCGCCGACGATGCCGAAATCGCCGGCGCGGTAATGCTCGACTTCCTGCGCGACGTTACTCGGGCGGCAGCGCCGGCAGGATCAGCGTCGTAAGCAGCTTCTCGGTCAGCGGATGCGGCCCTGGCACGCGGAAGTTGGTGGTGGTGATGACCACCACCGCATCCCACTCCGGCAGCACGTACACCTTGTTGCCGCCCATGCCCGACATCGCATAGGTGGCCACCTTCCGGTCGCCCACGGTGAACGGCTGCAGCCACCACAGATAGCCGTAGTCGACGCCCTCGCGCACCTGGGCATGCGGCTTGATCGAGCGCTCGACCCACGCCTGCGGCAGCACCTGCTTGCCCGCCCACTTGCCGCCGTTCAGGTAGAGCTGGCCCAGCTTCCACAGGTCGCGGCTGCGCAGGCCAAGGCTCCCGCCGGTCATCGCCGCCCCCGAAGGCTGCACCTGCCATTTGACCGGCGCGATGCCGAGCGGCTTGAACAGCACCTCGTCGGCGAAGTCCTGCACGCTGCGTCCGGTCGCGCGCTCCAGCAGCGGCGCGATCAGGGCCGTGCCCGCGGTGCAGTAGCTGAAGGCGCGGCCATAGGGCTGCTTGTGGGGCGGCGGCGTCCATTCCGGGAAGCCGCGCACCGGCAGGTCGAGGTAGAAGCGGCTCCAGTCCTCGATCAGGTACATGCGCTCTTCATGGCCGCGCGAGAACTCGTTGAAATCGTCGCACTCGACGATGGAACTCATGGTGAGCAGGTCTTCGACCGTGATGCGGTCCTTGCGCGGGTCGGGGTTCGCGACCGGCATCTTGTCCTTGAAGAAGGGTATGACAGGCGCATCGACCGTGAGCAGCTTGCGCTTGACGGCCGCCCCGACCAGCATGCCGCCCACGGTCTTGGTCACCGAGCGCGTATTGCGCAATCCTTGCGCGCCTTCGGCGTCGAAATACTGCTCGTAGAGCACCTTGCCATGGCGCGCCACCAGCACGCTGGTGATCTGCTTGAAGTTGCCGGCCTTGATCTCGGTGGTGACCGAGTCGAAGCTCGCGGCGCCGGCGCCGCCTGCCGCCACGATGCTCACCAGGGCAATCCCGTATCGACATCCTGTGCGCATGCATCCCTCCTGTGCCTCAAGAACAAGTGCGTTTCGATCAGTATGGCTTCGCCGTCGGAACCTCAGGCCTGCAAGTCGGCATGGATCGCCTGCGCCGCCTGCAGGCCATGGCGGCGCGCCTGCATCGATTCCAGGCGCGCCGCCACGCAGTCGCCGCCGGCATAGATGCCCGGCAGCGCGGTGCGAAAGCACCCGTCGACCTCGATCCGGTCGCCCTCGCGCGACTGCTGGGCTACCTGCGGCTCGCGTTCGGTCCCGGCCGCGCGGCCCACCGCCTTGAACACGGCGTGGGCGGCGATCTCGGTGAAGCCGCCGGTGTCGACCACGCGGTCGCCCAAGAGGCGGGTCTGCTCGAAGCGCACCGACCCGACCGCGCCGCGTTCGTCGCGCAGCACCTCGAGCGGCGCGACCCAGCCGCGCACCCGCACGAAGCAGGCGCGCGCGACTTCTTCTTCGCGGCCGTCGGGCGCCAGGGCGTGGCGCAGCGCCAAAGTCACGTCCTGGGCGCCCAGCTGCTTCAGGCGCGCCGCCATGCCTACCGCGCCGCGGCTGGCGCCGATCACGATCGCGCGCTGTGGCACCGGCAGCGCCAGCAGGTCGTCCAGCGCATACACGGCGGCGAGCCGGCGGCCGGCGTCGACCAGGCCGGCCGGGTCGCTGCCGGACAGCGCCAGCACGCGGCTTGCCGCCAGGCCGACGCCGAGGAAGATCGCGTCGTGCCACAGGTGCAGGTCGGCCAGCTCGAGGTCGACGCCCAGCTTGCGGCCGTATTCGCAGCGGATACGGCCCTGCGCCACCAGTCGTTCGAACAGCGCCTGTTCGAACGCGCTCGCCGGCAGCGTTTCATACATGCGCTCGTGCGAGCGCGCTTCGTACAGCACGACGCCATTGCCGAGCAGCGCCAGGCGGATGGCGCAGGCCATGCCGGCCATGCCGGCGCCGACCACGGCCACCTGCTTGCCGGTCGGGGGCGCCGCCTCGCCGGCCAGGAGGGAAGATTCTTCGGATACGGACGGGTCCAGGGCGGCGGTGGTGGCGGTCATCGGTCTCTCTTTCTTCTCAGGCGGGGCGTGATGCGCCCTCTCGGGTATGTCAGGACACTCAGTCAGGACGCTCACTCAGGCCAGTTGCGTCAGGACCTTGGCCAGCTTGCCGAACAATTCGTCGACGTGTTTTTTTTCCAGTACCAACGGCGGCGACAGCGCGATGATGTCGCCCGTGATGCGAATGAGGAGGCCCTCGGCGAAGGCCTGCTTGAGCGCCGCATAGCCGCGCGCGCCGGGCTGGCCCGCGATCGGCGCCAGCTCGATGGCGGCGATGATGCCGATCGAGCGCAGGTCGATCACGTGCGGCAGGCCGCGCAGCGATTGCAGCGCCTCCTCGAAATACGGCTGCATGCACGCCGCGTTCTCCAGTACCCCCTGTTCGCGGAACACGTCCAGGGTGGCCAGCGCTGCGGCGCAGGCCAGCGGGTGGCCCGAATAGGTATAGCCGTGGAACAGCTCGATCCCGGCCGGCCCTTCCATGAAGGCGTCATGGATGAAGGCCTTGCTCAACACCGCGCCCATCGGCACCGCGCCGTTGGTGATGCCCTTGGCCGTGGCCATCAGGTCGGGCTCGACGCCGAACCAGTCGCCGGCGAACGGCGTCGTCAGGCGGCCGAAGCCGGTGATGACTTCGTCGAAGATCAAGAGGATGCCGTGGCGGTCGCAGATCTCGCGCAGGCGCTTGAGATAGCCCTTGGGGGGAATCAGCACGCCGGTCGAACCGGATACGGGTTCGACAATCACCGCCGCGATGGTCGACGGGTCGTGCAGCGCCACCATGCGTTCGAGGTCCTCGGCCAGTTCGACGCCGTGTTCGGGCTCGCCGCGTGCGTAGGCGTTGCGCTCCAGGTCATGCGTGTGGCGCAGGTGGTCGACGCCCGGCAGCAGGGGCCCGAAATGCTTGCGGTTGGCGCCGATGCCGCCGACCGAGATGCCGCCGAAGCCCACGCCATGGTAGCCGCGCTCGCGGCCGATCAGGCGCGTGCGTCCGCCCTCCCCGCGCGCGCGGTGGTAGGCCAGCGCCATCTTGAGCGCGGTGTCAACCGCTTCGGAACCCGAGCCCGTATAGAACACATGGCCGAAGCGGTGGCCGCTGAACTCCATCAGGCGGTCGGCCAGTTCGAAGGCGGCCGGGTGGCCCATCTGGAAAGTGGGTGCGTAGTCGAGCTGGCCGGCCATGGCGGCGATGGCTTCGGCGATCTTCGGCTGGCCGTGGCCGCAGGGCACGCACCACAGGCCGGCGGCGCCGTCGAGCAGCTCGCGGCCATCGACGTCGCGGTAATACATCCCCTTGGCGGAGACCAGCAGGCGCGGATCGCGCTTGAAGTCGCGGTTATTGGTGAATGGCATCCAGAAGGATGACATCGTGGAAGGCCTGGACTCATACATATTGCGCTCCCCGTCTCGATGGCGCTCTGAAGCATTGAAGTTTGAACAAGAATGACGAGACTTGCAACAGGCACGCGGTTGGCGGAATGCGCAAGCGCAAAAACATGCACGACGCATCGTGTTAGCGGCGGGAAAAATCCGTCGGTCGCAGCCCTGTCTACAGGCCTCATAGCAGTGGTATGCTAGCGCTTATCACACTGGCAATGCAAACCATGTCGACTTATATCACCCCTGTCCTGACCACCGAACGCCTGGTGCTGCGCCCGCTGGCCGCGAGCGATGCGCCGGCCCTGTACACCATCTTTTCTGACCCGGCCGTGGTGCGCTACTGGAGCACCGAGTCGTGGACCGATATCTCCTTCGCCGAAGCCGCCATCGCCCGCGCGCAAGAGGCCTACCGCGACGAGACCGAGCTGCGCTTCGCGATCGAACTCGCCGCGAGCCGCGAGCTGATCGGCACCGTGGGCCTGCACCACTTCTTCAACCAGAACAAGCGCTGCGAACTCGGCTACGCGCTGGGCAGCGCGCACTGGGGCAAGGGCTACGCCTTCGAAGCGCTGCGGGCCGCGCTGGACCATGGCTTCCGCGAGGTCGACCTGAACCGGGTCGAGGCCGACATCGATCCACGCAACGAGGCCTCCGGCCGCCTGCTCGAAAAACTGGGCTTCCGCAAGGAAGGCTTCATGCCGCAGCGCTGGCTGGTGCACGGCGAGTATGCCGACACCGTCTTTTACGGCCTGCTGCGCGACTACTGGAACGACAGGACGGCCCGCTGATGGCAACACGGAATCACACGATGAAGGCCCTGGCGGCATGTGCGACCCTGGCGCTGTCCCTGCTGGCCATGGCGCCGCAATCGGCCGCAGCCCAGGCCACGCTGCCGACCTGGCGCGAGATCATGATTTATGCGACCGACGCCGGCTACCCGGCGGTGCTCTCGCAGCGCGGCGTGCAGGGCAATGTGACGGTCGAACTGGCCCTCGACGACAAGGGCCGCAAAGCGGTGGTCGCGGTGCGCGACTCCTCGCGCTCGGCCGAACTCGATGCGCTGGCGCTGACCATGGCCAGGCGGCTGGACATCCCCGCCAGTGGCGAGCGCCGCAGCGGCCTGGTGGTCTTCAAGTTCAAGAAAGACCACATCTCCACCATCGCTATCAAGAGCTGCGCCGATTTCAACGTCGATGCCGCCTGGCAGGCCGCCACCTTCCCGGAACGCAGCCTGCGCGAATTGCCGGTGACCTATGAAAGCATCGGCACGCTGATCTACAGCATGCACCGCGAAGGCTCGGCGCCCCAATCCTTCCCGGCGCTGGAACCGGTCCTGAACGCCACGGTGGCCGCCTGCGCGCGCACGCCCGAGGCCGGCATGCTCGACGTGATGCGGCAAGAAGCGCTCAAGCTGATCGAGCAATAAAGTGAATTATCGAGCAAGTATTACGGCGTATTGACGGGGCCGAACGCGTCCCCGTTCATCCGCCCTCACGACTGCTCGTCCCCGGATTCGGACCGTTTATCGGATCGCTCTTGGCGTAACATGGGTGCATCCCTACAGTAGGGTCATCACTGTTAGAAAGGACTTGCACGCATGAAAACCATTCATACGCCCACCAGTCGCTTCCAATCGATCCTGCGTAATATGGAAGTTGCTGGCCGCACTACCTGGCGCCTGGCGAAATCCAGCGCCCGTTCGCTGCGCCGCATGCCGTGGCCAGTGCTGCTGGTGATCGCGATCGTGCTGGCGGCCCTGATCACCATCGTGCCGATCGTGCTGGCGCTGTTCGTCGGCCTGCTGCTGCTCAAATTCCTCGCCATCGCCATCTTCGGCCGCGAGCCGCGCCGCATCAAGCACTACACGCAAGAGTAAAACCATGGCCGCCGCCCAGATCAACCGCGCACTCGACTTCGTCCGCGACGCTTTCCGCGAAGCGGGCGTGCTGTGGTGGCGCTTCTTCGACTGGCTCGCCCTGATCGAGTGGCGCCAGCTCTACCTGGTCTGGTTCCTGGTGTTCGTCACCGGCATGTTCGTCAAGCTGACGGAACCGGCGATCTGGTTCATCCTGATCTCGTTCGGCGTCAAGGTACTGGCCGGCGGCAAGCGCCGCGCCGAACTGCTGGCGCGCGACGCCTCGACCAAGGCCGACGTCGCCAATCTCGAGCGGCGCCTGACCGAGGCGCAGATGGCCACGCTCCAGGCCCAGGTCGAGCCGCACTTCCTGTTCAACACCCTGGCCCTGATCGGCCAGTTGATCGAGACCGATCCGAAGGAAGCGGCGCGCGTGCACGGCCACCTGATCGAATACCTGCGCGCCTCGCTGCCGCAGATGCGCAACACCAAAGGCGCCGGTGGCACATTGGGCAAGCAGGTCGAGCTGTCGCGCGCCTACCTGTCGATCATGCAGGCGCGCATGAAGGAAAGGCTGGCGGTGCGCTTCGAGGTGCCCGACTTCCTCGGCAGCTCGCCGTTCCCGCCGATGATGCTGCAGACGCTGATCGAGAACGCGATCAAGCACGGCCTGGAGCCGAAGGTCGCCGGCGGCACGATCACGGTGCGCGCGCGGGTCGAAGGCGCCACGCTGTGCGTCGACGTGTGCGACGACGGTGTCGGCTTCAACCTGCATGCCGGCAGCGGCGTCGGCCTGGCGAACATCCGCGAACGGCTGGCGCTGTTGTACGGCAAGGATGCCGAACTCGTGATCGAAGCCCTGCCCGGCGGCGGCGCTTGCGTCTCGATCCGCCTGCCCTATCGCATGACGGAAGACGGCTGATGGCGCACCCGACTGCCCTGATCGCCGACGACGAAGCGCCGATGCGCGACCAACTGCGCGCCCGCCTGCACGAGGCGTGGCCCGAGCTGCGCATCGTGGCCGAGGCAGCCAACGGCGCCGAAGCGGTAGCGCTGGCGCTCGAGCACAAGCCGGACATTGCCTTCCTCGACATCCGCATGCCGGGCATGGGCGGCATCGATGCGGCGCGCCAGATGTACGAGCACTGCCACATCGTGTTCGCCACCGCCTACGACCAGTATGCGGTCGAGGCCTTCGAGCAGGGCGCCATCGACTACCTGCTCAAGCCCGTCACCCTGGCGCGCCTGGAAACCACGGTGGCGCGCCTGCGCCGTCGGCTGGAGCACACGCCGCAGGACATCGGCGCGCAACTGGCGCGTCTTGCGCAGCTGGGCGACCAGTTGCTGGTACAGAACGGGACCACCGCCGCCAAGCCGGCCTACATGCGCTGGATCCAGGCCCAGTCAGGCAACAGCCTGCGCATGGTGAGCACGCGCGAAGTGCTGTTCTTCCAGTCGGACGACAAGTACACCCGGGTGCAGACCGCCACCGCCCAGCACCTGATCCGCAAGACGCTCAAGGAACTGGAAGAAGAGCTGGACCCGGACGAGTTCTGGCGCATCCACCGCTCGACCCTGGTGCGCGTGGACGCGATCGCGGAGGTGCGGCGCGACCTGCGCGGACGCCAGATGCTCAGCCTGCGCGGCTATCCCGAAGAGCTGGAAGTAAGCCGCAACCACGGCGCGCTGTTCCAGCAGATGTGAAGCCTCTCAGGGCTGCGCCGGCGTATTGAGGTAATTGTCCTTGACCCGCACATAGTGCTCGGCCGAGTAGCGCAGCCAGGTCTTTTCGTCGTCCGTCAGCGGACGCACCTTCTCGGCCGGGCGCCCCATGTACAGGAATCCGCTTTCCAGGCGCTTGCCCGACGGGACCAGGCTGCCTGCGCCCAGGATCACCAGGTCTTCGACCACCACATCGTCCATCACGATGCTGCCCATGCCGATCAGGCAGTCGTTGCCGATGCGGCAGCCGTGCAGGATGACCGAATGGCCGACCGTGACGTAGTCGCCGATGACCAGGGGCGAGCCCTGCGGCTTGTGCGGTGTGCGGTGGGCAACGTGGCCCATCGTCAGGTCCTGGATATTGGTGCAGCTGCCGATGACGATGTCGTTGACGTCGCCGCGCAGCACCGCGTTGCACCAGACCGAGGAATCGGCGCCGATGCGCACGTTGCCGATGACCTGGGCCGATGCGTGGAGATAGACGCCTTCGGCGAGTTGCGGGAGGGCGTCGAGGTAGGGAGCGATGGGCATGATGGCCGCCATCTTATCGGCTTTGTGCCGGCTTGGGCAATCCTGTGGCTGCGTCATGGGCGCGACATCGTTTGCTGCTATGCTGGGCCGCTTCTGCCCTCGGTCCGCCCATGCCGCCCAAGTCCGCCGCCATCGCCGCCGCCCCAGCCTCCTCCGCGTGGTCCATCTTCTGGATCTTCCTGAGACTCGGCCTGACCTCGTTCGGCGGCCCGATCGCCCATCTGGGCTACTATCGCAACGAGTTCGTCCTGCGCCGCGCGTGGCTCGACGAGGCGCGCTACGGCGACCTGGTGGCGCTGTGCCAGTTCCTGCCCGGGCCCGCGTCGACCCAGGTCAGCTTCTCGCTCGGCGTGCTGCGCGGTGGCGGCCTGGCCGGCGGCCTGGCGGCCTGGCTTGGATTCACGCTGCCGTCGGCGCTGCTGATGTTCTCGTTCGCGCTGGGCGCCGCGCATCTTGCCGGGCCATCGGCGGCAGGCGTCGTGCATGGTCTCAAGCTGGTGGCGGTGGCGGTGGTGGCGCAGGCGGTATGGGGCATGGCGCGCACGCTCACACCGGACCGGCAGCGCATCGCCATTGCGCTCGTGGCCATCGGGATCGTCGTGATGGCCGACGGGCCGGCCGGGCAGCTGACCGCCATCGCCGTCGGCGCACTGGCCGGACACCGGCTGTGCCGTGGAACCGTCGCGCAACCGGTTGGCCAACTGTCCATGCCGGTCAGCCGCCGGGCCGGCTGGGCGGCGCTGGTGCTGTTCGCGCTCCTGCTGCTTGCGCTTCCCTTGCTGGCCGGGTTGGCGGCATATCGCCCGCTGACGCTGTTCGACGCCTTCTATCGCTCGGGCGCCCTGGTATTCGGCGGCGGTCATGTCGTGCTGCCGATGCTGCAGGCCGAGACGGTGGCCACCGGCTGGGTATCGAGCGAGACCTTCCTTGCCGGGTATGGGCTGGCGCAAGCGCTGCCCGGACCGGTGTTTGCCTTTGCCGCCTTCCTCGGCGCACAGGCCGGCATGACGGCCGGTGCGCCCGCCGGCGCGGCGCTTGCCCTGCTTGGGCTGTTCCTTCCCGGCCTGCTGCTGGTCTACGGGACCTTGCCGTTCTGGGATAGCTTTCGGCGTCATGCGGCCGCGCGCCGCGCCATGATGGGCGCTAACGCCGCCGTGGTCGGCATCCTGGCTGCCGCGCTGTACCACCCGGTATGGACCGGCGCCGTGTTCGATATCCGCGATGCGGCCATCGCCCTGGGCGGCTTCATGCTGCTGGCAGTGTGGAAGGCGCCGTCCTGGATCGTCGTGATCCTGTCGGCGGCCGCAGGCGGATTACTGGCGACCGTCTAGCCGAACAGCCCTTCATCGGAACCATCGCCGTCGAAGAAACCACCCAGGCTGTCGTCGTTGTTGTTGTCGGCCAGGCTGTCGTCGGGGCCGCCGCCGGGTTCGTCGACCGCGCCGATGCCAGCTTGATCGGCCAGCGTGCCGCCACCTGCCGCCTCGGCCGCGCCACCTTCAGCCGCATTGTCCGCCAGCAGATGGTTCGACGCGCCCTGCCCGTCATTGCCCAGCAGGTTGCCGATACCGTGGAACAGGAAGCTGCCGGCAGCCACGCCGGCCGCCGTGGCCGCCACCGTGCCCAGCATGCTGCCGCCGGCGCCGCCCAGGAAGCCGCCGCTTTTCGCCGGCTGGGACTGCGGTGCGGAGCCGGTCGGTCCGTTTTGCTGGTACGCCCCCTGCTTGACGCCCGGGACGGGATTCGATGGCTGGCCTTGCGCGGAGTTGCCCCACTGATTGGCGTCGAGGAAGCCGCCGCCACCCTTGCCGCCCTGGTTCTCCAATTCGGCGATGCGGGCCTTGGCATTGCCCAGCGCCTGCTCCACCAGCAGCGCGCGCTGTACCAGCAGGTAGGCGGCGTCCGGCTGTTGGGCCACGGCGCGCTGGATCAGCGCGTCGGCATCGGGGTCCTTGGTGACGCCCCTGGCCTGGACGAGCTGGCCGAGGAAGTCCTGCAAGGTTTTTTCGTCGGATGGGTTCATTGTCGAGCTCCTGTCTGATGGACGGTATTCCCCTATGTTGTGGATCAGTCATCGGAATTTCAAGTTCTGCGTCAAGCTGCGCTACCATGGAATTTCTCGCCAACCGCTACAGGAGGATTCAATGAGCTCGACCGTGGTTCCCTGCCTTCGCTATCGCGACGCCTCGCGCATGATCGAATGGCTCTGCACCAATCTTGGTTTCGAGAAGCGCCTGGTGGTTCCCGGAAAGGGCAAGGACGTCGGCCATGCCGAACTGACGCTCAGCGACGGCATGGTCATGATAGGCACCGAAGCCGACGACGCCTACGGCCAGCTCCTGACCACACCGCAAAAGACTGGTGGACTACAGACCCAGACCATCTGGATCCGGGTGGATGATGCCGACGACGTGTACGCACGGGTGGTGGACAGTGGCGCCGACATCGTCAAGGTCATCGACGACGCACCTTACGGAGGCCGAGAATTCGCCTGCCGCGATCCCGAGGGCCATGTGTGGAATGTGGGCACTTACGATCCCTGGAAGGCGTCCTGATCGCTTTCCGCTGCGCTTGTTGCTATGCTATCGGCTGGCGCCGTGAGCGGCATTCATCATTTCAAGGAAGCACAACATGGTCTCGCTGCAAGAGCAGTTACTGAAAGCCGGCCTGGTCGACAAGAAGAAGGTCAAGCAGGTCAACCAGGACAAGAGCAAGCAACACAAGGAAGTGTTGCGTACCGGCGTGGAAAAGGTTAACCAATCGCGTGAAGCGGCGCTCGAGATGCAGCGCAAGAACGCGGAGCGTGCGCGCGAGCTGAACGCCCAGCGCGACGCCGACGCCGCCCAGAAAGCCATCCTGGCGCAGATCGCCCAGCTGGTGCAGCAGAACAAGCAATCGAAGGGCAAGGGCGACGTGCCCTACAACTTTACCTTCGGCACCAAGATCGAGCGCATCCACGTGACGTCGCAGATCGTCGAGCATTTGGTGGCGGGACGCCTGGTGATCGTCCACATGAATGGCAGCTTCGAGCTGGTGCCGCGCGTGATCGGCGAAAAGATCGCCCAGCGCGATGCCTCGATCGTGGTCCAGGTCAAGAAGAAGGTGCAGGAAGCGGAAGAAGACGATCCGTACGCGGATTTCAAGATTCCGGACGATCTGATGTGGTAATCAAAAGGCGGCCCCGCCGATATCCAGACGAGGCCGCCAGACGAACGCTTATTGCTTCGTCTTGTTTTCAACGTCCTGCACGTCCGAACCGGTCTTCTTCGAAGACCGCTCGCCTTCCTTCTTCGGCTGCCCCAGGCCGGATGCGGTCGTCTCCTGCTTGCTGCTGCCCTGGAAGTCAGGGTCCACGATGTTCGCGCTTTCCGGCCCTTCTGCGGCCGGGTTCTCCCGCTTGTCGCGGTCGGTATTGGCCGGGATCTGCCGATCGACGGTTCCCGTCCTTTCAACCTGAGTGGTGTTCGAACCCGTCTTGTCCGCCTGGGCTGCGGCGCTCGCCGCGATGATCACACCACTCAACAGCACGATGACTTTCTTCATGGCTACTACCTCCAATTCCAGGTCAAGCATATACGCATGTCATCACAGTGGTGCCCGAATCCCGGATCACAAGGCCTGCTTACACTCCCAGGTCACGGCCCCCGAAGGCATTCGGCAACTGCGCCGCCGCGGTGGTCTCGAATACATCGCCGTCCAGGTTGGTCAGCACCACCGGCAATTCGTTGCCGCCCAACTCGAGGATCACCTGGCGGCAGGCGCCGCAGGGCGCGATCGGGCCTTCGGTCTGGCCGATCACGGCCAGGGCCGCGAAATCGCCCGGTTGGTAGCCGCTGGCGATGGCGCTGAACAAGGCGGTGCGCTCGGCACAGTTGCACAGGCCGTAGGCGGCGTTCTCCACATTACAGCCGCGGAAGATGCGGCCATCCCTGCACTCCAGCGCGGCGCCCACCTTGAACTTCGAGTAGGGGGCATAGGCCAGCTCGCGCGCGGCGCGCGCCTCATCGATCAGTTTCGCGTATTTCATGGTGTGGCTCACGGACGAACGGTGCGGTGGATCATCGGCTCGACGGCCGGCTTATCGAGGGCGATACGGTAGGCGGCCTGCACCTGGCCGATGGCCTGCTCGGCCGCCTGCTGGCTGCGTGCATGCACCATCGCCAGCGGCTGGCCGACGGCGATTGCGTCGCCCAGTTCCACCAGGCCGGTAAGGCCGACGGCGAAGTCGATCGCATCCTGCGGACGCACGCGGCCACCGCCCAGCGCCACCACGGCCAGGCCCAGTTCGCGGGTGTCGACCGCGCTCGCATAGCCGGCCTGCAGCGCAGGCGCGGGAACGATGACCGGCGCCGTTTCCAGGTGTGCGTCGGGCTTGTCCATCAGGTCGGCCGGGCCGCCCAGGGCGCTGACCATGCGTGCGAAACGCTCGGCGGCTTCGCCCGAATCGAGGGCTGCCTGCAGCTTGGCGCGCGCTTCCTGCTCGCTCGACGCCAGGCCGGAGATGACGAGCATCTCGGCGCACAGCGCCATCGTCACTTCGTGCAGGCGCGCTGGGCGCGATTTGCCGCTCAGGTAGTCGATCGCGACGCGCACTTCGACGGCATTGCCGGCGGCGTGGCACAGCGATTCGTTCATGCCTGTCAGGATGGCCGAGGTGCGGGTGCCGGCGCCGTTGCCGACGTTGACGATCGATTCGGCCAGCTCCAGCGATTTTTGCGGGGTCGGCATGAAGGCGCCGCTGCCGACCTTCACGTCCATCACCAGCGCGTCCAGGCCCGCCGACAGCTTCTTGGACAGGATCGAACCGGTGATCATGGCCACCGATTCCACGGTCGCCGTGGTGTCGCGGATGCTGTAGAAACGCTTGTCGGCCGGCGCCAGCTGGGCGGTCTGGCCGATGATGGCCACGCCCACGTCCTGCACCACCTGGCGGAATTTTTCCGGTTCCGGCACCGTGCTGTAGCCCGGGATCGAATCGAACTTGTCGAGCGTACCGCCGGTGTGGCCCAGGCCACGGCCCGAGATCATCGGCACGAAACCGCCGCAGGCCGCGATCATCGGTCCCAGCATCAGCGACACCACGTCGCCGACGCCGCCGGTCGAGTGCTTGTCGACCACCGGGCCGGGCAGGTTCAGGGATTTCCATTCCATGACCTGGCCCGAGTCGCGCATCGCCAGGGTGAAGGCGACGCGTTCGTCCATCGTCATGTCGTTGAAGTAGACCGCCATCGCGAATGCTGCGATCTGGCCTTCGGTGACGCTGCCGTCAGGGATGCCACGCACGAAGAACCCGATCTCTTCGGCGGAAAGGACGCCACCGTCGCGCTTCTTGCGGACGATTTCTTGGGGGAGGAACATAGTGAACGTTTCTATCAAATGTTAGCTTCAAAACGTCATTCCCGCGAAGGCGGGAATCCAAGTGAGCTAGCGTAACGCGAACGACTTGGATTCCCGCCTGCGCGGGAATGACGGGGGTTTGAGGTTCCGGGCTGTTTAATTACACGCCGTACGGAATCCAGACATTCTTGACCTGGCTCGCATGCTGCAGCACCGTGCGGCCGCAGGCCTGCTTCGGATCGAACCAATCGCGGCCCTTGGCGCCGCCAGTCCAGGTACGCTTGAGCGAGTCGGCCGACAAACGCTCGACTTCCGCGCAGCCTTCCTTTGATCCGTCATGACGCCACACCGCATCGATATCGCCATGCGTCGCCAGCGTGCGCGCCAGCTCGTCGCTTGACCCGGTGACGATATTCAGCGCGCCGCCCGGCAGGTCCGAGGTATCCAGCACCTGGTACAGGTCGATGCTTGATAACGGATGCTGCTCCGACGGCACCGCCACCACGCGGTTGCCCAGCGCCAGCGCCGGCGCCACCAGCGAGATGAAGCCCAGCAGCGGGTTCTCGTTCGGGCACACGATGCCGATCACGCCGACCGCTTCGTTCAGCGCCACGGTGATGCCGTGCATCGGCGGCTGGTGCGCCGCGCCGTCGTATTTGTCGGCCCACGCCGCCCAGTAGAACAGGCGCTCGATCGAGGCTTGCACCTCGCGCGCTGCGTCCTTCGAACCGGTCTGCTGCGCGATGCGCTGGGCGAATTCGTCGGCACGGATCGCCAGGTTCTCGGCAATGTAGTACAGCACCTGCGCGCGGTTGTGCGCGGTCGCGCGGGTCCAGCCGGCGGCCTTGTGCGCCGCTTCCACGGCGTTGCGGATGTCCTTGCGGCTACCCGAGGCGACATCCGCGATGAACTCTCCATCGGGGCTAAAATAGGAATCGCTATATCCACTGTCAGGTCGCACCTGCTTGCCGCCGATGTACAGCTTGGCGGTGCGATCGACCGCGAACGGGCTGTCTTCCTGCGCCGGCTTGGCCTTGGCTTTGTCGGCCACGACCGGCGCCGATGGACGCGCATCTTCCGCCAGCGGCGTCAGGTACTCGTACATGCCCTCTTTGCCGCCTTCGCGGCCATAACCCGACTCCTTGTAGCCGCCGAAGCCGCAGGCTGCATCGAACTGGTTCGCGGTGTTGATCCACACCACGCCGGCCTTGATCTGCGGGACCACGTCCAGCGCCAGGCTGATCGACTCGCTCCACACGCAGGCCGCCAGGCCGTACACGGTGTTGTTGGCCAATTGAACGGCTTCGGCCGGGGTGCGGAAGCTCATCGCCACCAAGACTGGGCCAAAGATTTCAGCCTGGGCCACGGCGTTTGATGTCGAAGCGCCCGTGATCAGGGTCGGCAGATACCACGAACCGGTCGTCGCCAGTTCCACATTCGGCTGCCACACTTCGCAACCTTCGGCACGCGCCGATTCCACGAGGCCGTGGATGCGCTGCTGCTGCACCGGATCGACCAGCGCGCCGATATCGTTCGATTTATCGAGCGGCGAGCCGACGCGCAGGTTCTGCATGCGCGTCTTCACCTTACCGATGAAGCGCTCATACACCGATTCCTGCACCAGGAGGCGTGAACCGGCGCAGCACACCTGCCCCTGGTTGAACCAGATCGAATCGACCAGGCCTTCGACCGCCGCATCCAGGTCGGCGTCGTCGAACACGATGAAGGGGGATTTTCCGCCCAACTCCAGCGACAGCTTCTTGCCGCTGCCGGCGGTGGCCTTGCGGATCAGGCGGCCGACTTCGGTCGAGCCGGTAAAGGCGATCTTGTCGATGCCAGGGTGATTCACGATGGCTTCGCCCACGCGGCCGTCGCCGGTAACGATATTGACGACGCCGGCCGGCACGCCGGCGCGCTGGCAGATCTCGGCGAACAGCAAGGCGGTCAGCGGCGTGTACTCGGCCGGCTTGAACACGACGGTGTTACCGGCGGCCAGCGCCGGTGCGATCTTCCATGCCAGCATCAGCAGCGGGAAGTTCCATGGCACGATCTGGCCGACCACGCCGACGGCACGGTAGTCGGCGAATTCTTCCGACTGCAATTGCGCCCAGCCGGCGTGATGATAGAAGTGGCGCGCGGCCAGCGGCAGGTCGGCATCGCGGGTTTCGCGGATGGTCTTGCCGTTGTCCAGCGTTTCAAGCACCGCGAACAGGCGCGCATGCTTTTGCAGCAGGCGCGACAAGGCGTACATGATTTTTGCGCGGCCATGGCCGCCAAGGGCGACCCAGCCCGGCTGGGCGCGGCGCGCGGCGGCGACGGCGCGTTCGACGTCGTCTTGCGTCGCTTGCGTCACCTGCGCCAGCTCGCCGCCGTCGGCAGGGTTATTGGTGGCGAAGGTCTCGGCGGCGTCCGACCATGCGTTGTCGATGAACAGCCCGAAACGGCGACCATGCTGGTCCAGCCACGCGAGCGCTTCCTTGGTACTCTCTGGTGCAGGACCGTAATCCATGGTGTTAAGAATCTCTTTGATTGTTGGCATGACGAAGTCCGGTATTAAGGTTGCGCGTGGCGATGGGCGGCCGAGTAGTTGCCGGTCACGTAGTGCTCCAGCTGGCGCTCGATGTCGGTCAGCAGGCTGGAAGCGCCGATGCGGAACAGGTGCGGCTGCAGCCAGTCGTTGCCCAGTTCTTCCTTCATCACGGTCAGGTATTGCAGCGCCGACTTGGCGCTCGAGACGCCGCCGGCCGGCTTGTAGCCGACCTGGAAGCCGGTCAATTCGTAATAGTCGCGAATCGCGCGCACCATCACCAGCGACACCGGGATGGTGGCGTTGACGCCTTCGTTGCCGGTCGAGGTCTTGATGAAGTCCGCGCCGGCCATCATGCAGACCCACGAAGCCTTGGCCACGTTTTCCAGGGTCACCAGGTCGCCGGTGGCCAGGATGGCCTTGACGTGCGCTTCGCCGCAAGCCTGGCGGTAGGCCACCATCTCGTCGTACAGCGCTTGCCAGTTACCCGTCAACACGTGCTGGCGGGTGATGACGATGTCGATCTCGGTCGCGCCGGCGGCCACCGACAGCTCGATCTCGCGCACCTTGGTTTCCATGCTCGACAGGCCGGCCGGGAACGCGGTCGACACGGCGGCGATCGGCAGGCGGCCGTTCAGCACCTTGACGGCCGGGGTGATCATCTCGTGGTACACGCAGACCGCGCCGGTCGTCAGCGTCTCGAGGCCCAGGGCTTGCATCAGGTCGGCGCGCAGCGGGCGCATCGCCTTCATGCACAGGCGTTCGACGCGGCCCGGCGTGTCGTCGCCACCGAGAGTGGTCAGGTCGATGCATTCGATCGCACGCACCAGCCAGGCGGCCTGGTATTCCTTCTTGACCGTGCGGCGGTTCGCCAGGCTGGCGGCGCGGCGGTCGGCCGCGTTGCGGTTGACCTTGACGCTGCCCACCAGGCCCAGGTCCAGCGCCATGCCGGCATTACGTTTGAAATCCAGGGGCTGGGTCATAGCAGTGCGGTTCCGTTCGAAAGTGGTTTGACGCCGAGGTGTTTGGCCAGGGTGGCGCCGATGCTCGAGAAGGTGTCGGCGGTCGGCAGTTCCTGCGCCTTGACGTTCGGGCCGAAGAAGATCATCGGGATGTGCTCGCGGGTGTGGTCCGAGCCGGGCGCGGTCGGGTCGCAGCCGTGGTCGGCGGTGATCACGACCAGGTCGCCGTCCTTCAGCTTGGCCATGAATTCCGGCAGGCGCGCATCCAGCTCGTGCAGCGCGTTCGAATAGCCGGCGACGTCGCGGCGGTGGCCGAAGTGCATGTCGAAGTCGACGAAGTTCACAAAAGTGAGCGATTTGTCGCCCGCCTCATCGGCGACTTCCAGCAGGCGGTCGAACAGCGCCATATTGTCCGGGCCCTTGACCAGGCGCGTCACGCCTTGCGCCGCGAAGATATCGCTGATTTTACCCAGTGCGATCATCTCGCCGCCCGCATCTTTCACATGGTCGAGCAGGGTCGGCGCGATCGGCGGCACGGCGTAGTCGTGACGGTTCGCGGTGCGCTTGTAGTCGCCATTGGCGCCCACGAAAGGACGCGCGATCACGCGGCCGATATTGTAGGGCTTGACCAGCTCATAGGCGGCTTCGCAGACTTCGTACAGGCGCTCCAGGCCGAAGTGTTCTTCGTGCGCCGCGATCTGCAGCACCGAGTCGGCCGAGGTGTACAGGATCGGCTTGCCGGTGGCGACGTGCTCGTCGCCCAGCTCATTGATCACGGTGGTGCCCGAGGCGTGGCAGTTGCCCAGCCAGCCCGGCACGCCGGTCAATTCTTGCAGCTTGTCGGTCAGCTCTTGCGGGAACGACGGCACGGTCTTGGGGAAGTAACCCCAGTCGAACAGCACCGGCACGCCGGCAATTTCCCAGTGGCCGCTCTGCGTGTCCTTGCCGGTCGACTGTTCGCGGGCGACGCCCCAGGCGCCAGCAAAACCGTCGCGCAGGTCGAAGCCCGGCGCCCATTCGCCGCTGGCTTTATGCGCCGCAGCGGCCAGGCCCAGTTTCTCGAGGTTCGGCAGCGACATTGGCTTGCCTTCATTCGCAGCCCACTCGGCGATGTGGCCGAAGGTGTTGGCGCCCGTGTCGCCGTATTTGTCGGCGTCGGGCAGTGCGCCCAGGCCGAAGGAATCAAGCAGGAGGATGAATGCGCGTGACATGGTCTTCGCTTTCTTCGATTCTAGGAATTCAGGGCTCAGGCGCGTGGGGTCGAACCGACGCGATCAATGTAGGCGTGGATCAGCGTGACCATGTCCTTGGCCGCGATCGCCGCGTACTTCAGCGTCTGCTCGTGCGACAGCGCGAACGGCGACAGGCCTTCGGCCAGGTTGGTGATGGCCGAGACGGCGGTGACCTTCAGGCCGCAGTGGCGCGCGGCGATCACTTCAGGGATCAGCGACATGCCCACGACATCGGCGCCCAGCGTTTTAAAGGCGCGGATTTCGGCGACGGTCTCGAAGTGCGGACCGGCAGCGGCCAGGTACACGCCTTCGTGCAGGACGATGCCCTTTTCCGCGGCGACGGCCTTCACCTGCTCGCGGGTCTGCGCGTCATAGGCGTTGGACATGCTGAAGAAGCGCGGGCCGAAGCGTTCGTCGTTCGGGCCGGACATCGGGCTGCCCGGCAGGAAGTTGATGTGGTCGGTGATCGCGACCAGGCTGCCGGCGTCGGCTTCCACGCGCAGCGAGCCGGCGGCATTGGTGACGAACAGCAGTTCGCAGCCGATTTCCTTGAGCGTGCGGATGGCCGAGGTCATCACGCCCGGGCCATAGCCTTCATAGAAGTGGCCGCGACCCTTCATGCAGGCGACCGGCACGCCGGCCAGGGTGCCCAGCACCAGTTCGCCGGCATGGCCGTGCACGGTGGAGATCGGGAAGCCCGGCAGGTCGGCATAGCCGATCGACACCGCATCGACCAGTTGTTCGGCCAGCACGCCCAGTCCGGAACCGAGGATCAGCGCCACACGCGGGGCGAAACCCGGCTTGCGGGCGCGGATGATGTCGGCGGCTTCGAATGGGGTATTGCTGGACATGATATTCCTTGTTGAAAACTGGGTGATGTGGGTCGCGGATGAGAGAGGCAAGTGCCCAACGCACGCGAGTGCGGCGCATTTGGACAACTGGATATTATAACTATGCATGAATGCCGATATGTATGGCAAATACACTTTTTCTTCCCGATTTATATCTTTTATAGATAAATCACGCGAAGCACCACAGAGCTGCTTACACTGGGGGAAAGATTCGTTGACAGGCTTAAAACAATTGTCTAGCATTATAAAACAATTGTCCTTGGCGCCTGACAGCGCATACGAACGCGATGCCGAAAAAAGAACAGTTATACGAGCTGATCCGTTCCAACCCCTTCATCTCGCAGCAAGACCTGGCCGGCCATCTCGGCCTGTCGCGCTCCGCGGTCGCCAACTACATCGCCACCCTGGTGCGCGAGCGCCGCATCCTCGGCCGCGCCTACGTGCTGCCCGACCACCGGCCGGTGCTATGCATCGGCGCCGCCAACCTCGATCGCAAGCTGCGCACGACGGCCAGGCTGGCGCTCGGCACCTCGAACCCGGCGCGCCAGACCGAATCCTTCGGCGGCGTGGCGCGCAATATCGCCGAAAACCTGGCGCGCCTGGGCGTCCCCACGGCGCTGGTCACGGCAGTCGGCGGCGACTCGTCCGGCCGCGCCCTGCTCTCCTACGCCGACGAAACCGGCATCGATACCCGCGGCGCGCTGCGCGTGGACGGCGCCGCCAGCGGCACCTATACCGCGGTGCTCGACGAGGATGGCGACATGCGCGTGGCGCTGGCCGACATGGAGATCAACGAATCGCTCACGCCCGATTTCCTGTCGACCCGCGAACAGCAGCGCGCCGGCGCCGCCCTGATCGTCGCCGACCTGAACCTGCCGCGCGACGCGGTCGCCGCCCTGCTCGAGGGCAGCCGGCGCGACGGCGTACCGATGGTGGTCGTCGCCGTCTCGGAACCGAAGATCGATCGCCTGCCGCGCGACCTGACCGGCCTGCGCCTGCTGATCCTGAACGTGGGCGAACTGGCGGCCCGCGTCGGCCGGCCGCTGGAGACCGACGCCGACATCGCCGCGGCCTGCGCCGAACTGCGGCGCGCCGGCGTCCAGGACGTGATCGTCACACGCGGCTCCCTGGGCGTCATGTTCACGACCGCCACCGGCATGCAAGCGCTTGAAGGACAAGCCGTCGATGCCGTGGACTTGGTCGACGTCACTGGCGCCGGCGACGCTTTCGCCGCCGCCGTCTGCTGGACCCTGTACAGCGGCCAGCCCGAACCAAACCTGGAACCGGCCTGCCGCCGCGGCCAGATGCTGGCCGCCATGACCATCGCCTGCGCGCAGACCGTCTGCCCGCAACTGGCCCCGGGCCTGTTCGACGCCCCGGTCCAGGACATCGTTACCGACTGAATAAAGACTCGACCATGCAATCCTTCCTCCTGTTTTCGCCCGAAGTGGCAGCCGCCCGCACCGCCGGCAAGCCGATCGTCGCCCTCGAATCGACCATCATCTCGCACGGCATGCCCTACCCGCAGAACGTGCACACCGCGCGCGAAGTCGAGCAGGTCATCCGCGACGCCGGCGCCGTGCCGGCCACCATCGCCATCATCAAAGGCAAGATCTGCGTCGGCCTGTCGGAAGACCAGCTCGAGACCCTGGGTTCCTCGCCGGACGCCATCAAGGTCAGCCGCCGCGACCTGCCCTACGTGCTGGCGCAGGGCCGCCTGGGCGCGACCACCGTCGCCGCCACCATGATCTGCGCCCAACTGGCCGGCATCGAGGTCTTCGTCACCGGCGGCATCGGCGGCGTGCACCGCGGCGCCGAAACCAGCTTCGACATCTCGGCCGACCTGCAGGAGCTGGCCCAGACCAGCGTGGCCGTGGTGTGCGCCGGCGTGAAGTCGATCCTCGACATCGGCCTGACGCTCGAATACCTCGAGACCCACGGCGTGCCGGTGCTGGCCGTCGGCCAGCCGGGCTTCCCCGCCTTCTTCACGCGCGACAGCGGCTTCAAGGCCGACTTTCAGCTCGATTCGCCCGAGGAACAGGCCTCCTTCATCCGCACCAAGTGGCAGCTCGGCCTGAAGGGCGGCGTGGTGGTCAGCAATCCGGTGCCGGCCGAATCGGCGATGGCGCCCGACGAGATCGACGCCATCATCCACCAGGCCCTGCAAGAGGCGCAGCAGCAGGCCGTGACCGGCAAGCAGGTCACGCCCTTCCTGCTGGCCCGCATCAAGGAGCTGACGGGCGGGCGCAGCCTGGCCACCAATATCGCGCTGGTCAAGCACAACGCCCTGGTCGGCGCGCGCCTGGCGGCGGCGCTGCACCACAAGGCCGCCTGACCAGACCGGGCCGCCATGTCGATCGACCTGAAACAGCTCAAATACTTCCTGGCGGTAGCCGAAGAAAAAAGCTTCAGCCGCGCCGCCGAGCGCCTGCACATCTCGCAGCCGCCGCTGTCGCAGCAGATCATGAAGCTCGAGAGCGAGCTGGGGGTGAAGCTGTTCACCCGCACCACGCGCAGCTTCGAGCTGACCGTGGCCGGCCGCGCGCTGATGGTCGAGGCGGCCGAGCTGCTGGGCAAGATGCGCATGACCATCGACACGATCCGCCAGATCGACCGCGGCGAGGTCGGGCGGTTGCGGGTCGGCATCGTCGGCTCGGCGATGTGGGGCCCCATCCCCGGCCTGTTGGAGCAGTTCCAGAGCCAGTTTCCGCGCGTGACCTGGACCATCCACGAGCTGGGCCCGAACGACCAGTGGGAAGCGCTGCGCAGCAAGCAGATCGACGTCGGCTTCTGGCGCGAGCCGCGCATCGAGCAGGACGTACTCAAGCAGGCCAACCTGCGCCAGGAGCTATGCTTCAAGGAGCAGTTCTGCGTGGCGGTCAATGCCCGCCATCCGCTGGCCGAACGCGATTCCATCGCCCTGCCCGAGATCGCGGGCGAACCGATGCTGACCCTGCACCTGGACCAGTCGGCCGAGCCGCGCTATCTGATCGGGTGCTGCGTGAACGCCGGCTTCCAGCCGACCGTCTTCCAGGAGGCGGCCGAACCGCAAACCCTGCTGGCCATGGTCGGCGCCGGCCTGGGCGTGGCCCTGATGCCGGAGACCACCAGCCGCATCGGCTGGCCGGGCGTGCGCTTCCTGCCGATCCACGCCCACGCGCCATCGGCCAACCTGTACATCAGCTACCCGGCGCAAGACGATGCGCCGGTCGTGCGCGCCTTCCTCAAGATCCTGTTCCCCGAAGAACAGCCGGCCTGACGGCCGCTGGATATTTCCTCGTTTTGCGCGAATTCGGCCCGCCGATGCGGGCTGAACCGTTTTTGTACCGTCGTTCCACATTTCCTGGCGTAAATTGCGCATTTTTTGCGCAAGAAACCCCCGCACGATTGAGTTCAATTAACTATTTCTCAACTTTGCCTCCGGTATGATGGTTATCAAGTTCATCTATTTCTACAGGATTCCGTATGACTACAGCGACGCGGCGGTACGATGGGATCGGCGTGGAACCGGGCGACGACGCCGCCTTCGATGACATCGCATCGCTGCGCCGGGCGGTGGACGAACGGATCGACCAGCTGCTGTCCAGTGGCCCCCACGACCGGCTCACCAAGGCCATGCGCTCGTCCGCGCTCAGCGCCGGCAAGCGCATGCGTCCGCTGCTCCTGATGCTGGTCGCGCGTGACCTCGGCTGCAAATCGCCCGCCCTGATCGACGTCGCCTGCGCAGTCGAACTGGTGCACGCGGCGTCGCTGATCCTCGACGACCTGCCGTGCATGGACGACGCCAGCCTGCGCCGCGGCAAGCCCGCGATCCACATCCAGTATGGCGAAGACGTCGCCATCCTCGCTTCGGTGGCCCTGCTCAGCCGCGCCTTCGGCGTGCTGTCGCAAGCCCAGGACATCGCCCCCGCCACCCGCGCGCGCCTGGTCGCGACGCTCGCGCAGACGGTCGGCGACCAGGGCCTGGTGCGCGGCCAGTTCGAAGACCTGCACGGCGGCGCGCGTTCGCCCGAGGCGATCGCCACCACCAATGAACTCAAGACCGGCCTGCTGCTGGGCGTTGCCGTCGACATGGCCTGCATCGTCTGCCATGCCGACGAGTCGGTTGCGCAGCAGCTGCGCGCCTTCGCGCTGGCGGCCGGCCAGGCCTTCCAGATCAAGGACGACTTCCTCGACGGCGCCGGCAACGACAGCGCCATCACGGGCAAGGACACCGGCAAGGACGTCGGCAAGGCCACGCTGATCAACACGCTGGGCCGCGACGAAGCCCAGCGCCGACTGGCGGCCTGCCTGGTCGAAGCCGACCGCTGCCTTGGCGCCGCCGTCGGCGCCCATGGCCGCACGCGCCGCTTCGTCGGCGCGCTGTTCGCGAAAGAAAGCAAGGGCAAGCGCTTCGCGCCCGAGCTGGCCAAGGCGCGCGAGCTGCGTCCCGGCGCGCACCTGGCCGAGCTGCGCCTCTCCTGAGGACGGCGCTTCGCATGGCGCATTTCGCGGTCGTGGCTCCGGCGCTCTACAGCCACTTCAATACGCTGACGGTGCTCGCGCGCGAACTCGTCGCCCGCGGGCACCGCGTCACCTTCGTGCATCGCCCGGATGCCGCCGCCTATGTGAAGGACGAGCGCGTCGGCTTCCACGCCGTCGGCCTCGACACCCACCCGGCCGGCTCGCTGCCGGCGATGCTGGCTCGCGTGGCCAATCCGGGCTCGCCGCTGGGCCTGCGCCGCGTGATCCTCGACATGGCGGCCAGCACCACGATGCTGTGCCGCGAACTGCCGGCCGCGCTGCGCCGGCTTCAGGTTGATTTTATTGTCGCCGACCAAATGGAAGCGGCCGGCGGCCTGGTGGCAGAAGGCATCGGCATGCCCTTCGTCTCGGTCGCCTGCGCCTTGCCGGTCAACCGCGAACCGGGCATCCCGCTGCCCGTCATGCCCTTCATGTATGAAGACAGCGAGCGCGCCTTCAAGATCGTCGAAGGCAGCACCATGGTCTACGACTGGATGATGCAGCCGCACGAACGCGCGATCTCCGCCGCAGCCCAACAGCTCGGATTGCGTCCGCGCGCAAAACTGCACGAATGCCTGTCGCCATTGGCCCAGGTCGGCCAGATCGTGCCGGGCTTCGATTTCCCGCGGCGCGCGCTGCCGCCGCATTTTCATCACGTCGGCCCGCTGCACAGCGGGGCCGCGGTATCGGCCCAGTCGCCGGCCGAACTGGCCGCGCTGCTGCCGCCCGCAGCGAGCACGCGCCCCTTCGTCTACGCCTCGCTCGGCACCCTGGTCAGCCAGCGCTTCGGCCTGTTCAAGCGCATCGCGCACGCCTGCGCACGCCAGGACGCGCAACTGCTGGTCGCTCACTGCGGCGGCCTGGATGACTCGCAGGTGCGCGCACTCGAACGCATCGGCGACACCCGCGTGCGCGCCTTCGTGCCCCAGCTGGCCGTGCTGGCGCGCGCCGACGCCGTCATCTCGCATGCCGGCGCCAACACCGTGATGGAAGCCATCGCCACCCGCACGCCGATCCTGGCGCTGCCGATCGCCTTCGACCATCCGGGCGCCGCCGCCCGCGTGGAATATGCCGGTGTCGGCCTGCGCGCCTCGCCGCGCTTCGCGACCGTCACCGGGCTGTCGCGCAAGCTGCGCCGCCTGCTGGACGAACCGGGCTTCCGGCAACGCATGGAACCGCTGGCCGACCAGATCCGCCAGGCCGGCGGCGCGCCGCGTGCGGCCGACGTCATCGAGGCTGCGCTCGGATTGGCCCCCGCATTCCAAGGCCTGGCCAGCCATGGATGAGCATAGCAATGAGCTCAGCACGGTCGACTACGACCTGATCCTGGCCGGTGGCGGCCTGGCCAACAGCCTGATCGCGTGGCGCCTGCGCAGCGAGCGTCCCGAGCTGCGCATCCTGTTGCTCGAGCAAGGCAAGCGGCTGGGCGGCAACCATACCTGGTCGTTCCACGACAGCGATCTCGATGCCGGGCAGCTGCGCTGGATCGCGCCCCTGGTCACGCACCGCTGGGCGCGCTATGACGTGGTGTTTCCCGACCTTGCCCGCACATTGGCGGGCGGCTACGCCAGCATCGCCGCGCTCGACCTGGCCCACGTGGTCGAACCGGCCCTGGGCGCGACGCTGCGCACCGGCGTCTGGATCGACGACGTCACACCCACGAGCGTGCGGCTGGCCGATGGCGAAACCCTGCGCGCGCGCGCCGTCATCGACGGCCGCGGCATGCGCACCAGCAGCCACCTCGCGCTCGGCTACCAGACTTTCCTCGGCCAGGAATTGCGGCTCGACGCCGCCCACGGCCTGACGGCGCCCGTCATCATGGACGCCAGCGTGGCCCAGCAGGGCGGCTACCGCTTCGTCTACCTGCTGCCTTTCGGGCCCGACCGCGTGCTGGTCGAAGATACGCACTACGTCGACAGCGCCGCCTGGGAACCGGAGCGGCTGCGCGCCAACATCGCCTCCTACGTGGCCGCGCGCGGCTGGCGCGTGCGCGACATGTTGCGCGAAGAACAAGGCTCGCTGCCGATCGTGCTGGCCGGCGACTTCGACGGTTTCTGGGACGAGTTGCAGGGCCTGCCCAGCGTCGGCCTGCGCGCCGGCCTGTTCCATCCGACCACCGGCTACTCGCTGCCGCACGCGGTGCGCCTGGCCGAGCGCATCGTGCGCCTGCCCGAACTGTCGGCCCCGACGCTGTTCGCCGCCATCCGCGAGCAGGCGCGCCAAGCCTGGGACGAACAGCGCTTCTTCCGCATGCTCAACCGCATGCTGTTTTTGGCCGGCAGCCCCGATCACCGCTGGCGCGTGATGCAGCGCTTCTATGGCCTGCCGGCGCCCTTGATCGCGCGCTTTTACGCCGGCCGCCCGACCTTGGGCGACAAGGTACGCCTGTTGACCGGCAAGCCGCCGGTGCCCGTCATGGAAGCGTTTGACGCCGTACGCAAGACCCACCCCTATCAGATCAGGACCGCAGAATGAACCAGATGAATTTCAAGCCGAGAATCGATCCAAAGCGCGCCGTCGTGATCGGCGCCGGATTCGGCGGCCTGGCGCTGGCCATCCGCCTGCAGGCCGCCGGCATGCAAACGACCCTGCTCGAAAAGCGCGACAAGCCGGGCGGCCGCGCCTATGTCTATGAGGACCAGGGCTTCGTGTTCGACGCCGGCCCCACCGTCATCACCGATCCGACGGCGATCGAAGAGCTGTTCACCCTGTGCGGCAAGAAGATGGGCGACTACGTCGAGATGCTGCCGGTCGCGCCGTTCTACCGCCTGTGCTGGGAAGACGGCAGCCACTTCGACTACGCCAACGACCAGGAGGCGCTGGACCGCCAGATCCATGCGCGCAACCCGGCCGACGTCGCCGGCTACCAGCGCTTCCTGGCGTATTCGAAGGCGGTGTTCGACGAGGGCTACCTGAAGCTGGGCGCCGTGCCGTTTCTCTCCTTTCGCGACATGATCCAGGCCGGTCCGCAACTGGCGCGGCTGGAAGCGTGGAAAAGCGTGTACGGCATGGTGTCGCGCTTCGTCAAGGACGAGCAGCTGCGCCAGGCTTTCTCCTTCCACTCGCTGCTGGTGGGCGGCAATCCGTTCGCCACCTCGTCGATCTATACCCTGATCCATGCGCTGGAGCGGCGCTGGGGCGTTTGGTTCCCGCGCGGCGGCACCGGCGCCCTGGTGAAAGGCCTGGTACGGCTGTTCGAGGACATGGGCGGCAAGCTGGAACTGAACGCATCGGTGGCGCGCATCGAGACCGCCGGCAATCTCGCCAGCGGCGTGCGGCTGGAAGACGGCCGCTGGTTCATGGCCGATGCGGTGGCGTCGAATGCCGACGTGGTCCACACCTACGCCGACCTGCTGAAAAACCACGGGCGCGGCAGCAGCAACGGCGAGGCGCTCAAGAAGAAACGCTTCAGCAATTCGCTGTTCGTGCTGTACTTCGGCCTGGATAAACACCACGAGCAGCTGCAGCACCACACGGTGTGCTTCGGTCCGCGCTACCGCGAGCTGATCAAGGACATCTTCAACGGCAAGACGCTGGCCGACGATTTCTCGCTCTACCTGCACGCCCCCTGCGTCACCGATCCCTCACTGGCGCCGCCCGGCTGCGGCAGCCACTACGTGCTGGCGCCGGTGCCGCACCTGGGTAACGCACCGATCGACTGGGAGACCGAAGGCCCGCGCTACCGCGACCGCATCTTCGACTACCTCGAACGGCGCTACATGCCGGGCCTGCGCAGCCAGCTGGTAACGAGCCGCATCTTCACGCCGCACGACTTCCGCGACCAGCTCAATGCCCACCTGGGTTCGGCCTTCTCGCTGGAGCCGATCCTGACCCAGAGCGCCTGGTTCCGCCCGCACAACCGCGACGCCGAACTGCCCAACCTGTATCTGGTCGGCGCCGGCACCCATCCCGGCGCCGGCGTGCCGGGCGTGATCGGCTCGGCCAAGGCAACCGCCGGCCTGATGCTGGAAGGCGTACATGCGGGGGTGCACGCATGAGCGCCTATGCCGGCACCAAGCTGATGGAACATGCGACCCAGACCATCGCGGTCGGGTCCAAGAGCTTCGCGGCGGCCGCCAGGCTGTTCCCGCCCGCCACCCGGCGCAGTGTGCTGATGCTGTACGCCTGGTGTCGCCATTGCGACGACGTGGTCGACGGCCAGGAGCTGGGCTTCGCCGCCGCCGCGCCGAGCGCCTGTGGCGCCGGTTTCGAGCTCGATCGCCTGTACGACGACACCCGGCGCGCCTATTCGGGCGAGCAGATGCGCGATCCGGCCTTCGCCGCCTTCCAGGAAGTGGCGCTGGGCCACGCGATCGCGCCGCGCTATGCCTTCGACCACCTGGCCGGCTTCGCGATGGACGTCAACGAGGCGCGCTACACCACCATCGACGACACCATGCGCTACTGCTACCACGTGGCCGGCGTGGTCGGCCTGATGATGGCCTCGATCATGGGCGCCCACGACGAGCTGGTGCTGGACCGCGCCTGCGACCTGGGGCTCGCCTTCCAGTTGACCAATATCGCGCGCGACATCATCGACGATGCGAAAATCGGGCGCTGCTACGTGCCGGCCGAATGGCTGCTGGAAGCCGGCATCCCGCCCGACCACGTGTCCCTGCCGCGCCACCGCGCGGCGCTGGCGAGCGTCGCGGCGCGCCTGGTCGATCACGCCGAGCCGTATTATGAATCGGCCACGCTGGGTATCGCCGCCCTGCCCCTGCGCTCGGCCTGGGCAATCGCCACCGCGCGCAATGTGTACCGCCAGATCGGGATCGAAGTCAAACGGCGCGGGCCGCACGCCTGGGACGAACGGGTGGGCACTTCGAAGGCGGCCAAGCTGCGTTTATTGGCCCTGGGCGGAATCCAGGCGCTGGCCTCGCGCCTCAGCCCTGCTCGGGCAGCGATGGCGCCGCGGCGGAGCGATCTGTGGCTGCGTCCTGGCCGCGGGGGCGGCGCACCTGGCCCTGCTGCGCTTGCAACTGGCGCTTGAGCCGGGCGACCGGCGGCGCGTACAGGAAGCCGAAGGACACGGCGCCCTCTTTACCTTCCACCGCATGGTGCATGCGGTGGGCCTGGTACAGGCGCTTGAGGTAGCCGCTTTTGGGGACGTAGCGGAACGGCCAGCGCTGGTGCACCAGGCCGTCGTGGGCGATGAAGTACAGGGCGCCATAGGCGGTCATGCCGGCGCCGATCCATTCGAGCGGGTGGTAACCGCGGGTGCCGAACCAGATCAGGGCGATGGCGACACCGGCGAACACCACGGCGTACAGGTCGTTCTTCTCGAACCAGCCGGTGCGTGGCTCATGGTGCGAGCGGTGCCAGCCCCACCCGAAGCCGTGCATCACGTACTTGTGCGCGACGATGGAAAACACTTCCATGAACGCGATGGTGGCCAATACGATGAGCGCGTTGGAAAGCATAATGAAGGCTGCGAGAGCACGTTGACGGGATGCCAACAGCCTACCATGGCGGCCCATGCGCACGGTTGCGCGGCGCTGCCCTGGACCGCTCAAAAGCGGTCAAACACGATTCACACTTAACCTAATGGAGTATTCATGCAGTCGATCTTTCGCACCCTGGGTGTTTCCCTTTTGCTGGCGGCGGGCGTGGGCGCCGCCGGTCTCGCTTCGGCCGCCTCGATCGAGGTGAGGGTCCAGGGCATTACCAGTACCAAGGGTACGGTGCGGGTCGCGATCTGCGACAAGGCGACCTTCCTGAAGGATTGCCCGTATGCGGCGTCGGCCGCGGCACGCGTGGGCGAGACCGTGGTCACCGTCGACGACCTGCCGCCCGGCACCTGGGCCGTGCTGTCGTTCCAGGACGAGAACGACAACGGAAAGCTCGATCGCAATGCACTGGGCATCCCGAAGGAACGATATGCATTCAGCCGCGACGCGCGCGGGCGCTTCGGGCCGCCGAGTTTCGAGGATGCGGCCTTCGTGCTGCGAGATGAGAAAGCGGTCAGCTATATCAAATTGCGCTGATCCGGTGCCAGCCGCGCGTCGCAGGTTCATGCGTTCTGGCTGGCCTCGACCGGCGTAAGGGCATCGGCAAATCCGTGATTGACATCCCGGTGCCCCATCTCATCCTGGCGCACGACCAGCACCACGTCACGCAAGCGGGCATTGGCAGGCAGGTTCCAGTACGCAATTGCGATCTCCGGCGCCGCGACATTTTCCACGCGGCCGGCATCGATCTCCGCCAGGTACAGCGTGTAGCTGATGACTGCCTGCTCTTCGAAATACCCGACCAGGCGGTGCGCGGTCCTTGGTGAAGTCAGGTACAGCACGAAGAACGCAACAAAGAACAGCGCTTGCACCATCAGGATGACCAGACGCTCGAACGGGTTTGGCTTCGCGATCTGCACGAAGGTCATCAAGTGCATGCGTTCATTTTCCGCTTCATCGAGCAGGGTGCGGATCCAGCCCTGGTCCTCGACCATCCAGCGCAGACAGCGCAGGTGCACCAGCATTCCGCCAACCATGCCTGGCACGGCGGCCACGGTTTCCAGCACGATCGCCCGGTTGCCGTAGCGTTTGGCAAAAAACGTGTCCGCAAAAAAGCGCAGCATCAGCGTCAGGCCAAGCGCGACATGGTCGGAAAGATTGCGGGCAGCGCGGTGGTCATCCACGGCCTTGGTTTTATCAAGCGCTTTCATGTCAGGCTCCCTGTCTATAAGTTGAACATCTGTCGACTTGCTGTATCCGGCCGCGCCGAAAACATGCATTTATGATGCTCCTTAAAATTCCAGAGGTCAACAATGAGGGAAATTATTTTTGGGTGGTACCGTCCTTCAGGCTTGATGGTTTCTGCGGTCGGGATCACGCAGGCATCACTCGGTCTGCTCGCGACGGATCCTCCGGCAGATCACTTCCAGCTCGGCGCTTCCCGACCCAGGAGGATGACCGGCGCAGGTTTGGCTGCGCACGTGCTTTCGCTGGCCGCTGTGGGCGCTGCATCGTCCACAGTAACAGCCTTCCCTCTGCCTTCTCGATTGGTTCGGTATCCGCAACAGCATCATTCCTCGCTTGAGCACACAGTGAACGTATTTTATTCACCGAGTGCTCAGCAATAGTGCCAGCGCAAAGACTGTTCGCTTGTCGGACTTCTCGTACCCACAGCGCATGAGGGTCGTCAGGGGCTCAAGCCCGGTACTGGGTCGTGATCAGGAATATCCCGAAGCAGAATACCGCTGCGGCAAGCAGCATCGGGATCGACGACAGGAGCTTCGCGCCAACGCCGGTGCGCGTCCTGCCATCGTGGCGCCGCCGGTAGCCCTGGTAGCCGTAATAGAACGCCAGCGGCGGCAAGACGAAGACCGGGATGAGCAGCCAGGCCGTCAGTACAGTAAGCGCGGTCAGTGCGAGCGACTTGAGCATGATGGCCGGTCGATGTTGAACTAGTGCGTGGCGCCGCCCGTTTCGCGCACATCGGCGTCGACGCTCACGGTCGTTTCCACCGCCAGCTTGATGCCGGCAATGATGTCGTCCAGCGCCATCGACGGCGGCGCATCGGGCCGCGCGCTTGCCTGCTCCGGCAGGAATGGGACGTGAATGAAGCCGGCTTTGATCGGCTGCGGCTGCCCGGCCGCATGATGCATCAGCCCATAAAACACGTGGTTGCACACGAAGGTCCCGGCGGTCTGCGACACCCCGGCCACGAGTCCCTTCTCACGAAGCGCGCGCACGATGGCCTTGATCGGCAAGGTAGAGAAATAGGCGGCGGGACCATCCGAGGCAATGGCCGCATCCACCGGCTGCTGGCCGCCGTTATCGAGAATCGATGCATCGTCGACGTTGATCGCCACGCGCTCGACCGAGATGTCGGGCCGGCCGCCGGCCTGGCCGACGGCTATCACGACGTCCGGATGCAGTTCGTCGACCATGGCCACCAGGTCTTCGATCGCCTGCCCGAACACGCAGGGCAGCTGGCGCACCTCCACCCGGAAGTGTTCGCCGCGCCAGCCTTCGAGCGCGCGCACCGCTTCCCAGGCCGGGTTGATGCTGGCGCCATTGAACGGCTCGAAGCCGGTAAGCAGAACGGTCTTGATCATCGCGGGGTCACAGGTTCATCAAAAAATACAGCAGGAAGATATTCGCTATCAGGATCGGCAGCGCGCTCGGTATCTGGGCGCGGATCACCGCGTTCTTGTCGGGCAGCTCGAGCAGCGCCGCCGGCACGATATTGAAATTGGCCGCCATCGGCGTCATCAGGGTGCCGCAATAGGCGCTGAACATGCCGATCGCCGCCATCACGGCCGGATTGGCGCCATATACGCCGATCAGCACCGGGATGCCGACGCCGCCCGCCATCACCGGGAAGGCGGCGAAGCCGTTACCCATCACGATGGTGAACAGCGCCATGCCGATACAGTACACCGCTACCGCGACGAATGCCGAATCCAGGCCGATATACGTGGTCGTCAGGTGCGCTACCGCCTTGCCGACGCCGGCTTCCGAGAACAACAATCCCAGCACCGCCAGGATGTGCGGCAACACCACCGCCCAGCTCATGGCGTCGATCAGGCGCCGCGCCTCGCGCACGCCCTGCAGCGGCGTCGCGCGCGTCAGCCAGCAGGCGGCAATCAGGGCCACGATCGCGCCGCAGCCCATGCTGACCAGGGTCAGGTGGGCCGGATCGAGCATGGGCAGAGCGCCGATCTGCACGTCCTTGAGCACGGTGGCGCCGATCACGGTCACGAGTGGCAGCAGCAGCGCCGGAATGAAGATGCGGTTGCCCAGGCGCGCGGCGCTGGCGCGGCGCTCCTCAGGCCCCAGCGCCTTCGGGGCGCCGGCCTTGACGCCGCCGAAGCCGGCCAGCAAGGCCATGACGATCATCAGGGCGCCGACCGCCGCCGGCGGCATGCGCTCGCCGGCAAGATACAGCAGCGCATACAGTCCCCAGAACAGCGCGGTGGTGACACGGCGCGGATTGCTGCGGTCCATCAGGCTCATGATGGCCACGCTTGACAGCAGCAGGCCGACCAGGATGTAGAAGTGGTCGATGGTGAGGGTCATGCCGCCTCCTTCGCCGCCGCCACGTCACGGCGGATTTCAGCATCGAGCCGGCGCAGGTTCCAGGCATGGATCACGAAGGCGGTGATCGCGGTCGGGATGCCCCACAGCGCGATGTGCAGCGGATTGACCTCGATGCCCTCGGCCTGCAGGATCGTGTGCATCAGGACGATGGCGCCGAAGGCGACAAAGATGTCTTCGCCGAAGAACAGGCCGATATTGTCGGTGGCGGCCGACATGGCGCGGATGCGGTGGCGCACGCGCTCGGGCAGCTTGCCGTGCTGCGCTTGCGCGGCCGCCTCGGCCATCGGCGCGACCAGCGGCCGCACCATCGTCGGATGGCCGCCCAGGCTGGTCAGGCCCATCGCGGCGGTGCTCTCGCGCGCGAACAGGTAGACGATCAACAGGCGACCCGCGGTGGCCGAGCGCACGTTCGCGATCACCGATTGCGCCTGTTCGCGCAGGCCGAAGCGCTCCAAGAGGCCGATCGCGGCCAGCGGCAGCAGCAGGATCAGGGGCAGGTTGCGCGTCTTGACGAAGGCGGTGCCGAGCGACTCGAGCAGGGCCATGACGGGCATCGCAGCCGCGACGCCGGTCACGCCGCAGGCGGCGACGGCGACCAGCACCGGATTGGCGCGCAGCAGGAAGCCGGCGACGACGACGGCCACGCCGAGCAGTGGCCACAGATTGACAGCAGATTGCATGGATTCCCCGGCAATATTCGACAAGCCGAGGATGTTACCCGATCTGGTGTGTTAATCCGGCAAGAACTTAGGCAAGAGTTCAGGCAGGCCGTACGGGGTTGCTCGCCAGGTCACCCACTACCGTATTCCACTGGCGCACATGGAAGGCGCGCACCAGGCCGTTCGTGACGTAGGGGTCGCGTGCCGCGAACAGCTGGACCGGTTCGGCCGTCTCGCAATCGAAGACCAGCACCGCATGATCGGCCGGCTCGGCCAGCGCGCCGGCCAGGACCAGCTCGCCGCGTTCCTGCGCCTCCCAGGCCAGCTTCAGGTGTACATCGCGGAATTCGCCGCGGCGTTCGAGGTAGTCGGGGGCGAGGTCATAGGTGAGCAGGTAATGCACGGCGTCTCCACGATGGCATTGGATAAGGTGATATACATCGTAACCGCAATCGTGCGATCGGAACATCAGCACAACGGCAGCGCTCGATGTTGGTTTAAAACAACTTCTTAACCCATTTCGCATGGGCTGCCCAACAGTGAGAGCTGTCACACAGAACAAAACTCAGCGGCTGGCGTAGACTATCAGTCATGGATATGTCGAAGAAAATGGCGGCGGGGATCACGGGCTTTGCCAGCATGCTGTGGCTGGGGCTGACGGCGGCCGTCGCCGCCAACCAGCGCCGCCTGGTCTTCAATCCGACGCTCGAGCGCGAAGTCAAAAGCCCGCGCAGCAGCGGCCACCGCACCCGTCCGGTGGTCTTGCGCGCCAACGACGGCACCCGCCTCTCCGGCTGGCTGATGACCCCGACCATTCCCGGGCCGCGCCCGGCGGTGCTGTATTTCGGCGGCCGTTCCGAAGAAGTGTCCTGGGTCGTGCGCGATGCGGGCAAGCTGTTCCCCAATATGACCGTGCTGGCGCTGAATTACCGCGGCTATGGCGAATCGCAAGGCGTGCCGGCCGAGATCCACATGATCGAAGACGGCTGCCTGCTGTACGACTGGCTCGCCACGCGCGGCCAGGTCGATCCGCACCGCATTGCCGTGGTCGGCCGCAGCCTGGGTTCCGGCGTCGCGGTGCAGGTGGCCAAGGAGCGCCCCGCGCATTCCGTGGTCCTGATCACGCCCTACGATTCGATCCTGGCGATCGCCAAGCGGCGCTTCCGCGTGATGCCGATCGAGTACATGCTGCAGCACCGCTTCGAGTCGATCAAGTACGCGCCCTCGCTCAAGGCGCCGACCTATGTGCTGCGCGCGGCCAGCGACGACGTGGTGCCGCACACGCATACCGACCTGCTGGTGGCCAAGCTGGGCCAGCTGGTGGCGGACGACGTCGTGCCCGACTCCGACCACATGAACATCCCTTACCTGGAAGCGACGCAAGACCTGATCGCCGGCTTCCTCACCCGCCAGTTCAGCCAGCCGGTGACGCCGGCCGCCGCGGCAGCCGTCGCCGATGCGGTGGCGAGCGCCGAACCGCCCTCCGAGGCGGTGCCTACTCCTGCCGATTTCGCCCTCGCGACAAAATAATTGCTGAAAGTTGTCAGCATTTATATTTCCAACGAATAAATTGGCAAGTAAAATCGTATTTGTCATCAACTTGTAGGTTGATGCATATTTGACAGCTTGCGCTGAGATGGCGTGAGCTTGCTCATGATTTTGCCAAATTCGTACTGACTTCAGCCAAATCGACCCTCTCAGCCTGTTGTGGCCGTGCTACATGTAAGCCCATCTGCTGAGAAAATAGTCGCCAGAAACAAATCGTAACCCCCAGCGGATCGCCGGGCTGACACAATCGCGCAGCGCGAAGTGTCCTCTCCCGCCTTACCGCTCGAGGTAGCAATTGCGCAGCCCCTACCCATCGGACGCCATGCCGCGGGTACAATATCGCTATTCCAGGAGCCCATTGATGAAATTTAAGCAACTCAGCATGACCATTGCGGCGCTGTGCGTCGCAGGCAGTGCACTGGCCGCGCCGGCAGCAGGTCCGATCGCGCAGCCGAAGCTCGGCATGGTCTACGATGCGGGCGGCAAATTCGACAAATCGTTCAACCAGTCGGCCTTCGAAGGCCTGCAACGCTTCTCGAAAGAGACCGGCGTCAAGGTGTTCGAAGTCCAGGCCAATAGCGATACTCAGGCCGAGCAAGTCATGCGCGGCCTGGCGCGCAAGAAGGTCGACATGATCGCCGCCATCGGTTTCTCGCAAACCCAGGCCGTGCAAAAAGTCGCCCGTGAATTCCCGAACGTGCGCTTCGTGCTGATCGACAGCGTGGCGCAAGGCGCCAACATCGAATCGGTGATGTTCAAGGAACAGGAAGGCTCCTACCTGGTCGGCGTCGCCGCCGCCATGGCGTCCAAGTCCAAGAAGCTCGGCTTCGTGGGCGGCATGGACATCCCGCTGATCCGCGCCTTCGCCTGCGGCTACAACCAGGGCGCCAAGGCGCAAGCGCCGAAGATCGAAATCGTCCAGAACATGGTCGGCACCACCGCCGCTGCCTGGAACGACCCGGCCAAGGGCGGCGAACTGGCGCGCGCGCAGTTCGCGCGCGGCGTCGACGTCGTATTCGCGGTGGCGGGCGGCAGCGGCATGGGCACGCTGCAGGCAGCCAAGGAACAAGGCAAGCTGGCGATCGGCGTCGATTCGAACCAGAACTACCTGCACCCGGGCACCATGCTGACCTCGATGATCAAGCGCGTCGACGTGGCCGTGTACGACTCCTTCATGGGCGTCAAGAACGGCACCTGGAAAGCGGGCGTGCATTACAAGGGCCTGAAGGAAGGCGGCGTGGACTGGGTGCTGGACAAGGACAACCGCAAGGTCGTCACGCCCGAGATCGAAAAGCGCGTCAACGCCGTGCGCACCGACATCATCAACGGCAAGATCAAGGTCATCGATTACCGCGCAGGCAGCAGCTGCCCGGTCTGATCGACCAATTCCCATTCGAAGCGCGCCGCGCCGGTTGATCCCGGCCCGGCGCGCTTTTGAATGATAAGCACACTCATATTTACGACAGATCGCAATGCAGCCAGCCGTAGAATTTCGCAATATCAGCAAGGCCTTCGGGCCGGTGCAGGCGAACGCCGACGTCAGCTTCTCGATCGCCAAGGGCTCGATCCATGGCGTGATCGGCGAAAATGGCGCCGGCAAATCCACCCTGATGAGCATCCTGTACGGCTACTACCATGCCGACAGCGGGCAGCTCGTCATCAATGGCGCCGACCAGAAGATCCGCTCCAGCCAGGAAGCGATCGGGCTGGGCATCGGCATGGTCCACCAGCACTTCATGCTGGTCGAGAACATGACCGTGCTCGATAACGTGATGCTCGGCGCCGAGGGCGGCTTCAAATTGTCGAAGAAGCGCCTTGAGACGGAAGCGAAGCTGCGCGAGATCTGCGCCCGCTACCACCTCGACGTCGATCCGCTAGCGGTCATCTCGACGCTGTCGGTCGGCGCCCAGCAGCGCGTCGAGATCCTGAAACAGATCTACCGCAGCGCCGAGATCCTGATCCTGGACGAGCCGACCGCGGTGCTGACCACGCAAGAAATCGCCTCGCTGTTCGACATCCTGCGGCTGTTCAAGGAACAGGGCAAGACCATCATCCTGATCACCCACAAGCTGGGCGAGATCATGGAGATCACCGACCAGGTGACCGTGATGCGCGCGGGCCGCGTGGCCGGCGCCGTCGCCACCCGCGACACCTCGAAGGAGCAGCTGGCCAATATGATGGTGGGCCGCCCGATCGAGGGCAACCTGCCGCGAAAACCCTACGCACCCGGCGCGCCGGTGCTGCAGGTCGAGAATCTCCAATTGAAGGACGCCAACGGCGTCGGGCTGCTGGCCGACATCTTTCTCAACGTGCGCGCCGGCGAGATCGTCGCCATCGCCGGCGTGTCGGGCAATGGCCAGAGCGAGCTGATGGAAATCCTGTCCGGCATGCGCCTGCCGACCTCCGGCACCGTGACGATGGACGGCGCGCCGCTGCCCTTCGCCGGCCGCTCGAACGCCGACGGCCTGCCCGCCACCTTCCGTGACCTCGGCATCGGCCACGTGCCGGAAGACCGCCTGCGCGATGGCGTGATCAAGGATTTCTCGGTCATGCAGAACACCGTATTCGGCTACCAGGACCGCGTCACCAAGCGCGGCCTGTTCGACTTCGACGCCATCGCCCAGCGCTGCGCCGGTTTGCTCGAGCAATTCGACGTGCGTCCGAAAGACCCCAATGTGCGCATCGGCCTGCTCTCGGGCGGCAACCAGCAGAAGGTCGTGATCGCGCGCGAAGTGTCGGCCGCGCCCAAGCTGATGCTGGTCGGCCAGCCGACCCGCGGCGTCGACATCGGCACCATCGAGAGCATCCACACCCAGCTGCTGCGCCTGCGCGACGAAGGCGTGGCCATCCTCTTGGTGTCGACCGAGCTGGAAGAAGTGCGCGCCCTGGCCGACCGCATCGTCGTGATGTCGGGCGGCCGCGTCACCGGCGAACTCCATATTGACGAATTCGATACCACCCGCATTGGCCTCTTGATGGGCGGGATGCACAAATCATGAAAACGACTGAACTTCCACGCTGGGCCTCGGGCTTCGTCCTGCCGGTCCTGAATTTGCTGTCCGCGCTGCTGGTCGCCGCGCTGGTCATCCACCTGCTGGGCGAGAGCCCGGTCGAATCGCTGCAGATCCTCGTCAACAGCGCCGTCATCAATCCGGAAGGCCTCTCCTATACGCTGTTCTACGCGTCGACCTTCGTGTTTACCGGCCTGGCCGTGTCGATCGCGATGAAGGCGGGCCTGTTCAACATCGGCGCCGAAGGCCAGATGTACCTGGGCGGCCTGGGCCTGACCCTGGCCATGCTGGCGTTCGACGCCAGCCTCTCGGCCTGGCTCTTGATACCGCTGGCGATCGTCGCCAGCGCCGTGTTCGGCGCGGCCTGGGCCTTCCTGCCCGGCTACCTGCAGGCCAAGCGCGGCAGCCACGTGGTGGTCACGACCATCATGTTCAACTTCATCGCCGCAGGCCTGATGAACTTCATCATCGTCAAGTACATGATCCCCGAGGGCGACCAGAACCCGGCCAGCCGCGTGTTCTCGGACGCCGCCATGATCCCGCAGCTGTCGACCTGGCTGCCGTTCTTCGGCGAGAACACGCCGCTCAACCTCGCCTTCATCCTGGCCCTGATCGCCCTGGTGGTCTACTGGGTGGCGGTGTCGCGTTCGAGCTGGGGTTATAAACTGCAGGCGACCGGCCTGAATGCCCACGCCGCCCACTACGCGGGCGTGCGCATCAGCCGCACCATCATCGTCGCGATGCTGATCTCGGGCGGCCTGGCCGGCCTGGCGGCGGTGAACTCGATCCTCGGTTCGACCCACTACCTGAGCCTGAACTTCCCGGCCGGCGCCGGCTTCATCGGCATCGCGATCGCGCTGATGGGCCGCCAGCATCCGGTCGGCATCCTGCTGTCGTCGGTGCTGTTCGGCGCGCTGATCCAGGGCGGCTTCGACCTGTCGCTGGAAAAGCCGAACATCCCGCAAGAGACCTTCATTTTCATCCAGGGCCTGATCATCCTGTTCTGCGGCGCCATGGAAAACATGTACGGACCGGCGCTGCTGAAACTGATCAACGCCACTCGTAGCAGCAAGGGATAAGCCATGGAAGACTTCCAGTTCGCCAGCATCGTCGTCTCCACCATCCGCAATGCGCCGGTGCTGATCTTCGCGGCCATGGCCGGCCTGTTCGCCGAGCGCAGCGGCGTGGTCGACATCGGCCTCGAGGGCAAGATCCTGGCCTCGGCCTTCGTCTCGGCCGGCGTCGCCTACACCTACCAGGACCCGTGGATCGGCATCGCGGCCGGCATCCTCGCCTCCTGCGCGCTGGCCCTGATCCAGGCCTTCGTCTCGATCACCCAGAAGGGCAACCAGCTGGTGGCGGGCATTGCCATCAATATCGCGATGAGCGGCCTTACTTTTGTCGTGGCCCAGTACTTCTTCCAGCAGGGCGGCCGCACGCCGGACCTGGGCGAGGCGCGCCTGTCGACCGTGGTGCTGCCGGGTTCCGAACTGGTGGCCGACATTCCCGGCCTGGGCTGGGTCTGGACGCGCCTGATCGGCGGCCATTCGCCGCTGGTGTACTTCGCCTTCGCGCTGCTGCCGATCGTGCACTGGGTGCTGTTCCACAGCCGCTTCGGCCTGCGCCTGCGCGCCTGCGGAGAAAACCCGCACGCGGCCGACGCCGCCGGCATCCCAGTCCAGCGCACCCGCTACATGGCGATGATCATCGCCGGCGTGCTGTGCTCGTTCTCGGGCGCCTACCTGTCGATCGTCCAGAGCGGCTTCTTCTTGCGCGATATGTCGGCCGGCGCCGGCTACCTGGCGCTGACCGCCCTGGTGTTCGGCAACTGGCGTCCGCTGTACACGGTGTTGGGCTGCATGATGTTCGGCTTCTTCTCGGCCGTGCAGATCCAGATCGAAGGCGTCGACCTGCCGGTCGTGGGCCGCATCCCTGGTTCGCTGATCCAGATGATCCCGTACATCGTCACCGTGGTCGTGCTGGCCGGCCTGATGGCCAAGTCGGTGGCGCCGAAGGCGCTGGGCAAGCCCTTCGTCAAGTCGCGTTAAGCATTACCCTCTCACCTGCCCGCGCTCGCGGGCAGGTACTTACCTCCCCCCCGCTGTTCAAAATCAGCCATTACTTGTTGTGATAACAAGTGAAAGTGGCCGCCTTGCCACAACGATCGACACATTTGGCATACAAAATGCAATCTTTCATCGGCAAGTGCTGCCCAGTCTGAGAAAATATCTACTTTCCGTACGGCAACGAACAGACTCGCATCGTTGGCGTGCAAATTTTCTCTATAGGAAACCCATGGCAATCGAGAACATCAAGTTGCGCAGCCTCCTGTTCGGCGGCTTCGCCACCCTGCTTGCGGCAATGCTGATCCTGGTCGGCATCGGCCTGATCCAGACCAAGAAGGCGGAAGACCTGACCGACAAGCTGACCACCCAGAGCATGGAACGCCTGGCCATGCTGCAGGAATGGCAGGCCATCATTGAAACCAATGCGGCGCGCACGATCGCCGCCATCAAGATGGCCGACCCCGCCGACGAGAAGTACTTCCTGGACGATATTGCCTCGTCGTCGAAGCGCTCCGACGTGCTGCACAAGGGCCTGATCGTGAGCTTGAAGGACGACGCTGCGGCAATGGCCCTGTTCGGCAAGGTCGATGAGCAGCGCGAAGGCTACCGCGCTGCGCGCAAGAGCGTGTTGGAGAAGAAGGCGGCGGGCGACGACGAGGCCGTGCGCCACTTCCTGGCGACAGAGATGCTGCCCCGCGTGAAGGCCTATGTGGAAAGCCTGCGCGCGATCGTCGACTACCAGAAGACAGTGGTCGAAGCCGATGCGCAATCGATCGACGACGGCTTCAAGACCAGCCTGAACCTGCAGCTGATCCTGGCCGTGGTCGCCCTGGTGGCCGGCGCCGGCTTCGCCTGGTGGATCGGCCGCCGCATCACCGCGCCGCTGGAAGAAGCCGTGGCCGTCGCCCAGACCGTCGCCCTTGGCGACCTGAGCAGCCGCATCGTCGCCCAGGGTAAGAACGAGACCGGCGTACTGATGGGCGCCCTGAAGGACATGAACGACAACCTGGTAGGCATCGTCGGCCAGGTGCGCAGCGGCACCGAGACCATCGTCGAAGCCGCCGACCAGATCTCGGCCGGCAACCTCGAACTGTCGTCGCGCACCGAGCAGCAAGCCGGCGCGCTGGAAGAGACCGCGTCGTCGATGGAAGAACTGACCTCGACCGTGAAGCAGAACGCCGACAATGCGCGCGAAGCCAATGCGCTGGCGCAGACCGCCTCGCAAGTGGCGGGCCGCGGCGGCGAGACCGTCGGCCGCGTGGTGCAGACCATGGATGCGATTACCGATTCGTCGAAGAAAATCTCGGACATCATCGGCGTCATCGACGGCATCGCCTTCCAGACCAATATCCTGGCCCTGAACGCGGCCGTGGAAGCGGCGCGCGCCGGCGAACAGGGCCGCGGCTTCGCGGTCGTGGCGAGCGAAGTGCGCAACCTGGCCCAGCGCTCGGCGGCGGCGGCCAAGGAAATCAAGACCCTGATCGGCGACTCGAGCGCCAAGGTCGAAGAAGGCAGCCGCCTGGTGTCGGACGCCGGCAGCACCATGCAGGAAATCGTGGACAGCATCGGCCGTGTCACGGCGATCATGTCGGGCATCGCCATGGCCAGCCAGGAGCAGTCGGCCGGCATCGAGCAGGTGAACCAGGCGATCGCCCAGATGGACCAGGTGACGCAGCAGAACGCGGCGCTGGTGGAAGAAGCGGCGGCCGCCTCGACCTCGATGCGCGAACAGGCGCAATTGCTGTCGCAGTTGGTGTCGACCTTCCGCTTCGAGCCTGAAGCGGCTGCTGGCCGCCCTTCGCTCAAGAATGCCGGCCGTCCGGCACTGACGATGCGCCAGGCTGCCTGACGCGTACAAGTTGTCTCCTCTTGACGCCGGGCTGGTCCCGGCGTTTTTTTATGGCGTGACCGGATCGACCGGCTCGTAGCCCGCCGCGCGGCGACTGGAGCGCGCCAGGGTCCAGGCGAAGCCGATGCCGGCCGAGGTGCCGGTATTCTTGAGGTGCAGCGGGCTGTCGCGGTTGGCGCTGCCCGCATACGATTCGAAGCGCACGAAGCCGAACAGGCGCAGGTCGGGGTTCAATTGGCGCGTGGCGAACAGCCCGACGCGCGTCAGCATCAGGCCGGCATCGGCGCCGTAGGCAGCACGGGATGCGTTCGCGTACTGCGGCTGCACCTCGTAGAAATAGCGGTTGATGCGCTTGTCGCCGAACACGACCGAGACATTGCCCTCGACGCTCCACAAACCGCGCTCGCCGCGGGTCTCATACGCCAGCTTGGGCTCGAAGGTCCAGCCCTGGCGCCGCAGCCCTCCCCTTGCCTCGATCACGGCGCGCAGCGGCAGTTCTGCGCGCAGGCGGCTGCGATCGTCGAAATCGGCCACCCGGATCTTCAGGCGCGGTCCGAACTCGAACAGCGCCCCCAGGTCGGGCATGCCGGCGCGGATCTCGACATCGTCCGAGTCGGATGGCAAGGCGCCCGCCAGGCCGACGTCGAACTCGAGCCGGTCGGAACGGAACAGGCGCGCCCCGATGCCCGACTGGTCGGCGCGCAGCACTTCGCCGCGGTACAGCAGGTAGGGTAATGGCAGGACGCGGTTGTTGCGGTCGTCGGCGCCGGGATAGGCCGGCGCAGTGAGGCCGAAGGCGCCTACGCCGAATTCCCAGAGCGGCAAGCCGTCTGGTTCGGGTGACTGGGCGCTGGCGTGGGTAGCGGCGGTAAGCAGCAGGCAGGCGGCGGCAGCCTTGTATGTAGAGTTCATGATGCCTCGGAATCGGTTCACAGGTTGACCAGATTCTAACGCCAACCGAAACCCGCACCTTTGATACGTCATTCCCGCGCAGGCGGGAATCCCAGTCATATGCGTCACCGCTTAAACCAAACGTAGTGGGGATGCGCGCAAAACTTGGGTCCCCGCCAAGGCGCCCGGCGAGGGCGGGGACGACGGTCTTTCAGCTAACTCTTACGGCCAGATCGCCTGCAGCATCGCCGCCAGGTTGTAGCCACCCTTGATCAGCTGGGTCTTGGCGATCTCGGAGCTCGGCACCGGATAGTTCTGCGGCACTTCCAGCGCGAAGGTGTAATAGGTCTCGCCCTTCTTGCTGGTCTGCGGGGTCAGCTTGCCCGGCACCACGTCCTTGTAGGCCAGCTTGGCCGACACCAGGCCGTCCTCGACCCACTGCACCGGCCAGGTCGACACGTCACCCTGCGCTTTTTTCAGCTGCGGCCGGCTGGCGACCGCCACGTCGGCGAACTGCTCCGGCGTGCGGGTCTTGATGCGGCGGAAGGCGTAGTCGACCGTGGTGCTGTCCCAGTAGGAGTGGAACGGCTTGGTCAGCGCCGCCGGCACACCTTCCCTGACGACGACCGGCTCCCCTGGAGGGATCACGCCGGACGACAGCGCGGACAGGCGCTCGTTATCCAGCAGCAGGTTGTTGCCGCCGCGCGAATCGAAGACCAGGGTCTCGTCGATCTCGGCGCGGTTCTTCGGCACCACGAACTTGCCATCCTTTGAAACGAAGGCCGAACCCACATGCAGCGGTTGGTGGATGTCGCCGGCGAAGTGCGCCAGCAGGATCAGGGCCTGGCGCTTGGTGAACTTGTGAGGGTTCAGGGCGGGGTCGGTCTTGCCTTGCAGGACGGCGATGCACTGCTCCAGCGTCTGCACGATGTCGACGTCGCTCGTGCCCACGCCATGCGCATGGTAGTGGTCCAGCTGGAACGGCACATTGGTGTAGTGGTATTCGCTGTGGCGCGGATTGCCGGCCACGTACTCGACCATCTCGGGCGTCTGCGGACCGCAGAAAGTGCCCTTGACGCAGTCGGCCCAGTTGGCCATCGACGCCAGCGATTCGCCCGGCTGCAGGAGCTGCGCGATTTCCTTTTGTGCGTTGCTGCCCTTGAGCAGCCGGTCGGCGATGGCGCCGATGGCGCGGTGGCCGTCGCGGCCCCAGGCGGCGGCGTCAGGCGCGGCCACCGATGCGAAGACGCCGGTCAGCGCCAGCACGCATACGAGTTTTTTCATGGTGATTCCTTGTTGATTCAGTTGACCTTGCGGATGCGTGGCGCGGCCGGGGCCACGGCTGCGCCCTGCCCTTCGATCTTCTTCAGGTAAGCGATGAAGCCGTCCAGGTCGCGCAAGCCGGTGTCGACGCGCGCCGTGCCCTTGCCGAATTCCGGATAACCATCGCTGCCTTCGGCCAGGAAGTTATTGGTGGCGATGCGGTAGGTGGCGTTGTCCTGCATCTGTTTGCCGTTCAGCTTGAGGCTGCCCGGCACCAGGCGGCTGCCCGCCGGACGTTTCGGGTCCCAGGCATAGCTGAAGCCTTCGGAAATCTGCAGCACCGACGAATTCGAATCGACGCCGTCGGCCCACTGGCGTTCCAGCAGGGCGCGGATCTGGGCGCCGGTCAGGTCCATCACGACCGTCGTGTTGCCGAACGGGAGCACTACCTGGGCCTGGCCGAAGGCCACCATACCGTCAGGGCCAGCCTCGAGGTCGCGGCGAATGCCGCCATTGTTCATGAAGGCCAGCTGCGCGCCCAGGTCACGGACCGAATCGAGCGCCGCATCGGCGATCATATTGCCCAGCACCGACTCGCCGGAATCATTGGTCTTGCGCAGCACCGGCGCGCCGGCCACCTTGGCGATCGGGCGGGTCAAAGCTTCCTTGCTGCGCTCCTTCACCTGCGCCACGAAGGCCGTCATCTTCGCGTCCGCCGGATACTCGCCCGGCTTCATCACGACGTTCTTGACGACCAGATTGCTGACCGCGCCCGTCTTCGGTTCGACCTGCATCGACACGCGGGTGAGCAGGTGGCCGGCGGTGTCGGCCTGGGTCACGGTGCGGCCGTCGACGTCGCACAGGTAGCCCTGGTGCGAGTGGCCGGTCAGCACCAGCTTGACCGATGGGTCGATCTTTGTGACCACGTCGACGATGTCGCCCTTGAGCTGCGAGCAGCCGGCCTGCAGCGGCGACTCCACCGTGCGGCCGCCCTGGTGCACCAGCGCCACGATGACTTGCGCGCCGGCGGCGCGCATGGCCGGCAGCGCGGCATTGATCGCCTCGGCTTCGTCACCAAAGCGCAGGCCGGCGATGCCCGACGCCACGACCATGTTCGGCGTGTCCTTCAGCACCACGCCGACCAGGCCGACTTTGATGCCCTTGACGTCTTCGATCTTGAAACCCGGGATGACCGGCTTGCCGGTGGCCGAGTCGATCACGTTGGCGCCCAGGTAGGTGAATTTGGCGCCGCCGAAGTTCGGGGTGAACTTGCAGGCGCGGGTTGGATGCGGCGAATCGCAGCCGCCGTTCTGCTGGCGCAGCAGTTCCTTGCGGCCGCCGTCGAATTCATGGTTGCCGACCGCGCTGGCGCGCAGGTTCAGCATATTCATCACTTCGATGGTGGGCTCGTCGGCCCACAGCGAGGACAGCGCCGGGCTGGCGCCGACGATGTCTCCGGTCGAGACCAGCAGCAGATCCTTGTCTTCCTTGCGCCAGGCCTGCAGGGCCGCCGCCACCGCTTCAGCGCCGCCGGCGCGCATGACTTCTTCCTTGCCATCCGCATGCTTGAGGACATAGCGGCTCGGTTCGAGGTTGCCGTGGAAGTCGTTCAACGACACGAGATTGAGGGTCACCGGGCCCTGGGGCGCGCTGACGCAGCCGGCCAGCAGCAGCGCCATGGTGAGGGTGGAAAGACTGGCGCATGCGCGGCGCGAAACGATCATGGGAACACCTTTACTGGATGCGGACCGGCGCGAACGGCGGGTCCGGAAAAACGGGTTCGAGCAAGCTCGACAGCCAACATTATCCCACGCAGCTTGTGTGCAGGAAATCCTTACGGCGGCTGGGATTCTGGTTTTTTACAAGAAAAAACGGCCGGTGTTTCCACCGGCCGTTCTTGACTAGCTCATGCCACGAATTCGATGCTTAGAATTCGTAACGCAGGGTTGCCTGGATGGCCCACTGCGACTCGCCCTTGGCTTGCTTCAGGTCTTGACGCTCGACGTCGTTGCGCACGACGTAGATGTAACGACCTTGTGCATCGGTACCAGCGTAGTCGACGAAGCTACGTGCCATGCCACCGTTCGACTGGAAGCTGATCTCTTCGGTACGGCCCCATTTCTTGTTCAGCAGATTGCCAAAGTTCATGAAGTCGAGGGTGAAGGTCGCCTTGTTGCGCTTGAACAGACCAGGGATTTCCTGGCTGATACGCACGTCGAAGGTGTTGACCCATTCCGCGGTGCTGTTGTTACGCTTCACGACACCGCCAGCCGCGCCATGCAGACCCTTGTTGGCGTTGACGACGTCCCAGAAACGCTGCTCGTTGGCCTTGTTGGTCGCGGTGTCGCCGTGGAACACGACTTCGCCGGAACCGAACGCGGTCGGGATGTACATCAGGTCATTACCGGCCAGGTCATCGCCGTTCATGTCGTTGTTGAACGTCCAGCTGTATGGACGGCCTTCACGACCTTCGTAGAAGATGCCCAGACGGGTGTTGTAGTTCTCGAAGAACTTCTTCTGGAAGTTGACCAGCGCATTGACGCGGTTCTTGATCGCGTAGCTCGAGGTCGCGGCGACTTCTTCGTTCGGATTGAACACCGAACGGCCGTTGAAGTTCGAGTTGGCCACCGACGAGGTCAGCGGCGAGACTTCGGTCGCATCGGTGTAGGTGTAAGCCACCGACCAGCCAAAGCCCTTGGTCAGCGGACGCGACAGCGACGCGGTCAGGACTTTTGCATCGCCCTTGTCGGTATCGCGCGCCACCAGCACGTTGCGGAAGCTGCGGTTGTTCAGCGAACGCGCCTGCACGCCGGCCGTGCTGATCACGTTGGCGGTGTTGTTCGACACGCCAAAGCTTGCCTGGCTCAGGCCAGCCGCGTTCCAGAACAGTTCACGACCATCCGAACCGATACGGGTCGGCGCACCGAGGTTCAGGTGTTCGTAGTAGATACCGTTCTTGTTCTTGGTGTACAGCGCTTCAGCGCCGAACACGATGCCGTACCATGGCAGTTCGGTGTCGAACGCCAGGTTGGCTTTCCAGATCGACGGCTGGCGGAAGTTCGGATCCAGGAAGTTCACGTCAGCAGCCGGAATCGCGCCGGTGATGGCCGGCTGGGCATCCGGGTCCATGCTGGCCAGGCCACCGGTGGTCGGGCAGCGGGTCGCGCCAGTACCCGAGCAGCTGATGCTGGCAGTCGCCACACCGGTGCCCGAGAACGGGTTCGACATCCAGACGGTCGCCGCCGCACCCTGGAACAGGCCAACGCCACCGCGCAGCTGGGTTGGACGCTCTGACTTGTCGAAGCGGTAGTTGAAGCCCAGACGAGGCTGGACCAGGTCGGTGCCGTCGATAGTCTGGCGGTTGTCCAGACCGAAGCCGCCGCTCTGGCGCGCGCCGGTGGCCGGATTGCCGGCGACCATCGGTGCGGCGGCAGCGGCGTTGTACAGCGGTTGGCCGCCGACATCGTTACGGTCGTAACGCACGCCGTAGGTCAGGGTCAGCTGGTCGTTGACGGCCCAGGTGTCTTGCAGGAACAGGCCGGTGTTCTTGGTTTCGAACATGGCGATCGCGTCGTTCAACGAAGCGCCTGGCAGTGGACGCTGCACGCTGTAGCTCAGCGGACGGCCACGCTGGAAGTTTTCCAACACGGCTTGCTGGATGCGATCGGCGGAAGCGCCGGCGCAGGTCAGCGCGCCGAACGAGTAGAAGCTGGTATCGGCCGAGTCCAGGCAGGCGAAGGTGTACGAGCCGTTAATGCCCTGCAGGAAGGCGTTATAGACTTCGTTCTTGGTCTGGTCGACGCCGAACTTCAGCTCGTGGTCGCCCACGATCCAGTTTGCACCGGCATACATGTCCTTGGTCTTGTTACGCAGGACATTGTTGTGGCGGCTGAACTCGGTACCGAAGTTCAGGAAACGGTTGGCGGTCGACAAGCCGGCCGGTGCGCCGGCAGGCAGCGCGCCGGAGAATTGCAGGCCGACCGATGGAGTGCGGCTCGAGTTGACCGGAACCGAATCATAGTCGCGGGTCGAGAACTTGAACTCAGTCGAGAAGGTCGGGGTCCAGTCCGAGAAGATCTGACCGACGACGGTCTCGATTTCCTTGCCCTGGTTGTAGAAGCTCGACGACAGGCCGACGCCGGTGGCCGAGAAGCCCGGGTAGAACGGCTCGCCCTGGGTGGTCTTGGCATAGCGCAGGTTGGCGCGGTGGTCGTCGGTGATGTTCCAGTCGAACTTCACCATGCGCTCTTTCGAGGTCAGCATCGAGCCGCTCGGGACAGTCGGGCTGCCGATGTCGAAACCGTAGACGCTCTGGGCGATGCGCTGGGCTTCGGAGATGGCTGCTGGAGAAATGGCAACGGTAGTGCCTGCGCCGCTGCCGATCGGTCCGAATTCCGGGCTCGAACGCGAGCTCTCGAAGTTTTCAGCCAGGGCGAAGATGAACAGCTTGTCCTGGATCAGCGGACCGGAAGCCCAGATACCCTTGGTGGTTTCCTTCGACTTCGGCGGCTCGCTGTAGACGTCGGTGATCGGGTTGTAACGGTCGCCGGCCATCGTGTCGTTACGGAAGACGTAGTACACGCCACCCTTGTAGGTGTTGGTACCGGACTTGGTCACCGCGTTGATGTTGGCGCCGGTGTAGCCTTTCTGGGTCACGTCGTAGTTGGCGACGTTGACCTGCACCGACTGGATCGCTTCGATCGAGATCGGCTGGCGCGCGGTCGGGCTGCCGTTCGCTTCCAGGCCGAAGGTATCGTTGATGGCGACGCCGTCGATGGTCATCGAGTTGTAGCGCGAGTTCTGGCCGGCGACCGAGATTTCGCCGCGGTCCTTGTCGGTCTGCGACACGCGCGGGTCGGCACGGGCGTAGTCCTGCAGGTTGCGGTTGATCGACGCCTGGGTTTGCAGCTGGGTATTGCTGATAGCGGTACCCGCACCCATGGTGTTGCTCGAGAAGATCTCCGAACGAACGGCCGAGCCGGCCACGGTCACGGTCTGGATGCCGACGGTCGCGTCGACGGTCGCGGTCTGCGCCAGCTCGACGAAGACGTCGTTGCGCGTCTGGGTGACGCCATCCTTGGTGATGGTAATGGTGTAAGGACCACCCACGCGCAGGCCGCGCGCGGTGTAGCGGCCTTCGGCGTCAGTGACGACATTGCTGACAGAACCCGACTCGACGTGCAGGATCTGCACTTGTGCGCCAGCAGCTGGTGCGCCGGCAGCGTTCGAAATACGGCCGCCGATGGCCGAAGTGGTGTTCTGTGCGAACGACGGCGCAGCCGCCAACGCAACCGACAAAGCCAGCGCCAACTTGGTGAGCCGGATCTGTTGTTGAGTGATCATTGATTACCCCAAAAAGAACTTCAATTTATTGTTGGACGCCCGGGCGGACGCCCTCCCCTACGATTTACTGCTTGAATTTTTTTGCTTGGTGCGGCAGCGCTTCAGCCGGCAAGCGGCTGCGATTGTATCGTTACAATGTTTCAACAAAGTGACACGATGGAGTGATGACATACAGCGGAATTCCGCCAATATGCATGAGCTTTGAACAAGCCGACAAATTCGATTTGGCTTAGCCATTCAGAGCTTTTACGTATAAATCACCGCACAAGTGTTGTCTGTACGCGACATAATCGGAGTGCTGCCGGCCGGAATATGACAAGGCGGGATTATATGTGCGGCGTTCTCCCACGGAATTTTTTTGATAAAAATTCAGTGGAAGTGCGTAGGGAACGAAGATTTTTGTAGCGAGAAGGCGACATAAGTTAATTTTGCATTAACTTATTACCAAAGAGTCACTGGGGAATTATGACAAGGTAGCGGCCCGGCGGGCGCCGGGCCGTGGATGTCACACTTTATTTACCGCGGACCGCCGAGGCGCCGAGCGCCGCGATCTTTGCTTCGAATTCCGTGTAACGTTGGTCCAGCTGCCGGGTCAGTCGTTGCTTTTCCGCCACGGGCAGGAAAGCGTAACGGATGCTGTTGTACGACGCCTTCTTCACTTCCGCGTAGCTTGGCTTGAACTGGCTGGCGAACTGCATGTATTCGTGCGACAGGGTGTGGCGGGTCACGCCGGTGTCGTCGGTCGAGATCACGTAGGGCACGCCATACTTGCGGTACAGGTTCAGCGGATGGTTCGTGGTCGACACGCCGCTGATGAAGGCATTCGAGGTCAGGTTGATCTCGACCGGGATGTCCTTCTCGCGCATGGTCTTCATGATGCCCAGGGCATTCGCCTCGTGCGCCAGGTCCAGGCCGTGGCCGATGCGGTCGGCGCCCGCCACCGCCAGCGCCTGGTCGATGTGGAACTGCAAGCCTTCCGGCGGCACGTCGCCCAGCGCCAGTTCGCCCGCGTGCATCGCCACCTTCACGTCCGGATAGACCGACTTCAGGAAGCGGAACATCTTCATGTGCAGGGTGTAGTCGCGCATCGAGACGTGGGTGCTTTCCTGGCCAACGATGTTCAGTCCGACGACGCGCCCGCCCTTGGCTGCCGCCTTGAAGCTCGACACCATGGCCGAGAACACCTGCGACGGGTTCAACAGGCGCAGCGTGTAGTTCTGGTAGCGCATGGTGAAGCGCTCGTCGTCGATGCCTTCCGATGCAGCATGGATCTGCTGGACGAAGTCATCGATCGACTTGTTGAACGCGGCGTCCTGGTCCAGTGCCTTGAGTTTGGCGCGCAAGGCATTGTCGAGCGCCTTGTCGTCGTTCACCTTGGTCCAGGCCTGGCTATCGAAATCCGGGTTGGCGATGAAGGGCGACAGCAGGAACATCGTTTCGATGTAGCCCACGTTTTCCGCGATCGCGCGCTGCTTGATCTCTTGCAGGCCTTCGCGCAGGTTGTCGTTGGCCACCGGGCCGAAGTAGCCGAAGGTCTGGAAGAAGCGCTGGTCTGGCGCCGGCTGCAGATTGGTGTGGTTATGAAAATCCTTGTTCGACCAGCGCTTGGCCACTTCACGCCAGGTGTCTTCGTCGGCCCGCACCTCGGCGCCCGACTTGCAGGTGCGCTGGGCGGCCGGGCGCGCGAGTTCACGCGCGACCACGGCCTTGTCGGTTTCGATTCGATACGTCTGCGTGTTGATGCAGAAGCCCTGCTTGTCGACGAATTCGGTATAGGTCTCGGCATACACCGAACCCGAATAATGGTGGTGCAGGTCGCCGCCCTTCGGCATCTGCGTGAAGAACATCGTCAGCTCGGACAGCTTCGGCTGCTCGCCCGCGATCAGGCTTGCGTAGTGGCGGGCGGTGGTCGCTTCATTGGCGTTGGCGGCGGGCTCTTTGGCCCAGGCCGGGGCGCCGGCCACGGCCAGCGCCAGCAGCGCGCTGCCGGTCAATGTCTTGTGCATGGTGTGCTTTCTGGGTGGATATTGAATCGCGCCACTCTAACTGCTTCGTTCATCAATGGCAATATTGCTAGATCAACGTTGGTGCACCTTGCGTCCGCCCGAATACGTCGCGGCGATCGTGCGGTCGTCTCCCAGCAGCGCCAGCGCGAACAGCAGTTCCTCCAGCGAGTCGCAGTGACCCGTCCTGCGCGCCAGCAGCGGCGTCGCCTCGCGGTCGAGCACCACGAAGTCGGCTTCCAGGCCGGGCTGGAAGCTGCCGATCGTGTGTTCCAGGCGCATGCTGCGCGCCGCGCCCAGGGTGGCGAGGTAGAACATGCGCAGCGCCGGCAGGTAGCTGCCCTTCAGGCGCGCCACCTTATAGGCTTCGTTCATGGTCTGCAGCATCGAGAACGAGGTGCCGGCGCCGACGTCGGTGCCCAGCGAGAGCAGCGCACGCGCGCTGTCGGCGCGTTCGAAGTCGAACAGGCCGCTGCCCAGGAACAGGTTCGAGGTCGGGCACACGGCGGCGGCCGACCCGGTGGCCGCCATGCGCGCGAAGTCTTCGTCGTCGAGCCAGATGCAGTGGCCGAACAGCGCACGCGGACGCATTAAACCAAAGCGTTCGTACACGTCGAGATAGCTGCGCGCCTGCGGAAACAACTCTTTCACCCAGGTGCACTCGTCCTTGTTTTCCGAGACGTGGGTCTGGATGAAGGTGTCCGGGTGGCGCGCCGCCAGCTCGCCGGTCAGGCGCAGCTGGACGTCGGTCGAGGTCGGGGCGAAGCGTGGCGTGATCGCATACAGCGACCGTCCGCGCTTGTGCCATTTATTGATCAGGTCTTCGCTCTGGCCCAGGTCGCCCTCGAGGTCGCGCAGGAAGTCCGGGCAATTGCGGTCCATCAGCACCTTGCCGGCCACCATGCGCAAGTTGCGCGCTTCGCTCGCCTCGAAGAAGGCATCGACCGACTGCGGATGCACGGTGCAGTACACCACGGCGGTGGTGGTGCCGCAGCGCAGCAGCTCGTCCAGGAAGAACTCGGCGGTCGCGCGCGCATGCGCCGGGTCCTCGAAGCGGCGCTCGCTCGGGAAGGTGTAGGTCTCCAGCCATGGCAAGAGGCCCGGCGCCGGCGAGGCGATCATGTCGGTCTGCGGGTAATGCAGGTGGGTGTCGATGAAGCCGGGGGCGATCACCTTGCCGCGGTAGTCGACCGGCTCCAGGCCGGGCGGCAGGGTCGGCGCCAGCGCAGCGTAATCGCCGGCGGCCTTGATGCGGCCATCTTCGACGACCAGCAGGCCGTCTTCATGCCACAGCGCGGCCTGGTCGTCGAAAGCCGGGTCGGCGCGAAAGTGCAGCAAGCTGGCACGGTAGGCTTGCAGATTGGGTGATGCGGTGGACATTACGTGAATTCCGGTTGTTCTTCAGGGTGGTGAGCGGCTTCCCATACGGACAGCAGCTGGGCCGCAACAGAAGCGGCGATCACGGCCGGGGCCTTGCCCTCGATGCCGGGCAGGCCGACCGGGCACACCATATCGTCGATGCGGGCGGCATCGATGCCGCGTTCGCGCAAGCGCGCCTCGAACTGGCTGCGTTTGGTACTCGATCCTATCAGGCCGAACCAATCCTTGCAGGAATCACTGCATGAGCGAGACAGAATTGCGTGGCACAGGCGCAGGTCGAGCGCGTGGCTATGGGTCATGACCAGGAAGCTGGTGCCGGCGACGGCATGTTTGACCAGCGCTTCCGGGGTGTCGGTGGCTTCGATCGTCACGTTGGCGGGAACGTCGGCCGGGAACAGGTCGTCGCGCTCGTCGACCCAGGTAACGCGGCAAGGCAAAGGCGCCAGCGCGCGCACGATGGCGGCGCCGACGTGGCCGGCGCCGAACAGCATCAGGTGGTCGCGCGGCGCGAGAATGGCGTCGAGCAGCCAGCGGCGGCCGCCCTCGTCTTCCACCACGCGCGTGTCGCCTTGCGCCGCAAGGGCTGGTGTCGTCACCGCACCGGCGAGGTGACGGCCCGCTTCGTCGAGTAGCGTCCATTCGCTGGCGCCGTCGAGGGCGACCAGGCGCCAGGTGTCCTGGTGGCGGCGCGCGCGCAGGATGTCCACCTGCTCGGCTTCCATGCGCTCGAATGCGAGCCAGGCCACGCCGCCGCAGCACTGGCCCAGGCTTGGGCCAAGCGCGAAGCGTTCGAAGCGGCGTGCTTCGCCCAGCTGCAGCATGAGGCGGGCGATGTCCAGTGCCCGATGCTCGAGATGGCCGCCGCCGATGGTGCCGTCGAAATCCCCGGCCCGCACCAGCATCTTCGCCCCTGGTTCACGCGGCACGGAGCCTTTCACGGCCGCGACCGTGACCAGCACGGCGGCCGTGCCTGCATGCGGGTTCAGCCAGTCGTTCGTCATGCGCGCGCCGCCTCGACAAAAGCGATCGCATCCAGAATCTCTTCGGACGTCGCCGGCGCGTTCAACGGCGGATTGATCTTGTGATCGCCCACGCTCGAGATGGCGTCGCGGATCGCGAAGAAGACCGAGAACGGCAGCAGCAGCGGCGGCTCGCCGACCGCCTTCGAGCGGTGGATGCTGTCCTCGACGTTGGCGTTGTCGAACAGGCGCACGCGAAAATCCTCGGGACAATCCGAGACGGCCGGGATCTTGTAGGTGGACGGCGCATGCGTCATCAATTTGCCGGCCGGGTTCCACCACAGTTCTTCCGTCGTCAGCCAGCCCATGCCCTGGATGAAGGCTCCCTCCACCTGGCCGATGTCGATCGCCGGATTGAGCGAGCGGCCGGCGTCGTACAGCGCATCCACGCGCAGCAGTTTCCATTCGCCGGTAAGTGTGTCGACCACGACCTCCGACACCGCCGCGCCATAAGCGAAATAGGAGAACGGTCGCCCGGTCATCGTCTTGGCGTCCCAGTGCAGGCCGGGCGTCGCATAGAAGCCATCGGACCACAGCTGCACCCGCGCCAGGTAGGCTTTCGCCACCAGTTCCTCGAACGGCAGCGCCAGGCCGGCGACGAACACGGTCCCGGCCGCGAAGCGCACCTCGCTCGCCTGCCCGCCGTACTGGCTGGCGGCGAAATCGGCCAGGCGCGCGCGGATCTTGCCCGCCGCATCCTGGGCCGCCTTGCCGTTCAGGTCCGCGCCGGTGGACGCCGCCGTGGCGGAGGTGTTGGCGACCTTCGACGTATTGGTGGCGGTGGCGCGCACCCGCCCCAGTTCCACGCCCAGCTCATGCGCCACCACCTGCATCACCTTGGTGTTGATGCCCTGCCCCATCTCGGTGCCGCCATGGTTGACCAGGATGGAGCCGTCGACATACACGTGCACCAGCGCGCCGGCCTGGTTCAGGTGGGTGACGTTGAAGGCGATGCCGAACTTGAGCGGCGTGAGCGCCAGGCCCTTCTTGAGCACCGGGCTGGCGCGGTTGTACTCGCCGATCGCCGCGCGCCGGGCGCGATAATCGCTGTCGGCTTCGAGCTCGGCCAGCAACTCGGGGAGCACGTTGTCGACGATCTCCTGGCCGAAGGGCGTGACGTTGCGCTCAGTCTTGCCATACAGGTTCAGGCGCCGGATGTCGAGCGCATCGCGCCCAAGATTACGCGCGATCTCGTCGATCACGTATTCGATGGCGATCGCGCCCTGCGGTCCGCCGAAGCCGCGAAACGCCGTGTTCGACTGGGTATTGGTCTTGCCGCAGGCGGCGCGGATCTCGACGTCGGACAGGTAATAGGCGTTGTCGAAGTGGCAGACGGCGCGCGTGGCGACGGGGCCCGACAGGTCGGCCGAGTAGCCGGCGCGGGTGACCATGTCGACCCTCGCCGCCAGGATGCGGCCATCATCTTCGTAGCCGACCTCGTATTCGTAGTGGAAGCAGTGGCGCTTGCCCGTGACCAGCATGTCGTCGTCGCGGTCGGCGCGCAGCTTGACCGGGCGGCCCGTGCGCACGGCAGCAATGGACGCCGCCGCCGCCCACAGGGCCGACTGCGACTCCTTGCCGCCGAAGCCCCCGCCCATGCGGCGGCACTCGACCGTCACGTGGTGCGAATGCAGGCCCAGCGCATGCGCCACCACGTGCTGCATCTCGCTCGGGTGCTGGGTCGAGCAGTACACGTGCATGCCGCGGTCTTCGCCGGGGATCGCATAGGCGATCTGCCCTTCGAGGTAGAACTGTTCCTGGCCGCCCACGTACAACTCGCCCTTGACGACGTGCGGCGCGCGTGCAAAAGCCTGCGCCGCATCGCCGCGGGCCAGGCGCATCGGCGGCAGCACGTACGACTCGGCGGCGCGCGCCGCCTGCGGCGTGAGAATGGCCGGCAAGTCGTCGTAGTCGACCACGGCCAGGCGCGCCGCGCGGCGCGCGTTGTCATGGCTGTCGGCGACGACGATGAAGATCGGCTGGCCCACGTACTGGACCAGGCCATCGGCCAGGATCGGATCGTCGTGGATGATCGGTCCGCAATCGTTCAGGCCGGGGATGTCGGTCGCCGTCAGCACCGCGACCACGCCGCGGCTGGCACGGACCGCAGACAGGTCGATCCCTTTGACGCGCGCATGCGCGCGCGCCGACAGGCCGAGGGCCGCGTGCAGGGTGCCAGCCAGTTCGGCGATATCGTCGGTATAGGTGGCCTGGCCGCGCACGTGCAGCTCGGCGGATTCGTGCTTGCGGGCGCGCCCGACTTCGGCCCAGGCGTCCACGCGGTTCAAGCCTGCATCGTTCATGGTCGTCCCCTCACAGGCTGGCAAAGGCGTTGACGGCGCTGGCCGGCAGCGGATTCTCCGTGCGCGTCTCCAGCCAGAACCGGCGCAACAGGTTTTGCGCAGTGCGCATGCGGTAGCTGCCGGAGGCGCGCGCGTCGCTCAGCGGCGCGTAGTCGCGCGTGAGCGCCACCATCGCCGCGCGCAGCGTGGCTTCGCTCCAGGCCTGGCCGCGCAGGACGGCTTCGGCTTCATGCGCACGCTTCGGCGTGGCCGCCATGCCGCCGAAGGCGATGCGCGCATCGACGATGGTGTCGCCGTCGAGCGTCACGGCAAAGGCGGCGCATACCGCCGAGATGTCCTGGTCGAAGCGCTTGGCGAGTTTATAGGTACGCAAGCGCAGCCCAGCGGCCGGCAGCGGCACGCGCACGGCTTGCACGAATTCGCCTGCCCGCAGGTCTTTCTGCTGGTAGCCCAGATAAAAATCTTCGAGCGCCAGCACGCGGCTGCCCTCCTTGCTGCGCAAGACCACCTGGCTGCCCAGCGCGATCAGCCACGGCATCGAATCGCCGATCGGGGAACCGTTGGCGACGTTGCCGCCCAGGGTGCCGGCGTTGCGGATCGGGAGCGAAGCGAAGCGCTGCCAGAGTTCGGACAATTCGGCCGGATAGCGTTCGCACAGCGCCGCATAGGCATCCTGCAGCGATACGCCGGCGCCGATCTCCAGCATGCCGGCATCCATACGCACGCTCTTGAGCGCCTCGACCTGGCCCAGGTAGATGACGTCGTCCAGCGTGCGCAGCTGCTTGGTGACCCACAGGCCGACGTCGGTCGAACCGGCCAGCAGCACGGCATCAGGATGCGCGCCGCGCAAGGCCACCAGTTCGTCCAGCGTGCGCGGTACGTGGAAGCGCTGGCCGTGGGCTGTGTAGCTGAAACCGTGGCTGCGCTGCAGGCCGCGCAGGCGCTCGGCCAGCGCAGGTTTATCGAAAGCAACAGGCGGGAGTTCGACCATGCGGCGCGCGGCGTCGATGATGGGACGGTAGCCGGTGCAGCGGCACAGATTGCCCGACAGCGCGTCAATGATCTGGCAGCGCGCCGGCGCGCGGCCCTCCTGCTTGATGTACATGCCCCACAGCGACATGGCGAAGCCCGGCGTGCAGAAGCCGCATTGCGAACCGTGGCACTCGACCAGCGCCTGCTGCACCGGATGCAGCGCGCCGTCGGCTGCGGCCAGGTCTTCGACCGTGAACAGCGCCTTGCCGTCCAGCGTCGCGGTGAACTGGATGCAGGCGTTAATGGACTTGAGTGCAAGGTGGCCGTCTTCCAGCGAGCCGACCACCACGGTGCAGGCGCCGCAGTCGCCTTCGGCGCAGCCTTCCTTGGTGCCCGTGCAGCGCAAGTCCTCCCGCAGGTGCTGCAGGATGGTTTGCGTCGGTGGCGCCTCGCGCAGTTCGCGCACTTCGCCACGAAAGAGGAATCGGATCGGTTCTGACATGCCTGTCTCGAAGTAGAACTTTAGTGTTCGCCAAGGGCGGAAGGCTACCATCCGGCAGCTCGCATCATATTATCAAATTATGATATCGATTATCATGAGTTTCATATATCAGAGGCGCGCGCTTTCGCTCTTCATTCCGCGTAAGGATGCACCGCTTTCCAGTGATTGGCGATATCGATGCGGCGCGTCACCCAGACACGGTCATGCCGCATCGCATAGTCGAGGAAGCGCGCCAGCGCCGCCGTGCGCCCGGGCCGCCCCGCCAGGCGGCAGTGCAGGCCGACCGACAGCATCTTGGGCCGGTTTAGGCCAGCGGGGTCGCCTTCGGCGTAGAGCACGTCGAAGGCGTCCTTCAGGTAGTCGAAGAACTGGGTGCCGGAATTGAAGCCCTGGGCCGTGGCGAAGCGCATGTCGTTGGTGTCGAGCGTGTATGGCACCACCAGGTGCGGCATGCTGCGGATCAAACCGTCCGCATCGCGTGCGTCTACCCGCTGCCAGAACGGCAGGTCGTCGCCGTAGTGGTCGGCGTCATAGGTAAAACCGCCATGCTCGACCACCAGCCGGCGCGTGTTGGGCGAGTCGCGTCCCGTGTACCAGCCCTGCGGCGCGGCGCCAGTCAGGGAGCGCATGATCTCGACGGCCTCTTTCATGTGCGCGCGTTCGGTCGCCTCGTCGACATTTTGATAGGAGATCCAGCGCAGGCCGTGGCAGGCGATCTCGTGTCCCAGTTCGCGAAACGCGGCGACCGCCTCGGGATGGCGCTCGAGCGCCTGCGCCACGCCGAACACGGTCAGGGGCAGCCGGCGCTCCTCGAACAGCCGCAGCAAGCGCCACAGGCCGGCGCGCGAACCGTATTCGTAGAGCGACTCCATGCTCATGTGACGCGCCGGGAAGGCGCTGGCGCCGACGATCTCGGACAGGAAGGTTTCGGAGGCCGGGTCGCCGTGCAACACGCAGTTCTCGGCGCCCTCTTCGTAGTTCAGGACGAACTGCAGAGCGATGCGGGCGCCGCCGGGCCAGCGCGCATGCGGCGGATTGCGGCCGTAGCCGGCCAGGTCGCGCGGATAGGAAGCTGCCATGGCGTCCCTTTACAAGGAAGAATACGTCCGATCATATATTGCAACGACCACAACAGTATATGACCGGACGCATACGCCGGCTCATTGCGCCGATATAGGCTTCAGGCGCGCAAGGCCGACAGCAGGCGATCGACCTGCGCCTCTTGCGTGAAGATCGCCGGCGTCACCCGCACGCAGGCGCCGGACGCCAACCCGTCGCGCATGACGGCGAACACGCCGTGCTCCTGCAACAGGCGCTTGGACAGCGCGACATTGTCGGCCACCGAGGTCTTGCCGCGCAGGCGGAACGAGGCGATCGCGCTGGTCAGGCGCTGGTCGGGTGAGGCCAGCACCTCGATGCCGGCAATCCCCCGCGCCGCCTCCACCCAGCGGTTGCGCAGGTGGTGCAGGCGCGCCGCTTTGTTGGCCACGCCGATCCGCGCGTGGATGTCCAGCGCCAGCGGCAGCGCCAGGTAGGCGGCGAAGTTGACGGTGCCGGTATGCACCCGGGTGCGTATGTCGTCACCGTCCTTCTCGCCCATATACGGATCGATGTCGGCCACCCTGCCGCGCCGGATGTAGATAGCCCCCACGCCCACCGGCGCCCCGATCCACTTGTGCAGGTTGATGCCGGCATAGTCGCAGCCCAGGTCGGGGATGCGCATATCGAGCTGGCCGAAGCCGTGCGCGGTGTCGACGATGACGCCGATGCCGCGCTCGCGCGCCATGCGCGTGATCTCGGCCACCGGCATGACCATGCCGTTGCGGTGGTTGACGTGGGTGAGCAGCATCATCCTGAGCTTCGGATGGCGCTCCATCGCCTGCGCATAGCAGTCGACCAGCGACTGCACGGTCGCCGTGGCGGCGTCCGGCGCCGCAATCTTGACTACCTCGACGCCGCGCCGTCGTTCAAGCCAGCCCATGGTCGTGATCATATTGTCGTAGTCAACGTCGGCGCACAGCACGGTGTCGCCCGGCCGCAGCCGGTTGTAGCCGCCGATCAGCGCCTGCAGCGCCTCGGTGGCGCCGCGCGTCAGCACGATCTCGTCGCGCTCCACGCCCAGCGCCGTGGCGACCGCTGCGCGCGCCGCCTCGTACTCGGGCGGAAAGCGCAGGCGGCCGTAGAAGGCGTTGCCGTGATTGACCTCGGCCACCTGACGCTGGTAGGCCGCGACCACGGGGCGCGCCATCGAGCCCCAATAGCCGTTGTCGAGCATCGCTACTTCGTCGGTGACGTCGTAGTGCGCGGCCACGCGGCCCCAATAGGCGTTGTCACGCGCCAGCGCGCTAGGCGCCAGCGCGGGCGGCGCCAGTTCGGGCAGCGTTGGCGCCGCCAGCGCGCTCGCCGGCACCAGCGGCAAGCTCAGGCCGGCCCGCAGCCAGGCCCGCCGCTGCGGGTCGGGCCGGCTCAAAACTTCACCGTGTAGTCGACATACAGGTTGCGGCCATCGGTGTCGTACGGCGCGTTGCGCGAGTAGATCAGGCCGCGGCTGGCCTGGAATACCGCTTCGTCGGGATACTTGTCGAAGACATTGTCGACACCAAAGCGCAGCGTCTGTTTCGGCGTGAGCTTGTAGCTCAGCGCCGCGTCGAAGAAGCGCATCGCGCCGAAGCGCTGGAAGATGTCGCCGGTCGCGTTGCCGGTGCTGTCGGTCCAGGCGCCGTAGTGGCGCATCCGTCCCAGCGCGCTCCAGGCGCCGCGCTCGTAGGTCGCGCCGATGGTGGCCTTCTGGCGCGGCAGGCGGTCTTCGAAGATCGTGCGCTGGGTGAGGTTGGAGGCGACCGCGGTGCTGCCGTCGTCGACCTGCGTCTTGTTGTAGTTGTAGGCCAGGGTCAGGTTCAGCCGGCCATCGGCGACGCGGCTCAGGTGGTTCGCCACGATATCGATGCCCTGGGTGGTGGTGTCGAAGTCGTTGGTGAAGTAGTTGACCGAGGTATAGCGCAGCGGATTGGCCATCCCGGCCGGCACCGGGAACGAGGCCGAGGTGCTGAAGCGGTCGCGCAGCTTGATCTGGTACAGGTCGACCGATCCCGACAGGCCCATGGCGCCCTTCCAGGTCAGGCCCAGCGACAGGTTGTTCGATTCCTCGGGCGTCAGGGCCTTTGCGCCGAGCGCCACGGCGATCGGATCGCCCGTCGACAGGCGGCCGCTGGTGAACACCAGCAGGGTGCGGGTGTCGAGGCCCTGGCTGGTGCTGCTGGTATTGAGCTGGCCCGGGGTCGGGGCGCGGAAGCCCGTCGAGAAGGAGCCGCGCACGGCGAGGTCGGGCGTGACCTCATAGCGCGCCGACAGCTTGCCGTTGACGCTGTCGCCGAATTCCGAGAAATCCTCGTAGCGCAGCGCGGCGCCGACCGAAAAGCGCTCGGTGAGCGGAGCTTCGACGTCGACATAGGCGGCGTAGCTGTCCTGGTCCCAGCGGCCGGCCTGCCGGTCAGAAAAGCCAGGCGCGCCGTTGGCGCTCGGGTCGAGGCCATAGGCGGCGCCGGGACCGACCGCATACGAGGCCGCTTCGCCGGCGCGCACGCCATAGCGTTCGTTGCGGTACTCGAGGCCGAAGCCGACGTTGACCGGCCGCGCCAGCGCGGCCACGCTCCACTCGTAGTTGAAATTGGCGTTGACCAGCTTTTCTTCCTGGGTCAGGCGACCCAGGTCGAACGACGTCGGGCTGCCCGGGCCCAGCGAGGCATTGATCGAGTTGTGCAGGCCGTAGTCGATGCGGTTGCGGCCATAGGATGCACTAAGATCCCATGCCAGCGCCTCGGTGAAGCGGCCGCGCACGCCGGCCAGCACCTGCAGGTCGTCCTGCTCGTTGCTGTACTGAGGGCTGAAGCCGGTCGGGTAGATGCTGCGCACATCCCAGCCGGGGAAGGCCGCCGTCTTGTTGTAGACGCTGCCGCTGGTGTCGGGATTGCGCCAGTTGAAGTCGGACACGCCTTCGCTGCGGCCGAACAGGCCGTAGCTGTAGGCTTCGAGCTCGCCGCCAAGGCCCACACTGGCGTTGTAGCCGATGCGCTGGCTTTCCAGCTCCGGCTGGCCCCAGCGCTGGACCGGGTTCGGCACCTGCAGCTCTGGGTGAGCCGCCTGGAAGGCGATCGCATCCTGGCGCTGGCGGGTGCGCGAGGTAGGGTCGGCGTCCGCCGCTTCGGCGAACAGGTTGATCCGGCCCGATTCGCCGAACGTGAAGCCATACCTGGCGCGCACGGTATTCGTCTTGCCGTCGTTTTCGCCGTATTGCGAATGCTGGGCGTTGATTTCGCCGCCGGCCGTGTCGTCGAGGATGATGTTGATGACGCCGGCGATCGCGTCGGAACCATACTGGGCCGAGGCGCCGTCGCGCAGCACTTCGATGCGCTTGATGGCGCTGGTCGGGATCTGCGCCATGTCGGCCGCCTGCGAGCCGCGCGCGCCGAGGAAGGCGCTGCGGTGGAAGCGCTTGCCGTTGACCAGCACCAGGGTCTGGTCCGGCGACAGCCCGCGCAAGGTGGCCGGCCGCACGAAGACCTGGCCGTCGGCCATCGGCAGGCGCTGCACCACATAGGACGGCACCAGCTGCGCCAGCACGTCGTTCAGGTCGTCCGACTCGACGGCCGCGATCTCTTCGCGGCTGAAGACGTCGACCGGCGCCAGGGTGTCGAACTGGGTGCGGTTGCTGGCGCGGGTGCCGGTGACGATCACGGCCTGCGGTTCGGCGGCGGCCACCAGGGGAACCGCTGTGGTGGGGGTAGTCTGGGCATGCACGCCAACCAGTGCATGGGTCACGCACAGCGCGGCGGCGCTGGCGATCTGATGTCGTTTGATCTTCATTGCGGTCTTCAGGTTGGATGAAAGAGCTGCCGCGTTCCCACCTGGTGGTGCGGAAGTTGGCAAGCCGATAGCCTAAAGATGCAATATTTCGTGAGTATGAAGCGGGTCGCCGCATCACGAAATCACGCGGCCATTCCTGGCCGCGCCCTGGATCAGAACGTGTGCTTCAGGTTGACCGACACCCTGCGTGGCTCGCCATACGGCGAATGATTCAGCAGGTACAGGCTGCGGTAGCTGCGGTCGGTGAGATTGCTGATGGCCAGCAGCGCCTGCGTCTGGCGCGTGAGCTGGTACTTCGCGTGCATCCCCAACAGCACCAGGGTGCCCTGGCGTATCGTCCACGCGCTGGCGCCGGCGCCGCCCGTGCGGTAGATCTTGCTGCTTCCCGCCACATTGCCGCCGAACGACCACGCGGTGTCGGGAAGCTGATAATTGGCGGCCAGGCGCACGCTGTGCTGCGGCTGCTCGGCGCCATAGCGCTGGCCCCGCTGGGGACCGGCCTTGTATTCGGCATCCACATAGGTATAGCCGGCAGCGAGGTTCAGGTTCTTGCCCACCTTGCCGTTGACGCCCAGGTCCACGCCCTGGCTCACCACTTCGCCGGCGGCGGTGTAGCAGATGCCGCCACAGGCATTGCCCGGATCGTTCGGGACCGAGTCGTCCCGCACCGACAGGTTCGACTGCTCCAGGCGGAATACGGCGGCCGACACGTTCAGGCGCTTGTCCAGTAGCTCGCCCTTGATGCCCACCTCGTAGTTGGCGCCGACCACGGGATCGAGGAAGCTGCCATCCACGCTGCGGTTGGACTGTGGGTTGAAGATGTCCGAATAGCTCATGTAGGCCGAATACTGGGCGTCCAGGTCGAACACCAGCCCCGCATACGGCGTGATTTCGCCGGATTCCTTCGGCGCCACCCTCCCCGTCACGTAGTTTTCCACCTCGTAGCTGCTGCTGCGCAGGCCCGTGATCAGCTTGAGCGAATCGGACAGGTTCCAGCGCGCTACGCCATACAGGCCGAGGTTGGTCGTCTTCGATTTCGAGCGGGTGGGATTACCGTCGCCCACAGGACCAAACCCGGTGGGGTCGAAACTGTAAAGATTGATGGGGATCGCCGCGGTCGAACCGGTGCCGGTGGCTTCGTCCCGGTAGACGGCCCCATTCATGCCGAGCGCCAGCTCGTGTTTGCGGCCAAGAACGGCAAACGGGCCGGACGCATACACGTCCGCCGTATCGACATGCATGACCGAAGTGCTCTTGCGGATGCGGCTGATAGACAGGCCGCCGCCCGTGACCGGGTTCAGGCTGCCGGCAAAGCTGTTGAAGTTATCGATATTGTTCAACATCTTCTGCCATGAGTAGTTCGCCTTGAGCTGCCATTCGCCGGCGAGCCGCTGCGTCAGGCCAGCGCTGTAGATCGTATAGTCCCTGATCAGCCGATAATTGACGTCGCCCCAGAATGCCGATCGCGGCAGGCCCACGTCGCTGCCATCGGCCGCATAGGGCGCGCCATAATGGTTCAGGCTATCGTCCTCCTGGTACTGGACGCTGGCGCTGAGGGTGGTGCCCGGGGCCAGGTCGGCCTCGACGATGGCGTAGACGGCGTTGCGGTCGCGGTGGACGTAGTCGGTGAATGATTCGTTGCGGTCGTGCAGGGCCACGAGGCGGCCGCGGACGCGGCCCGATGCGGTAAGCGGCGTGGAGACGTCGCCCACGAAGCGGCGCGCATCCCATGACCCCAGCTGCGCCTCGGCCTGGGCCTGGAAGCCGTCGGTGGGACGCTTGCGCACCGAGTTCACGGTACCGCCGGGGGCGCCGGCGCCGGTCAGCAGGCCGGCCGCGCCCTGCAGCACCTCGACCCGGTCCACGAAGGCATTGTCGAACTTCGGCGAACGGTTGCCGCTATTGATGCCGGCCGGCGTAGCCAGGCCGTCGACCTGCGCCTGCAGGTTGAACCCGCGGCTATAGTAGGTGCCGCCGGCCGTGCCCTGCTCCTGCGAGAAGATGCCGCTGACCGTCTTGAGCGCGTCGTCGAGCGAGGTCAGGCCCGAGTCAATCATCTGCTGTTGCGTGATGGTCGTGATCGTCTGCGGCGTTTCGCGCGCGGACAGCGTGAGCCTGGTGGCGGTGCTGTTGTGCCGGGCTTGGTAAGACCCCGAATGTTCGGTAGTGCCATCGCGCATGGCCGCGCCGACGATCGTCACTTCCTGCGGCGTAATGGCGTGCTCGGGTCCGGCCGGGTTGCCGGGCGCAGCGCGCACCACCTGCAGGACGAAGATGCCGCCGTCCCGCGCGACCGCTTCCAGGCCGGTGCCGGCAAGCAGCTCGCGCAAGCCGGCGGCGGCGGGATAGCTGCCCTGGAGGCCGCCGCTGCGCTTGCCCGCCACCAGCGCGGGCACGAACGAAACGGTCACCTTCGCTTCGGCGGCGAAACGGGACAGTGCAGGCTGCAGGGGGCCGGCCGGGATGCTGTAGGCGCGCGCCTGGAGGCTCGCCTCGCCGGCCCCGGCGGCAAACGCCTGCGGCAGGGGCGCGGCCAGGAAGGCCAGCATCAGGCAGGCCTGGCCGACGGCGCGGGCCAGGGGTTTGTGCGCGGCGCGCAGCGGCGGGGAAGTGCGGGAAAACATGAAGGTCCTTGATGACGGTGTCGATACAGGCAATGACACGCCATCGGTGAAAAGCGGCCAGATTTTACAAATCTTTTTTAAGCGGGCACGATCGTTGCCAAATAAGGCGTATGGAAGCGGATTTTCACCGGCAGCGTGGCGGCCACGGCGCGCAGGACCTGGTCGGTATCGTCGAGCTGGAAACTGCCCGAAATACGCAAACCGGCCACGGCAGGATCGCAGCGTATCCAGCCGCGCCGGTGGCGCGTCAGTTCGGCCGCGAATGCCGCCAGCGTCTGGTCGTCCGCCTGCAGCATGCCATCCACCCAGGCGGCCTGGTGCGACACCAACGGCTCGGTAGCGGCCAGGCCATGGGCAGTAAAACGCAGCTGTTCGTCGGCAGCCACGATGCGCTTGCCCTCCCCGGCCGCCACCTCGACCGCGCCTTCGAACACCGCGACCTCGCTCCATGCGGCATCGCGCCGGACATTGAAGCGCGTGCCGATCGCGCGGATGAACCCTTCGTCGGTCCTGACGCGGAACGGGCGCAAGGCGCCATGGCTGTCTGGCGCCGTCTCGATCAATAGTTCACCTTCGTGCAGCAGCACCAGGCGCTGCACGTCGTCGATCACGACATCGAATGCGGTGCCAGTATTCATTTCCACGCGGCTGCCGTCGGCCAGTTGCACGCTTCGGCGCTCGCCGGTGGCGGTGCGGTACGCCGCCCGCCATGCGGCGACGGGCATGTGCTTGTAGGCCAACATGCCGGCCGGCGCCATCGTCAGCAGCAGGGCCAGCTTGGTGACGGCCTGGCGTCGCTGGCGCACGGTCTTGCGGCCCAGGGCAGCCTTGCCCAGCTCCGGGGGCAAGACCACGAACCTGTCGTTGAACTGCTGCGCGCGCTGCCAGGCCAGCTCGTGCTGGGCGTGGCTCGCACGCCAGGCAAGGCAGGCGCGCCGCTCGGCCTCGTCCGGCTCCGCGGCCGGATGCATGCGCATCAGCCATTGCGCGGCTTCGCGGGCGACGCGCGGGTCGAGCCGCTCGTCCTGCGCGCCCGGCATCAGGTCTGCGGCGCCAGGCATCGTTCGTAGGCCAGCGCCATGTAGCGGCGCACGCTGCGCGGCGCGATCCCGTACTCCAGCGCGATCTGGTTATAGGTCAGGCCGTCCAACTGCGCCGCCAGGAACACAATGCGCGCCTTGTGCGGCAAGGCGTCGAGCAGCGCATCGATTTCGTTGAGCGTCTCGAGGATGACGAGCCGGTCTTCCGGGGACGGCGCCGCGGCTTCCGGCATCAGGCGCAGGGCCTCGATATAAGCCCGTTCCAGCGACAGGCGCCGGTAGTGATTGCTGAGGACGCGCGTCGCGACCGTGGTCAGGTAGGCGCGCGGCTCGCGCAGCTGCGTAGCGGCGTCGTCATTGCCCTTGAACGCCGCGACGATGCGGATGAACGTGTCCTGCGCCAGGTCCGCCGCGTTGTGCGCACAGCCGAGCTTCTTGCGCAGCCAGCCATGCAGCCAGCCCCTGTGTTCGCTGTAAAGCGTGGTGATCGGATCGGAGCTGGAAACGCGCACGGGGGGCTCTGGAAGTACTGTCGAAAGATGAACGGGTTGGCTGGCAACAGACATCTCGTCACCCACTCAATTGAGAATGATTCTCATTCTTTCATTTTTCCGCATGTCAGTCAATCTCGCCGCGGAAAATTTTCACGGCGTCGACGCACGGGCTATCATTGGCCTGCCGCTACCCCAACTCAGCACAGACAAGGACCACGATGGGAAAACTCACCACCCACGTACTCGACACCGCCCACGGCCGCCCCGGCGCCGGCATCCGGGTCGAGCTATACGCGATCGACGCCGACGGCCGTACGCTGCTCAAGAGCGCGCTAACGAACGACGACGGCCGCTGCGCTGAAGCCTTGCTGGAAGGCGCCGCGCTGCTGGCCGGCCAGTACGAACTGGTATTCCACGCCGGCGACTACTACGCCGCGCGCGGCGTCGACCTTCCTTCTCCCCGCTTCCTGGACCGCATCGCGCTCGGCTTCGGCATCGCCGACCCTGCCCAGAACTACCACGTGCCGCTGGTGATGACGCCGTGGTCGTATTCGACCTACCGCGGAAGCTAGCAGACTTGTGGGCGTCATTGTGCGTTGATCGGAAGTAAGATACCCGTCAAGACCACGATCAAGGATTGACGCCCATGCAGCAGCCCAAGCCCGCCGCCGCTTTTCCCGCACCTTCGCCGGACGACGACCTCGTCCCGACCTGGCTCGGCCCCACCCGCATCGTCATCGGCCTGGCCCAGGGCCTGCTGCTCTACCTGCTGTACACGGCGGCGCAGGACAAGTCCTGGCCGGCCACCGTTCCTCTACTGTTCGGGCCGCTCGTCATGCTCGGCCTGCTGCTGCCGGTGATCCTGATCAGCGGCCTGGGCCACCTGTCGCGCCGCCGGCTGACCGCGTGGGCGCTGGGCGCGGCCGTCGTGATCGCACTGCTGGCCGCCTACGATATGTGGCGCCACCTCGGCGGGACCGAGTGGGAGGGAGGCAAGCCGTCCGGCGTGCTCACCTTCTGCCTGGCGGTCGGCTTCTTCATCGCCCATGCGCTGGTGCTGGCGGCCGGCCGCGAGAGGCGCCGCATCGCGGCCTACGCCAGCTACTTCGAGGTCGCCTGGAAGCTCAACCTGCAGATCCTGTTCTGCCTCTTGTTCGTGGGCGCCACCTGGCTCGTGCTGCAGCTGGGCGCCGCGCTGTTCGATCTGGTCAAACTCAATTTCCTGAGCTGGGCCATCGGCAAGCCCTGGTTCTTCATTCCCGTCACTGCCTTCGCCTTTTCGGTGGCGATGCACCTGACCGACGTCAAGCCCGCCATCGTGCGCGGCATCCGCAACCTCCTGCACGTACTGCTGTCCTGGATCTTGCCGGTGCTCACCCTGCTGGTGGGCGGCTTCCTGGCCAGCCTGCCGTTCACCGGCCTCGAGCCGCTGTGGGCCACCCGCAGCGCCGCCGGCAGCATGCTTGGCGCCGCGGCGGCCTTCGTCATCTTGATCAATGCCGCCTACCAGGACGGCGCCAGCCCGCCGGCGCGCGTGCTGGCCATTTCCGCGCGCATCGCCTGCCTGCTGCTGGTGCCGCTGACCCTGCTTGCCGCCTATGCCCTCGCGCTGCGTGTCGCGGACCACGGCTGGTCGGCCGACCGCGTCATTGCCGCCGCCTGCCTGCTGGTCGCGACCTGCTATGCCGGTGGCTATGCAGCCGCGGCGCTGCGCCGCGGCTGGTTGCGCAGTCTGGCGGGCGTCAACATCGCCGCCGCCTTCGTGGTGCTGGCCGTGCTGGCGCTGCTGCTGTCGCCCGTCCTCGATCCGGGCCGCATCGCCGTCAACAGCCAGATGGCGCGCCTGGCCAGCGGCCAGATCAAGCTCCCGCAGCTCGATGTCGCCTACCTGTACCACCATGGCGCGCGCTTTGGCCGCGAAGCGATCGCGCAGCTGGAAAAGAGCGCTACGGGAGACGACGCCGGATGGCTGCGGACGGAACTGGCACGCCTGCGCCAGTTGCAGCACCCCGGCGCACCCGCCCCAGACCTGAAGGTGGCCGACAACCTGCGGGTCTGGCCGGCCGGTGCACGGCTGCCCGCCGGTTTCGCCGCGGTCGACTGGCGCAAGTTCAAGCAACACCTGTATCTGCCTTACTGCTTGCAGCGCCAGGGCGCCATCTGCGACGCGTTCGTGATCGACCTCGGCGGCGATGCCCGGCCGGAAGTCATCCTGGTTGGCGCCGCCAACCACGGCAATGCCGTCCTGCGCCAGACAGATGACGGCGCGTGGGAATTCGCCGGGGCCTTGCCCCCTGGCCTGGCCGACTGCGCGCCGCTGCTCGATGCCATGCGCGCAGGCAAGCTGCGGGCAGTCGCGCCGGCGGTGGCCGATCTCGAGATCGATGGCAGGCGGATCGAGATCACACCACGCCACACGCAATTCAAGTGCGGATCCGAACCTGCACCGGTCAAAGAGGACGCGCCGCACTGACGATAATCGCTATGCTTGAGTATCCGTAATACATTGCTGGAGCGCGAGCACCATGGCATTGCACATCGTTCATTTCATCGGCCCGATCAACCACAACTCAGCCTGCACGGTGCGCAACTGTTGCCTGGAGGCGCTGCAAAAAGGCGCGACCGAGATCGCGCTGCACATGTCCACCGAGGGCGGCAATATGACGGCCGGCTTCGCGCTCTACTTCTTCCTGAAGTCCCTGCCGATCCCGCTCACCACCCACAATATCGGCAGCGTCGAATCGGTCGGGGTGGTGATCTTTTTGGCTGGCCAGAAGCGCTATGCCTGCCCCGGCACGCGCTTCCTGATCCATCCAATGCACTGGGGTTTCGGCAACCTGGTGGCGGCCGACCATGCGCGCGTGTCGGAATGGCGCGAGTGCCTGGATTTCGATGCCGACCGCTATGCCAGCATCTTCCGCGAGGCCACCCGCGAGGCAGGCCATGAAACCGACATCCGGCCGCACCTGACCGGCCAGGCCCGCATCTATACCGCCGAGGAGGCGGTTGGCGCCGGCATCGTCCACGAAGCGGTACAGGCCAGATTGCCGACGGCAGGGCCGACTTGTCATTGGTGGAACTAATACTGACAACGCAATGTGTCAATTAAGCCACAGAATACGTCTTTACATCTCAAAATCTCTCCAATTGTCATAAATCTGTTGCTGCGAAAATTCCCGTCTGGATAGAATAATTTCCAGCGCTCATGCCTGCTGCCCTTGCAAGCGCATCTTCCCTAGCAGCTCACGTAACAGATTCAGTCACACCTCCGTAATGAACAAAAAGATTCTCGCCAGCCTGCTGGCGCTCCCCTTGGTCGTCCCTGCGATGGCCCAGGCGCAAGATAACGCCGTTAAGATCAGCGGTTTCGGCACCGCCGCCCTCACCTGGTCGGACGATGACCGTGCACAGTTCGGCCGCCCGAACCAGGCCAGCGGCGCCGCCGACAACTTCCGTACCGGCGTCGATTCCAACCTCGGCCTGCAAGCCGATTACACCGTCAACAACTGGATTTCGCTGACCGCCCAGGGCCTGGTGCGCCAGGACGCCGAAGAGCACTATGGCGCCGAACTGAGCTGGGCGTTCGCCAAGTTCCGCATGTCGGACGACCTGAGCGTGCGCGTCGGCCGCGTCGGCCTGCCGGTCTTCATGATCTCGGACTACCGCAACGTCGGCTATGCCAACACCATGCTGCGTCCGCCATCCGAGCTGTACTCGCAAGTGCCGTTCAACAGCGTCGACGGCGCCGACATCACCTGGCGCCACGACTACGGCAACACCACCATCACCTCGCAACTGGCGGCTGGCAAGATCAAGACCCCGGTCGGCAACTTCCACGTGCGCGGCAAGGACATCCTGGCGCTGAACGTCGTGGCCGAAAACGGCCCGTTCACCCTGCGCCTCGGCCACGCCCGCACCAAGATCACGGTCGATGACCTGGCAACGCTCAACACCCTGGTCGGTTCGCTGCGCGCCGCCGGCGCCGGCTATCGCCTGCCACAGCTGACCGACCTGGCCGGCCAGATCCAGGCCAAGGACGCCAAAGGCACCTTCAATTCGATCGGCCTGACCGCCGACTGGAACAACTTCGTGCTCCAGACCGAGTTCGCCAAGCGCAAGACCGAGACCTATATCAACGACACCACCTCGTGGTACGTGATGGGCGGCTACCGCATCGGCAAATTCTTGCCGTACTACACGCGGTCTGAACTGAAGATCGACGGCACCATCAACAACACCGTGCCTGCGGCCTGCCCGGCCGGCTATCCCGCGGCCTGCACCCCGACTCTCCAGCAATTGGGCGGCGCCGTGCGCCGTATCTCGGTGTCGGGCGTGGGCCAGGGCGAGCAGACCACCGACACCATCGGCGTGCGCTGGGATGTCGCCAGCTCGGTGGCGCTCAAGGTCCAGATCGACCGCATCAAGCCAAGCGGCAACGGCCTGTTCATCAACGCACAGCCCGGCTTCTCCGGTCCGGTGACCGTGGGCGCGGTGGCCCTCGATTTCGTGTTCTGAGGAGCGAACATGAAAAAATTGATTCTGGCCGCGTGCGCGGCATCGAGCTTCGCCGCCCTGCCGGCGCTGGCCCAGGTGGTCGTCGTCGTCAATCCCAAGGCGGCCGAGAGCACCATGGCCAAGGAGCAGATCGCCCAGTTCTTCCTAGGTAAATCGACGGCCATGACGCCGATCGACCAGCCGGACGGCGCGCCGATCCGCGCGGACTTCTACAAGAAAGTGGCTGACAAGGACGCGGCCCAGGTCAAGGCCCTGTGGTCCAAGCTGGTGTTCACCGGCAAGGCCACGATGCCGAAGGAAGTCGCCGACAGCGCCGCCGTCAAGGCCGCCGTCGCCGCCAACCCGAAAGCGATCGGCTATATCGACAAGAGCGCGGTCGACGCGACCGTCAAGGTCGTCCACACCGCGCAGTAAGCGCAATACAGGCAGCCAGCATTGCCGCGGCTGCCCGGTCGACCCGCCGCGGCAAGCGCCGTCCGGCGGGTCTCGCATATCCGGAAGAACACTATGAGCATCAAGCGCAGGATCTGGGCATTGCCCGTCATTTCCGCCATCATCTTCGCCCTCGGCGCCGGCGCCAGCGTGACGATCGCGAACGGCGCGCTGGTATCGATCACCACCACCGAAACGGTGGACTACCCGCTGATGGATGCCGTCAAGGCCGTCACCCTCGACATCGCCGCCGTCACCGCAGGGCTGACCGACGCCGTCACCGAAGGCGACAAGGCGCGCATCGAGCAGGTCGGCGTACAGGCGGCCAAGGTGCGCGCCGACCTGGATAGACTCGGCCAGATCCCCGGCCATGCGGCCACCGGCGCACGCCTCAAACAAGAATTCGACGCCTATTACGCGCCTGCCCTGTCATCGGCCCGCATCATGCTCGAGATGGAACAGGGCGACCCGCAAGCGACGGTGGGCAAGATGCAGGCGGCGCTGGCGTCCCTGAACGCCGACCTGGCCAAGACCGTCGACGGCGCCCAGCGCCAGTTTGCGGCCGGCATTGCCACCAGCCAGGATAGTGTACGCAACACACTGGTGGCAATGGTCGCCAGCGCACTGGCCGTGCTGTCCGCACTGGCGATCACGTCGTGGTTCGTGGTGCGCACCATCTGGCGCCAGCTGGGCGGCGAACCGGCCTATGCGCGCACGATCGCGCAGGCGGTGGCTGCCGGCGACCTGTCGATGGATATCCGGATCGAGTCCGGCGACAGCGACAGCCTGCTGGTCGCACTGAACGAGATGCGCCTGCGCCTGGCGACACTGGTGGCCGGCATCAAGGGCTCGGCCGACACGATCGCCAGCGCCAGCACCGAGATCGCGAGCGGCAATGCCGACCTCGCGCAACGCACCGAATCGCAGGCCGCGAACCTGGACCGCACCACGCGTGCGATGGAAGCATTGACCGGCGCGGTGCGCGAGAACGCCGCCAGCGCCGGCCAGGCCAACGCCCTGGTGGCCAGCGCCACCAGCATCGCCACCCGCGGCGGCGAGGTGGTGGGCAATGTGGTGGCGACGATGGGCGACATCGATGCGTCGTCCAAGAAGATCGTCGACATCATCGCGACCATCGACGGCATCGCCTTCCAGACCAATATCCTGGCGCTGAACGCGGCGGTGGAAGCGGCGCGTGCCGGCGAACAGGGCCGCGGCTTCGCGGTGGTCGCGAGCGAAGTGCGCAACCTGGCCCAGCGCTCGGCTGCGGCGGCCAGGGAAATCAAGGAACTGATCGGCGACTCGGTGGCGAAGGTCGGCGCCGGCAGCGCGCTGGTGGGCGAAGCCGGGGCCACGATGGAACAGATCGTCGACTCGGTACGCAAGGTGCAGCTCATCATGCGCGAGATCGCCGATGCCGGCGCGCGCCAGCACGCGGGCATCGAAGACATCGGCCGCGCGATCGGCAGCATCGACGAGATGACCCAACAGAATGCGGCCCTGGTCGAGGAGGCCTCGGCGGCGGCGGAATCGCTGACGGGCCAGACCGGACAACTGACCGAGGCGCTGGCGGTGTTCAGGCTACAGGTTTCCGAACCAACCACGACCATGAAAGCTTTGCCAAGAGTGTTTCATCGCGCTTAACGCCTGCCACTCGAAGCACCGCAATACCGGCCCATCCATTCCGGGCGATCCTGCCCGGAATGCCAATTCGTCCACGTGGTATGGACGCATCTGAGCAACACCAAATCCTTTACAAAGTTAGTGCCTGTAGGCATGATCCGTTGGTCCGCCGGCCCGCCCGGCGCCCTTGTCGCTTCCCCTGAGGTTCCCACACACGGCGCATATGGCAGCAGTCCTCCCCAACACGACCACCGGCACGCAACTGTCGGGCCTGGCGCGCGCCCTGGTACAGGCCAATCGCCTGAGCGCCGCGCAGGCGGACATGCTGCACAAGAAGGCCATCCAGGAAAAGACCGCATTCATCGACGCCGTGCTCGCCAGCGGCGCGATCGAGCCGCGCGCGCTGGCCGCGTTCTGCGCCGAGACCTTCGGCTATCCGCTGTTCGACCTGTCGGCCTTCGCGCCGGAGTTCCTGCCCACCAGCGCCATCGACGCCAGGCTGATGCAGGCCCAGCGCGTGATCGCGCTGGCCAAGCGCGGCAACAAGCTGTCGGTCGCGCTGTCCGACCCGACCAATACCCAGGCCCTGGACCAGATCAAGTTCCAGAGCGAGGCGACGGTCGAGCCGGTGATCGTGCCGCACGACGCGCTATTGAATCTGCTGGCCGCGATCGCCAAGGGCGCCGAACAGGATTTGAGCGAGCTGGCCGGCGACGACGCCGAGATCGAATTCGCCGAAGAAGATAAGCAGTCGGCAACGCCGACCGAGGCCGCCAGCGACGTCGAGGACGCACCGATCGTGCGCTTCCTGAACAAGATCCTGATGGACGCTGTACAGACGGGCGCGTCGGACATCCACTTCGAGCCCTACGAAAAGTATTACCGGATCCGCCTGCGCGTTGACGGCGTGCTGCGCGACCACGCGTCGCCGCCGCTGTCGATCCGCGAAAAACTGGTGTCGCGCATCAAGGTGCTGGCGCGGCTGGACATCGCCGAAAAGCGGGTGCCGCAGGACGGCCGCATGCGGCTGATCCTGTCGGCCACGCGCGCCATCGATTTCCGTGTCAGCACCCTGCCCACGCTGTTCGGCGAAAAGACCGTGATGCGTATCCTGGACGCGACCCAGGCCCAGATGGGCATCGACGCGCTCGGCTACGATCCGGACCAGAAGGCGCTGCTGCTCGACGCGATCGCCCGTCCCTACGGCATGGTGCTGGTGACGGGCCCCACCGGCTCGGGCAAGACGGTGTCGCTGTACAGCTGCCTGAATCTGCTGAACAAGCCGGGGATTAATATTTCGACCGCGGAAGACCCGGCCGAGATCAACCTGCCGGGCGTGAACCAGGTCAACGTCAACGAAAAGGCCGGCCTGACCTTCCCGGTGGCGCTGAAATCCTTCCTGCGCCAGGATCCGGACATCATCATGGTCGGCGAGATCCGCGACCTGGAAACCGCCGACATCGCGATCAAGGCCGCCCAGACCGGCCACATGGTGTTCTCGACCCTGCACACCAACGATGCGCCGTCGACCCTGACGCGCCTGATGAATATGGGCGTGGCGCCGTTCAATATCGCCTCGTCGGTGATCCTGATCACGGCCCAGCGCCTGGCGCGGCGCCTGTGCGGCTGCAAGCAGCCGCTCGAGACCAGCCGCGAGGCCCTGCTGGCCGCCGGCTACCGCGAGAGCGACCTGGACGGCGACTGGCGGCCGTATGGCCCGGTCGGCTGCGACCGCTGCCTGGGTTCGGGCTACAAGGGCCGCGTCGGCATCTACCAGATCATGCCGATATCCCCTAGTATCGAGGCACTGATCCTGGCCAATGGCAATTCCATGGAAATCGCGGCCCAGGCCGAGAAGGAAGGCGTCAACTCCTTGCGCCGCTCGGGCCTGCTGAAAGTCAAACAGGGGCTGACCAGCGTTGAAGAAGTGCTTGGCTGTACCAACGAATAAGACCGCAGTCAAACTGCAAACAGGAACACGAATACATGGCAACTTCCCACCAACCAAAGAGCCGCGGCGCGCAGGTCAAGGAGAACGTGTACGCCTGGGAAGGCAAGGACAAGACCGGCCGCGTCGTGCGCGGCGAGGTGCGCGCCGGCGGCGAGGCGATCGTCAACGTGACCCTGCGCCGCCAGGGCATCATGGTCACCAAGGTCAAGAAGAAGGTCTACCGCAGCGGGCGCAAGATCACGGACAAGGACCTGACCATGTTCACGCGCCAGCTCGCGACCATGATGAAGGCCGGCGTGCCGCTGCTGCAATCGTTCGACATCGTCGGCAAGGGCCACAGCAACCCGTCGATGGCCAAGCTGATCCAGGACCTGCGCAACGACGTCGAGACCGGCACCAGCCTGAACCGCGCCTTCCGCAAGTTCCCGCTGTACTTCGATCCGCTGTTCTGCAACCTGGTCGGCGCCGGCGAACAGGCCGGCATCCTGGAAGACCTGCTTACCCGCCTGGCGATCTACAAGGAAAAGACGCTGGCGCTCAAGGGCAAGATCAAGTCGGCCCTGACCTATCCGATCGCGATCCTGGCGGTGGCCCTGATCGTCACCGCCGTGATCATGATCTGGGTGGTGCCGGCCTTCAAGCAGGTGTTCTCGAGCTTTGGCGCCGACCTGCCGACCCCGACCGTGGTGGTGATGGCGATCTCGGACTTCGTCGTGGCATGGTGGTACGTGATCTTCGGCTCGCTGTTCGCCGGGCTGTACCTGTTCTTTCAGGCCTGGCGCCGCTCGCTCAGGATGCAGCAGGTGATGGACCGCCTGCTGCTGCGCCTGCCGATCTTCGGCAGCGTGATCCGCAAGGCCACCATCGCGCGCTGGACGCGCACCCTGGCCACCATGTTCGCGGCCGGCGTGCCGCTGGTCGAAGCGCTCGACTCGGTCGGCGGCGCCTCTGGCAATGCGGTCTACCTGGAAGCGACGCGCAAGATCCAGAACGAAGTAAGCACCGGCACCAGCCTGACCGCCTCGATGCAGAATGCGGACGTATTCCCGAACCTCGTGATCCAGATGGTGCAGATCGGCGAAGAGTCGGGTTCGCTCGATGCGATGCTGGGCAAGGTGGCCGATTTCTTCGAGGATGAAGTCGATGAGGCGGTAGCGGCGCTGTCGTCGCTGATGGAGCCGCTCATCATGGTCATTCTCGGCGTGCTGATCGGTGGACTGGTGATTGCGATGTATTTGCCGATCTTCAAGCTCGGTTCGGTGGTGTAATGCCGAGAGCAAGCGAAAGCGGATCACGCCCACTGACTGCTCGCCATTGATGCACACAATGCAACCAGATCAAAAAATGAAGAACATGGCAACCATCATGGCGAAAGCGGGTGCTCAAGTAAAAATTTCCTTGCGCGAAGGGAAGCCATTAAGTTGGAGCTACCTATTGCTGGCTCTACCAGTTGCGCTCTATGGTCCCTATCCCTGGCAGGGAACATTTTTGTTGATCACCCTGGGGGTCAGCCTTTATATCTTCATTACGAGAACCGGCCACATCTGGCAGAACGGATTGCACGAAAAGCGTCGGGTGGCGTTGGTAATGCTCGTTTATATTGCTATCAATATCTGTGTTACATCCTTAGACGGAGGCTATTCGGAGAGCAAACCATACAACGATGTCGAATTTTGGTTCGCCAACAGATTCGTTCATCTTTTTGGAATTGCGTTTTTCATGACCCCGCTTGTTACACCACTTCTTGAGAAATCAAAAAAGCACTCGACGCTTGAAAGTTTGTTGATCGGGATTGGATGTCTGCTCGCCTACTTCGGATTTGTTATCTTCTGCCTTTCCCGACAAGGACCTTCATCGGAATCCTGGTACTCACCAGCGATGTTGATGGATGATGTGTTCATGAGTGTTGGAATAGGACTCCTCCTGTCTCTCTTTACCACGCACGCTGGGGACAGTTCAACTGCCGACTAGCGGCTTGTTCGCATACGCCGGCAAAGGCACGCTATCTCAAGGCAGTTCGGATCCCGCGCATCGCCCACTCCAGTGTCGCCCTCAGCAACATACTGCCAGTTGCCCAGGGCCGCTGCCGATCCAGCCCACGCCGCCCCATGCGCTGCGGCAAAAAGAACCTCCCAAACACCGACAACCCACTCCCGCGCATGACCCAGAAACACCCTCCCGCATACGTCGTATCGAAGCCATCCTCTGCCCGCAGCAGATAAAGCGCCGTCCCCGAACACATCGCCACATCGGCCTGCGCGTCGCGCGCCAGCAGACGCAGGCCGCGCAGATAAGACAACTCAAGCGTCTGGCGCAGATCGGGCAGCGCAAGCACGAGCGGCCGCGACAGGCGCAAGCGCTCCAGCACCCGCGGCAAGCCGTGCAGCCGCTCCCCTGCCCGCTCGCGATACCTGAGAAAAGCCTCTTTCAACTCCGCCACCGTCGCCCGGGCTGGACGCGGCAGCGGCTCGGGCCGGTCGCGCCAGCAGCGCATCCAGTGCGCCAGCGCCTGCTCGTGCTGGGCCGCCAGGCTGGCCGGGCTGTCGAACTCGAGGTCGAAGCGCGCGCCCGGCTGCAAGAACCGGATGAGGCCGCGCTGCGCTTCCAGCCGCGGCGCCTCCAGCACGCCCAGCGGTGTGCGGCGGCCGTGGTTGAGCCAGGCATTGTCGACGCGGCTGAAGCGGGCAAAGGACGCGACCGGCACGATCAGCCTTGGCCTGAAGGTCTCGGCCTGCAGCGCCAGGCGCTCGATGCCCTGCTCGGCCGCCGCTTCGCGCCGGGCGAAGTCGTCGGGATTGCCGCACCAGGCCATGTCGGCGAAGCCCGTCAACAACACATCGACGCGGTCATTGGCCTGGCGCAGGCGCTCGGCGGCGGCGCGGCAGGCGGCGTGGGTGGCGAGCGCGCGCTCGCCCAGGTGCAGCAGCGTGCGCCGGCCGCAGCGGACCAGGCAATACGAATCGCCTTCGCCGTTGGCAAACGCCGTCAGGCGCAGGTCGCGCGCCAGCGTGCGCGGCTGCCCGTCGGGGCACTCGGCCATGGCGAAGCGGTTGCGCCGCAGCTCACCGTGCAGGCGCCAGTCGCGGCCCTGGCGATACAGGAAGGTGGCGATGCCGCGGAATTCGGCGCGAAAGCGACGCAGGAAAGGCGCCGACAGGCGATCGGGCTGGGCGCGCGAACACCAGATAAACACCGGCAGGCCGCTCGCGTTCAGCTCGGCGATCAGCCTGGCGGTATTGGTGGAACGGTCGAGCAGGCTCCATGCGTCGTTCAGCACCGTGCCGTCCAGCCAGGGGTCGGCCAGCAGCAGCGCATGGTCGGTGCGCAGCAGGAAGCCGGCGTGGTTCAGGAAGGTGAAGGTCGGACTCGGCATGGCGGCATGGCGGGGGTAGGCTCGGCTTCAGCCTATCGCTACGCAGCGCGCCATCCATGAGGCACCGCAATCGTGTTGCGATGCCGTCCATGCCGGCTCAGACCGTAATGCCATTAAGTCAAGCTGCGGAGCTAACCGTCAAATACGTCGCCCCCGCGCAGGCGGGGACCCAAGTTCTGCAAACGTCGTCGAAACGCTTGCAAGATTGGGTCCCCACCTTCGTGGGGACGACGTTTTCACGCTAACTCAGGAAGACTTTCGCCTTACTTAACGCCATTAGACTCAGACCGGAATTGCCTCGAGCAAGAGCGCCTGCTCAAACCCGATCTTGAGCTTGTTGCTGGCCGCGCTCACTTCGCCCAGGTCGCGGTCTTCGACGTAATCGCGTACGCGGTAGCGGCCTTCCTTCAAGCCGCGCAGTTCGACCTGGCCCGACCACTCCTTCGCATAGAAAGCAAAGTACAGCCGGCCATCCTTTTCGACCGCATGGGTTTCCGGCTTGTCGAAGCCGATGTCGTACAGTTCCCCGCGATATTGGCCCTTGGGCAGCATCTTGTCCTTGTAGATGCCGATCCACTTGCGCCACTTCGCTTCCTTGACCGCCGTCAGCAGGTAGCTGTCCTTCGGCTTCGGGTCTTCGGGCCAGGTGAACTTGGTCGAGACCACCGCGCCGATGCCCACCGACGAGGCGAAATCGTCGCCGCCGTCGCTCAGTTCGACGTGGTCGCCGGCATAGGCCGCGGTCGGGCCCATCAGGGCTTTCAGGGTCTTGCCCTTGTGCCGCACCTGCCACGAGGACAGCGGGTCGGACGACGGCGCCTGGTTGGTGTAAGGCAGCGTATGGAAGGCATACGAGGTGCCGCAGGGGCAGAACTCGACCACCGCCTTCGGATTGATCTCGCGCGCGGTGTCGTACACCATCTTCCAGAAGTCCTGCAGCTTTTCGAAGGACTCTTCCGGACGCGCGTGATTGTGCGCCGGGTTGTGGCATGGCGCCACGCCGTTCAGGTGCTGGCCGTCGAGCTTCAGGCCCTCGTAGCCCCACTCGCCGATGATCTTGCGCACCAGCGCGCGGGTCTGTTCGATCACCGGCTCATAGGCCGGACACAGGGTCAGGGCGTTCCACCAGGTGACGAATTGCGGCGCGCCGTTCTCGTCCAGCAGCAGCTGGTCGGTATGCTGGTGCAGCAGGTCGGTGCCCGGATCGGCCGCCAGCGGCGCCAGCCACAGGCGCGCCTTCAGGCCGGCGCCGTGGATATCGTCCACCAGCTTCTTCATGTCTTCTTCGCCGCGCGCGAACTTCTTGCGGTCGATCTTCCAGTCGCCTTCGTTGGTTTGCCAGCCATCGTCCAGCACCGCCCATTCCAGGCCCAGTTCCTTGGCCTTGGCCAGGGTGCCGGTCATCAGGGGGATCGTGAAGTCGCGCTCATAGCCCCAGGCGCACCAGATCGGCTCGTACGATTCATCGCCCGCCTGCGGCGCCGCCAGGCCGCGCTCGGCCATCACCAGGCGGTAGCGGTCCAGGGCCGCGTAGTAGTCGCCCGTGTGCACGGTGACGAAGGTGTCCAGGGTGGTCAGCTCCTGGCCCGGTTGCAGCACCACGGCCTGCTCGAACTCGATCGCCAGCGCGGCGCCGGCCTTGACTTGCTGCACCGGCAGCGCCACCAGGCGCGGCACGGTGTCGAGATGGCCCACGGCGATGCCGTGCTCGGGCTGCCAGACGTCGGCCACCGGCGTGCCGCCGCCATAGTCGGACGAGTTCATGCCCATGAAGTTGCGCTGGTCGAAGCCATCCTTGAGCGGCTGCACCCAGTCGCGGCGGTCGGCGTGCGACGAACCCGAGAAGCTCCAGAAGCCGCGCCCTGGCGCGCGCTTGGCCGGCAGCAGCGTGTAGCCGCTGTTCGACCAGGCCTCGACCGGCAGCGCGGTCTGGCCATTGTTACGGTAGCTCACGCGCAGCAGGGCCAGGCCCGGGTGGCGTTCATAGAAGGTGACCAGCACGGTTTTTTCCACGCCGTCCTTCGACGCGCCGGTCAGGCGATGGCGCACGCCCGCGCCGTGCGGGCCGTCGACGCGGTCGACCGCCTGCGCGCCAAGCGCGAAGCTGTCGATCCAGCGCCCGCCCGTCACGCGCAGCCGTTCGCTGGCGTGAAAGCCCGTGACCGCGACCGTTGCGCCGCCCTGGCGCGCCAGCAGGCGGCTACGCATCTGGCCGTCGAATTCGAGTCCCAGGGCGGCGTCGCCGATGCGCGCCACGTTTTTACCCTGAGGCGCAGCCACCGCCACGCCGGCGCCCATGCCGCTAGCCACGGCCGATCCGGCCAGCCACTGCAACAGGGTGCGGCGACGCTCGCTATGCACTTCGGTCATCTTGTCTCCTTGCTTGTGAGGTACAACACAGCCGGCGCCGGCCGGCCGAGCCGCCCTACACCAGCACCACTTGCGCGCCGCGCGAACGCAGCGCCTCGACCATCTCCGCCGGCACGCCGGCATCGGTGATGATCTGGTCGATCTGTTCGATCGTCGCGATCATGGACAGGCTGCGCCGTCCGATCTTCGACGAGTCGCCCACCGCCACCACGCGGCGGGCGATGCCCAGCATGCGCGAATTCAGGCGCGCTTCGAGCAGGTGCGGCGTCATCACGCCGATCTCCGGATCCAGGCCGTCGAAGCCCAGGAACAGGATGTCGGCATGCAGGCCTTCCAGCCCCTGCTCGGCCTGCGGGCCGCCCAGCGAATACGAGCTGGGACGCAGCACCCCGCCGAGCATGATCAGGGTCACGTGCGGCGCGCCGGCCAGCAGCACGGCGATGTTCAGCGCATTGGTGATCACGTTCACCGACTGCAGCTTCAGGCCGCGGATCTGCTTGGCGATTTCGGCGGTCGTCGTGCCCGAGTCGAGCACGATGGTCTGCCCTTCCCCGATCAGCTTGACCGCTTCTTCCGCGATGCGGACCTTCTCGGCGCGGTGCAGCGACTGCTTGACGCCGATCGGCAAGTCCTCGTCGGCGCGCTGGGCCAGGGCCCCGCCGCGGGTGCGCACCACTGCGCCGATCTCGGCCAGCACGTTCAGGTCGGCGCGCACCGTCACCAGCGAGATGCCGAACATCTCCGACAGCTCGGCCACCGTTACCCGCCCGCGCTCGGCCACCATTTCGCGGATCTTGCGGCGCCGTTCGGCCACCAGCAGATCCTGATCGGGCAGCGCTTCCGGGGGCTTGCCTTCGCTACCGTTCGAAACTTTCGTTTCTGTTTTTTTTGCTTGCTTCATTTTCATCCATTCGCGCCGGTTCGCCGCCGCGGTTCCGTTATATACGTGATCGTTGCTTCATTAACGGATTGATGATACAGGATGAAAATGCAAGAAACGAAAGTTCAGACTATTTTTTACTCCCCTTCCCACTTACGTATGAAGACAGCATGATCATGCCTTCCAGGCGCCCGGGAACACGCGCTCGGCGTTCTGGCGGAACAGCTTGTCGGCCACCGCCTTCGGCAGCGCCAGGCCGCGCACCACGCCGTCCAGGTCCGGCGTGGTGAGTTCGTCGTCGGTATTGAAGTAGCGCCAGTCGCGCCGCCACACGCCATCCAGGTCGGTCACGAAGTCGGCCTGGCTCTGCGCCGCCGACTGGGCCAGGTCTGAGCCGTACATCAGGCGGTCCTGATAGGTGATGAAGAACTGCCGCACCCGCTCGCGGTCACGCTGCGACTGGTGCTGGATCTGGCCGATGCGCGCCGCGATGTCCACATTGGCCGTCGGATTGCGGTCCAAAAAGCGCGCCAGCTCGTCCACGTTCCACTCCAGCGAGGCCATGTGCACGCCGACGAAGCGCAGGCGCGGATGAGCGGCCAGCAGGCGGTCGCGCGCACCCATCTGGTCTTCGTAGCTCGGCATCTTCGGCTGCTTGTACATGTGGTACTGCGGGTGGTTCTTGAAGTATTCGCGATCGTTCTTGGTCGTCATCTTCTCGAGCGGCAGCCAGCAGTTGTGCGGCTCGCCCTGGTGCCCGACCAGCAGCACGTCGCGTTCTTCAAAAGCGTCGAACAGCGGCTTGATGCGGGCGTCGTCGACCATCACCAGCTTGCCCTGCGCATCGCGCTCGGACATGCCGATGTTCTTCCACACCTTCACGCCCACCGCGCCATCCTGCAGCGCCGCATCCAGCCGGTGCAGCGTCGCCGGGATCCAGGCCGGCTGCAGCAGGTTGTCCGCGCTGAAGCTGGCGATCCAGCCGACGGTGGCCGGATGCTCGTGGTGCAGCTTGCTGGCCACGCGCTGCTGCTGCTCCAGCGCCGGGAACACCGGATAGTCGACGTTGATCGTCAACGCGCGGAAATTGGCCTTGCGCGCCAATTCCAGGAACGGGCCCTGCTCGAGGCCGTGCAAGTGCAGGTGGGCGTCGATCTTGGCCACGCTCTCGTAATCCTGCATGGTGTAGCTGTCGGCGGCCAGCACGCCGAATGGCGCTGCCAGTGCGGCAAGGAGGATGGTGCAAAAGAGGCGCTTGTGCATATCGTTCTGCTGCATGTGTGCTCCTGTCTATCGGGTCTGCGAGGCGAGGCGCTCCAGCGCGGCCTCGCTCAATGGCTGCCCGGCGCTGCGGGCGGCGTACAAGGCGGCGCCGAGCACCGGCGCCAGCCGCGGCGTTTGCAGGCGATAGGGCCTGGCGCAGGCGGCCAGCGCCTGCGCGAATGGCGCGCGCAGCAGGCTGCCGTCGCCGAACAGGCCGCCCGTGTAGGACACCGGTAGCGACAGCTCTGGATCGACGTCGAGCCGGTCGCGCACCGCATCCACCATCGCGGCCAGCTCGCGCGCGGCATCGACGAAGATCGCGCGCGCCTGTTCGTCGCCCAGGGCCGTCGCCTCGGTCACCAGCCGCGCCAGCTGGGCGATGCGGCTGCGCTCGCCCCCGAGCTCGCCGTACACCACGGCGCACAGGTCGAGATCGTCCTCCAGCGCCAATCGCTCGCGCATCAGGCCGTACAGGGCGCCCCTGGGCGCGCGGCCGTCGCTCATGCGCGAGAACAGGGTCAGGCCGGCGCGCGCGATCCAGTGGGCCGAACCCTCGTCGCTGAACAGCTCTCCCCAGCCGCCGGCGCGCGCCTGGCGGCCTGCGACTTCGCCATAGGCCATCGAGCCGGTGCCGGCGATCACGCTGATGCCGTCCATGCAGGCCAGCGAACCGGCCCAGCTGCACACCATGTCATTGCCGCAGCGGGTGCGCTCGGGGCCGAAGATGGCGCCGGCCGCCGCATCGAGCTCGCGCTGGGCCGCGCGGTCCTCGCCATAGGCCGGCAGGCCGAAGAAAGCGTAGGTGACCGCGCCGCTATCGATGCCGGCCGTGGACAGAAGCGCCTGCACGCCGCGCTGCAGGGTCGCGGCCACTGCCGGCATGCCGGCGTCGACGTGGTAGGTGGCGCCATCTTCATGACGCGCCAGCACGCTGCCGTGCGCGTCGATCAGTGCGAACGCGGTCTTGGTGCCGCCGCCGTCAACGCCGAGGAACATGGGTGGCCTCGTGATCGACGGGAGAAGCAAATGGATAGATGGTCACGCCGCGCACCACGCGGTTGACGGTGCCGGACATGCTCGGCGTGTCCGGACGCACGCCCATCGACAACGAGCGCAGGAAGGCGAAGCACTGGCAGAACACGACGTAGGGCAGCGCCAGTTCAAGGTCTTGCACAGCGTCCGCTCCCGTGAACACGAAGGTATCGTCGTCAGGCGCCGCATCGCCCTGGGCGTCCAGGGCCAGCACGCGGCCGGCGCGGCGGTCGCCGCGCAGCTCCCGCAGCAGGTCGAGGTCGTAGCGGCGCGCCTGCGGATCGTTCGACAGCAGCACCACCACCAGGGTCCGGTCGTCGACGATGGTCTTGGGACCGTGGCGGAAGCCCAGCGGCGAATCGTGGAGCGCCACCACCTGGCCGTCGGTCAGCTCCAGCAGCTTGAGCGAGGCTTCGCGCGCCAGGCCGCGCAGCTCGTTGCTGCCCAGGTAGACCACGCGCTTGAAGTCCTGCGCCACCAGTTGGGTCAGCAGCGGCAGCGCGCGCGCGCCCACCTGGGTCGCCGCCGGCGCCACGCGGGCGCCGACGCCCGGCGCCAGCACCCGGAACGCCAGCGCCGCGGCCAGCAGCATCGAGGTGAAGCTGGTCGTCATCGCGAAGCCGCGGTCGTGGGTGGCGTCGGGCAGCAGGATCGCCAGCGCATTGGCGCGGTCCTGGGTCATGCGGTACAGCTGGCCCTCTTCATTGCAGGTAATCACCAGGTGGTAGACGTCGTCCACCAGCTGGTCGGCCAGCTGCACCGCCGCCACGCTTTCCGGGCTGCTGCCGGAACGGCCGAACGACACCACCAGGGTTGGCACGCCGCGCTGGAAATAGCGGTCCGGGCCCGACACCAGGTCGGTGGTCGGCACGGCCTCGGCGCGCCGGCCCTGGCGCAACAGGCCGGGCGCCAGGCACTCGCCGATGAAGGCCGAGGTGCCGGCGCCGGCCATCACGATGCGCAGCTCCGGGCGCGCCAGCAGCGGCGCCAGGAAGGCGTCGATCTGCGCGCGCTGCGCGCTCACCAGCGCATCGATCTGCGGCCACACGGCCGGCTGCTGCGCGATCTCGCGCGCCGTCACGCCGCCGCCCAGCGCATCGAGGCGGGCCAGATCCTGTCCAAATAATTCACTGCCGCCTTGCACGGCATCCTGTACTGCTTGCATGTTCACTGCTCCCTAGGTTCGGCGCCCGGCTGGCAGGCGCGCATATACTGGCGCAGCACGCGGGCTACCCCTTCTTTCAATAGCGCGAGCGGTGCGTTGCGCACCCGGCCCTCGCGCACGGCTTCGTAATGGAATGGCAGGTACTGGCTCAGCAAGGTGAGCGGCGCCGGCTGGCGTTCCAGGTTCGCGACCAGCGCCGCCTGCGCGGCCTGGATGCGCGGATGCGGCCAGTAGTAGCGGATCCGGTCACTGAGGCTGTACTGCTGGTCGAACAGCAGGCTGCCGGCGTCGTGGTAGTACTTGCGCCAGTAATCCGGCTCGGCGCGCATTACGTCCAGCACGACCTCCTTGAAGCCGCTCTTGCCTGCAACGTTCATCTCGGCTTCGATGTCGGCCAGCGCCCACAGCGTTTCGCGCAGCGCGAAGGTCAGGCCGGGGCCGACCTTCAATATGGCGAAGTGGTCGCGCACCAGCGCCTGCAGCAGGCCCGGCGTCTGGTAGTCGGTCGAGTGGGCCTCGAACACCATGGTCGGTTCGCCCTCGATGAAGCGGCTCAGCGCCTGCGCCTTTTCCGGGCGGTAGTCGATCACCTTGTGGTGATCGAACTCCACGCCCGGCTGCACCACCAGGCCGATCACGCGCGGCCACGCCGCCTCCAGGCCGGCCGCATTGAACGCAGCCCGGTGAGCGGCGATGGTCAGCACCGCCGCATCGGGCGTGGTCACGGCCAGTTCGGCCAGCTCTTCGTGGGCGCCGCCCGGCACCGGCACCTCGGTGCCGACGATATACACCGGCGCCTCGCCGCCCGCGCGCTGCCAGGCGCGCTCGGCCACCACGGCCAGGCGCGCGGCGCGTTCGGCCACGACTTCATCCGGCAGCGGCACCGGATCGCCCGCGCACGACATCGAGCAATCGAGGTGGATCTTGCGGAAACCGGCAGCGACATACTGGTCGATCAGCACCTCGGACTTGGCCATCGCGCTGGCGGCCGGCTCGCCCTGCCAGCAGTTCGGGCCCAGGTGGTCGCCCCCCAGCAGGATGCGTTCGCGTGGAAAGCCCACCTTGTCGGCGATGCCGAACGCGAAGTCGCGGAAGGCGGCGGGCGTCATCCCGGTATAGCCGCCATCCTGATTGACCTGGTTCGAGGTGGCTTCGATCAGCACCGGACCTTCGGCTTCCAGGCCGGTCTCGAAGGCGGCCTCGATCACCAGCGGGTGCGCCGAACACACTGAATGGATGCCTGCGGGCTGGCCCGCGTGATGGCGTTGGACGAGGTCGAGAAGCACTTGCATTGTGGTTGACTCCAGATAGAGAGACTTCAGGCGGCGCTCGGCTCATCGGGCTGCAGCGCCAGGAACAGCGCGGCCGCCAGCGAGAGGCCGATGCCGGCCAGTTTGAAACCGTTCGGCAGGGTCGCCGCCATCGCCACCGAAATGATGGTGGTCAGCAGCGGCGCGCCGGCATTGACCAGGGGCGACACCACCAGCGCCTTGCCATGTCGGAAGGCGTACACCAGGGTCAGCGCGCCGACCGCATTGAGCACCTGCGTGATCGCGGCCAGCCATGGGCCATCCAGGCCATAGTTGATCGGCTGCGAGAAGTCGGTCATGGCCAGCGCGACCGGAATGAAAGCAAGTGCGCTGAGGGCCATGTAGAAGAAGATGCTTTCGGCATCCATGATGGCGTTGGCGCGCTTGATGAAGTAGGCCTGCAGGCCCCAGGCCACCAGCACGCCCAGCGCCAGCACGAACCACCAGCCATAGGCCACGCCGCCCTGTTCCGGCGCGTAGTCGAACAGCGGCAGCGCGCACAGCGCCAGCACGATGCCGGCCACGCCCATGGCGCCGGTGCGTTCGCGCAGGAAGGCATACGACAGGGCGATCGTGATGACGGGTGACAGCGAGATGAGGGGGAAGATCAGGTAAGTGGGGCCTTCCTTGACCGCGTGGAACAGGATCATCTGTCCGCCCGCGCCCAGGAGGCCGATGGCCAGGCCATGGCAAATAGCCGGGCCGTCGCGCCGCACGCGCCAGCCAATGCGCGCCAGCGCGAACAGCGCCGGCGGAATCATGGTCAGCGCCCACACCACATACACCAGGGTCTCGGGAAAGCCGTTCTGCACCGGACGCCCGGCGAAGGCGCCCCACACGCCCCACAGCAGGGTGGTCACCAGGGCGTAGCCAAGCCAGTGGGTTTTCATCGTCGTCGTCCTCCTCAGGTTTCTTCGTTATAAGCAGATAGTAATGGAAGGCTTTCGAAATATCAAATAACTTTCGAAAACTTTCGATTTAACGCATAACCGTATGATTTTTGCGATGCAGCAGCGTAAGGAGAACACCTTCGCCAAATCCGGGGAAAACCCCTACAATGAGGTTGATGTAAGGAATCACTCTGCGGCAGGCCGTCGGTACCCGGATGGCGCCGCCCATTCGTCTCGGACCAGATCGACATGCCCCTGGAATCGTTGTTGTTTGCGCCCCCTGCCCTGCTGGGCCCTACCCTCGTGGCCGCCCTGCTGGGCCTCCTGGTCGGCAGCTTCCTGAACGTGGTCATCTACCGCATCCCCAAGATGATGCAGCGCGAGTCCGACAACTACGTGGCGCAGGAAAGCGGCAAGGAGCCGCCGCATACCGACCGCTTCAACCTGATGGTGCCGCGCTCGGCCTGCCCCTGCTGCGGCCACCAGATCACGGCCATCGAAAACATCCCGGTCGTCAGCTGGCTCGCCCTGGGCGGCAAGTGCCGCAAGTGCAAGACGCGCATCTCGGCGCGCTATCCGGCGATCGAACTGTTTACCGCCATCGTCTCGGGGCTGCTGGTGTGGACCTTCGGCAGCGGCGCGGCCGGCATGGGCAGCCTGCTGTTCGCCTGGCTGCTCATCGCGATGACCTTCATCGACTTCGATACCCAGCTGCTGCCGGACGACCTGACCTATCCGCTGCTGTGGGCGGGCCTGCTCATCAACATCAACGCCACCTTCGTGCCGCTGCAGGATGCCGTGATCGGCGCAGCCGCCGGCTACCTGGTGCTGTGGGCCGTGTATTGGGTATTCAAGCTCGCCACCGGCAAGGAGGGCATGGGATATGGCGACTTCAAGCTGCTGGCGGCGCTCGGCGCCTGGCTGGGCTGGACCGCCCTGCCGACCATCATCCTGCTGTCCTCGGTGGTGGGGGCGGTGGTCGGCATCAGCCTGATCGTGTTCGCCAAACGCGGACGCGACAAGCCGATTCCCTTTGGCCCCTACCTGGCGGCGGCCGGCCTGATCGCCATGCTGTATGGCGAGCAGCTGGGCCGTTTCAGCGCCGGCCTGCTGGGCGGCGCATGAACACGGTGCGCGGCGCGGCGTTCTCGGTTGGCCTCACCGGCGGCATCGGCTGCGGCAAGAGCACCGTGGCCGAGCTGTTTGCCGACCTGGGCGCCACGATCGTCGACACCGACGCCATCGCCCATTCCCTGACCGCCCCGCACGGCGCGGCGATGCCGGCCATCCTGGCCGAATTTGGACCCGACTTCGCCACGCCGGAGGGCGCCCTGGACCGCGCGCGCATGCGCAGCCTGGTGTTTGCCGATGCCGGGGCGCGCGGACGGCTGGAAGCGATCCTGCATCCGCGCATCCGCGACTCCACCGCGGCGGCGGCGGCCATCGCCACTGGCCCTTACGTGATCTATGCGGTGCCGCTGCTGATCGAATCGGGTACTTGGGCCGAGCGGGTGTCGCGCGTGCTGGCCGTGGACTGCTCGGAAGACACCCAGGTCGCGCGTGTCATGCAACGCAGCAGCCTGTCCGCCGACCAGGTGCGCGCCATCATGGCGACCCAGGTCACGCGAGCCCAGCGGCTAGCTGCGGCCGACGACGTGATCGACAACGACGATGGCCTGGAAGCCCTGTTCCCCCAGGTAAAACGCTTGCACGAGCGGTATCTGTCGTTGAGTATGTAACAAGATTGATGCAGTGTTTGTAATTTTGCTTCGTATGGTTCAGAATCACCAAGTTGCTCCCCAGCCTACATTCAGAGGAATGTCATTTTGATCGTCTACGAATACCCTTTCAACGAGAGGATTCGCACGTTGTTGCGGCTGGAGGACCTGTACGAGAAGTTCAAGTTCTTCGTGCAGCAGGAACACCCGATGCAGCACCATGTCGCCCTCGCGACGATCTTCGACATGCTGGAAGTGGCCGGCCGCGCCGACCTGAAATCGGACCTGCTGCAGGAACTCGAACGGCAGAAGCAATCGCTGCTGGCCTACCGCAGCAATCCCGCGGTCGCGGCCGACACGCTCGACGCCGTCCTGGCAGAACTCGACAAGGCCAGCAGCGCGCTGGTCACCAGCCAGGGCAAGACCGGCCAGAACGTGCGCGAAAACGAATGGCTGATGAGCATCCGCGGCCGCACCATCATCCCGGGCGGCGCCTGCGAATTCGACCTGCCCTCCTACTACGCCTGGCAAAAGCGCCCGGCCGAGCAGCGCCATGCCGACATCATGGGCTGGTTCGGGCCACTCGCCCCGCTGCTCGAGGCGCTGGCCCTGGTGCTGCGCCTGCTGCGCAATTCGGGCGCGCCGGTCAAGATGTTCGCCTCGGCGGGCAGCTATCAACAGATGTTACAGGGTAAAATCTACCAGATGCTGCGCTTGACCCTGGACGAATCGGCGGGAGCGATCCCCGAGATCTCGGCCAACAAGTACATGCTGTGGGTACGCTTCACCACCCAGGACGGCGATTGCAAGCCCAAGCCGCTGGAAGAAGACGTGCCGTTCGACCTGACCCTCTGCAATTTCTGATTTTTGATTGGTAGTACCGATGACCGTCGTAGCCTGCCCCACTTGCGGCAAACAAGTCGAATGGATCGACACGAACAAGTTCCGCCCGTTCTGCTCCGAGCGTTGCAAGAAGATCGACCTGGGCGCCTGGGCCGAAGAGAAATTCGTGATCCCCGGCGCTGCGCCGGCGGATCCACTCGACGAGACGCCACCCGAGCGCTGATTTACCACATACGTCGCTCTCGCGATCACCACATACGTCGTTCCCGCGAAGGCGGGAACCCAAGTCCTTCGCGCTGCCACTCCTTCAAACGACACCATAGCGCTGGCAAACTTGGGTTCCCGCCTGCGCGGGAACGACGTGCTTAGCGTATTGACCGACTTCGAGCTTAGCGGCTGATCCCCGCCGGCACCACCACCGGCTTGTTGCGCCGCCCATAGCGGTCCATGAACAGCCCTTCCAGCCCGATCTCGGGCTGGCGTCCCGACAGGATATCCGCCAGCACCCGCCCCGACCCGCACGACATGGTCCAGCCCAGCGTGCCGTGCCCCGTGTTCAGGAACAGGTTGCGATACGGCGTCGGCCCGATCACCGGCGTGCCGTCCGGCGTCATCGGCCGCAGCCCGCACCAGAACGAGGCCTGGCGCACGTCGCCGCCGTCGGGGAACAGGTTCGTCACCGAATGTTCGAGCGTATCGCGCCGCGCCTGGTGCAGGCGCAGGTCGTAGCCGCACAGCTCCGCCGTGCCGCCGACGCGGATGCGGTCGCCCAGGCGCGTGATCGCCACTTTATAGGTCTCGTCCATTACGGTCGATTCGGGCGCGCCCGATGCATCGGCGATCGGCACCGTGATCGAATAACCCTTCACCGGATAGACCGGGATGTGGATGCCGATCTGCCTGAGCATCAGCGGAGAGTAGCTGCCCAGCGCCAGCACGAAGGCCTCGGATTTCAGTTCGCCCTTGTCGGTGACGACGCCGGTCACGCGATCGCCCTCGACGTTCAGGCGTTCGATCTTGACCTCGTGCCGGAATTTGACGCCCAGGCCCTTGGCCAAGCCTGCCAGCGCCTGGGTGAACTTGAAGCAGTCGCCGGTCTCGTCGTTGGGCAGCAGCAGGCCGCCCAGGTAGTTCCCGGGCACGCGCGCGAGCGCCGGTTCGTACTGCGTGCAGCCTTGCCGGTCGAGCAGTTTATAGGGCACGCCGGAACGCTCCAGCACCTCGGTGTCGGTGTGCGCACCATCGAACTGCTTCTGGGTGCGGAACAGCTGCAGGGTGCCCTTGCTGCGCTCGTCGTAGGCGATGCCGGTATCAAGCCGCAGCTGGACCAGCACGTCGCGGCTGTACTCGGCCAGGCGCACCATGCGGCTCTTGTTGACCTGGTAGCTGCGGGTATTGCAGTTGGCCAGCATCTGCAGGATCCAACGCCACTGCTGCGGATCCATCCTCGGCCGGATCACCAGGGGGCTGTGCCGCATCGCCAGCCACCTGAGGGCCTTCATCGGCACGCCGGGGCCGGCCCATGGCGTGGCATAGCCGGGCGAGATCTCGCCGGCATTGCCGAAACTGGTCTCCATCCCGGCGCCCGGCTGGCGCTCGATCACGGTGACGTCATGCCCGGCCTTGGCCAGGAAATACGCCGATGCGGTTCCGATGACGCCACTGCCGAGGATGATGACCTTCACACGTTCTCCTTAAGATTGGCGGTCCGCTTAACGTTCTGAATATCGGACCCGGTCGAGCCATTCGAGCAGCGGGATGGTGGCCGGCAGCAGCGGGGAGACGCCGAAGGCTCCCTGCCAGGCGAAGGCCTGGCCTTCCAGGCTCTGCGGCTCCCCCAGCCACTCGCGGCAGATGTAGAAGTACAGGCGCACGTGGGCGTGTTCGTACACGTGCTCGACGCAGCACCAGGCCTCGCCGCTCACCACCTGCACGCCCAGTTCTTCCATGAACTCGCGCTGCAAGGCGGCGAAGATGGCTTCACCGGCTTCGACTTTCCCGCCCGGGAACTCCCAGTAGCCGGCATACGGTTTGCCGTCGGGACGCTGGCCGAGCAGGACGTCGCCGTCGGGCCGCATCAGGATGCCGACGGCGACGTCGACCGGTGGTTGGTTGGTATGCGTTTCAGTCATTCGATGATGCATCCGGCAGCTTGCCGGCATAGTCCTTCGCGAATTGCCAGGCCACGCGCCCCGAGCGCGAGCCGCGCTGCAGGGCCCACTGCAGGGCCTCCGGCCGCGCGGCCTCGATCTGTTGTTGCGTGCAACCGAAGTCGGCCAGCCAGTGGCCGACGATGTCCAGGTAGTCGTCCTGGCGGAACGGGTAGAACGACAGCCACAGGCCGAACCGCTCCGACAGCGAGATCTTCTCTTCGACCGTCTCGCCCGGGTGCAGGTCGCCATCCTCGCCATGGCGGTAGCTGGCGTTGTCCGACATTTTCTCGGGCATCAGGTGACGCCGGTTCGAGGTGGCGTAGATCAGCACATTGTCCGACTGCGCCGTGATGCTGCCGTCGAGCGCCACCTTCAGCGCCTTGTAGCCGGCTTCGCCTTCTTCGAACGACAGGTCGTCGCAAAAGACCACGAAGCGCTCGGGCCGGCCGGCGACCAGGTCGATGATGTCCGGCAGGTCGGCCAGGTCGGCCTTGTCGACCTCGATCAGGCGCAGGCCCTGGTCGGCGAAGGCGTTCAGGCAAGCCTTGATCAGAGACGACTTGCCGGTGCCGCGCGCGCCGGTGAGCAGCACGTTATTGGCGGGGCGGCGCGCCACGAACTGGCGCGTGTTCTGCTCGATCTGACGTTTTTGCGCCGCGACGTGGTGCAGGTCTTCGAGCTTGATGGTCGAGGCATGCAGCACTGGCTGCAGGTAGTTGCCGCCCCCATGGAGGGCGCCAACTGAGCGCCGGCGCCAGCGGAAGGCGAAGCTGCGCTTCCAGTCCGGCTCGCGCGCGGTGGCCGGCGGCAGCACCGCCTCCAGGCGCTCGAGCAGGCCTTCGGCGCGGCGCAGAAACTGATCCAGCGGCGTCATCGATCAGGAACGGTAGTCAGCGTTGATCGAGACGTAGTCGTGCGACAGGTCGCAGGTCCAGACGGTGGCCGTGGCGTCGCCGCGGGCCAGCTTGACGCGCACCGTGATCTCGGATTGCTTCATCACGCGCTGGCCGTCTTCTTCCTTGTAATCCGGATTGCGGCCGCCCGCCTTCGCTACCCAGACGTCGTCCAGGTAGAGGTCGAGCTTGGTCACGTCGAGGTCGTCGACGCCGGCGTAGCCGACCGCGGCCAGGATGCGGCCCAGGTTCGGGTCGGACGCGAAGAAGGCGGTCTTGACCAGCGGCGAGTGGGCGATCGCGTAGGCGATCTTGCGGCACTCCGCCACGTCATTGCCTTCGTCGACCGTGATGGTCATGAACTTGGTCGCGCCTTCGCCGTCGCGGATGATCTGCTGCGCCAGGTTGCGCGAGATGTCGGTGACGGCATCCTTGAGCGCTTCGTAGTCGGCGCCGCTGGCAGCGTCGATCGACAGGCCGCCGGTGCCGGTGGCGATCACGATGAAGGAATCGTTGGTCGAGGTGTCGCCATCGATGGTGATCGCGTTGAACGAGTGGTCGGCCGCGTGCTTGACCAGTTCGTCCAGCACCGGCTGGGCGACCCTGGCGTCGATCGCCAGGTAGCCGAGCATGGTCGCCATATTCGGCTTGATCATGCCGGCGCCCTTGCTGATGCCGGTCATCGTCACGGCGTGGCCGCCGATGGTGACGGTGCGCGAGGCGGCCTTCGGCTGGGTGTCGGTGGTCATGATCGCCTCGGCGGCGTTAAACCAGTTGTCCGCCTTCAGGCTCGTGGCGGCGGCAGGCAGTCCGGCCAGCAGCTTGGGCATCGGCAGCTGTTCCAGGATCACGCCGGTCGAAAATGGCAGCACCTGGCCGGCCTCGAGGCCCAGTAACTTGGCCACTTCGGCGCAGGTGGCATTGGCATTGGCCAGGCCCTGCTCGCCGGTGCCGGCATTGGCGTTACCCGTATTGACCACCAGCGCGCGGATCGGCGCACCGCCGTGCTTCACGGCCTCGAGGTTGGCCTTGCTCACCTGCACCGGCGCCGCGCAGAAGCGGTTCAGGGTGAACACGCCGGAGACGGTCGCGCCTTCGGCCAGCTTCATGATCAGGATGTCCTTGCGGTTCGGCTTCTTGATGCCGGCTTCGGCAAAGCCGATCTCGACACCGTTGACGGGCTTCAGGTCGGCGGCGACTGGCAGGGGGGAATTGACGGCCATGGTGATCTCGTTGGAAAAATTGTCGAATTCGTTATTGTAACGCCAGCGACCTGGCGATGCTGCGAGGTTTCTGCCGCACATCAATGTGCGCAGATGCCATTAGGAAAAATATGGGCTGGCACCCACAGGAAAGACCGCGATGCCGACCGAATCGAATGCCACCGCCCGGCGCCTCTACGAGATTTTCGACGACGCCGCGCGCGAGTTCGACGTGCCGCGCGCGCTGCTCGAAGCTGTCGCCTGGGCCGAGACGCGCTGGCTTCCACCATCGCCGCAGACCGAATCGCACCATGGCATGCCGCTGTCCCACGGCATCATGGGCTTGCGCGACGATCCGCACTTCGGCCGCTCGCTGCGCCTGGCCGCCGCCCTGCTCGGCATGCCGTCGCGCCAGCTGGCGCTCGATACGCCCAGCAATATCCGCGGCGGGGCTGCCCTGCTCTCCCTGTATGGCCCGGGACTGGACCGGACATCGCCGCTGGAAGCCTGGGAAGCTGCGCTGGCGCGCCTGGCCGGCATCGCCGGGCGCGACATCGCGCAGATCCACACCTACGACATCTATATGGCGATCCGCCAAGGACGCCAGGGCATGGACTTCGCGGTGACGCAGCATCCGGTCGACCTGGCGCGCATCTATGGCCAGGCGCGGCTCGACGTGCTGTCGGCGCGCGTGCTGACGCTGGCCGACTATCCTGACGAGCTATGGCTGCCGGCCGCGAGCTGCAATTATGCTGGCCGCACGCTGGCGGTCAGCCACGTAACCATCCACACGATCCAGGGCTCGTATGCGGGCGCCATCTCATGGTTCCGCAACTGCAGCGCCGGCGTGAGCGCCCACTACCTGGTGCGGTCCTCCGACGGCCAGGTCACGCAGATGGTGAGGGAAAGCGACAAGGCCTGGCATGCGGGCAGCGCCAACGGCCACACGGTCGGGATCGAGCACGAAGGCTTTGTCGAGCAGCCGGACGCCTGGTATTCAGAGGCGATGCTATTGGCCTCGAGCGGCGTGGCGCGCGCCATTCTGGCCGCGCGCAACATTACGCCGCGGGTGTACGACGGCAGCCGTGGCTGGAACGCGGTGCTGGCGGAGGCCGATTACAACGTGAAGGGGCATGTGAACCATGCCGGACAGACGCATACCGATCCGGGCGCGGGCTGGGATTGGGAGCGCTACAGGCGGATGGTGATGGACGAATGAAAACGGCCGGGTCGCCCCGGCCGTTTCGCATGCTCGCTAGTGACTGATTACGCCAGCTTGCCGTGGCACTGCTTGAACTTCTTGCCGCTGCCGCAAGGGCATGGATCGTTGCGGCCGACCTTCACGCCCATATAGCTGCTGTGGTCTTCGGCCGATACGGCCTCGCCTTCGCCGCTGCGGTTCGGGTTCGGATTGAGCAGTTCTTCCGGCGCCGCCGACGGGTTGAAGTCGGCGTGCTGGTAGTTGACGTTTTCCAGCTGCGCCGCCTGGGCCGCCATCGCCGCCTCGGCCGCCTCGACTTCTTCGCGCGACTGGATGCGCACGGTCATCACGGTGCGGATCACTTCGTTCTTGATCAGGTCCAGCATGCTGCTGAACAGCTGGAACGCTTCGCGCTTGTATTCCTGCTTCGGGTTCTTCTGCGCATAGCCGCGCAGGTGGATGCCCTGGCGCAGGTGGTCCAGCGCCGCGAGGTGTTCGCGCCAGTGGGTGTCCACGCTCTGCAGCATGACGTTGCGCTCGAAGCCGCCGAACGATTCCTTGCCCACCACGCCGATCTTGGTGGCGTAGGCCGCATCGGCCGCGGCCAGTACGCGCTCGAGGATGTCGTCGTCGTTCAGGTTCGGTTCGTCCTGCAGCATCTGCTGCAGCGGCACATCCAGGCTCCATTCGGACGACAGCGTGGTTTCCAGCGTCTTGACATCCCACTGTTCCTCGACCGATTCGGCCGGCACGTAGTCGCGCACCAGGTCGGTGAACACGCCCACGCGCAGCGAGTTGATCATCTCGCTGATGTCGGTCGACTCCAAGAGTTCGTTACGCTGGGTGTAGATCACCTTGCGCTGGTCGTTGGCGACGTCGTCGTACTCGAGCAGCTGCTTGCGGATGTCGAAGTTGCGGGCTTCGACCTTGCGCTGGGCCGACTCGATCGAGCGCGACACGATGCCCGCCTCGATCGGTTCGCCTTCCGGCATCTTGAGGCGGTCCATGATGGCGCGCACGCGGTCGCCGGCGAAGATGCGCAGCAGCGCGTCGTCCAGGCACAGGTAGAAGCGCGAGGAACCCGGGTCACCCTGGCGGCCCGAACGGCCGCGCAGCTGGTTGTCGACCCGGCGCGATTCGTGGCGCTCGGTGCCGATGATGTGCAGGCCGCCGGCATTGACCACGTGGTCGTGCAGCGATTGCCATTCGTCGCGCAGTTTCTGCGACTGGGTCGCCTTGTCGGCATCCGACAGGTTGGCGTCGGCTTCGATCAGCTGGATCTGCTTGCCGACATTGCCGCCCAGGACGATGTCGGTACCGCGACCGGCCATATTGGTGGCGATCGTGATCATCTTCGGCCGGCCGGCCTGGGCGATGATCTCGGCTTCGCGAGCGTGCTGTTTCGCGTTCAGGACATTGTGCTGCAGGCCGGCCTTGGTCAGGATCCCGGACAGCATCTCGGAGTTCTCGATCGAGGTGGTGCCGACCAGTACCGGCTGGCCGCGCTCGTAGCAATCGCGGATGTCGTTGACCATCGCGTTGTACTTCTCGTCCGAGGTCTTGTAAACCTGGTCCTGGCGGTCCTTGCGCTGCGATGGGCGGTTCGGCGGCACGACCACGGTTTCCAGGCTGTAGATATCCTGGAATTCGAAGGCTTCGGTGTCGGCCGTACCGGTCATGCCCGCCAGCTTGGCGTACATGCGGAAGTAGTTCTGGAAGGTGATCGAGGCCAGGGTCTGGTTCTCGTTCTGGATGCGCACGCCTTCTTTCGCCTCCACCGCCTGGTGCAGGCCATCCGACCAGCGGCGGCCCGTCATCAGGCGGCCGGTGAATTCGTCGACGATCACGACTTCGTTGTTCTGCACCACGTAGTGCTGATCCTTGTGGTACAGGACGTGGGCGCGCAGCGCCGCGTACAGGTGGTGGATCAGGGTGATGTTGGCGGCGTCGTAGAGCGACGCGCCTTCGGGCAACAGGCCCATCTCGGTCAGGATCGCTTCGGCATGCTCGTGACCCGATTCGGTCAGCAGCACGGTGTGCGCCTTCTCGTCCTTCAGGTAGTCGCCCGGGACTTCGATCTTGCCCTTGCCGTCCGGGGTTTCTTCACCGATCTGCTGGGTCAGCTTGAGCGGGACTTCGTTCAGGCGGTGGTACAGGTCGGTGTGGTTCTCGGCCTGGCCCGAAATGATCAGCGGGGTGCGCGCCTCGTCGATCAGGATCGAGTCGACCTCGTCGACCACGGAGAAATTCAGGCTGCGCTGCACGCGTTCGCGCGCGTCGTAGACCATATTATCGCGCAGGTAGTCGAAGCCGAATTCGTTATTGGTGCCGTAGGTGATGTCGGAACCGTAGGCCTTCTGCTTGCTGTCGTGGTCGAGCTGCGACAGGTTGACGCCGGTGGACAGGCCCAGCCAGCCGTACAGCTGACCCATCTGGTCCGCATCGCGCTGGGCCAGGTAGTCATTGACGGTAATGACGTGCACGCCCTTGCCCGACAGACCGTTCAGGTAGACCGGCAGGGTCGCCATCAGGGTTTTACCCTCACCGGTGCCCATCTCTGCGATCTTGCCTTGGTGCAGGACCATGCCGCCAATCAGCTGCACGTCGAAGTGGCGCATCTTGAGGACGCGCTTGGCCGCTTCGCGGCAGACGGCGAAGGCCTCTGGCAGGATGTCGTCCAGGGTCTGGCCCTTGGCGAGGCGATCCTTGAATTCAGGCGTCTTGGCTTGCAGCTCGGTATCCGAAAGCTGCTCCATTTGTGGCTCGAGCGCGTTGATCTGACGCACGGTCTTTTGGTACTGCTTGAGCAGACGCGAGTTACGGCTGCCGAAAATCTGGGTCAGGAATGACATGCTGTGTTCTAGAAAAATACGCCGCAAAGAGAAGCCAAGATGATATCAAAGCGATAAGCACCAAAGACCGCGTTAGGCAAATAACCACTGATTTTATCATGCGATCCGGCCACACTTGGGGATCGTAGGCAGGATAACAAGTCCTGCCGAGCCAGAAAAGTTATCAAACTGGCTTCGATGGCGCTCCCGCGGCAGCCGATCCGCCACCCGGTCCGCCCAAAGCGCGGGCGCTGTGGTATGTTCCAAGCATGCAGCAATCTCCTCCCAAGCGTCCCTTCCATATTTTCGGGACCAGCACCCGGCAGACCTCGCACGCCGCCACCGACTTCTTGCGCGCCAACGACCGCATGGCCAGCCTGCTGCCGGCCGTCGGCCGCATGGCGCGCCTGCAGGCCGACTGCGCCACGGCGCTGCCGGCGATCTTTCATAACTGCGACGTGCTTTCGTTCCAGGAGGGCGTCCTGACCCTGGCCGTGCCCAGCTCGGCGCTGGCGGCCCGCCTCAAGCAGCTGATGCCGAAGCTGCAGACCACCCTGCTGCAGAAGGGCTGGCAGGTGGAATCGACCAAGATCAAGCTGCAGGTGACGCGCGCCCTGCCCGACCGGCCCGAGATGCGCACGCTCGAACTGCCGCCGCGCGCGGTGCAGGCGTTCGAGGAACTGGCGGAATCGCTGCCGGATACGCAGCAGAATCGGGATCTGGTGGCGGCGATCAAGGCGCTGGCGGCGAAGCGGAGGTAATGGTGTTGTTGGGGAAACTTGGGTCCCCGCCTTCGCGGGGAGTCGTTGCTGCCAGTGGCAGGAACGACGGTTTTATGGCTGGTGGCAAGTCGATACGTTGGCGTCCGACCCGAACTTTCGCACGTCGTTCCCGCGCAGGCGGGAACCCAAGTTTTCAGAACAGCCAATAACCTGAAGACGGCCAACGTACGATCAGCTCTGCGCCCACTCCCGCGTCATCTGCCGCACATACGACGGCGGCGCCGTGCCCAGGTCCTCGAAGGTAACGATCTCATACGAATCCGGCTGGGCCAGCAGTGCGCGCAGCAGCTCGTTGTTGAGCGCGTGGCCCGATTTGTGCGCGGTATAGCTGGCCAGCAGCGGATGGCCGACCAGGTACAGGTCGCCGATCGCGTCCAGGATCTTGTGGCGCACGAACTCGTCCTCGTAGCGCAGGCCGTCGGTGTTCAGGATGCGGTATTCGTCCATCACGATCGCATTCTCGAACGAGCCGCCGCGCGCCAGGCCCATGCCGCGCAGGCTCTCGACGTCTTGCATGAAGCCGAAGGTGCGGGCACGCGCCACGTCGCGCACATAGGTGATGTCGCCGAAATCGACGGTGGCGCGCTGCATGGTGCCGTCCACCGCCGGGTGGTTGAATTCGATGAAGAAGTCGAGCTTGTAGCCGTTGTGCGGCGACAGGCGGGCCCATTTCTCGTTGGCGCCGCTGCCCTGGCGCACTTCGACGTCCTTGAGCACGCGGATGAACTTGCGCAGTGGCGCTTGCTCTTCGACGCCGGCCTGCTGCAGCAGGAACACGAAGGACGATGCCGAACCGTCCATGATCGGGATTTCCTCGGCCGTGACGTCGATGAACAGGTTGTCGATCCCCAGTCCGGCGCAGGCCGACATCACGTGCTCGACGGTCGAGACGCGGGCGTCGTCCTTGATCAGCACCGAGGCCATGCGGGTATCGCCCACCACGTGGGCGGAGCTCGGGATGGCCACGATCGGGTCCATGTCGACGCGGCGGAACACGATGCCGGTATCGGGCGCGGCCGGGCGCAGGGTCAGCTCGACCTTGCGGCCGGAGTGCAGGCCGACACCCGTGGTGCGGACCAGTTCCTTGATGGTTCGTTGTTTCAGCATGGGCCGATTATAGCCCAGCGTTTACATGCTTGCCGCCGCCTCCCCCGATTGGCCCGGCGGCGGTGGCGCGCGAGCGACACATCATGGATGCTCGGCTTCGACGTGGTCTTTTTCGTGCCGGATAAGATACAGGCCGCTGCCGATGATGATGGCCGCGCCGGCCAGCGTCCAGCCGTCGGGCAGCGCGCGCCACAGCAGCCAGTCCAGGCCCACGCCCCAGGCCAGGGCCGAATACTCAAACGGCGCCACGCTCGAGGCCTCGCCGCGCGAAAACGCCTCGGTGATCGCCAGCTGGCCGATGAAGCCCGACACTGCCAGGCCGCACAGCAGCGGGATCTCGCTGGCCGGAATCAAGACCCAGCCCGGCGCCGCCAGCAGGCCGGCGCCCGCCGCGATCATCACGATCAGCCAGAACACCGTATGTTCGCTGCGGTCGCTGCGCGCCAGCACCCGTACCGTGATCGCCGACACCGCATAGCAGGCCGCCGCGCCCAGCACCGCCAGGCCGCCGATGGTGAGAAAGCCCGCGCCACTGGGACGCAGCACGACCAGCACGCCGCCCAGGCCCACCGCGATCGCCACCCAGCGCGCCAGGTTGACGCGCTCTTTCAATAACAGGACCGACAGCGCCGTGATCAGGGCGGGCGCGATGAAGAAGATCGAATAGGCCTCGGCCAGCGACAGCTTCTTGAGGCCGAAGGCGAACAGGGCCAGCATCAGGATCCCGAGCACGCCGCGCAGGAAGTGCATCGGCCAGCGTACCTGGAAGATGCCCGCGAACGCGCCGCGCCAGGCCACGTAGACGGCGATCAGCGGCAACGAGCAGATGGCGCGCAGCGCCGCCACCTGTAGCGCCGGATAGCGCGCCGCCAGCAGCTTCATGGCCGTGTCCATCAGGGCGAACATGAAGACGGCGAGCAGCATCGCATAGATGCTGTACAGGTTGCGGCCACGCGCCGTCATAGCCGTTTTTCCATGAACAGGCTGAGAGGATCGGGTTGGTAATCGCCGAACGGCTCGCAGCGGCTGAAACCGAAACCTTCGTACAGCGCGATCGCCGCCGGCTGGTGGATGCCGGTTTCGAGCTTCAGTTCGCCCAGGCCCGACATGCGCGCGAACATCGCCAGGTGTTCCAGCAGCTTCTTTCCAGTCCCCAGGCCGCGGCGCGCCTCGTCCACGTACATGCGCTTGACTTCGCCATAGGCGCCGCGGTTGACCAGGGCCGCGCAGCCGACCGCCGCACCGTCGATGTTGCGCGCCACCAGGAACAGCACGTCGCCGGCCAGCAGCGCGTCGATGTCCAGCAGGTGATTGCTCTCGGCCGGGTACAACGCGGCGCAATAGGCGTCGAGTTTTTCCAGCATGGCCCGCACTTCGGGCTGGTCGGGGGTTTCGGTATTGATGATCATAAGTAGGAAACGGCGCCGCGGCGCCGTTTTGTCATGTGCGGATCCGGTAGGGAATCAGCCCAGTTTCTGCAGCATCGATTCGGCGCTCGAGGCGTCGATGCCCTTGGCGTCGATGTCCAGGGTCTTGACCACGCCATCCTCGACCAGCATCGAGTAGCGCTTCGAGCGCGTGCCCATGCCGTGGGCCGAGAAGTCGTTGTCCAGGCCGAGGGCCTTGGTGAAGGTGGCGTTACCGTCGGCCATCATGCGCACGATGCCGGTGGCCTTCTGGTCGCGGCCCCAGGCGCCCATCACGAAGGCGTCGTTGACCGAGATGCACCAGATTTCATCGACGCCCTTGGCGCGAATGTCGTCGGCGTGCTTGACGTAGCCCGGCACGTGCTGCACCGAGCAACCCGGGGTGAAGGCGCCCGGCAGGCCGAAGATCACGATCTTCTTGCCTTTCACGAGGTCCGCCACCTGGAAGGTGTTCGGGCCCAGGCTGCAGCCTTCGGTCTCGTTCTCGATGAATTCCGCGAGGGTGCCTTCCGGCAGTCGGTCGCCGATCTGGATGGTCATGCTTTTCTCCTGTTGATGTTTTGTGAATCTTGCCATTATCGCTGATCTGGGGTGGGTGTGCTGGCGATGACGACATCCTTCGTCCCGCAGCGTTCGCACGTCGTACCCGCAGCGTTCGCACGTCGTACCCGCGAAGGCGGGTACCCAAGTTTGCGTGCGCTGCCTGTTGCTCGATCGTTGTGGCTGCGCATCGGACTTGGGTTCCCGCCTTCGCGGGAACGACGGGTTGGGGGCGCGGGTCAAGGGAGATTTCAGCGCGGCGCAAACAAAAAGGCCAGCTTGCGCTGGCCTCTTCACTACATCAACAGTGCCGGTTTAATCGGCCTGCTTGCGCAGGAACGCCGGAATATCGTAGGTCTCGACGCCGTTGCGCTGCATCGCCTGGACCTGCTCCGATGCCTGCTCGCGGCGCCACACGGCCGGCTGCTTCATGCCGCCCAGGGCGTCGGCGCTGGCCTTGCCCGCGGTCAGGCCGCCAGCGACCGCCGCCGCGCCCTGCATCACCGGCGCATCGTAGGTGCCGGTGCGCAGCTGCTGCTGCGGTTGCACCAGCTGGATCGACTTCTTGTTCTTGCCCAGGCCCGTCGCGACCACGGTCACGCGGATCTCGTCGCCCATCGCGTCGTCGTAGGCGATGCCCTGGGCGATCGAGGCGTCCGGCGCCGCGAAGGCGCGCACGGCGGCCATGACTTCCTTGATCTCCTTACCTTTGAGGCCACGGCTGGCGGTCACGTTGACCAGCACGCCCTTGGCGCCCGACAGGTCGATGCCGTCCAGCAGCGGCGATGCGACAGCCTGTTCGGCCGCGATGCGCGCGCGGTCCACGCCCGATGCGGTCGCGGTGCCCATCATGGCCTTGCCCTGCTCGCCCATGATGGTCTTGACGTCGTTGAAGTCGACGTTGATGTGGCCCGGCACGTTGATGATCTCGGCAATACCGGCCACCGCGTTGTTGAGCACATCGTCGGCGTGCTGCATCCAGTCGAGCATCGATTCGTCTTCGTAGATGTCTTCCAGTTTTTCGTTCAGGATGACGATCAGGGAGTCGACGTGCTTGGTCAGTTCGTCGAGGCCTTCCTCGGCGATGTCCATGCACTTCTGGCCTTCGTAGGAGAACGGCTTGGAGACCACGGCCACGGTCAGGGCGCCCATGGTCTTGGCCACTTCGGCCACGATCGGCGCGGCGCCGGTGCCGGTGCCGCCGCCCATGCCGGCGGCGATGAAGACCATATGCGCGCCGCGCAGGGCATCTTCGATGCGCGAGCGCGACTGCTCGGCCAGCTGACGGCCGACTTCCGGACGCATCCCTGCGCCCAGGCCGGAATCGCCGATCTGGATGATGTTGTTGGCGCCGGAAACCGCCAGCGCCTGCGCGTCCGTGTTTGCGGCGATGAACTCGACACCGGACACACCTTTGTTGATCATGTGCTGAACCGCGTTGCCGCCGGCGCCGCCGACGCCAACGACCTTGATCACGGTTCCCAGTGCTGCGTTATCGACCATATCGAACTCCATGATGAACTCCCTATTCTCAGAATGCGGTTCCAGGGAAGAGGCCTTGGCGTTGCTGGTTCGCTGCCTCAAACCGGTAACTGCGATTGTATGTAAAAACCTGTAACCCGTGATGAATTTTCGCTACCTAATTTGTTACCAAGTGCTTTATTTGTGCCTGAATCAGAAGTTCCCAGCGATCCACTCCTTCATTCGTTGCCAGACTGCCTTCACCGAACCGTCCTGGCGCGTGACGATGTGGCCGCGCAGGTACTGTTTCTTCGCTTCGAGCAGCAGGCCAAGCACCGTCGCATAGCGCGGGCTGCGTACCACGTCGGCCAACTGGCCGCGGTAGTCCGGTGTGCCGAGGCGCGCCGGCTTGAGGAAGATGTCTTCCGCCATCTCGATCATGCCCGGCATGATCGAGCTGCCGCCCGTCAGCACGATGCCCGAGGACAGCACGCCTTCGTAGCCGGATTCGCGCACGGCCTGGTGGACCATGGCGAACAATTCTTCCACCCGAGGCTCGATCACGGCTGCGAGGGCCTGGCGCGACAATGCGCGTGGGCCGCGGTCGCCGAGACCTGGCACTTCGAGTGTCTCGCCCGGATCGGCCAATACCTGCTTGGCCACGCCGTAGCGGATCTTGATGTCCTCCGCCTCGCCGGTCGGCGTGCGCAAGGCCATTGCGATGTCACTGGTGATCTGGTCGCCGGCGATCGGGATAACCGCCGTATGGCGAATCGCGCCGTCCGAAAACACCGCGATGTCGGTGGTGCCGCCGCCGATGTCGATCAGGACCACGCCCAGTTCTTTTTCGTCGACCGTCAGCACCGCGTCGGCGGACGCCATCGGTTGCAGGATCAGATCCGAGACCTCGAGTCCGCAACGGCGCACGCACTTTACAATATTTTGCACCGCAGACACCGCACCGGTGACGATGTGCACCCGTACTTCCAGTCGAATGCCGCTCATGCCGATCGGCTCGCGCACGTCTTCCTGGTTGTCGACGATGAATTCCTGCGGCACCGTGTGCAGCAGTTGCTGGTCGGTCGGGATGTTGACCGCCTTGGCGGTCTCGATCACGCGCGCCACGTCGGTGGCCGTCACTTCCTTGTCCTTGATCGCCACCATCCCGCTCGAATTGAACGAGCGGATATGGCTGCCGGCGATGCCAGCGTAGACGTTGCGGATCTTGCAATCCGCCATCAGCTCGGCTTCCTCGAGCGCGCGCTGGATCGATTCGACCGTGGCCTCGATATTGACGACCACGCCCTTCTTCAATCCTTTCGACTCGTGCTGACCCAGCCCGATCACCTCGTGGCGTCCGTCGGACATCACCTCGGCGACCACGGCCACCACCTTGGAGGTGCCGATGTCGAGGCCGACGATCAGGTTTTTCGCGTCTTTTGTCATTGCTGTTCGCCTGCTTCAGATTTGCTTGGTTGTTTTATTGGGTGTTGCATGTTTGGGTGTTTCTTTGGGCTTCTTCGCCGCCTTGACCGGCTTCGTCGCATCGAGCGGCACGGTCAGTGCCGCCGACGACAGGGCCAGTCCGTTCGGATAGCGCATATCGATCGTATCGATACGGCCCTCCTGCAGCCGGGCGACCAGCTGCGGGTAGACGCCGACCAGGCGCTGCACGCGTTTTCTCAGCGTGTTGCGATCCTGCTCGCGTCCCAGTGCGACGCTCATGCCGTTGTCCAGCCTTACGGTCCAGGCATACCGGTTGGACAGCGACAGCTCCTGCGGCACCAGCTCCACCTGCGCGAACGCCGTGCGCAGGTCGTTGAAGCGGGCCAGCACTTCCTTCTCGCTGCCGACCGGACCGTCGAAGGCCGGCAGCGCCTGCTCATCCTCGGTCTCGGCCACGTTGGCGGTAAAGACGTCGCCCTTCACCGACAACAGGCGGCCGTCCTCGCCCCAGGTGCCGAGCGCCTCGTGTTCTTCGACCTCGACCACCAGGGCGTTTGGCCACTCGCGGCGCACGGTGGCGCGGCGCACCCAGGGCACGGTCTCGAAGGTGGCGCGCACCTGCTCCAGGTCGGCGGTGAAGAAGTTGCCGCGGATCTTGCCGAGCACGCCGTTGCGCACGGTAAGTTCGTTCACATGCTTCAACTCGATCCCGTACATGCTCTCCACCGTCACCGAACCGAGCGAGAACATCGGGCGCTGCGACAGCCACCACACGCCCGAGATCAGGGCGGCGAGCACCGTCACCGCCGTCATGAAACTGGCGGTCGCGTTGAGGGCCCGGACGTCATGCCACATCTGGATTTATCCTTTAGCCTTCTGGCCCATCTTGAGCCGCGCCGAACGCAGGATCTCGACGCACAGGTCTTCATACGCAATGCCGACCGCGCGCGCCGCCATCGGCACCAGCGAGTGGGTCGTCATGCCGGGCGAGGTGTTCACCTCGAGCAGGAAGGGACGCATATCGCTCTCGCGCACCAGCACGTCGACCCGGCCCCAGCCCTCGCAACCCAGGGCGCGGTAGGCGTTCACCGCATGGCGGCCGATCTCGTGGGTCAGCGCCTCTGGCAGCGGCGCCGGGCAGTGATACACGGTGTCGTCGGTGAAGTACTTGTTCTGGTAGTCGTACTTGCCTTCCGGGGCCACGATCTCGACGATCGGCAGCGCACGGGCGCTGGCGCCCTGCCCCAGCACGGCGACGGTGAACTCACGGCCGGTGACGAATTCCTCGGCCAGCACCGCCTCGTCCATGCTGGTCACCAGCGTGACCGCCTCCTTCAACTGGTCGGCCTGGGTCACCTTGGTGATGCCGATACTCGAGCCTTCGAGCGGCGGCTTGACGATCAGCGGCAGGCCCAGATCGGCCACTACCGCGTCCAGGTCGGTGTCCGCATCGATGGTCACGTAGCGCGGGGTCGGCACGTTCTCTTGCAGCCAGATCTTCTTGGTGGTGATCTTGTCCATGCCGACGCTGGACGCCATCACGCCGCTGCCGGTGTAGGGAATACCCAGCAGTTCGAGGGCGCCCTGCAGGCTGCCGTCTTCGCCGTAGCGGCCGTGCAGCGCGATGAACACGCGGTCGAACTGTTGCGCGGCCAGGTCGGCCAGGCTTTGCCTGCCCGGGTCGAAGGCATGGGCGTCGATGCCGCGGCTTTTCAGGGCCTGCAGCACGCCGTTGCCGGAAATGAGCGAGATCTCGCGTTCGGCGGAGCGTCCGCCGAACAGCACGCCGACCTTGCCGAAAGCGGCTGCATCAAGGGTAGGAGTGGTGGTCACGATGTTAGCCTTTTGCATTGGTCAGTTGGTTGGGCACGCCGCTGATCGAGCCGGCGCCCATGGTCAGCACGACGTCGCCGTCGCGCGCCACATTGAGGATGGCGGCCGGCATATCGGCGATCGCCTCCACGAAAATCGGTTCCGTCTTGCCGGCGGTGCGCAGCGCGCGCGCCAGCGCGCGGCCGTCGGCGGCCACGATCGGCGCCTCGCCGGCCGGATACACCTCGGCCAGCAGCAGCACGTCGGGGGTGGCCAGCACTTTGACGAAGTCTTCGAACAGGTCGCGCGTGCGGCTGAACCGGTGCGGCTGGAAGGCCAGCACCAGGCGCCGGCCCGGGTAGGCGGCGCGCGCCGCGGCCAGGGTTACCTCGGTCTCGACCGGGTGGTGGCCGAAATCGTCGACCAGGGTGAAGCTGCCGCCGGCCGCCAGCGGCACTTCACCGTAGCGGGTGAAGCGGCGGCCGACGCCGCGGAACTCCAGCAGGCCCTGGGCGGTGGCGGCGTCCTCGATGCCGATCTCGCGCGCGATCGCGATCGCCGAGCAGGCGTTGAGCACATTGTGCATGCCGGGCTGGTTCAGCACGAACTTGGTGTCCGGATAGCCTTCCTGGCGCACCGTGAAATGCATCTGCGTGCCTTCGGCATAGGCGTCCAGCGCGCGCACTTCGGCTTCCTCGCAGAAGCCATAGGTGGTGACCGGTTTGGTCACCTGCGGCAGGATCGAGCGCACGTGCTGGTCGTCGATGCACAGCATCACGCGGCCATAGAACGGCATGCGGTGCGTAAAGTTCACGAACGCGGCCTTCAGTTTCTCGAAGTCGTGTTCATAGGTTTCCATGTGGTCGGCATCGATGTTCGTGATGACTTCGATCATCGGCGACAGGTTCAGGAACGAGGCATCCGACTCGTCGGCCTCGGCCACGATGTATTCGCCGCTGCCCAGGGCCGCGTTGGCGCCGGCCGCCGTCAGGCGTCCGCCGATGACGAAAGTCGGGTCCAGTCCGCCGGCGGCCAGCACCGACGCCACCAGGCTGGTGGTGGTGGTCTTGCCATGGGTGCCGGCAATCGCGATGCCGCGCTTCAGGCGCATCAACTCGCCCAGCATGATCGCGCGTGGAACGATGGGCGTCTTGTTGGCGCGCGCGGCGATCACCTCGGGATTGGCTTCATTCACGGCGGTCGAGGTCACGACGACGTCGGCGCCGCTCACATTGTCGGCCAGGTGGCCGAGGTGGACGGTCGCGCCCAGGCCGGCCAGGCGCTGGGTGGCGGCATTGCTGCCCAGGTCCGAGCCCGACACCTGGTAGCCGAGATTGAGCAGCACCTCGGCGATGCCGCTCATGCCGCTGCCGCCGATGCCCACGAAGTGTATGTTCTTGATCTTGTGTTTCATTTAACTTGCCCTGCCCGCTTCTGCCAATGTTTCGAGTTCTTGCGCGATCGCCTCATTGGCGTCCCGCTTGCCCACGCCATGCGCCGCCTGCGCCATCGCCAGGCAACGCTCGCGCGTCGTGTCTTGCAGCAGGCTCGCCAGCCGCTGCGGATTGAGTTCGCCCTGCGGCTGGTAGCAAGCCGCGCCCTGCTTGTCCATCCACAGCGCGTTGTCGCGCTGGTGGCTGGTGGTGCTGGCGACGAACGGCACCAGCACGCTGGCCACGCCGGCTGCCGTCAGCTCGGACACCGTGATCGCGCCGGCACGGCAGATCACCAGGTCGGCGTTCGCGTAGGCCGCGGCCATGTCATCAATGAAGTCGACCACGTTTGCGTTGACACCGGCCTGTAAATAAGACGCGCGCAGCGCATCGATATTCTTCTTGCCCGACTGGTGGGTCACGATCGGACGGGTGGCCGGGTCGATCAGGGCCAGGGCCGCCGGCACGCTGTCGTTGAGGACTTTCGCCCCCAGGCTGCCGCCCACGACCAGCACGCGCAAGGGGCCGCTGCGGCCGGCGAAGCGTGCGGCGGGCGCCGGCAGGTCGAGGATCTGCTGGCGCACGGGATTGCCGGTGACGACAGCCTTGCCGGCCGCCTTGCCGAAATCGGCCGGGAAGCCGAACAGCACACGCTGCGCGACCGGCGCCAGCGTCTTGTTCGACAACAGCAGCGCGGCATCGGCGTTCACCAGCGCCAGCGGGATGCCGCGCGAACGCGCCATCATGCCGCCCGGGACGGTGACGTAGCCGCCCATGCCCAGCACCACGTCGGGACGACGGTGTGTCAGGTAGCGGCGGCAGGTGAGGAAGCTCGCCGCCATCTTGAAGGCGCCCTTGACGGTGTGGGCCAGGCCCTTGCCACGCAGGCCGGCGAAGTCGATGGTGTCCATCGGGATGCCGGCCTTCGGCACCAGTTCGGCTTCCATGCCGTGGGCGGTACCGAGCCAGCTCACTTCCCAGCCGCGCGCGCGCATGGTCTGCGCGATCGCGATGCCGGGGAAGATGTGGCCGCCGGTGCCCGCGGCCATGATCATCAGTTTCTTCGTCATGTGCGTCCTCCGCGCATGCGCACCCGGTTTTCGTAATCGATCCGCAGCAGGATCGCCAGGCCGATGCAGTTGAACATGACGCCCGAGCCGCCAAAGCTCATCAGCGGCAGGGTCAGGCCCTTGGTCGGCAATAGGCCCAGGTTCACGCCCATATTGATGAAGGTCTGCACGCCGATCCAGATGCCGATGCCCTTCGCGGCCAGGCCGGCGAAGGTCTGGTCCAGCGCGATCGCCTGGCGGCCGATGTCGAAGGCGCGCTTGACCAGCCAGTAGAACATGGCCACCACCACCAGTACGCCGACCAGGCCCAGCTCCTCGCCGATCACGGCCATGATGAAGTCGGTGTGCGCTTCCGGCAGGTAGTGCAGCTTCTCGACCGAGGCGCCCAGGCCCACGCCGAAGAATTCGCCGCGTCCGAAGGCGATCAGCGAGTGCGTCAACTGATAGGCCTTGTCCAGCGCATTGCCCTCTTCCCACGGATCGAGGTAGGCGAACATGCGCGCGCGGCGGAATGGCGACAGCGCGATGATCGCGCTGAAGATCACCACCAGCAGCGCGCCGATGCCGCCGAACCAGACGATATTGATCCCGCCCAGGAACAGGATGCCCATGGCGATGCAGACGATCACGCCGAAGGCGCCCAGGTCGGGCTCGAGCAGCAGCAAGGCGCCGACCAGGCCGATCGCGACCATCATCGGCAAGAAGCCCTTGGTGAGCTTGTGCATGTATTCTTGCTTCCTCACCGTGAAGTCGGCCGCGTACAGCACCACCGCGATCTTCATGATCTCGGACGGCTGCAGGTTCATGACTTTCAGCGACAGCCAGCGGCGCGCGCCGTTGACCGATACGCCCAGGCCCGGGATCAGGACCAGTACCAGCAACACCAGGGTGCCGATGAACAGCATCGGCGCGTACTTCTGCCACACCGCGATCGGGATCCGGAACACCACCGCGGCGGCCACCATCGACACGATGATGTACATCGCCTGGCGGTACAGGAAGTATTCGTTGCGGTCTTCCAGGTAGCGGAACTTGGGCGAGTCGGGCAGCGCGATCGAGGCCGAATACACCATCACCATCCCGAGCAGCATCAGCAGCACGGTGACCCAGACCAGCGGCTGGTCGTAGTCCATCATCTTCGACGGCTTGCTGCGGCCGTCGACCGTGGCGTCGGAAGCACTACCTGCGAACTTGAACGGAAGCTGGAAGGCCATCAGATCTCCTGTCCCTTGTCCAGTGCGATCTCGCGCACCGTGTCGACGAACACCTGCGCGCGGTGCGCGTAATTGGTGAACATGTCGAGGCTGGCGCAAGCCGGCGACAGCAGCACGGCGTCGCCGGCGCGCGCGAGACCCGCGGCGCGGCGCACCGCCTGCGGCAAATCGTCCAGGTCGAAGGCCGGCACGCCGGTCGGCTCGATCGCCGCGCGTACCGCAGGCGCGTCGCGGCCGATCAGCAGGACGGCGCGCACGTGATCCGCAACCGGATGCGCCAGCGGCGAAAAGTCCTGGCCCTTGCCGTCGCCGCCGGCGATCAGCAGGATCTGCTGCTCAAGACCGGTGAAGGCCTTGCCCAGGCCGGTCAAGGCGGCCACGGTGGCGCCCACATTGGTGCCCTTGCTGTCGTCGTAGTAGTCAACCCCGTCGATGGTGGCGACCAGTTCCACGCGGTGCGGCTCGCCCGCGTACTCGCGCAGGCCATGCAGCAGCGGCGCCAGCGGCAGGCCGCAGGCGCGGCACAGGGCCAGCGCGGCCAGCGCGTTCGACGCATTGTGCAGGCCACGGATTTTCAGCGCGTCGGCCGGCATCAGGCGATTGACGATGGCGTCGACCGGCTCGGGTACTTCACCCGGAAGGGCCTCCGTGCGGCCCTTCCTGCGTTTCTTCTCGATCTCTTCGCCCGGCACGGCATTGGCCAGCCACAGCACGCCGCGTTCTTCCAGCAGGCCGAAGCTGCTGGCCTCCACCGGTTCGCCGGTGCCGAAGGTGAAGGAAGGCGTGTCGACCGCCGTCATGCGCAGCACGCGCGCGTCGTCGCGGTTCAGCACGCGCACGGTGTCGGCGCCGAAGATGCGCGCCTTGTCCGCCGCATAGGCGTCCATGCTGCCGTGCCAGTCCAGGTGATCCTGGCTCAGGTTCAGCACCGTGGCGGCGTCGGCCTGCAGGCTGAAGGTGGTGTGCAGCTGGAAGCTGGACAGTTCCAGCACCCAGGCCTGCGGCAGCTCGTTGGCATCGATGGTTTCGCGCAGCACGTCCAGCGCGGCCGGGCTGATATTGCCTGCCACGCGCGTGGTCAGGCCCGCGCGACGGCACAGCAGGCCGGTCAGGCTGGTCACCGTGGTCTTGCCGTTGGTGCCGGTGATCGCGATGACTTTCGGCGTGTAGCCGCTCGTTTCACGCAGGTGCGCGAGCGCCTGCGCGAACAATTCGATCTCGCCCCACACCGGAATGCGGCGTTCCTGGGCGGCTGGGACGATGTCGACCAGCTCACGATTGGGCGCCAGGCCCGGGCTGACGGCAACGAAGTCGACGCCATCGAGCAGCGCGGCATTGAATATGCCTTGAACTGCGTCTCCCGCGACGAATTCGGCGTCAGGCACGGCGGCGCGCAGCGCCGGCAGGCGTGCCGGCTCGGCGCGCGTATCGGCCACGCGCACGCGTGCGCCGGCCCGCGCCAGCCATTGCGCCATCGCCAGCCCGGATTCACCCAGGCCCAGTACCAATGCGTGTTTGCCGTCGTAGTTCATCTCAGCGCAGTTTTAACGTCGACAGGCCGACCAGGATCAGCACCATGGTCACGATCCAGAAGCGGACCACGACCTTGGTCTCCTTCCAGCCCTTTTGTTCGAAATGGTGGTGCAGTGGCGCCATCAGGAATACGCGGCGTCCGGTGCCGTAGCGCTTCTTCGTGTACTTGAAATAGCTGACCTGGATGATCACCGACAGGGTTTCGGCCACGAAGATGCCGCCCATGATGAACAGCACGATTTCCTGGCGCACGATGACGGCGATGGTGCCGAGCGCGCCGCCCAGCGCCAGCGCGCCGACGTCGCCCATGAACATCTGGGCCGGGTGCGCGTTAAACCACAGGAAGGCCAGGCCGGCGCCGGCCATCGCGCCGCAGAAGATCAACAGTTCGCCCGCGCCCGGGATGTACGGGATCAGCAGGTATTTGGAGAACGTCACGCTGCCGGTCAGGTAGGCGAACAGGCCGAGCGCGCCGCCCACCATCACGGTCGGCATGATGGCCAGGCCATCGAGGCCGTCGGTGAAGTTGACGGCGTTGGACGAGCCGACGATCACGCAATACGTCAATGCGATGAAGCCCCACACGCCCAGCGGGTAGCTGATGCTCTTGAAGAACGGGACGATCAGGTCGGCCTTGGGTGGCAGGTCCATCGAGAAGCCCGACTGCACCCAGGCGTAGAACAGCCCCATGGCTTCCCATGGCGAGGCGGCCGACAGCGCGAACGCCAGGTACAGCGCCGACGTGATGCCGACCAGCGACATCCAGAAGTATTTCTCGCCCGAGCGCATGCCTTCCGGGTCTTTATAGACCACCTTGCGGTAGTCGTCGACCCAGCCCACCGCGCCAAAGCCGAAGGTCACCACCAGCACCGGCCAGATCAGGCGATTCGACAGGTCGCACCACAGCAGGGTCGAGACGCCAATCGCGATCAGCACCAGCACGCCGCCCATGGTCGGGGTGCCGTGCTTGGTCAGGTGGCTTTGCGGACCATAGGTGCGCACCGCCTGGCCGACCTTCAGTTCGGTCAGCTTGCGGATGACTACGGGGCCTGCAACCAGGCCGATCGTGATGGCGGTGATGGTGGCGAACACCGCGCGGAACGTGATGTAGTTGAACACGCGCAGAGGACCGATATAGTCCTGGAAGTATTGTGCGAGCCAGAGAAGCATATTAGTGGGCGCCCTTGCCAATGGTGGTTGATCCGGTCAGGTGCTGGACTACGCGCTCCATCTTCATGAAGCGCGAGCCCTTCACCAGCACAGTCGAATTGGTATTGCCGCCCAGTTTTTCATCCAGTGCTGCCAATAATTCGTCGAACTGCTCGTAATGCCGCGCTCCCGACGCGACCAGGTGGCGCGCCAGCTCGCCCGTCGCGAGCACGGTGTCGATGCCACGCGTAGCTGCGTAAGCACCGATTTCTTCGTGAAACTCTTTTCCTTGCGCGCCGACTTCGCCCATATCGCCCACGACCAGGATGCGCGGCGCCGGATAGGCGGCCAGCACGTCGATCGCGGCCCGCATCGAGTCGGGGTTCGCGTTATAGGTGTCGTCGATGACGGTCGCGCCGTTTGCAGCGGTCTTGCGTTGCAGGCGGCCGCCGACCGGGGCGAAAGCCTCCAGGCCGCGCACGACCGCCTCCTCGTCGATGCCGGCGCCGAGCGCGCAAGCGATCGCCGCCAGCGCATTGCGCACATTGTGTTCGCCGGCGGCTGCCAGCATCAGGGTGAAGCCATTAGCACCACCGTCATCCCCGCGCAGGCGGGGACCCAAGTTTTCTGCGCCGTCGGCTGCGCCAGCAACCTTGGGTTCCCGCCTGCGCGGGAACGACGTTGTTACTTGCAGCTGGCTGCCGAAACCATTACTGGTATAGGTCGCGCGCACATCGCAGGCGTCAGACAGGCCGAAGGTGATGACTTCGCAGGCGGCCAGGCCGCGCCACAGGTCCGTATAAGTATCGTCGCCCGGGAACACGGCCACGCCATCGTTCGACAGCGCCTGCAGCACCGAACCATTCTCGCGCGCCACCGCTTCCACGGTATGCATGAATTCCTGATGCTCGCGCTGGGCGTTGTTCACCAGGCCCACGGTCGGCGTCGCGATCGCGCTCAGGCGGCCGATCTCGCCCGGATGGTTCATGCCCAGCTCCACCACCGCCGCGCGGTGCGAGGCATCCAGGCGGAACAGGGTCAAGGGCACGCCGATCTCGTTGTTCAGGTTGCCCTGGGTCGCCAGCCGCGCGTCTTCTCCGACGGCGGCCGCCAGGATCGCCGCGATCATTTCCTTGACGGTCGTCTTGCCATTGCTGCCGGTGACGCCGATGACAGGGATCTGGAATTGCTCACGCCAGGCGTGGGCGATGCGGCCCAGCGCCACCAGGGTGTCAGGCACCACGATCGCCGGCAAGGTCCAGCCTTCCGGCAGGCGCGACACCAAGACCGCGGCGACATCGCGTGCGACAACCTGGTCCAGAAAGTCATGGGCATCGAAGGTCTCGCCGACCAGGGCGACGAACAGCGCGCCGGCATCGACCTTGCGGCTGTCGGTCGACACGCCCTCGAAGGACGCGTCAAGCCCGACCAGGCGCGCGCCCGGAATCGCCTCGACCAACTGTTGCAACGATCCGCGCATCAATGCGTCCTCAACATGGTAAGCCGCGCCGTCAATGCCAGCGAGGCGTGGTCCGTATCCGAGAACGGCATCTTGCGACCCTTGATTTCCTGATAGGGCTCATGGCCCTTCCCTGCCAGCAGGATCACGTCCTGCTTGGCGGCCTGCTTCACCGCCAGCAGGATGGCGGCCGCGCGGTCTTCGACCGTCTGCACGCGCGCGGCCTGCGAGGTGTCCATTCCCGCCACGATCTGGGCGATGATGCTGCTTGGCTCCTCGCTGCGCGGATTGTCGCTCGTGACCAGCACCTGGTCGGCGCTTTGCGCAATGCGGCCCATCTGCGGGCGCTTGCCCGGATCGCGGTCGCCGCCGCAGCCGAACACGCACCACAGCTGGCCGCCGCGATCCGTCGCGACCTGGCGCAGGGCGTCGAGGGTTTTTTCCAGCGCGTCCGGCGTGTGCGCGTAGTCGATCACGACCATCGGCGCATCCGAGCCGCCCATCTGCTGCATGCGGCCCGGCGCCGGGACCAGGGTCTCGATCGCATCGACTGCGGCCTTGAGAGCCACGCCCTTGGCCAGCAGCGCGCCCAGCACCGCCAGCGTATTGCTGACGTTGTAGTTGCCCACCAGCTGGGTGCGCACGGTCGCGTTGCCTTGCGGGGTCTCGACCTGGAACTCGGTACCGGCGTTCTTGCTGCGCATGCCGCCGGCGCGCAGCACGACTACGCCATCGGGCGCCTCGGCGGCGGCGATGGTGTAGCCGGTGACCGCCAGCGACGGGAAGCTGGTGCGCAAGTGCGCCACCAGGCGCTGCCCGGCCGGATCGTCGAGGTTGACCACCGCGTGTTTCAGGCCATCCCATTCGAACAGCTTGATCTTGGCCGCCTCGTAGCTTTCCATGTCGCCGTGGAAGTCGAGGTGGTCGCGCGTCAGGTTGGTGAAGATCGCGACGTCGACGTGCATGCCGGCCGTGCGTTCCTGCACCAGGCCGATCGACGAGGCTTCGATGGCGAGCGCGCCGGCGCCCGCCTTTTTCAGGTCGGCCAGCTTCTGGGCCAGCAGCACCGCGTCCGGCGTGGTGTAGCCGGTGATGTCGAACTGCGGCTCGCTTGAAGTCTTGCCCTTGATGAGTCCCACGCCCAGCGTGCCGATCACGGCGGCCGCTTCGCCCAGGCGCGCCAGGGTTTGCGCGGTCCACAGCGCGCACGAGGTCTTGCCATTGGTGCCGGTGACGGCCACGGTGAACATGGCGCGGTCCGGATACTCCAGCACCGCGTGCGCGATCGGGCCGGCGTTCTGTTTCAGCTCGCTCACGGCCAGGTGCGGCACGCTGAATGCGGCGTCCCAGGTGAAACCATCGGCTTCGTGCACCACGGCGGCGGCGCCGGCTTCGATGGCGGCTTCGATGTAGCGACGACCGTCAGCGGCCTCGCCCGGGTAGGCGAAAAACACGTCGCCGGGCTTGACGCGGCGCGAGTCGGAAACGAGACGGCCGCCTGGGGCGGCGGCGCGAATCCATTCGATGATGTCATGCAGGCTCGGGGCCATCACATGCTCTCCTCTAGAGGAACTTCCGGAATGATGATGTCCGTGATCGATGAATCGGGCGGCACGTTGGCGGCCCGCAGCGCATTGGAGAACAGGTCGGCCGCGGTCGGCGCGGCGACGTAGCCGCCGGTGCGCAGGGCGCCGCTCGGATCGTCGACCATCACCGCGATGATGAAGCGCGGCTTGGACATCGGCGCGATGCCTGCGAAGTAACCGATATTGTTGGTGCGCGAGTAGCGGCCGTTGACGATCTTCTCGGCGGTGCCGGTCTTGCCGCCGACGCGGTAGCCGGCGACCTGGGCGCGCGAGGCGGTGCCGCCCGGGCCCACCACCGATTCGAGCATGGTGCGCACCTGGGCCGCGGTCTTGGCCGAGATCACCTGCTGGCCCACCGGCTGTTCGTCCACCTTCACGAAGGACAGCGGGATGATGTCGCCGTTGCGGGCGAAGATCATATAGGAGCGCGCCATCTGCAGCAGCGACACCGACAGGCCGTGGCCGAAGGCCATATTGGCGTATTCCACCGGCTTCCAGGTTTTATAGGGACGCACGCGGCCGGCGGCGGCGCCGGGGAAGCCGAAGCGCGGCGCCTGGCCGTAGCCGACCTTGGTGTACAGCTCCCACATTTCCTGCTGCGGGATCATCTGGGCGATCTTGACCACGCCGAGGTTCGACGATTTCTGGATGATGCCGCTGACGGTCTGCACGCCATAGTTGTGGAAATCGCGGATGCGGCGGCCGGTCACCATCATATAGCCCGGATTGTTGTCGAACACGGTGTCGGGCGTGACGCGGCCGGTCTCCAGGCCCAGGGCCACGGTGAGCGGCTTGATCGTCGAACCCGGCTCGAAGGTGTCGGTGATGACGCGGTTGCGCAGCTGCTCGCCGGTCAGCTTGGAGCGGTCGTTCGGGTTATAGGTCGGGTAGTTGGCCAGGGCCAGCACCTCGCCCGTCTGCACGTCGAGCACGACGGCGGCGCCGGCCTTGGCATTGAACTTCTCGACCGCGTTCTTGATGCTGGTGAAGGCGATGTACTGCAGCTTGCTGTCGACCGACAGGGTCAGGTCGCGGCCCTGGTGCGGCTCGCGGAACATGCCCAGGTCTTCGGCGATGTGGCCGAGGCGGTCCTTGATCACGCGGCGGCTGCCGGCCACGCCCATCAGGGTCTTCTGGTGCTGCAGCTCCATCCCGTCCTGGCCCTTGTCCTCGACGTTGGTGAAGCCCACCAGGTGGGTCACCACTTCGCCCTGCGGATAGAAGCGCTTGTATTCCTTGCGCGTGTCGATGCCGTCGATCTTGAGCGCCAGGATCTGGTCGACGATCGGCATCTCGACCTGGCGCTTCAGATAGACGAAGCTGCGGTCGGAATCGAGCTTCTTGCGCAGCTCGGTTTCCGGCATCTCGAGCAAGCCGGCCAGCGCGCGCAGCTTTTCCGGCGGCGCCTGCAGCACGTCTTCGGGAATGCCCCAGATCGCGCGCACCGGCAGCGAGGTGGCCAGCACGGCGCCGTTGCGGTCGAGGATGCGGCCGCGCGTAGCCGGCAGCTCGAGCGTGCGCTCGTAGCGGCTCTTGCCCTGCTTTTGCAGGAACTGGTTCGATACGCCCTGCAGCCAGACTGCGCGCACGGCCAGCGCGGCGAAGGCCGCGAACAGGACGAACAGCACCAGGCGCGAACGCCAGTCGGGCAGGCGCACCGCCAGCACCGGGCTTTTCGAGAAAGCCACGCCTTTCGACGCGGCCACCCGCGCATTGCTGCTCTTGGCGCCGCCACGCATCATGGGGCGCCCTCCGTCAGGTATTGGGTCCGGGCCGGGCTCAATGGCGCCATCTCGAGCTGGGAACGGGCGATCTGCTCGATGCGCTCGTTCTTGGCCAGGCGCGACTGGTCGAGCTGGAGCTGGTCCCAGTCGACGTCGAGCTGGCGCGCGTGCTGCTGCAGGCGCTCGAGCTCGATGAGCAGGTGGCGCGCCTGGTAGCGGGCATTGACGACCGATAGCGCGCATCCCACCAGCAAGGTGGTCAGGAGCACGTTCAGCTTGACGCTCATGCAGGCGTCCCCAGGCGTTCGGCCACGCGCAGCACCGCCGAGCGGGCGCGCGGGTTTTCCGACACTTCGGTCGCGGACGGCTTGATCTTGTCGATCAGCTTCATCTCGGGCTGCGGCAGGTCGACGGCACGGATTGGCAGGCGGCGGTCGGGTTGCTCCACCTTGGCCTTGGAGGCGAGGAATTGCTTGACCATGCGGTCTTCCAGCGAGTGGAAGGAAATCACGGACATGCGCGCGCCCGGCGCCAGCATGCCATAGGCCGCGATCAGCCCTGCCTCGAGGTCCTCAAGCTCTTTATTGATGAAAATCCGGACAGCCTGAAAGGTCCTGGTTGCCGGATCCTTGCCTTTTTCCCAGCCCTTGACCGCGCTTGCCACGATTGCGGCAAACTGTCGTGTGCTTGAAATTGGTTCGACTGCGCGGCGAGCAACAATCGCCTTTGCAATCTGAAAAGCATACCGCTCTTCTCCATAATCGCGTATCACCTTTTCCAATTGAGGTTGCTCCGCGGTCGCAATCCACTCGGCAGCCGACATGCCGCGCGTGGTATCCATGCGCATGTCGAGCGGGCCATCGTTGCGGAAGCTGAAGCCGCGGCTGGCGTCGTCCACCTGGGGCGACGAGATACCCAGGTCGAGCAGGATGCCGTCGACCCGGGGGATGCCGCGCGCGGCCAGCGCGTCGTGCATCGTTGCAAAGCTGTCGTGGACGATCGTGAAGCGCGGATCGTCAATTTGTTCTGCAGTGGCAATCGCTTGCGGGTCTTTGTCGAACGCGATCAGGCGCCCTTGCGGGCCCAGGCGCGACAACAACAGGCGGCTGTGGCCGCCCCGTCCGAAAGTGCCATCTATATAGATGCCGTCAGCGCGTGCGCCCACGAGGTTGAGCGCATCGACCGCTTCGTCAAGCAGCACCGTTCGATGCTGGTACACAGGCACCGTCAAGGAATCCGTCATCGGCGCCTCAGAAAGAGAAATTGGAAAGGACATCGGGCATGCCACCGGCGACGGCCTCGGCCTCGTCCTCGGCCAGCTTGGCGGCATTCCAGATTTCGAAGTGGGTACCCATGCCGAGCATCATCACTTCCTTCTCGAGCCCGACCGCGGCACGCAGTTCGGGCGAGATCAGCACACGGCCGGCGCTGTCGAGCTCGACATCGACGGCGTTGCCGAGGAAAATGCGCTGCCACGCACGGGCCGACATGGGCCAGGCAGCGATCTGTTTACGGTGCTCTTCCCATACCGGGCGTGGGAAGAAGAGGAGGCAGCCATGGGGGTGTTTGGTCAAGGTCATGCGGCCCTCGCACTGAAGCGTAAGGGCGTCACGGTGCTTGGCCGGAATCGACATTCGGCCTTTTGCATCGAGATTGATCGCGGACGCGCCCTGGAACACGTATTTACCTAGCTTTGGAGAGTTGTTTGCCGTTGTTTGCCGGACGCCGGGAGCCGAAGGAGTTACCCCACAACCCTCCCACAAATCGACACTTTTTCACACCGTTTCCCACTTTAGTGGAAGCAATGTTGACGGTCAAGCGAATTCACGATTGACGAATTCGACTTTTTCCAATGAAACCAAGGACTTAGGCGCGGGTGCGCGACACTCGGCTCAACAAAATGTTCCTTTAAATTAGGGACTTAGCCGTAGGAGTGAATGAAAGGCCTGAGTTGTACAGACGATGTTTACGTTTGAGCAACGTCAATAAGAAGAAAAATATTGACGTAAAGAAACAACTGTTGAAATGACCAGACTACTGTATGGGCATCCAGCACATGGATAAATACAGCGTTTTCAGTTCATGCGGACGCGCGCGGCGCCGGCCGGGGCAGCCCGGTACAGGGCCTGCAGCAGCGCATCTCCTTCTTCGACGCTGACCAGCAGCGACTGGCCATGGCGCGCCGGCAGGTAGACCATGTGCTCGCCCTCGGTCACGGTGACGAACAGCGACTCCCGGTTATCGAAGCCCACGCTGTCGCCGGCGCTAGCGCCGATAAGGTCGCCGCTGCGCCCGCCGAAGCGGCCGGCGGCGTAACCAGCCAGGCTGATGCCGTTCCTGCGCGCCCCTAGCCCGTCCGGCGCCAGGGCCGCGCGGTCGCCATGGCGGGCGCGCGCCAGGTCGAATTCGCCAATGTCACGTGCATATTCATAGAAGTAGCTCCCACGCACCAGGATCTGACCGTCGCGCAGCTCGAGGGTGTTGTGCGATATGCTCCAGCCCAGCCCCGCCGTGAAAGGCAACACCAGCGCCGCCGCGCATACCGCGCTGCGCAGCCTGGCGGCTAGCGGCTTTCCGCACAGCAGCAGCAACGGCAGGCAGGCCGCCAGCAGGGTGATGCCGGCCAGCGCCAGATAGGGGGCAAGGCCGGGCGCGGGCACGTCGAATCGCATCGTTTCTCCATCATGGACGCCGCCGGTCGGCGTCAGCGCCACCTTAGCAGAAGCCCTGCCCGGATGAGCCACCGTTGCGCGGCCCCTCGGCATGCAGATGCTTACAAGTGTGGCGGACTACGCACTACCCACAGTTAACTATTTTGACTTTGGGAAACTAAAAACGTAAGATCGGAAAATATGAACACCCCAACCGACCTGCAGCCGGCAACGACCTACAATGCCGCAGACTATTGCTCGACCAAGGAGGCCGCGGCCACCCTGGGCGTCTCGCACCGCACGGTGCAGCTGTGGGTGGAGAACGGCACGCTGCAAGCCTGGCGCACCGCCGGCGGCCATCGTCGCATCACGGTGGAGTCGGTGAACCGCCTGGTCGATGGCCGGCGCATCGCCATCGGCGCCCCTCCGGCGTCAGCCAGCGCGCCGGCGCCGGGCAAGCCGCGGGTGCTGGTGGTCGACGACGATCCCCTGATGCTGCGCCTGTATGAACTCGAGATGGCGGGCTGGGGGCTGGACTTCGAGGTGGTCAAGGCGAACAACGGCTTCGAAGCCCTGATCCGCATCGGCGAGCAGCGCCCCGACCTGCTGGTGAGCGACCTGAACATGCCGGGCATGGACGGCTTCCGCATGATCCGCACCCTGCGCGAAGACAGCGGCACGGCCGGCATGAATATGATCGTCGTCAGCGGCCTGGACCGTGCGACGATCAAGGCCATGGGCCTGCCCGCCGACATCCCGGTCTTCCCCAAGCCGGTACCGTTCGGCGAACTGCGCAGCGCCGTCGAGAACGGCCTGGTGCGCGCGTAAGCCTGGTGCGCGCGTAAACTGCTATGCTGACCTACCGGCGCAACGCGCGTCCGGCTTATCAAGGGGCTGTCATGTCCGCATTCCCGTCACCGCAAGCAACAACCCATCCGCCCGTCGAGGCGCGAACGAGAGCATGAGCAGGACGATCCTCGTCGTCGACGACCAGGACGAACTGCGCCTGCTGATCTCGCTCACCCTGCAATCCCTCGGACGCATCGTCGAAGCGTCCAATGCCGAGCAGGCCCTGGCCCGGCTTGCCGACGAGCACCCCGACCTGGTCGTGCTCGACATCTGGCTCGGCCCCGGCGCAAGCGGCCTCGACGTGTGCGCCGAATTGCGGCGCGATCCGCGCCATGCAGCAACCAAAGTCATCCTGCTGTCGGCCTGCGGCCAGCAAAGCGATATCGCGGCCGGCATGGCGGCCGGGGCCGACCTGTATGTGGTCAAACCGTTCAGTCCGCTGGAATTGCTCGACGCTGTACACGGTCTGTTGGGCTAAAACGTTGTCATTGAGAAACAAATATTTCATTTAGAGACACTTCTCTAATTTTGCCCCCAATTCCGCAAATCCGAACGCTTTTGTAATAACACGATAACGCAAACGCGTGCATTCGCGCCGCCGGCATCTTGCGGCGTCCGTCAGCTGTTGAACAATCCCGCAAAAGCAAAAATACACAATTGATATCAGTCGCACCGGTGCCGGTGCGACCGCGCGCAAGCCGCCGACAAAGCCGTTATGATGGGTTCATCGACTATTTACCCGGCAATTCTCGGCTTCCACCATCATGTTGCGCGCATCCCGTCTCCTTGCGGCCAGCCTGGCCGCCGTCACCCTGGCCCTGCCGGCCGTGGCGGACGCGCGCGTGGTATCGGCGAGCTTCGAAGCGCGCTTCGAGATCCTCGCCACCTGCTCGGTCAGCGTGGCCCGCTCGGTGGACGTCGCCTGCGCCAGCCCGACCACGCCCTATCTGCTCGATTCCAGCGCCGCGCCAAGCCAGCGCAGCGCCGACCTGAACGCACGCCGCGTCACCGTCTACTTCTAGGCGCTGTCATCGTTACCTGTTGATGACCCCGAGTGCAATCCGCAGCAATTGCTCGACAGAAGTGACTCTCCCGCCATCAAGCGCCCAATGCCAGCCCAGGTAGTTGGGCAGCCGGCGCGACGCTACGCCATGGAAACGCGCCAGCCATTCCTTGAAGCGCCGGTGATACGCATTCACATTTTGAACATGGATCGCGCCTTCGACACCGTTGCGGACGCGTTCGCCGGCGCTGAGATTGACAGCCTGGTGGGCGATGCCATGGGCACGGGCAAAGGCGGGATAGGCGGCGTTGGCATCGGTGACCAGCAGCGCCTGGGGATCGAGCTTCGGCAGCAAGTGCTTGACCAGCTGGGCCGCCTTCAAGGCGCCGCGTCCGGTCACGGCGTCGATGGTTTGTCCGCTGCGGTCGCGTGCCACCAGGATGCAGTCGAGGTGATGCGAAATCCCGCGCAGGGACGCCCTGCCGCCACGCTTGCGCGGCTGGCGATCGAGCTTGCGTGACCCCTTCTGCGATTCGAGCAGGAATGTTTCGTCGGCCTCGACGATGCCGACCAGGCGCTCGGGCCGGTCGTCCTTGACCCGGTCGAGAAAGCGGTGGCGCCAGCGAAACGTGGTGTTCGGGTGCACGCCGACCCGCTTGGCCGCAGAGCGGACCGTGCGCGAATCGAGGATCGTGTCCAGATAATCGAGCCACTTGCCCTTGTGCCTGAGCCGCGCCAGCGGCGTGCCGGTCAGGTCGTTGAAAGTGCGGCCGCACGCGCAGCAGCGAAAACGTTGCAGGTCGTTGGCATGACCGTGCCGATGGCAACGCTCACAGCCGCAATCCGGGCAGGAGCGCCCCTTCGACCGGATCTCGCCGATGAGGGCGACCACCCGGTCGAGCCCGGCTGCCGGATGCAGGGCGGCCAGCACCTGTTGACGCTGCGGCTGGTTCAGCAGCGCTAGCTGGGCGAACAGCTTCTCAAACTTCGGCGCTTTCATGGCGCGCTCCCGATCGATGGTGACCGGGATTGGACCGCGGGTCAGCTCAGCAGTTCAATCCTCATCCATATCTAACGGGTACAGCGCCTACTTCTAAGACGTTTTTCTTATTTGCATATCAGCTTTTCTTCGTAGGCCGCTGGACAAGCGCCGTCGATAATGGCTGAGTGAATCATTCCGCCCCTACCCTCGACACCCATGCAAGCGCGGACAATGCCGACCGCCTGGTGCACTGGCTGATCGACAGCGTGCAGCTGGAAGCGACGGTATTCCACCTCGGCCAGTATTGCGGCCGCTGGCAGGCGTCCACCGCCGGCCGCGGCCTGGGCAGCTTCCACCTGGTGCTGCATGGCGAGTGCTACCTGCACGCCGAGGGCCGCGCACCGGTCCACTTGCGCGCGCGCGACGGCGTGTTCATGCTGCGCGATACGCCACACTTCCTCAGCCCGAAGTCTGACTCAACCGCCGATCCGGCCAGCGCCCTTCCCGGCCTGCCGATGCAGCCGCTCGGCCAGGCCGCGCCCGACGCCACCGCCCTGGCCTGCGGCTTCTTCCACTTTCGCAGCGCGCTCAGCACGCTGATCGCCGACTCCTTTCCGGACAGCCTGGTGCTGCGCGCCGACGACCCGTCGCTGCAGGCCCTGAACGCGCTGTTCGAACTGATCCTGCTGGAACCGGCGCGCGATCCCGACGCACCGTCGCCGCTGGTGGCGCGCTTGGCCGAGCTGATGTTCTTCTATGTCATCCGCCACGTGGCGCGCCAGCAAGACATCGCCACCGGCCTGCTGGCCGTGGCCAGCCGCCCCGAGTTCTCGCCCCTGCTCGACCGCATGATGCAGGAGCCCGGCCAGGACTGGTCGACCGAGAACATGGCGCGCGCGGCCCATATGTCGCGCTCGAGCTTCTATAAGCACTTCAGCGAGGCCAGCGGCCAGGCGCCGGCGCAGTTCCTGTTGCTGCTGCGCATGAAGATCGCGGCCCAGCGCCTGCATGGCGGCGAGACGGTCGAGCGCACCGCCGGCCACGTCGGCTACAACTCGTACGCGGCGTTCTCGCGCGCCTTCCATAAAGTGATGGGCGAGCATCCGGGCACCTTCCGGCGCGGCCGCCACGTCCACGTCAAGACGTCGCCGATCGGGCCGATTCGGACGATCGAGCAGAAAACAAGGACGGGTGTGTCCAAACGTGTTTTTCATTCGCCGCTAAAATGACGGACCCAACGCTTTAATAGAGAGATCCGCCATGTCCCGCCTGACCCTGCATACCCAAGAAACCGCGCCAGAAGGCAGCCGTCCGTTCGTGGACAAGGCCGTCGCCAACAACGGCTTCCTGCCGAACCTGATCGGCGTGCTGGCCAATTCGCCGCAGGCGCTGCAGACCTATATGACGGTGTCGGGCATCAACGCCGAGACCAGCCTCACCCTGCCGGAACGCGAAGTCGTGCAGATCACCGCCGCCCGCATCCACGGCTGCGACTTCTGCATCGCCGGCCACACCGCCATCGCCCTCAAGAAAGCCCAGCTGCCGGTCGAGACCGTCCGCGCCATGCAGCAAGGCCAGGATACCGGCGACGCGAAACTCGACGCTGTGCGCCAGTTCTCGGAAGCCGTCATCGCCACCCGCGGCGGCGTGAGCGACGATGCCCTGGCCGCCTTCAAGGCCGCCGGCTACAACGACCAGCAGGCGTTGGAGGTCGTGCTGGGCATCAGCCTGGCCACCCTGTGCAACTTCGCCAACACCCTGGCCGGCAGCGCGATCAACCCGCAGCTGCAGCCCTTCGCCAGCGGAGCCATCTGATGTCGAACGGCGAACAAACGACGCTGCCGCCAGCCCTGGCCGAGTGGCTGCAGGCCAATGCGGATGAACTGGACAGCACGCCCGCGCTGGCGAGCGAAGTCGTGCCGCGCCTGGCCGGCGCCGGCCTGTTCGCCGTCGGCGTACCGCAAGACCTGGGCGGCAGCGGCGGCGCCACGATCGACGCGATCGACGCCATCGCGGCCGTGGCCGAGCATTCGGTCACGGCCGCCTTCGTGTTCTGGGGCCAGCGCACCTTCATCGAATACCTGCTGCAAAGCCCTAACGAGGCCATGCGCGCGCGCTGGATCGGCCCACTGGTGCGCGGCGAATTCGCCGGCGCCACCGGCCTGTCGAACGCGATGAAATTCCTGTCCGGGATCGAGTCGCTGCAGATCACGGCCACCCCGAACGACGCCGGCTGGCAGCTCGACGGTTCGCTGGCCTGGATCACCAACCTGCGCAAGGAAGGCTTCATCGCCGCCGCCGCCGTCAATTGCGCCGGCGACCTGCCGCCCGCGGTGGTCGCCTTCATCAGCGACAGCGCCGGCGTCACGCGCAGCCCCGACCTCGAACTGATGGCCCTGCGCGGCAGCAATACCGCCGCGGTCAAGATTGAGGGCGTGCAGATCGGCGAAGGCGAAGTGCTGCATCCGAACGCGCGCGCCTGGCTGCCGGGCGTGCGTCCGTCCTTCCTGGGCCTGCAATGCGGCCTGTCGATCGGCCTGGCGCGCGCCAGCCTGCGCGCAGCGCATGCGCTGTCGACCGCCATGCGCGGCCCGCTGCTCGAACGCATCGTGGCCCAGCAGCTGGCACTGGAAGACCTGGTGACGCAGCTCAAGGATGGCGTGGCCGATGGCCGCTTCAAGACCGCCGCGGCGCCGATGTTCCGGCTGCGCATCGCGCTGGCCGAATCCGTCCAGCAAGCCGTGATGCTCGAATTGCAGGCCAGCGGCGGCCGCGCCTACCTGGTCGACCGCGACCGCAGCTTCGCGCGCCGCTGGCGCGAATCGGCCTTCATCCCGATCGTTACCCCGAGCCTGACCCAGCTGCAGGTCGAACTCGCGAAGCACGCCGCGGCATGACGGCGCCCGTGCTCGAACAAGGCGCGACCGCGCTGTCGGCCTTTGGCCTAAGCATCGGCTACGGCGGCAAGACCGTGGTCGACGACATTTCGCTCACCATCGACAAGCGCGAGATCGTGTGCCTGCTGGGCGGCAGCGGCTGCGGTAAATCGACCCTGCTGCGCGGCCTGGCGGGCCTCTCCCCGGCCCAGGCCGGCCAGGTCAGCTTTTTGGGCGAGCCGCTGCTGGAACCACACCCGCGCGCGGCGCTGGTATTCCAGCAACCGAGCCTGCTGCCCTGGCTGAACGTCGAAGGCAATGTGGGCTTCGGCCTGGATTTCGCGCGCCAGCCGGCGATCGCCCGCGACGCGCGCAAGCAGCGGGTGGTCGAGGCCATCGAGGCGGTCGGCCTGGCGGCGCGCGCGCATGCCTATCCGGCCCAGCTGTCCGGCGGCCAGGCCCAGCGCGTGGCGCTGGCGCGCGCCCTGGCGCGCCAGCCCGAGCTATTGTTTGCCGACGAGCCGTTCTCGGCGCTGGACGCGATCACGCGCGCCGAGATGCAGACCCTGCTGGTCGACCTGGTGCACCGCTGGCATACCGCTGTGTTGCTGGTGACCCACGATATCGACGAAGCGATCCTGGTCGCTGACCGTATTTTGCTGATGGCGGTCCAGCCCGGCCAGCCAGGCAAGATCGTCCGCGAATGGAAGGTCGACCTGCCGCGGCCACGCCACGAATACGCCGAGGGCGTGGCCGGGCTGCGCCTGGACATCATCAAGGCGCTGCGCGAAGGCGCCTGACGTTTCGAACCACGCAAGCACAATAAATAAAAGGAAAACCCATGAACGACTCGATCCACATCTGCGCTTCTTCCGACTGCGACTGCGGCATGACCCGGCGCGACTTCCTGCGCATGTCGGCCCTGACCGGCGCCGCCGCGGCGTCGCCGCTGCTGTTCGCGGGCGACGCCGCGGCGCAGAACTTCAAGGGCGACGACCAGCCGGTCAAGATCGGCTACCTGCCGATCACCGACGCCGCGCCGCTGCTGGTGGCGCACGGCCGCAAGCTGTTCGAGCAGCAGGGCCTGAAGGTCGAGACGCCGCGCCTGTTCCGCAGCTGGGCCCAGATCATCGAGGCCTTCGTGGCCGGCCAGGTCAACGTGATCCACCTGCTGTCGCCGGCGACCCTGTGGGTGCGCTACGGTTCGAAATTCCCGGCCAAGGTGGTGGCCTGGAACCACATCAACGGTTCGGCGCTGACGGTGCAGAACGAGATCAATTCGGTGGCCGACCTGGGCGGCAAGACGGTCGCGATCCCGTTCTGGTACTCGATCCACAACATCCTGCTGCAGAAGATCCTGACCGCGAACAAGCTGAGCGTGGTCACCCGCGCACGCGGCGCCGTGCTCAAGCCTAACGAGGTTAACCTGATTGTGCTGGCGCCGTCCGAAATGGTGTCGGCGCTGGCGACCAAGTCGATCGCCGGCTACATCGTGGCCGAGCCGTTCAATGCGGCGGCCGAGAATGCGAAGATCGGCAAGGTGCTGCGCTTCTCGGGCGACGTCTGGAAAAACCACGCCTGCTGCGTGACCTTCCTGGCCGAGCGCGACCTGAACGACAAGCCGGAATGGTCGCAGCGCGTGACCAATGCCATCGTCAACGCCCAGCTGTGGTCGCGTTCGAACCAGGTGGAAACGGCCAAGCTGCTGGCCGCGACCGGCCCCAACAAATACACGCCGCACAATCTGCAGGCGCTGACCAAGGTGCTGGCCACCACCGATTATTCGGACTACGAAAAGCGCCGCATCGTGGCCCACCCGGCATGGAACCAGCGCCGCATCGACTTCCAGCCGTTCCCGTTCGCGTCCTATACGGAAGAACTGGTGCGCGCCATCGGCCAGACCAAGGTCGAAGGCGACGTCAGCTTCCTGGCCAAGCTCGATCCGAAGTTCGTGGCGCGCGACCTGGTCGACGACCGCTTCGTGCGTAAATCGATCCAGGCAGTGGGCGGCCCGGCCAAGTTCGGCCTGCCGGCCAACCTGCTGCGCACCGAGACGATCGCGGTCTGACGATGCTGGGACGTTTTTTGTGGCCGGTCGCCGGCTTTGCGATCGCGCTGCTGCTGTGGTCCTGGGGCGTCAAGGGACTCGAAGAGACCACGCCGATCGCGGCGATGTTCGCGCCAGTCGAGACCTTCAAGGCCTTCCACGTGATGGTGCTGGGACCCGATATATGGCTGCACGTGGTCACCAGCCTCAAGCGGGTGGCCGTGGGCCTGGGCTTTGCGATCCTGTTCGGGGTGCCGCTCGGTATCCTGGTCGGCATGTCGAAGGCCTTCAGCCAGGCCAGCACGCCGCTGTTCCAGCTGCTGCGCATGGTCTCGCCGCTGTCATGGATGCCGCTGGCGGTGATGGTGCTGGGCGTCGGCGACGCGCCGGTCTACTTTTTGCTGGCCTTCGCCGCCGTGTGGCCGCTGATGCTCAGCACCGCCGCCGGCGTGGCCCAGCTCGACCCCAACTGGATGCTGCTGGCGCGTTCGCTGTCGGCCACCAAGTGGGAAGTGATCTGGCGCCTGGTGCTGCCGGGGATCACGGCGCAAATCCTGACCGGCGTGCGCCTCGCGATCGGCATCATCTGGATCGTGCTGGTGCCGGCCGAGATGCTGGGCGTGTCCGCCGGCCTCGGTTACTTCATCCTCGATACGCGCGACCGCCTGGCGTATTCGGAACTGACGGCCGCCATCATCCTGATCGGTCTGCTGGGTTATGCGCTCGACTACGCGGCGCGCTTCGTGCATGCGCGCTGGCTGCATTCGGTGCCGTCCGACCCGCTGCGCTGAACCCCTGCCCTTCCCCGCCGCGCGCGGGGGTTTTTTTGCCTTGTCAGAACGTGAGCAGCACCGTCACCGTATCGCGGTAATCCCCCGGCGTCGGCGCGCGCTGGCGCGGCACCAGGCCATACATCATGACGTTCTGCGCGCTGCCGCTGCCGGTGCCGCCGTACGCCGTGGTGCCGCCGGTCCCGTCGCCCCAGACCGTGCCGTTCAGCGTGGAAGATATCCGGTAACCCATCGTCTCGCCGGTGACGCTGTTCTTCATGGTGCGCGCGGCCGGATTTCCCGCCTGGCCGCCGTTGAGCGAGATCTGGTAGGCGTTGCCCGCGGTGCAGGTGACGCTCAGCGGCGCGCTGGCGCGCATCTCGGCCAGCGGGCTGCCGGAGCCGAAGGTCAGGTTGCTGGTGCCGATCAGGCAGTTGTTGGTGACGGTGGCGCGCGCCTGGAACGAGAAGGCCTCGGTGACGCCGGCCGTGCATGGCTTGTCGATGCCGAACACGTACTGCAAGGTGCCGTGGCCGGCGAAGCTGGCCGTGTACAGGGTGTCGACGTTGCCGGTGGTGCCCACGCCGGCCAGGGCGGACGCGGGAATCCGGCCATAGATGGTCACGCTCTGCGTCACCCCGCCCAGCCCCAGCAGGCCGATCAGGGTGCCGGTGATCGGCTTGGCGCCGATGGTACTGGTATTGCTGCCCCACAGCCAGGGTGCCGTGTACGAGGGATCGGCGTACAGGTTGAAGCCCAGGCGCCGGCCGGCATTGTTCATGTAGCGCGGATCGCCGGTGCCGCCGCCGCTGCCCGCTCCCAGGTTGACGCAGACGTTGGCGGCCGGCAGCAGCAGCGGCGACTGTCCCAGGGTCCAGAAGCAGGTCACGGTCAGCGTGCCGCGCGCCGTGTAATCGGTGCTGGCCAGCGGGCTGATCACGCCGAAATCGACGTCGGTCATGGTGGCGGTGCAGTTATTGGCGCGGGCGCCGGGAATGGCCAGCAGCCACAGCGCGGCGAACGCCAGCGCCAGCCGCATCAGGCGCGCACGCAGCGCGGTTGCTCGCAAAGACATCGTCGTTTCATTCATTTCATTCTTCTCCAGGCACGGGCCGGCACTGCAGCGGTCCGATGGTCGGCAGCTCACCCGCCACCGCGCGGTACACGAAACGCACCTCGCAGGCATCCTTGCCGGCGCCGACCAGCACGCGGTTGTTTTCCTTCAATCCCTCGACGAACAGCACCCCATCGTAACCGACCATGGCGTCCTGCGCACCGCCTTCCAGCCGCGCCCGGGTGCCGACTTCGGGCGCCTTGCCGTCCGGGCCCACCAGCATCAGGGTCGCGGCCGCATAGCGTTCGATCTCGAACCGGGCGACCACGCCGGCGTACTGGCGCGGAACCACGTCCATATTGCTTTCGCTGACCCGGGTGTCGGGCGGCAGCGACGATGGATCGATCGAGATCCGGTTGGCGGCATAGGGCTGCAGCTCCGGCACCAGCAGCCGGCCATTGCCGTCGGTGCGACCGATCAGGCGGTTGTCCTGCAGCACCGGCAGGTCCGGCGCGCCGGCCGAGACCAGGGCGAAGCCGCGTCCAACCTGGCGCGCCGCGACCACGGCGCCATCCATCGCCACCAGCGCGCCGCTGAAGTCCATGCTGGTGTTGCGATTGCCGCCCACGCGCTGGGTCGAGATCGCGGCGCGGCCGTGCGAGCCGAGGTACTGGACCTGGGCCTGGTCGTAGCGCTGCGCGCCGGACGTGCCGGCCTGCAGCGCCCAGCCCAGGCCGCCCTCGAAGTCGGGGGCGCGCGACAGCGACACCGCGCCCACCTTCTCGCCGCGCTGGCGGCCGCCGTTGCTGTTGAACGAAACGCGCGAATCGAAGGCCATGCTGAAGGTGGCGGTGATGCCGCGCTCGGTGCGGCGCTCCAGGTCCTGGAAGGCGCCGACGCTCAGGTAGCCGCGCTGGCCGATGCTGCGCGACCAGCCCAGCGACACGGTGCGCGTGACGGGTGGCGTGTCTTCCGGCGAGCCGATCGGGCCGAGCGGGTCGGTGACCGGGCCCAGGCCGGTCTGCGTGGGCAAGCGCAGCTGGATCAGGTTGACGCTCAGGCTGTTGCCGCGCCAGCTGGTGCTCAGGCTGGCGCGGTCGGTGGCGCGCGCCACCGGCACGCCCTCGAGCACGCCCAGGTCACCGTAGCCGGCGCTGGCGCGCACCGACTGCCAGTCGAAGGCGAAGCGCGGCGCCACGTACTGGTAGCCGAGGCTGGCCTGCCAGCCGCGATGGCGGCCGCTGCTCGCGGCCAGGGCGGCGCTGGCGACGCCGGCGCCCTCGATGCGCTTGAGCACGCCGCCGCCGGCCTGCACCAGGCCGCGCCCGGCTTCGGCATGCCCTTCGAGGGTCAGGGTGTCGCTCCAGCCGTGGCGCCAGGACGCGATCGCCGCCGGGCCGCCATAGCTGAACGAATCCACGCCGTAGTCGCGCCGCAGCGCGCCGGCCGAGATGGCGAAATCGGACAGGCCGCGCGCCAGCAGCCGGGTGTCGACGTACAGCGGCAAGGTGGTGGCGACCTGGCGTCCGAGGGCATCGCGCGTGATCACGGTGGCCTGGCCGGCGCCGTTCAGGCCCGCCACCTGGTCGACCACGAAGGGACCGGTCGGCACCTCGGCGCTGAACTGGCGCACGCCGTTCACGTACAGGTCGACGCTGCTGGGCACCACGGCCGAACCGGCCACCGAGGCCACCGGATAGGTGACCAGGTCAGGCCGCAGCTCGAAGTTGCGGCGCCACTCGATGCCGCCCAGGCGCATCGCGCGGGTCCAGGAAAGCGACGGCGCGACGGTGTCGCCCACCTGCCAGGTCGACAGCTTGTCCTGCGAGGATTGCACCCAGCTGGTGTCGTAGCGGGTATAGCCGCGACCGGCGCCGCGCACCACCGCGGCGCCGGTGCTGTTAAGCGAACCGTGACGGTCGAAATAGCGCAGGTCGAGGGTGCCGGCCAGCGAGCCGCCGGTGCTCTGGCCGAACAGGTTGTAGTTGAGCAGCATGCCGCGGCTGGCCTGGGCCTCGCCGGCCGGGCGCGCCGTGTGCGCGCTGAGCACACGCCGCTCGCGCAGCGTGTCGACCAGGGTCAGCGACAGGGTCTGGGCCGCCGGGTCGTAGGCCCAGTTCAGGCCGCGCACCTCGTCGAGCAAGAAGTCGCTGCGGCCGGCCACGCCGAAGCGGGCCGGGTCCAGGCCCAGTTCGCGCAGGGTGTCGACCGTCATGCGCAGGCTCGCGCCCTGCTGGAACACGGACACGAGCAGGCCCGTGGGCTGGCCGTCGATGCTGGCCTCGAGGAACAGCTCGACCGGCTGCGCGGAGGGCGCGGCGACGACGTTGGATGGCGATGCGGGGGCGACGGCGGAAGATGAAGACACCGCCGCGGTCTGGGCGACGGCGGCGGCGATCGGACTCAGGGCCAGGCCAAGGACCAGCGCGCCCGCCGGCAGGCAAGCCGGTGGCCGCACCCGCCATGGCAGGCGGCCGGTCAGCATCGCGGCACGGGCGTCAGTCCCGCACGACGGCGGCGCTGGCGGACTGCGGCCGGGTATTGACGGTGGCCTGGATCGCCAGCGGCGCCGGCATGGCGCCGGCCACGTCGGGCGGCAGCTGCCATTCGCGCGCGCGGCCGGGCAGCGCATAGCCCAGCAGGCCCTTGCTCAGTTCGACGGTACGCTCGCCCACGCGCACGCTGGTGGCGCCGATCTGGGCATGCAGGGCGCCGCTGTTGCGGGCGCGCAGGTGCCAGGCGCCGTCGCGCTGGAAGGTGCTCCATTCGAGGGCCGGCGCGGCCTGGGTGTCGGCCGGCAGCACGAAGGCCGGCACCGAATACTGGAGGCGGATCGCGACGTTGCTCTGCGGGCTGTCGCCGCGTGGCAGTTCGTCGATCAGGATGCGGTAGGTCTGCTCGGCCCCGCCCGCGGCGGCGCCGGGGCGGCGCACCAGGCGGATGGTCTGGGTGCTGTTGGCGGCGATCTCGATGATCGGCGGGCTGGCCACCAGCTCGGTGGTCGGGTTCAGCGCATCGACGCCGTCGCGCTGGTCCCACGCGTACACGCGCACCTGGCCGTACAAGGGAGTATCGCCATTGTTCTGCAATTGGATACCGGCCGAGTTCTGTCCCGGCTGGAAGCTGATCGAGACGGGAGAAATCTGCAGGTTGGCGCCCTGCGCCACGGTGCAGCTCAACAGGGCGGCCGCGAAAGCGGCGCAGCGGATACCTCGCATGCAGACTCCGATCAGAAGTAGATGGTCGCAGTAATGGTCGATTTATAGCTGTCTGGGGTCGGCGACTTCTGCACCGGGATTTCGCCGTACACGGTCAGGCTCTGGGCATTGCCGTTGCCGGTGCCGGCCAGGGTGTCGGTGCCCTGGGTGTTGCCCCACAGGCCCGAGCCCGGCGCACGGTACAGGTTGACCTTCACGGTGTCGGTGTTCGCGCCGCTACCGTTCAGGAAACGGGAGGTGCCGGACGAGCCGACGCCGGTGCCGGCATCCAGACCGACATTGTAAGGCGTAGTGTTGGTGCATGTCACATTGATGTTCGACTGGCCCGAGATCGCCGCGGTGATGACACCCGACTGGCCGAAGTCGATGCCGGTGGCGGCGATCGTGCAGTCGGCGACGACGCGCATCGTGACGTCGAAGGTCGCGGTCTTGGTGGCGGCGAAAGCGGCGCTGCCGGTGAAAGGCATGATGGCAGCCAGGACAGCAGCCAATACGCGGTTACGGTTCGAGGTCGTCATCATTTTTTTTCTCCAGTCGTTGAGGGCGCGATCACCATGACGCACACAGAATTGCTCAACTCGGAAAATATGATACCTCGTTTCCGTACGGAATCAAATGCTTTTCATCACTTTTGCTGACTATTTCAATTTTGCTGGTTTTATACAACAGCGTGGTGAAAATGCTACAAATGACCTCAGTCTTCCGGCGTGGCCCAGGAACGCGCATGCTCCACCGCCCGCCCCCAGCGCGCCATCAGTTCGGCGCGGCGGCCGGCATCCATGCAGGGCGCATAGCGGCGCTCGACCTGCCACTGCGCCTCGATCGCCTCCAGCGATTCCCAGTAGCCACACGCCAGGCCGGCCAGGTAGGCCGCGCCCAGTGCCGTGGTCTCGGTGACGCGCGGGCGCACCACCTCGACGCCGAGCAGGTCGGCCTGGAACTGCATCAGCAGGTCGTTGCGCGCGGCGCCGCCGTCGGCGCGCAGTTCGGTGACGGCGCAGGCGGCGTCCCTCTGCATCGCTTCCAGCAGTTCGGCGCTCTGGTAGGCGATGGCCTCGACCGCGGCGCGCGCGATGTGGGCGGCGCTTGTGCCGCGCGTCATGCCGAGGATGGTGCCGCGCGCATACGGATCCCAGTGCGGTGCGCCGAGACCGGTAAAGGCCGGCACCAGCATCACCCCGCCGCTGTCGGGCACGCTGGTGGCGAGGGCCTCCACCTCATGCGACTGGCGGATGATGCCCAGGCCGTCGCGCAGCCATTGCACGGTGGCGCCGCCCATGAAGACGCTGCCCTCGAGCAGGTAGTCGGTGCGGCCCGCTACCGTCCAGCCGACCGTCGCCAGCAGGCGGTTGTGCGACACCGGCGCCGGATCTTGTCCTGCTACACCGGCATGCATCAGCATGAAACAGCCGGTGCCGTAGGTATTCTTGACCAGGCCCTTGCGGTGGCAGGCCTGGCCGAAGGTGGCGGCCTGCTGGTCCCCGGCAATGCCGGCGATCGGGATCGCATGGCCGAACCACTCCTGGGCCGCCAGCCCGACGACGCCGGCGCTGGGGACGACCTCGGGCAGCAGCGCGCGCGGGATGTCGAACAGCGCCAGCAAGTCGTCGTCCCAGGCCAGCGTATGAATATTGAACAGCATCGTGCGCGCGGCATTGCTGGTGTCGGTGACGTGGCGGCCGCACAGGCGCCACACCAGCCAGCTGTCGACGGTGCCGAAGGCCAGCTCGCCCCTGTCGGCCCGGCTGCGCGCGCCGGGCACGTGGTCGAGCAGCCATTGCAATTTGGTGGCGGAAAAATAGGCGTCGAGTTCGAGGCCCGAGCGTTCCTGGATCAATGTAGCCTTGCCCGCCTCGCGCAGGCGGTCGCAGGCGCCGGCGGTGCGCCGGTCTTGCCACACGATGGCCTTGGCCACCGGTTCGCCGGTCGCGCGGTCCCACAGGAGCGTGGTCTCGCGCTGGTTGGCGATGCCGATCGCGGCCACTTGCGTGGCCCGGACGCCGCCTTGCACCAGCGCTTCGCGCGCGCAGGCGAGCTGGCTGTGCCAGATATCGAGCGGGTCGTGCTCGACCCAGCCGGGCTGGGGAAAATATTGGGGGTACTCTCTTTGGCAGCTGGCCACCGGCAGGCCGGCGCGGTCGAACAGGATGGCGCGCGAGCTGGTCGTGCCCTGGTCGAGGGCGAGGATGTACTGGGTCAATGGCATCTCCGGACAGCGCAGCCGGCGCGGAACGCCAGTGCACAGCGGTCCGGGACGACCGTCGACAAGGCGCGTGGGTCACGCGCCTCGGGAATTATAAGTAAAGCAGACCGATAGGCCGGATTCTGTGTAACGCCACCTTGCGGTGACGCATGGACAATCATTCCTCTAGGCGCTGGATTACTCCAGCGCTCAAGCTTCCTACCCGCACGCTCCGCGAGCAACATCAACGCGTGCCTATTTGGAATTGCTCCAGGTGGAGGTTACCGCGTTTCACCGTAACTTAATACGCTCGTCTCTGTGGCCCTATTCCTCGCCTTATACCGCTGGCTTGCGCCAGACGGCTTTCAGCGGACGGCCGTTAACCGTCACCCCGCTCTGTGGAGTCCGGACCTTCCTCCCGTCCACGACCTTGCGGCGTGGACCAGCGACTGCCTGGCCTGCTTCACGGGCGCATTGTACCCGATGCGGGGTCACGCCGGGCGTTGCGCTGCCATGGCCTTGCCGTTTCTGTAATTTGATGTCGCCATTTCAAAAGCCGTTCGCGGGCCGCTCACCTAGAATGCCCGGAAAGCCTCTTTGACAAGGATGACGCACCCCATGCCCTCCACTTCCCTGCACCCTTCCCGCACCGGCGGCCAGCTCCTGGTCGATGCGCTCCACGTCCACGGCGTCGACACCGCCTTCGGTGTCCCCGGCGAAAGCTACCTGGACGTGCTCGATGCGCTGCACGACTCGAACATCCGCTTCGTGATCAACCGCCAGGAAGGGGGCGCGGCATTCATGGCCGAGGCCTACGGCAAGATGACCGGCAAGCCCGGCATCTGCTTCGTCACTCGCGGTCCCGGCGCCACCAATGCCTCGATCGGCGTGCACACCGCATTCCAGGACTCCACGCCGATGATCCTGTTCATCGGCCAGGTCGGCAACGACTTCGTCGACCGCGAAGCCTTCCAGGAAATCGACTACCGGCGCATGTATGGCCAGATGGCGAAATGGGTGGCCCAGATCGATCGCGCCGACCGCATCCCCGAATACATGGCGCGCGCCTTCCAGGTGGCCACCAGCGGCCGTCCCGGTCCGGTGGTGCTGGCGCTGCCGGAAGACATGCTGGTCTCGACGGCGGCAGTCGCCGACACCCGCCCCTACCAGCCGTCGCACGGCGCGCCGTCGGGCGAGCAGATCGCCCGCCTGCGCGCCATGCTGCAAGAAGCCCAACGGCCGATCGTGCTGCTGGGCGGCGGCACCTGGAACGCGCAGGCCTGCGCCGACCTGGCCCGCTTCGCCGAAGCGAACCACTTGCCGGTGGGCTGCACCTTCCGCTTCCAGGACCTGCTCGACAATGCGCACCCGAACTATGTCGGCGACGTCGGCATCGGCATCAACCCCAAGCTGGCCGCGCGCGTCAAAGAGGCCGACCTGGTGATCGCCATCGGCCCGCGCCTGGGCGAGATGACGACCGGCGGCTACACGCTGCTCGATTCGCCGGTGCCGCTCCAGCGCCTGGTCCACATCCACCCTGACCCTGAAGAACTGGGCAGCGTCTACCAGGCCGAACTGATGATCGCCAGCGGCATGCCGCAAGCCTGCGCCATGCTGGCCGCGATGGAGCCAAGCGACGCCACGGCATGGCAGGACAGCGTGGCCGAGGCGAAGTCGGAGTTGGCCGCCTGGCAGGCGCAGCCGGCGCTGCTGAAGGAAGGCGTGCCGCTCGACCTGTGGCAGGTGGTGCAGGACTTGATGGATCAACTGCCGCACGACGCCATCATTACCAACGGCGCCGGCAACTACGCCTCGTGGGCGCACCGCTTCTATCGCTACGGCGGCATGCGCACCCAGCTGGCGCCGACCAACGGCGCGATGGGTTACGCCGTGCCGGCCGGCGTGGCGGCCAAGATCGTGTGGCCAGAGCGCGCCGTGGTGACCTTCGCCGGCGACGGCGAGTTCATGATGACGGGCCAGGAACTGGCGACCGCCGTCCAGTATGGCGCCGGCGTCGTGATCCTGGTCTTTAATAACAATATGTTCGGCACCATCCGCATGCACCAGGAACGCAGCTATCCGGGCCGCGTGTCGGGCACCGGCCTGCACAATCCGGACTTCGCCGCCCTGGCGCGCGCCTACGGCGGCCATGGGGAAGTCGTAGACAGGACCGAGGATTTCGCGCCGGCGCTGCAGCGCGCCCTCGAGCATGCCGACCAGCGCAAGCTGCCGGCCGTGATCGAATTGCGCTACGACGGCAACCTGATCACCCCGAACGCCACGCTGGAGACGATCCGCAAGCAGGCGGAAAGCGCGAGGGCCGGCAGCTGAACGCTTGTGTGCAATCGGGTTGCGTATTGCTGCTCTGGTAAAATATTCGCTAGTTTTCTCATCGCCGGCCATGCCGGCGTCCGCACGCAGTCCCGCCACCAGACACTATGTTTAGCTTCTTCAAGAGAAAAAAAGCGCCCGACGCACCGGCGCCGGAACCGGTCGTGCCGGTCGTGCCGGCCACGCCCGCACCCGTCGCCGCTCCTGCCCCGGCGCCGATCGCCGCGGCCCCGGTGGTCGCCGAAGCCAGCGTCCTGCACGAAGGCGCCAACCTGTTCCCCGAAACCGCCGAACGCCCGACCACCGAGGCTGAAAAGAAGACTTCGTGGATGAGGCGCCTGAAGGCCGGCCTGTCCAAGACCTCGAGCAACCTGTCCCTGCTGTTCGTCGGCGCCCGTATCGACGAAGACCTGTACGAGGAACTCGAGGCGGCGCTGCTGATGTCGGACGCCGGCATGGACGCCACCGAGCACCTGCTGGGTGAGTTGCGGCGCAAGGTCAAGGAAGACAAGCTGCTGGACGCCGCCGCCGTCAAGGCCGCGCTCAAGGCGCTGATGATCGACCTGCTGCTGCCGCTGCAGAAGCCGCTGGAGCTGGGCCGCCACGAACCGCTGGTCATGATGATCTCGGGCGTCAACGGCGCCGGCAAGACCACCACCATCGGCAAGCTGGCCAAGCATATGCAAGGCTTCGACCAGTCGGTGCTGCTGGCCGCCGGCGACACCTTCCGCGCCGCCGCGCGCGAGCAATTGATGGTCTGGGGCCAGCGCAACAACGTCACCGTGATCTCGCAGGCCTCGGGCGACCCGGCCGCCGTTGCCTTCGACGCGGTGCAGTCGGGCAAGGCGCGCGGCACGAACGTCGTCATGGTCGACACCGCCGGCCGCCTGCCGACCCAGCTGCACCTGATGGAAGAACTCAAGAAGATCAAGCGCGTGATCGGCAAGGGCATGGACGGCGCGCCGCACGAGACCCTGCTCGTCATCGACGGCAATACCGGCCAGAACGCGCTGGCGCAAGTAAAGGCCTTCGACGACGCCCTGCAACTGACCGGCCTCGTCGTGACCAAGCTGGACGGCACCGCCAAGGGCGGTGTGCTGGCGGCGATTGCACGCACCCGTCCGATCCCCGTGTACTTCATCGGCGTCGGCGAGAAGCTGGAAGACCTGCAGCCATTCAACGCAGAAGAATTCGTCGAAGCGCTGCTCGGCTGACGGAACGGAAACCCATGATCGCATTCCAGTCGGTATCCAAACAGTACACCCACGGCGATGCGCGCGGCGCGTATGCACTGCACGACGTCTCGCTCGACATCGCCAAGGGCGAACTGGTCTACCTGGCCGGCCCGTCGGGCGCCGGCAAGTCGACCCTCATGAAGATGGTGGCGGCGGTCGAGCGTCCCAGCAGCGGCAAGGTGATCGTCAACGGCCAGGACATCGGCCGCATCAAGCCGGCCGGGATTCCCTTCCTGCGCCGGAATATCGGCATCATCTTCCAGCAGCAGCGCCTGCTCAACGACCGCAACATCCTGGCCAACACCATGCTGCCCCTGCTGGTGACGGGCGCCCGCACCGCCGACGCCGCGCAGCGCGCCCGCGCCGCGCTCGACCGGGTCGGCCTGCTCGACCGCGCCAGGGCGATGCCGCTCGAACTGTCGGGCGGCGAACAGCAGCGGGTGGCGGTCGCGCGCGCGATCGTCAACCGGCCGCAGATCATCCTGGCCGACGAACCGACCGCCAATCTCGACCGCGTGGCGGCCGACAAGGTGCTCGATGCGCTGCGCGCCTTCCACGCCGCCGGCGTCACCTGCGTCATCTCGACCCACGACGAGCAAGTGCTGGCAGGCAGCACGCGGGTGATCCGCCTCGAACAAGGCCAGCTGGTCGGAGGTGCGGCATGAGCCCGTGGCTGCGTCAGCACCGCTTCGCCCTCGGGGCCGCGCTGTCGACGGTGCGCAAGTCGCCCGGCAGCTTCCTGTTCAACGTGCTGGTGGTCGCGCTCGCGCTGACCCTGCCGTTCGCGGGCATCACCCTGCTCGACAATGTGCGTCCCCTGTCCGAGCAATTATCGGTCGATCCCGAGATCAGCCTGTTCATGCGCGACGACGCCAGCCGCGCCGATGCCGAGGCGCTGGCGCCGCGCATCCGCCAGCTCGTCGCACCGCAGGGTGGGAAGGATGCGGAAATCGCCTTCGTACCGCGCGAGCAGGCGCTCGCTTCGCTCAAGGAGCGTAGCGGCCTGGGCGACGTGCTGGAAACCTTGGGCGACAATCCCTTGCCTGATAGCTATGTGATGAAGCTCGGCGGCTTCGCCAGCGCCGGCGCCGCCGACCAGGTGGACCTGATTACCGAGCGCCTGGCCGCACTGCCGGGCGTGGAGACGGTGCAGGTCGATTCGGCCTGGGTCAAGCGCCTGGCCGCGATGCTGGCCATCCTGCGCCTGGCGCTGCTGCTGCTGGCGGCCACCCTGGGCATCGTCGTGATCGCGGTCGTATTCAATACGATCCGCCTGCAGGTGCTGACCCAGAAAGAAGAAATCTCGGTCTCGCAACTGCTGGGCGCAACCAACGATTTCATACACCGTCCGTTCTTCTATACCGGCGCCCTGCTCGGCCTGTGCGCCGGCGCGGTGGCGCTGGGCGCGGTGACCCTGGCCCTGCGTCCGCTGAACGGCGCGATCGGGGAATTCGCCCGCCTGTACGGCTCGAATTTCCAGCTGGCAGCGCTGGGGGCACTTGAAGTCGCCGGCCTGCTGGCGGTCAGCGCCGGGTTGGGCCTGATCGGCGCCCTGCTGTCGGTGCGGCGTCACCTGGCGCGCCAGCGTTGAACGGCGGTCCTACAATCTTGCAGATTAAAAAACTGTCGGGATGGTATTGAAAACGCGATAAGCATCACCATGTGTGGTAGCAGGGCTAGGCGGCCCTCCTGTGTGGCTGCCTGCCCCATTACTGGACAAGACCTCGTCGCGTGATATCGCAATGAATCCTACGGCCTAGCTGCCATCCCCTACGCTTCCACGCGCATAAGTCCTACAGGCAGCGCCGTGGCTACGTGCGCCATCCAACAGAATACGTGCCCCACCGGCCGTAAGCTGTATCTAACGTTATTCCAGTCATTCCTGGCTCACTTTTGAGCCGAATCAACTGAACATGCAAGAGCTGCTCTACAGTGGAACCGTCGGCAATTTGGTTCCCTGGAGCAATACTTTGAACAATCTTAAGCGCCGGGACCACTTCTGGCACTCTCCCCGGGTGAGTGCTAATATATGGCTCAAGGCAATCGAAATTCAAGTTACGCATCCAGGTAACAAGCCGTAACAGCAGTGCCGCAAGGCAATAAGTTATGGCACATTAAGGATGCAGCAAGATTACTACGAGGGAAATGAATATGTCCGCACAATCCGCATTGGTTCCGACCGGCAGTCGTGCTCTGGGACTGGGTTTCACCGGCAATCTGGGCAATATCGACGCCTATATCTCGGCCGTCAACCGCCTGCCGATGCTGACGCACGAAGAAGAAGTATCGCTGGCAAAGCGGCTGCGCGACGACCATGATCTCGACGCGGCGCAAAAGCTGGTGCTGTCGCACCTGCGCCTGGTGGTATCGATCGCGCGCGGCTATCTGGGCTATGGCCTGCCACACGCCGACCTGATCCAGGAAGGCAATATCGGCCTGATGAAGGCGGTCAAGCGCTTCGACCCGAACCAAGGCGTGCGCCTGGTGTCGTATGCCATGCACTGGATCAAGGCCGAGATGCATGAATACATTCTCAAAAACTGGCGCTTGGTAAAGGTTGCCACGACCAAGGCACAGCGCAAGCTGTTCTTCAACCTGCGCAGCAACAAGACCGGCCTGGACGCGATGTCGCCGGGCCAGGTCGACGACTTGGCCAAGCTGCTGGGCGTCAAGCGCGAAGAAGTGATCGAGATGGAAACCCGTCTGTCGGGCCGCGACATCGCGCTGGAATCGCCGACCGACGACGAAGACGACAAGTTCTCGCCGATCGCCTATCTGTCGTCGGACCAGCAGGAACCGACCAAGGTGCTCGAAGCCCAGCAGGTCACCCGCCTGCAGTCCGAAGGCCTGGAAACCGCGCTGGGCAAGCTCGACCCGCGTTCGCGCCGCATCATCGAGGCGCGCTGGCTGGCCAACGACGACGGCTCGGGCGCCACGCTGCATACGCTGGCCGAAGAGTTCAGCGTCTCGGCCGAGCGCATCCGCCAGATCGAATCGGCCGCGCTCAAGAAGATGAAAGGCGCGCTGGCGGCTTACGTGTAAGCGACCCACCTTCAGCCACCGTCGTCCCCGCGCAGGCGGGGACCCAAGTACTGCATGCGTAGACTGAACGCTTGCAAGCTTGGGTCCCGCCTCCGCGGGGACGACGCGTTTACGTCAGCCTCAATGCACCGGCATGAAGAACGGCTTGTTCTTATCCTTGAGCAAAAACACCAGGAACTTGGCCGGCTTGGTCTTGCTCGCATTGCGGCCCACCGTATGCAGGTCGCGCGGGTTTTCATAGAAGGTCTCGCCCGGCCCCAGCGTGTGTTGCTTCCCGCCCTTCACCCCCATCACGATCGTCCCTTCCAGCACATAGATGAAGCCATGCGCATCGTGGCGGTGGACGGGGTCGCCGCCGCCCGGCGGATAGACGACGGTGATCATCAGCACTTCCTTGCCGGGATGGTCGTCCAGCGCCTTGCTGAACAGCTCCTTGACGACCGGATCCAGCGCCGCGGCCCAGACGGGCGCCGCCAGCGGCAGGGTCATCAACAGGCCGGCGGCTCCGGCAAATTTTCTCAGGCGTGACATGGTCTCTCCTTCAATACGAATGTGAACATGACGTCCAGTGTAGGGAGAGTCCTGCCCGTGCGACAGGCGCGCGCCGGGCCCCATGCCGCTGCCTCGAACGCAACAATCGGAAGCCGCGCCGCATGCCATGCCTTGGCGGGATTCGGCCGTTATTTGTCATTTACGAAAAAGATCTCGCGCAACTACCATGATGGAAGTCACATGAGCAACTAAGTAGCAACAAGTATCAACTGAGAGAAGCCATGAAGAACGAACGCTTCGCGATCGGTGAATTCGTCCAGCCATCATCCCCATTGACGCCGGCCGCGCCTGAAATGGATGGGCTGGCCTCGAGCTTTTCCACCACCTATGCCGGCGTGCTCGCCTTCATCGCCGTGGTCCACGAAGGCTCGTTCGCCCGCGCCGCCGAGCGCCTCGGCATCGGCCGCTCCGCCGTCAGCCGCAGCGTACAGAAACTCGAATCGCAGCTCGACACCCGCCTGTTCCTGCGCACCACGCGCAGCACCTCGCTCACCAGCGAGGGCGAACTGTTCTACGCCAACTGCAAGCCGGGCGTGGAGCGGATCGTGCAATCGGTGGAAGAGATGCGCGAGCTGCGCTGCGGCGTGCCGCGCGGCCAGCTGCGCCTGCACGCGGCGAGCGACTTCGGCCGCAAGATCGTGGCGCCGCTGCTGCGCGGCTTCCACGCCAGCTATCCGGACATCCGGCTCGACCTGATCCTCGACGACAGCCCGCTCGACTTCATCGCCGACCGCATCGACGTGTCGTTCCGCAACGGCCGCCTGGACGACAGCCAGCTGGTCGCGCGCCAGCTGATCCCGATGCAGATGCTGGTGTGCGCCGCGCCGGCCTATGCGGGCGCGCATGGCCTGCCGCACACGATCGACGAGGTGGCGCAACACCGCTGCGTCAACCTGCGCCTGCCCTCGGGCCAGGTGTGCGAATGGGAATTCAAGGAAGACGGCCGGCGCCGCACGCTGCTGCCCATGGCCAACCACAGCTTCAACGACGCCGAGCTGGTGCTGCAGGCGGTGCTGGACGGCGCGGGCCTGGCGCAGATGGCCGGCTACCAGGTGTGCGAGCACCTGCGCGCGGGCCGCCTGGTCGCCTGCCTGCCCCAGCACGCGCCGGACGACCGCGGCCACTACATCTGCTACCTGAGCCGGCACCACCTGCCGCTGCGCACCCGGGTCTTCATCGACTACATCACCCCGCGCATCCGCGCGCTCGACCTGCACTGCCTGACCAGCTTCAGCGCTTGACGGCGGCCAGCGCGATTGTTGCGCGACGGGATACATGACGGTGACCGGCGCGGCGCTAGCAGCCGGCGCCGCGCCTTCCTACACTGGCCAAAAACACTCCAGGAGACCGCGTTGAAAAAAAGGCTGGCGCCCCCGCCCACCACCCTGCTCGACAAATACGTCGGCGACGATTTCCAACCGCTGTACTCGACCACGGTGCGGGTCAGCGGCGGCGAGGCGGCGCACGGGCGTGCGTCCGGCATCGCCCGCTCCGACGACGGCAACCTCGAACTGGCCCTGCGCCTGCCGGCGGCGCTGGGCGGCCCGGGCGGCGGCACCAATCCCGAGCAGCTGTTCGCCGCCGGTTTCGCCGCCTGCTTCCATGGCGCGCTCAAGCTGCTGGCGACGCGCGCCGGCATCGCCCTCGAGGACGCCACCGTCGACGCCGCCGTGACCTTCGGCCGCGACCCGGTCGACGGCCTGTACACCCTGATGGCCGAGATCCGCATCGACCTGCCGCGGGTGCCGCGCGCCACCGCCGAGGAACTCATCCGCAATACCGAACGCATCTGCCCCTACGCCAAGATGGCGCGCCAGGGCATCGTGTGCGTGGTGGCGCTGGTGCGCTGAAGGCAGCCAATGATTGGTGCCTGGCGTGCACCAGCGTGCCGCCCCGGATGGGCCTACCGCCGCGCCAGGCACGCTCCTACACTCGATACCGTGGCGAATCGTCGCACACGGCGCCCAGCCGCACTGGGATCTGAAAGGACATCATGAACATCATCGTCATCGGCGGCACCGGCCTGATCGGCAGCAAACTGGTCGCCATCCTCAAGCAGCGCGGCCACGAGGCCGTGGCCGCCTCCCCGAACACCGGCGTCGACACCATGAGCGGCAAGGGCCTGGACCAGGCGCTGGCCGGCGCCGACATCGTGGTGGACGTGGCCAACTCGCCCTCGTTCGCCGACGACGCGGTGATGGACTTCTTCACCACCTCGGGCCGCAACCTCCTGGGGGCGGCGAAGAAGGCCGGCGTCAGGCACCACGTCGCGCTGTCGGTGGTCGGCACCGAGCGCCTGGCCGAAAGCGGCTACTTTCGCGGCAAGATCGCGCAAGAGGCGCTGATCCGCGAGTCCGGCCTGCCCTACACCATCGTGCATTCGACCCAGTTCTACGAGTTCCTGGGCGGGATCGCGGCCTCCGGCGCCGAAGGCGATGCGATCCGCCTGTCGCCAGCCAATATCCAGGCCATCTCGTCGGACGACGTGGCGCTGGCCATGGCCGACTACACGCTCGGTGCGCCGCGCAATGGCGTAGTCGAGATCGCGGGACCCGAGCGCGTGCGCCTGGCCGACCTGGTCCAGCATTATCTGGAAGCCAAGGGAGATAAGCGCAAGGTCGTGGCCGACGAGCAGGCGCGTTATTTTGGCGCGCTGCTGCAGGAAGACACGCTGGTGCCGGGGCCGGGTGCGCGCCTGGGCACGGTGAAGGTCGACGACTGGCTCAAGGCGCAGGCGGCACGCTAGGTACTGGCGCCAGCCGCTGGCGGTAAGCACTCGGCGAGGTGTGCAGGTGGCGCTGGAAGGTCTTGCGCATGCGTCCCTCGTCGCCGAAGCCGCACAGCTGGGCGATCCCGTCGACGTGGCGCCCGGAATCCTCGAGCAGCCGGCAAGCCGTCTCCAGGCGCAAGCGCTCGACCGCCCGGGCCGGCGTCTGCCCGGTCTTGTCCTTGTACACGCGGCTGAAATTGCGTGGACTCATGCGCATGCGCGCGGCCAGCACCTCGACGCTCAGGTCGGACCGTTCCAGATTGGCCAGGATCCACATATGCAGCTCGTCGAACAGCGGACCGTCGCCGGCCTGGGCCTGCAGCATCCGGCTGAGCTGGGGCTGGTTGCTGGGGCGCTTGACGAACACCACCAGCTCGCGCGCGACGGCCAGCGCCACTTCGCGGCCGCAATCGGCTTCCACCATCGCCAGCGCCAGGTCGATGCCGGCCGTGACGCCGCCCGAAGTCCAGGTGTCGCCATGCTGGATGAAGATCGCTTCGCGGTCCACCTCGACCAGCGGATAGGTGTCGCGCAGCAGGTCATAAGTCAGCCAGTGAGTGGCGGCGCGTTTGCCGTCGAGCAGGCCGGCGGCGGCGAGCACGAAGGCGCCGGTGCAGACCGAGGACATGCGGCGCGCCTCGCCCGCGTGCCGACGCAGCCAGTCGACCAGCGCCTGCTGTTCGCGGACGGAGGTGACAATGTCCGCCGCGCCCGGCACGACCACGGTGTCGACCTCGGTGGGCGCGAAATCGTCCAGCCGCCCGGTCTGCATCGCCACGCCTTCGAGGGTCTGCACCAGGCCGCCGTCGATGCTCACCGTATGGCGCAGGTAGCCCGGCAGCCCGCGCTCTTCCATGGCTTTCGACGCGCACCAGAACACGGTCTGCGGACCGGCGATGTCGAGCATGCACATGCCGGGGAAGCCGACGAACAGGACAAGGCGCGCCTGTCGCGGCGCCGCTGGCGTGAGGGGCAGGTTCATGTGTGCGGGATGGGCGTTACCCGCCGTGGATACGACGAGATCAGCTATAGTATGGCCGCCCGATCCGGCAGGTCAAGTCGTTATGCAGGCAGCGCCCGGTAGCGGAAATCGCCCAGCGTGACCGCGCCCTTCCCCGCGCTGTAGATGCCCACTTTCAGGCTCAGGAAACCGCCGAACACATTGTGGTGAATGCCGGAGACCTCCATCCGCGTGCCGTGCAGGGTCCAGGTCTTGCCGCCGTCGTGGGAATAGCGCAGCGTGACCACATGGTCGTCATTCGACAGGCGCACCCTGACGCGCGAGGTCGCGCGCTGGACCCGCGCCCAGCCATGTTCGTCCGCGTACTGGAAGGTCTTGATGGTGTCCGGCGCGAAGCCGATGCCGACGAAGGCTTTCTGGCTGTAGAACAGCAGCAGGCCGGCCTCGGCCTCTCCCTCCAGGGTGAGATCCACCTCTACCTCGTAGGCACGGTCGCCCACGGAGCAGGTCAGCGGGCGGCTGTCGGCCGGCGACTTGCCGCGCCCCGCGATGCGCAGGCCGTCCTGCGTGAAGCGCACGCGCGTCATCTCGTCCGGCGCCGGATCGTGGAAACTCCACTGGACGCCGAAACGATCGCGCTTGAAATCGTCGGACAGGGCGAAACCGGCCTCACCTTTCCTGCCGCCCTTGGGCATGGGCAGGGGCCTGGACAGGTCGCCGCCCAGCGCGCGGAACCAGCCATCGGCGGTCCACTCCATCGGCTCGAGCAGGGTTTGCCGCCCCAGCGTGCGGTAGCCGTTTTCGTAGCCGTGATAAATCATCCACCAGTCGCCGGCCGGCCCCTCGATCAGCGTCGCATGGCCGCGCGACCACCACGGCTCGGCGGTGCTCAGCGAACGCACCAGCGGATTGTGCGGGCAGTGTTCCCACGGCCCGTGCACCGAGTCCGAGCGCGCCGCGATCACCATATGGCCGGTGACCGGGCCGGCGGTGCCGCCGACCGCCGTCACCAGATAGAACCATTCGCCGCGCCGCAGCAGCTTCGGCCCCTCGGGTGCGAAGTTCTCGACGATCCAGTCGGCCGGATAACGCCACGGTTCGTAGGCTTTTTCCAGCTTGCCGTCAGTGGCCAGGCCGTCGTCGGTCAGCCGGATCTTGCGGATGCCGTTGACGAACAGGTAGCGCTTGCCGTCCTCGCCCACCACGTGGCCGGGATCGATGCAGTCCGCGATCTTGAGGTCGACCGGGTCGCTCCACGGCCCCTCGATGCGGTCGGCCCAGATCGCATGGATCGACCACGGCTTGCCGTCCGGCGCGGCCGGAATATAGATGAAATAGCGGCCGTCGTGCTTGCACAGGTCGACGGCCCAGATCGTCCCCAGGGGTTTCTTCAGCGCGGGCGCGACCGGGCGCCAGTTGACCAGGTCGGTCGAGTGCCAGATCACCAGGCCGGGGTAGGAATAAAACGAGGAATACGTCAGGTAGTAATCCTTGCCGTCCTTGAGGACGGTGGGATCGGGATGGTCGCCGGCGATGATGGGATTCAGGTAGGTGCCGTCGCCCTGGTCGGCCTGGCGCTGACCTTCGATGCCGCGGCGCCAGGCCTGGCCGCCAGCCTGGCAGTCGGTCGATGATGCCGCCGCCGCGGGCAGCGCCGGCAGGCTGGCGCCCGCCAGCAGGATCTTGAAGGCGTCGCGACGCGAAGGGTTCGTCATGTCCTGGTCTTTCTCGTGGTGGACCGGACAGGATAGGAAATCGCCCGTGCCGACGCCAGCGATAGCCGACTTTTCCCCATGTGAATGCGGAAAGTTGTACGAATCTTGTAGCAAGTGGCAGGGCGCCACGCCCTTTTCGGGGCCTCTCCAACGGATTTTTCTTCCTTTGGCTAGAATGAATTCTTTGTCACGGCAAGTTCAAGGAGAGCACATGGCTGACCAAGCATCCTACGTCCCACCGAAAGTCTGGCCCCCGCCCGCCTCGTCGGGCGGCGCCTTCGCCAGCATCAACCGCCCGGTCGCAGGCCCGACCCACGACAAGGAACTTCCGGTCGGCAAGCATCCGCTGCAGCTGTATTCGCTGGCCACGCCGAACGGCGTGAAGGTGACGATCCTGCTGGAAGAATTGCTGGCGGCGGGCCATAGCGGCGCCGAATACGATGCCTGGCTCATCCGCATCAACGAAGGCATGCAGTTCTCGAGCGGTTTCGTCGAGGCCAATCCGAATTCGAAGATCCCGGCCCTGGTCGACCATAGCGCAGGCCTGCCTGCACCGGTGCGCGTGTTCGAATCCGGCTCGATCCTGGTCTACCTGGCCGAGAAATTCGGCGCCTTCCTGCCCAAGGACGGCGTGGCGCGCGCGGAAACGATGAACTGGCTGTTCTGGCAGATGGGTTCGGCTCCTTTTGTGGGCGGCGGTTTCGGCCACTTCTATGCCTATGCGCCCGAAAAGCTGCAGTACCCGATCGACCGCTATGCGATGGAAGCCAAGCGCCAGCTCGACGTGCTCGACCGCCACCTGGCCGACAAGCGCTTCGTCGCGGGCGAGGAATACACGATCGCCGACATGGCGATCTGGCCATGGTATGGCGGCCTGGTACTGGGCCAGCTGTATGACGCCGCGGAATTCCTGTCGGTGCACGAATACAAGCACGTGAAACGCTGGGCCGACGAGATCGCCGCGCGCCCGGCCGTCATCCGCGGACGCAAGGTCAACCGTTCATTCGGCCCCGAGCACGACCAGGTGCACGAGCGGCACGCCGCGGCCGATCTCGACTGAGCGTCTTACCGGAATTCGACGCGCGCGACCACCGGATGGTGGTCCGACGGAAAGCGTCCGTGGAGCGAATCGCTCAGGGCCGCATAGCCAAGCACCTCGAAATGCCGGTCGACGTAGACGTAGTCGATGCGGTCGAGCATGGGCGCGTCGAAGCGGAAGCCGTGATAGGTGCCGACCGGGCCGTACGGCGGCGTCCGGCTCACCTGGAAGGCGTCGCGCATGGCTTTCGCCATCACCTGCATCTGCGGCGTATCGGGCGTCGAATTGAAGTCGCCCACACAGATCGCCGGTTCGCCGCGGCTGATTTCCGCGATCTTGCGCAGCAGCAGGTCAGCCGAGGCACGGCGCGCAACGACACCCTCGTGGTCGAAGTGCGCCGAAAAGACGTAGAACACGCGGCCGTTGTCGCGCTCGCGCAGCTTCGCCCATGACACGATGCGGTTGCAGCAGGTGGCGTCCCAGCCGAGCGATGGGCGGTCGGGCGTTTCGCTGAGCCAGAAGTCGCCCTTGTCCAGCAGCGCGAAGCGGCTCTTGCGATAGAAGATGGCCGAATGCTCGCCGGCCTGCTTGCCATCGTCGCGGCCGACGCCGACGTGGTCGAATTCTTCCATCCGCGCCAGCTCGGCGACCTGGCCGGCGAGCCCCTCCTGCGTGCCGACGATGTCGAACGCATGATGGCGGATCAGCGCCTTGACCAGCTCCTTGCGCGCCGGCCAGGCATTGGGGCCATCCTGGGGATTGTTGTAGCGCAGGTTGAAGCTGGCGACGTTCATCGGTGCGGCAGCAGCGCTGCCGACCAGGACGGCGAGCGCGGTGAAAAGTGACAAGACGATCTTCATGGTCCAGGGTCAGGAAAGTGGATACCGTGGCAAGTTAAGCACAACCCGCCTGGACCATCGCGCCAACAGGCCCGAAAGCGGCGCAGTTTAGGCGCATTACTAAACGGCGCACTACGCCACCGCGGCATCGAGCAGATAGCGCCGCTCCATCATCGCCGCCATCTCGTTGGCCGGCACCGGACGCGCGATGTAGTAGCCCTGCACCTCGTTGCAATCGAGGTGGCGCAATATCGCCAGCTGCTCCGCGGTCTCGACGCCCTCGGCCACCACCGACATGCCCAGCGCGTGCGCCATCGACACGATGGCCTGGAAGAACACCTTGCCCTCTTTCGAGTTGGCCAGCTCGGTGGTGAAGGCGCGGTCGACCTTCAGCACGTCCATCTTCAATCGCTGCAGCTGCGACAGCGACGAATAGCCGGTGCCGAAATCGTCCACATGCAGTTTCACGCCCAGTGAACGCAGGGCCGCCAGTTCGGCCAGGATGTCATCCTGGTCGCCCATCATCGCCGACTCGGTGATCTCGACCTCGATCAGGCTGGCCGGCACCCGGTGCTTCACCAGCGCCGCGCTCAGCTGGCGCTGCACGCCGCCGCGCAGGAATTGTTTGGGCGAGACGTTGATCGAGACCGGCACCAGCGCCACGCCGGCCTCGCGCCACGCGGCCAGCTGCGCGCAGGCTTTGTCGATCACGGTCTCGCCGATACGCACGATCAGCCCGGTGGCTTCGGCCAGCGGGATGAATTCGCCCGGCGCTACCATGCCCAGGGACGGATGGCGCCAGCGCACCAGCGCTTCCATGCTCAGCAGTTCTCCGCTGCGCGCATCCACGCGCGGCTGGTAGTGCAGCACGAACTGGTCGGCCTCCAACGCTTCGAGCATGTTCTGCTTCAGGCGCGCGCGCGAATTGAGGGTCGACGACAGGGAGGGATCGAAGAAGCGATATTGCCCCTTGCCTTCGTTCTTGCCGACGTACATGGCGATGTCGCTGTGCTTGACCAGGGTCTCGGCATCCAGCCCGTCGCGCGGGTACATGCTGATGCCGATCGAGGAACCCACGGCGTGCAGCTCGTCGCCGATCAGGAACGGCACCCCGAAGGCTTCCACGATGCGCGAGGCCACCGAGGCGGCCTGGCGCTCGCCGTCGCAGGGCGACAGCAAGACCACGAATTCATCGCCGCCGAAGCGCGCCACCTGGTCGCTCGGGCGCAGCAAGGACAGCAGGCGACCGGCGGCGGCCTTGAGCAGCTGGTCGCCGGTGGCGTGGCCGTGGGTGTCGTTCACATACTTGAATTCGTCGAGGTCGATGAACAGCAGCGCGGCGTTGGCGGGGTTGCCAGAAGCGGCGCCCTGGGCCCCGGCCAGCATGGCCGGCATGCGCTCCAAAAAGGCGTGGCGGGTGGCCAGGCCGGTCAGCGTATCTTCGTTGGCCAGGCGCTCGAGCTGGTCTTCATGCGCCTTGCGCTCGCTGATGTCCTGCAGCGTCACCGCCAGGCCGTTGCCGACCCGTACCAGGCGCCGGCGGCCCCAGCTGATGTTGAGCCGGTTATCGCTCGGCATCTTGCGGTCGTCCTCGTAAAAGCCGCTGTCCATCGCCTTGCGGTAGGTCGACAGCAGTTCTTCGCCGAACAAGCCGCTATCGATCTCGGTCAGGCTTCTCCCGACCAGTTCGTCGCGCGTCACGCCGTAGAAGAAGGCGCCGCGTTCATTGCAGTCGACGATGCGGAAATCCGTGATCTGGCCGTCGCGCGCGCGCACCGCCGAGGCCATGTAGAAGCCGTCGTTGCCGCTCTCGGTGGCGGTGCGATAGGCGCGCCGTACTTCGTCCTGTTCCTTGTCGCGCGCCACGGCGCGGCGCGCCAGCACCGCACCGACCGCGCCCAGCAGCAGCAGGCACAGGGTGGCGACGATGGCGCGGTCGCGGCTCTCGATCCAGTAGCCGTTGTTGGCCGCCAGCGCATCGTGCTGCGGCAGGCCGACCAGGGCCACCAGCGGATAGGCGGTCGACTGGCGCCAGCCCAGCACGCGCGATTGGCCGTCGGCGAAGCCGCCCTCGCCCTCGACCAGGCGCACACCCTGCTCGCCCGACCAGACGGCGCCGCGGCGCGGCAGCGCGACCGCGTCCACGAACGATGCGCCGTTGCTGCGCTGCTCGACCCGCAAGCGCCCTTCGCTGCCGGCCAGCGCCACGATGCCGCCGGCGCCGATGGTGGCCGGGCTGACGAAGGACGTGAAATAGCGGGCGTCGATGGCCATCAGCACCAGGCCGTCGAATTCCTCCTCCCGGGTTTCGAGGCGGCGCGTGAACAACACCACGTCGTCGGCGCTGCCGAGCTGCGTCGGCGCGGCGCCGACCCGCAGGGCGGTCGAATTATTGTCGCGGTGGTGGTTGAACCAGGCGCCCGAGGCCAGGTCGGCGCCGATCAGGCCGGCGCGCGTGCTGGAGCGCACGATGCCGCCGCGGTCGAGCACCGCCACCACATGGAAGGCGCTGTCGGTGAACATGCCGTCGCGCCGCATCTCGTCGAGCAGGCCCGCCTCGCGCGAATTCTCCCAGCTGAACTTGAGCTGCATCGTGATCTGGTCCATCTGCGCTACCGAGCGCGTGATGTACTGCTCGTAGGCTTCGGCGTAGGCCGCCACGTCCTTGCGCGCCTGGCTGTCCACGCGCTCCTGCTCGGCCTCGACCCGCAACAGGGTTGCGGCCCACAGCGCGCAGCACACCAGCACGGCCAGCAATGGCCATAGCGGGACCAGGAAGCGGTTGCCGCGCGAGGGATCCAGATAGGGGGCGAGGCCAGGAGGTTTGCTCATTGCGGACAATCAGGACTAGTTGCCGCAAGTCTAGATAGCAAACATGTCAGCGTTGTGACATGCGTAATTTTTCCTGAGGCCCGCTACGGCGGGCCTCGGCGCCGCTCAGGTCGGCGACAGCATGTAGCCGGCGCCGCGCACCGTCTTGATCAGCGACTTGGCCCGCCCCAGCGCCTTGCGCAGGCGCAGCACGTGCACGTCCACTGTGCGCTGGTCGAGCGAGGCGTGGGCTTCCCACAACTGCTCCAGCAGCTGGCTGCGCGAAAACACCTGGCCCGGATGGCACAGCAAAAAGCGCAGCAGCCGGTATTCGGCATGCCTGACCTCGACCTTGTGGTTACCGACCCGCACGCTGCAGCTGAGCGGATCGAGCACCAGGCGGCCCGAGCGCAACAGGCGCGACTCGGGCGACAGCTCGCGTACCTGGTCGGCCGGCGCCTGGGGAATGAATTCGGGATGGGGGACGGGCGCCGGGAGGCTGGCGGGACGCTCGCCTTCCGCGCATTGCGCCGCCAGCAGGATCACCGGCTGCTCGCGCAGGCGGCGGTCGCCGCGCAGGCGCGCCAGCAGGCGCATGCCGCCTTCGTTGCGCAGCATCGATTCCTGCAGCAACAGTTCCGGGCGCTCGCGCCCGATGAAGTCCCAGGCTTGCGCCAGGCTCGGCACGTCATGCCAGACCCACTCGTCCTCGTGCAGCGAGAACTTGAGCAGCTCGGCAATGGCCGGCTTGTCGTCGATCACCAGGACGATCGTGTTCGCCGTTGTCATGGGATGCCCAAAAAGAGAGGAACTGCATTGGTGCGGTCAGCGGTGCCGCGACCGCACCAAAGAAAATCCGGCAGCCTGGCTGCCGGATTGGTCGCCACGGAGGCGTCTTACATGATGGCCTTGCCCGAAGCGTCCTTCAGGTTGGCTTTCCAGGCGTCCTGGACTTGCTTGACGACGCTGGCAGGCATCGGCACGTAGTCCAGCTCGGCGGCTGCAGGAGCGCCGTTCTTGAACGACCAGTCGAAGAACTTCACGACTTCCTGGCCTTTATTGGCGTCGGCCTGGGTCTTGTGCATCAGGATGTACGACACGCCGGTGATCGGCCAGCTTTGCTTGCCGGCGCCGTCGGTCAGCACCACGCCGAAGCCTGGGGCCTTGGTCCACTCTGCATTGGCGGCAGCGGCCTTGAACACGTCGTCCGACGGTTGCAGGTCGACGCCTTCCTTGTTGCGCAGCTGGGTGTGCGACAGCTTGTTCTTCTTGGCGTAGGCCCACTCGACGTAGCCGATCGCGCCCTTGATACGCTGCACGTTGGCGGCGACGCCTTCGTTGCCCTTGCCGCCCACGCCCACGGCCCACTTCACGGTGGTGCCGGAACCGATATTCTCTTTCCATGCCGGGCTGGTCTTGGCCAGGAAGTCGGTGAACAGGAACGAGGTGCCCGAGCTGTCGGCGCGGTGCACGACGGTGATGTCAGCGGCCGGCAGTTTCACGCCTGGGTTCAGGGCGGCGATTTCAGCCGCGTTCCACTTGGTGATCTTCCCCATGTAGATGTCGGCCAGCAGTGGACCGGTCATCTTCAGCTGGCCTGGGGTCACGCCTTCGACGTTGACCACGGCAACCACGCCGCCCATGATGGCCGGGAACTGCATCAGGCCTTCCTTCTCCAGCTCTTCCGCTTTCAGCGGCATGTCCGACGCGCCGAAGTCCACGGTCTTCGCCTTGATCTGCTTGATGCCGGCGCCCGAGCCGACCGACTGGTAGTTCAGGCCGGTGCCGGTGGCGGCCTTGTAGCTCTCGGCCCACTTGGCGTAGATCGGGTACGGGAAGGTCGCGCCCGCGCCGGTAATGTCGGCGGCGAACGAGGTCGTCATCACGAGCGTGGCGGCAGCGCCGGCGAGGATCTTCTTGAGCATTGTTATTCCTAACTTTGGTTAAGGGGTATGTTTTGGACTACAGGAAAAAGAATAGCTGCCGAATATGACCTGTTTATGACTTGACCATGCCCTGTCTTTTCGATGTCACGCGACCGGCTGCTTGCGGTTTTGCTATCATGGGTTTCCCATCAAACCCTGGATGACACCGATGCGCACCCTGCCCTGCGTCCTCTCCATTGCCGCCGCCGGCCTTCTGTCGGCCTGCGCCACGCCCGACCACCTGCCCGACGCCCAATACGTGCTCAACGAGCGCCAGACCCTGAACCTGCCACAGGTGCCGGTGGACTCGCGCCTGACCCTCACCTACGAGGGCGCCGACGACAGCCGCTGCCCGGACAATGCGCGCTGCATGTGGGCCGGCCAGCTGGCCTACCGCTTCACCCTGCGCACCAACAACGTGGCGCAGGGCTTCTGGCTGGTGCAGGGCAAACCCGGCTTTACCTCGCCGGGCCTGCGCGGCGCGCGCGTCGAACTCGATCCCTCGTTCGTGCCGCCGCCGCGCGGCATGGCCGAAGAGAAACCGGCGTCGTATCCGGTGGTCTTCAATATGTACGGCACCTGATGGCGCCGGGCCGCCTGCCGCAGGCCGCACTGGCGTGTGGCCTGGTCCTTGCTGTTTCGCTCCAGAGCGTTGCGGCTGCGCCGGTCGCGACCGGCACCGGCGGCGCGGTCGCCACGATCAGCCTCCAGGCTTCGCAGGCGGCGCTGGCCATCCTGAACGACGGCGGCAATGCGATCGACGCCGCGGTGGCCGCGGCCGCCACCCTGGGCGTCACCGATCCCTTCAGCTGCGGCATCGGCGGCGGCGGGTTCATGGTGATCTACCTGGCCAGGGACAAACGCGCGATCACCATCGACCACCGCGAGACCGCCCCTGCCAGCGTGGGCCCGCGACTGTTCCAGCACGACGGCAAGCCGCTCGACTTCGAGACGGCGGTGGCCAGCGGGGCGGCGGTCGGCGTGCCGGGCACCGTGCGCGGCTGGCACGAGGCGCTCGAGCGCTATGGCAGCATGCGCTTTTCCCAGGTGCTGGCGCCGGCGATCGCAGTGGCCGACAAGGGGTTTCGGGTCAACGCCAATTTCAGCCAGCTGGTGGGACAGAACGAAAAGAAATTCCGCCAGTTCGCGCCGACGAGCGAGCTATACCTGCACAAGGGCAAGGCCCTCCCCGAAGGCACGCTGCTGCGCAATCCCGGCATGGCGCGCGCCTACCGCGAGATCGCGCAAGGCGGCGTGAAGGCATTCTATGAAGGGCCGATCGCGCGCGCGATCGTCGACAGCGTCAACCGGCCGCCGGTCGCGAAAGGGTATGCCGTACGTCCCGGCGCGATGACGATGGCGGACCTTGCCAACTACGAGGCGCGCATCCGTCCCGCCCTGCGCAGCAGCTACCGCGGCTACGAGCTGGTTGGCATGCACCTGCCCAGCAGCGGCGGCCCGACGGTGGCGCATGCGCTCAACATCCTCGAAGGCTACGACCTGGCATCACTGCCGCGCGCCCAGGCTGAGCATCTCTATATCGAAGCCAGCCGCCTGGCATTCGCCGACCGCAATGCCTATCTGGCCGACCCCGAATACGTCGATGCGCCGCTCGCCGGCCTGCTCTCGAAAAAGTATGCAGCCGAGCGTCGCGCACTGATCGATCCGCAAAAGGCCGCGTCGGGCGCGGTGGCGGCGGGCGACCCCTACCGCTACCAGAGCGACCCCAGCATCCCCCTGCGCACCCAGCCGGCCGCCGCCATCAAGCTGGCGCCCGAGAGCGCGCACACCACCCACCTGACGGTGTCGGACAAGGACGGCAATGTGGTGGCGTACACCTTCACCATCGAATCCTGGGGCGGCAGCGGGATCGTGGTGCCGGGCTACGGCTTCCTGCTCAATAACGAACTGACCGACTTCGATTTCGACACCAGCGGCCCGCACCCGAACCTGCCCGAAGCCGGCAAGCGGCCACGCTCGAGCATGGCGCCCACCATCGCGCTCAAGGATGGCAAGCCTGCGTTCAGCATCGGCAGCCCGGGCGGCTCGACCATCATCACCACGGTGCTGCAGACCATCGTCAACCACGTCGACTTCGGCATGCCGATGGACCAGGCGCTCGATGCGCCGCGCATCAGCCAGCGCAATGCCTCGGAGACGTCGGTCGAGCCGGGCTTCGCGGGCAGCGACCAGGCGCGTGCATTGCAAGGCTTTGGCCAGCGCTGGGAAAGCCCGGCCGAGGAAATCGGCGCGGCCAACGCGCTGGTGTTCAACCCGGATGGCACCGTCACCGCCGTCAGCGAGGGCAAGCGCCACGGCGTCGGCACGGCGCTGGTGCAGCGCCGCGGGCACTAGGGAAGCACTGATTTATTCATGGCGGAGGTCTCGGCCACGAGAAAATGCGCCCAGCGGCGTTGCAAATCCTCGCGATACCACGCGGTATCGCTGCGGTTTGCGCCTTGTCGGGCACATTTTTCGTGACCGATACCAACCCGCCAGAATAAATCAGTGCTTCCCTAGCTGGCAGGCGGGTAATCGGTATAGCCGCGCTCGCCTCCCTGGTAATACGTCTCCGGGTCGGCCGACGCGGGCGGCACTCCTTGCCTGAAGCGCTCGACCAGATCGGGATTGGCGATATAGGGCGCGCCGAAGGACACGAGATCGGCATCCCCTGCATCGAGCAAAGCGCGCGCCGATTCCAGCGTCAAGCCGCCGTTGGCCATGATCGTGCCGTCGTAGAAGCGGCGGAAATAGCGGGCCGTTCCCTCTCCAAGCGCCGCGACCGGCGTGCCCCCCAGCTCGCCGGCAGGATGGTATAGCTGCAGGTAGGCGATCTTCAGCTGCGCTACCCGCGACACCAGGTATTCGTAGGTCGGCAGGGTTTGCGCCGTCGGCTGGAGCGCGCCGAGACCGACGCCTGGACTGAGCTTGAGACCGATGCGGCCCGCACTCCATTCACCGATCATCGCTTCGAGCACCTCGAGAGGAAAGCGCGCGAGGTTCTCGATACTGCCGCCGTAGCGGTCCTCGCGCAGGTTGAACCTGTCGTGCAGGAACTCCGGGATCAGGTAGCCGACGATACCGTGCAGCTCGACTCCGTCGAATCCCGCCTGGCGCGCCAGCCGCGTCGCCCGCGCATAGTCGCCGATCGTGCGCTCGATATCGCCGAGCGTCATGGCCTGCGGGATGGGCGAGGTCTTGAAACCGTCCGGCGTGAACACCGGTTGCTCGAGGCTGACGGCCGAAGGCGCCAGCGGCAGGCGCCCGCCGTGCAGGTCGGGATGCGAGGCCGCGCCGCAGTGGCCGAGCTGGACGAAGATCCGGCCGCCGGCGGCATGCACCGTGTCCGTCACGTGCTTCCAGCCGTCGGCCTGCCGTTCGGTGAACAGGCCTGGCACGTGGATCGCGCCGATCGCCTCTTCGCTCGGCCACGTTCCTTCGCTCAGGATCAGGCCGGCGGACGCGCGCTGGCGGTAGTACTCGGCCTGCAGCGCGACAGGAATATGCTCCGGGTTCTCGGTCCGGGCGCGGGACATCGACGCCATGACGATGCGGTTGGGAAGTTCGACTTCGCCGACCTTGATCGGTTGGAACAGGATATCGCTGGAATGCATTGCTTACTCCGGTGAGGATGTGAAAGGGCCAGGCGCTTCTTTCCTGGCGCCGGCATCGTATATTCCGGATGGTAGCCTCCATGATATGATTTACACCAGTACCCACTTTTTTGTAAGTGTAAAACCGGGAGACGTTCGGATGAAAGAAGCTGCCTTCAACTGCGGCATGGAAGCCGTGCTCGACCTGATCGCAGGCAAATGGAAACTCATGATCGTCTACCACCTGATGCATGGCGGTCAGCTGCGTTTCAGCGAATTGAGGCGGCTGGTCGGCAATGTCAGCGAGAAGATGCTGAGCCAACAGCTCAAGGAGATGGCGTGTGACGGCCTGGTTCAGCGCATCGACTTCCGCACGGTGCCACCCCATGTCGAATACGCGCTGACCGGGTTCGGCAAGAGCCTGGCAAGTACCCTGCAGCCGCTGTGCGCATGGGGCAGCGAGAACATGGAGGAGATCGGTGCGATCTCCTCCGCGCGTGCAATTCGCAGCGCCTAGCGCCCCCATGGGCGGCGTCAGATTCCGAGCCCCCTGCCACGTCGAGGAAGGCGACCTGCCCGCCTCGGCCCGGCCCGCCGCCCTGGCGGCCTATGTGATGGCGCTGCTGCACGGCATGGCGATCCAGGCCAAGGCCGGCTTCGAGCGCGAGATGCTCGATGCGGTGGTCGAGCAGGCGCTGTCGACCTGGCCCGGCGCGGGCTCCTAGCGCGCGACCAGTTCGCGCACCCGCTGCGCCATCGCGTCGATCGAGAACGGCTTGGTCAGCACCGACATGCCGGGCGCGAGCTGCCCGTGGTCGAGCAAGGCGGTTTCGGCATAGCCGGTGATGAACAGGACCTTCAGCAGGGGACGCTTGATGCGCGCCGCGTCCGCCATCTGGCGACCATTCATCATGCCCGGCAGGCCGACGTCCGAGACCACGAGGTCGATGCGCGCCTCCGATTGCAACAGCGCCAGGCCGCCGGCGCCGTCCTCGGCTTCCAGCACCGTGTAACCCAGCTCCTCGAGCACATCGACCACCAGCATGCGCACGCTCGGTTCGTCGTCCACCACCAGGATCGTCTCGCCCTGGCCGGCCGGCGGCGCGGCGTCGGCGGCCGGCGCCGCATCGCGCTCGTCGGCCTCACCGCGGTGGCGCGGCAGGAAAATGCTGACCGTGGTGCCCTGCCCCGGCTGCGAATCGATCGCCACCTGCCCGCCCGATTGCTTGGCGAAGCCATAGATCATCGACAGTCCCAACCCCGTGCCCTGGCCCAGCGGCTTGGTGGTGAAGAAGGGTTCGAAGGCCTTGGCCAGCACGCCAGGTGCCATGCCGGTGCCGCTGTCGGCGACCGACAGCACGAGATAGTCGCCGGGCGGCAGCTCGTGGCCGCGCGCGGCGTCGGCGTCGAGCACGCGGTTGGCGGTCGCGATCGCGATGCGGCCGCCTTCCGGCATGGCGTCGCGCGCATTGATGCACAGGTTCAGCAGCGCATTCTCGAGCTGCGACTGGTCGACCAGCGCCGTCCACGGCACGCCGCTGTAGTCCGGCTCGACCCGCACGCCGGGGCCCACCGTGCGCCGGATCATGTCCAGCAAGCCGTCGACCATGCTGTTGACGCACATGGCGCGCGGCGCCAGCGTCTGGCGCCGCGAGAATGCCAGCAGCCGGTGGGTGAGCGCCGCCGCACGCCTGGTCGCGCTTTGCGCCACCGCGACGTAGCGCTCGATCTCGTCCACGCGGCCCTGCTTGAAGCGCAGCTTGACCAGGTCCAGGCTGCCCGCGACGCCGGCCAGCAGGTTGTTGAAATCATGCGCGAGCCCGCCGGTAAGCTGGCCCACCGCTTCCATCTTCTGCGAATGGCGCAGCTGTTCTTGCGCCCGCTCCAGCTCAGCCTGGCGTTCGCGCTCGACGCTGATGTCGCGCGCCGAGCAGTACACCTTGCGCTCGTCCGGCACCGCCACCCACGACAGCCAGCGCCAGCCGCCGGCCCTGTGGCGGTAGCGGTTCTCGAAGCGCAGCGCGGGAATGCCGCCCTCCAGCGCGTCGCGCCAGACCGCCTCGGTGCGGGCGCGGTCGTCGGGGTGGATGAAGTCGAGGAAGGGCGTGCCGGCGACCTCTTCCTCGCTCCAGCCCAGAGCGGCCTGCCAGGCCGGGTTCGAACTCTCCATGAATCCGTCGGCATTGAGCACGCCCAGGATGTCGGGACTGAGCTGCCAGGTGCGCCCGCGCGCCAGCGCCTGGGCCAGCACCTTCTGTTCCAGCTGTTCGTTCAGCGCGCGCAGCTTGAGGATCGCCCCGTCGCGCTCGGCCTCCACCGCGCGCCGGCCCTCGACGTCGATCAGCACGCCCGGGAAGCGCAGGCCGGTGCCGTCCGGCGCCAGGTCAACCCGGCCATTGGCCTCGATCCAGTAATAACGGCCGTCGGCGCGCCGTACCCGATACTGGTGGGCATAGTGGCCGCCGCGTGCGATCACCGTGTTGATGGCCTGGGCCAGGCCGGCCTGGTCGTCGGGGTGTACCGTGGCGACGACCTGGGCCAGGGACAGGCCGGTGCGGCCGATGGCCGGGTCAAGGCCGAAGGCGCGCGCAAAGGCTTCGTCGACGGTGAAGCGGTCGGTCGGCAGGTGCCAGAACCAGGTGCCGATGATGGCGCCGGCCTCCAGCGCCAGCTGAACCCGCTCGGCATCGACGCGCGTCGCCGATTCGTGCTCGCGCAGCACGGCTTCATCGGCCGCCTGGCGCCGCTGCCTGAGCACGGCCTCGGTGGTTTCGATGCAGGTGCACAGCAGGCCGAGGATGCTGCCGGCGTCGTCGCGCACCGGACCGTAGGAATAGGTGAACCAGGTATGCTCGGCATAGCCCTTGCGCTGCATGACGAGCGGGATGTCGTTCATCTTGTGCGATTCGCCGCCCACCAGGGTGCGCTCGACCAGCGGCCCGAGCACGTCCCAGATTTCGTGCCAGACGGCCTGGAACGGCTGCCCCAGCGCGGCCGGATGCTTGTTGCACAGGATCTCGGCGTAGGCGTCGTTGTAGAGCAGGATCTGCTCCGGCCCCCAGACGATAAAGCCCGGAAAGGCCGAGTCGAGCACGATATTGATGCTGGTGCGCAGCGTGGCGGGCCAGGATGCGATCGGGCCCAGCGGCGAGGCGGCCCAGTCATGGCCGCGGATCGCCGCGGCCATGGCGGCGCCGGAAGCGGGAAACACTGCTGGATTACCCATGGATTCGATCGTGTGCCTGATGGGGTTCCAGGACGTGGTTGCGCGCATTCATGCGGCATTATTGCACGCCCTGCAACGCCACCGCGCCGCGATATCGGCGCCGCCGGACGATTTTTTTGCCGCGCACTCGACTACACTGGCAGGATGGCGCGCATGCGCAGTCCGGCGCGCCGACATCCCATAAGAACACCACGAAGGAGACGCGCGATGACCGATTTTATTACTCTGCTACCCACCCTCCTGATCGCGGCGCTGGCCCTGATCATGTTCGGCCTGGGCCTGTCCCTGACCGTCGGCGACTTCCGGCGCCTGCTCGGGCATCCGAAGGCGGTGGTGTTGGCGCTGGCGCTGCAGGCGCTGGCATTGCCGGCGCTATGCTACGGCCTGATCGTGCTGCTGGACGTGCCGCCCGTGTTCGCGATCGGCCTGATGCTGCTGGCTGCCTCGCCCGGGGGAGTATCGGCGAATCTGTTCAGCCACCTGTTCGGAGGCAATGTAGCGATGAATATCTCGCTCACCGCGATCAATACGCTGCTGTCGATCGTGACGCTCCCCCTGATCGCCAACTTCGCCATCGCCAGCTTTTCGCAGAGCGGCCAGGTGGTGCCGATGCAGACCGCCAAGGTGATGGAAGTCATCGGCATCGTGCTGGTGCCGGTGGCGATCGGGATGGCGGTCAAGCGCGTTGCGCCGGGTTTCGCGGCGCGCACCGACAAGCCGATGAAGATTTTCTCGATGACGGTGCTGGCGGCGCTGGCGCTGATCGCCTTCGCCAAGGAATGGGATGCGCTGACCGGCTCGTTCGCCACGGTCGGGCTGGCGGTGGTGCTGTTCAACGCGGCCAGCCTGGGCCTGGGCTACTACGTGCCGCGCATCGCCGGCCTCGACAAGCCGAACGCGGTGGCGATCGGCTATGAGATCGGGATCCATAACTCGACGCTGGCGATTTTCGTGGCGGTGTCGGTGCTGGGCGACTTCCAGCTGATGGTGCCGGCGGCGATCTATTCGATCAGCATGTATGTGCTGGCGACGGCGTTCGGGGTGCTGGTGCTGCGAAGGCACGGGGCCGGGGTGAAGGTGGTGGTGGCGTCGAGCTGAGCTGAGCTGATGTTGGAATCGTTAGCTCAAGCACGTCGTTCCCGCGCAGGCGGGAACCTAAGCTTGCTCGCTCAGTGCCTGCGTTTGAAGGCGCCGTCAGCGCGAAGGACTTGGGTTCCCGCCTCCGCGGGAACGACGAGCTTGGTTACGCGGGAACGACGTGCTTGGTTACGCGGGAACGACGGGTTTGCTTACGCGGCCAGGGCCATACGCTCGTGGCCCGCACGCGAGCGCAACGGCGCCTGCGCCTGGTTCGCCACGCCAGCCTGCGCATCGACCTTGAACACGCCCACCATCTGCTGCAGCGCATGCGCCTGGTCCTGCAGCGCGCCGGTGGCGGCGGCCGCCTCCTCGACCAGGGCGGCGTTCTGCTGGGTCGCCTGGTCCATATGGCTGACCGCTTCGTTGATCTGCTGGATGCCGGCGGTCTGCTCTTCGCCGGCGGCCAGGATCTCGGCCATGATGTCGCTGACGCGGGTCACGCTGGCAACGATCTCGTCCATGGTGGTGCCGGCGCTGTCGACCAGGGCGGTGCCCGCCTCGACGTTGCGGACCGAGGTACTGATCAGTTCCTTGATTTCCTTGGCCGCCGCCGCCGAGCGCTGCGCCAGGTTGCGCACTTCGCCGGCCACGACCGCGAAACCGCGGCCCTGCTCGCCTGCGCGGGCCGCTTCGACGGCCGCGTTCAGCGCCAGGATATTGGTCTGGAAGGCGATGCCGTCGATGGTCGAGATGATGTCGACGATGCGCTTGGACGAGGTGTCGATGGCGCCCATGGTCTGCACCACTTCCGACACCAGCTGGCCGCCGCGCAGCGCGACTTCGGACGCCGAACGCGCCACGTTATTGGCCTGGCGCACATTGTCCGCATTGTGCTGGACGGTGGTGGTCAATTCCTCGAGCGAAGAAGCGGTTTCTTCCAGGCCGCTGGCCTGGGCCTCGGTACGGCTTGATAAGTTCATATTGCCGGCCGCGATCTCGCTGCTGGCGCTGGCGATCGACATGCTGCTGTCGCGCACGCTGCGCACGGTGGTGGCCAGCTGCTGCTGCATGGTGGCCAGGCCCTTGAGCAGTGCGCCCATTTCGTCGTCACGGTCGACCACGACGCGGGTGGACAGGTCGCCATGGGCCATCGCGTCGAAGTGGCCGAGCGCATGGTCGAGCGGACGCATGATGGCGCGCAGCAGCAGCCACGACGACACCGCCGCCAGCAGCACGCCGAGCGCCACGCTGGCGCCCGAAACCCACATCAGCATGTCGAACAGGCGGCCGCTCTCGTCGTAACCATGCTTGGCGGTGCTCAGCTGGTAATCGTCCAGCGCGACCGATGCCTTGTCGAAGGTGCCGTACAAGGCCGTCATTTCCTTCATCGACAGCGCCTCGATGCGCTCGACGTTCATCTGCTCGAGGGCGGTGGCCAGCGCCAGCATGCCGTCGTTGATGTAGCGGTTGCGTTCGACCTCCAGGGTCTTGGCCAGTTCCGCTTCCTCGCCGTCGCGCGGCAGGGCCAGGTAGCGCTGCCACTCCTTGTTCGAATCGTCGATGAAGCCCTTGGCGCGGCTCAGGGTCTTGCCGACATCGGCCGCATCCGGATGAAACACGGCGCGGTCCAGGCCGAAGCGGGCGCGGTTCAGGAAGTTCTTGGAATTATTGATCGCGATGCTCGACGCCAGCTGGTTCGAATACACCTGCTCGAGCGTGCCGTGGTCTTCACGCATGCCGTAGATGCCGAGCAGGCCGACGGCGGTGATGAGGAAGCCGAGCATGGCCATCGTGGCGATGAGGCGGATTCGCAGTGTCAGTTTGAAAAGCATGGTTGCCTTGGAGATGAAAGTTTTTCGACAGGAGAAACCTTAGCGCCAGACCGACTATTTTTCAGCAAAAACCGAAGTTAAGTATCAAAAATGCAGGTTTTCGGTTGTTGCTCCGCAACAATAAGAACGGTCGATCTGTCCATTTCCATAACTAAGTTAATGAACGAATCATCGCGCTTGATCAAATGCGGTCTTCCCGTCAATCCAGCCTTCCGGCAGGAAAAGCGAACGGCGCACGGAGCATCGCGCGGTAGTTGCGCGACACCAGGAGCGCCGTTAGCACGACGGCAAGACCGGCGCCGGTCGGCAAAACCGGCAATATCGCGAGGCGCGCAACGGGGATGGCGAGCAGCAGGCAGGCGCCGCTGATTGCCAGCGCAAGCAGCCATTGCAACACCGAATTGCTGATTGGGCGGCGGGCATGATCGCGCAGGGGCAGGACCAGGACCGGCAGGGCCAGGCAGCACACGCTCGCCGTCGCCACTAAGCCGTCTGCGTCGGCGCCGGACAAGGCGCTGTGCAGGAAAGCCGCGCTTGCAGCAATTGCCCATACCACCAGGCAGCTGCGCAGCAGCGTCGACGCCAGCAGGCGGTTGAAACGCGGCGCGGTGGCGGGCATGGCCGGCGCCAGCCTGAGCAAGGGCTGGCCGGCGGGCTTGTCCGACATGCCGGCCAAGAGCATCGCATGCAGCTGAAACAGGACCAGCGGCATCAGGCTCCACATCCAGCCCGTCTTCTCGACCCACGCGCCAGCCGCGGGATCCCTACTCATATGGACCAGGCCCATCAGCGCCAGTCCGAGCAGGCCCACGGCGCCGATGGCGAGCACGATGCCGCCCGCTTGCAGGCCGGGCCCGGCACCATGCAGCAGCATGCCGCCCAGGTCGCGCCGGCTGGCCGCCCGGCGTAACGACCGGGTCTGCCACCAGCGCATGAACCGTCCACCCTCGTAATTGCCGAACGTGTGCTTGCTGCGCCACAGACCCGGTTTCGACAGCAGGCGCCAATGCCGGTCTCCGCCCTGCGGGAGGATCGCGCGCATTGTCGCCAGGCCCGGCAGCACCAGCACAGCCGCGACCAGCGGCAAAAAGGCCGCATGCGCCATCATGGCGCGTACCGTTTCCGGCACGAAGGAAGGCAGGCCCATCAGTGGCCAGATTGCGATCATGACCACGGCGCCTGCGCTGCTTCCGGTTGCCGCCAATCCCATGCCGAGCGACGCCACCATGAACCACACCACGGGCAGGGAAATAGTGGACGCGCTTCCGGCATTGGCTGCCGCGATGCCGACTATGCACAACAGCCAGACCGCCGTGCCCAGCTCCAGCAGGCGCGCACGCATGCCGGGAGTCAGCTGGGCATTGGCGGGCGTATTGAGCTTGAAGGCGCCGGGCAGATAGCCCCAGGCCAGGGTCAGCAGGGCCGCACCGAACAGCATATTGCAGCCCCACCTCAGTGCGGTCGCCGCATCATGGGCGTCCATTGCGAACACCACGGCCGCCAGCGCCGCGGCCGGCGTCAGCCACAGGGCTATACGATGGGCATACGGATGCACCTGCGCCAGCGCCGCCCGCCACAGCAGTCCATACAATGCCAGGCGCGCGCTCACCGGGTCACCTCGATGAACAGGTCTTCCAGGTTCGACGGCACGCGCACACCAGCCGGCACGTGACCGGCGGCGCCATCGAGCAGGTCGTCCAGGTCGCCTTCGAGCGCGATGCGCCCGTCCTTCAGGAAGGCAACATCCAGCGCCACCCGCTCCAGGTCGGTGAGGATATGGGTCGAGAACACCACCGTGGTGCCGCGCTCGATGACGCCGTCGATCAGCTCGGTGAGAAAATCGCGTCGGCCGGCCGGGTCCAGCGCCGACACCGGTTCGTCCAGCACCAGCAGCTCGGGATCATGGGCCAGCGCGCGGACGATCGACAGGCGCTGCTGCTCGCCGCCCGACAAACTCCGGATCGGCTTGTTGCGCAGCGCGATATCGATGCCCCAGCGATCCAGCAAGCCTTCCACCTTGGCGTCATTCCAGCGCGGATACAGCGCCTTGAAGTAGTCCAGCATCTGCAGCGGCGTCATCCAGTCGAAAAGGTCGGATTTCTGCGGCACGTAGCCGATGCGCGCGCGGGTCGCGTCCGACAGCGCGTCGGGCGATTCGCCGAACAGCGCGATGCTGCCACCGTCGATCTCGCGCAGCCCCAGCAGGCACTCCATCAGGGTCGACTTGCCGGCGCCATTGCGTCCCAGCAGGCCGATCACCTGTCCCTGCCCGACTTCCCAGTCGAGGCCATCGAGGACGGGCTTGCTGTCGAAGCGCTTGGCGACGCCGCGCATCAGGATCGGGGATGCAGTCATGCTGATTCCTTCAGGATTTGGGTAAACAGGGTAAGGATGGCGTCGGGATCGAGCTCGAGCTCGCGCGCCTCGCGCGCGGCGCGCTCCAGGGTCGGCCGCAGCAGCGCCAGGCGCTCGCCGGCGTCGCTGACGCTGCGCGGGCGATCCGCGACCACCATGCCGACACCACGCCGACGCTCGAGCACGCCTTCCAGCTCGAGCAGCCCGTAGGCTTTCGAGACGGTCATCGGGTTGACCGCGAGCTGCAACGCGGTCTCGCGCACCGAGGGCAGCGCATCGCCCGGCGCCAGCTGGCCGCCGGCCGCCATGCGGCGCACCTGATCGACCAGTTGCCGGTAGATCGGCTCGGTCGATCCGGGGACGATCGAGAACAGTTGGGGAGAATGGCTGGTCATTGCGTATTTGTGTATTAGTCGGTTAATACACTAGACTTGGATTACGACCTTGTCAACCTCGACCGCGATTTCATGCACGGTGGGTGCGTGCTGCCGTCCGCGAAAACCAGGGACGAAAAAAAACCGGAGCCTCGGCTCCGGTCTTCGTCCATTCAACGCTACCGATTACAGATGCACGGTAATCTGCGGCATCAGATCGTCGAAGGTACGGCCATTGCCGTTCTCGCCGATCGCATGCATCTTCCACTCGCCGCCATGGCGGTACAGCTTGGCCATGATCTGGGCCGAGTGCGAGCCGGTCACCGACAGGTTGAAGCGCGCCACCTCTTGCTGGTTCGCTGCATTGATCAGGCGGCAGTAGGCGTTCTCGACGGTCGAGAAATTCTGGCCGGTGAAGCTGTTCACCGTGAACACCAGTGCCTTGACGTTCGTCGGCACGGCGCTCAGGTCGACGCTGATCTGCTCGTCGTCGCCATCGCCGGCGCCGGTGCGGTTGTCGCCCGTGTGGACGATGCTGCCGTCACGGCTCTTGAGCTGGCGGAACCAGACCGTATCGATCGCATTGTTCGATTCATCGAACATCACCACCGAGGCGTCCAGGTCGACGGCTTCGGACTTGCCGCCGCCGAAGCCGAAGAAGCCCTTCGACTTGATCGCATCCCAGCCGAGACCCATCGTGACGCGGGAGAGTCCACCGCCGCCTTCCTTGTCCAGGGAAATCTTCTGTCCCTTTTGCAGATTGACTGACATTGTTTTAGCTCCTTATTTTGCGGGCGCCTGCATCCAGGCTTTGAATGCGGTGCGGTTACGCGAACAGACATAGACCTTGCCACGACCCGAGAAGCGCAGGACCATGCCCTCGCCGCTGGTCTGGCTGTTGATCAGGTTACCCAGGAAGCCGCCGCTGGTGCCGGTCGTGATCGAGATCTCGTAGCGCAGGGTGCTGTCCCAGCACACCACGTGCGAGTTGTCGATGATCGCGTCCTTGCCCGGTTCGACGTCGAGGCTCGACATGGAACCGAAGCCCGACACCACCACCTGGCCCTGGCCGCCCGTCTCGGTGACGAAGAAGCCGCCGCTCTGCGCGAACAGGGCATTGCCCAGGCTCTGCGTGCGCACCTTCAACTCCACACCCGAGGTGGCGGCGACAAAGGCGCCATCGCTGATGATGTAGTTGTTCGGACCGACGTCGACCACCTGCATCGCGCCCGGCAGGGTCGGCGACAGCAGGCAGTCGCCACCGCCGCGGGTCGCTTCGATGTGCTGCTGGAAGAACGACTCGCCGTTGGCGAAGGTGCGCATCAACGCGCTACCGAGTCCACCCTTCATCTTGCCCTTGAGATCGAGGGTCGATTCCATCATCACCATCGCGTCGGATTCGCAATAGATGGTCTCGCCCTGTTTCATCGACACATGCAGGAAGGGATCGACGTCCCCGGTCACGGTAAATACTGGCATTTGGCTCCCTTTCATGAGGCGGTCCCCAACGGACCGCCCCTACATTACCTTAAACGTTCACGCCGTAGTTACGGGCGAGTGGCCCCAGGCCGCCGTTGAAGCCCTGGCCGATGGCGCGGAACTTCCAGTCGGCGCCGTTGCGGTAGATCTCGCCGAAGATCATCGCCGCTTCGGTCGAGCTGTCTTCCGACAGGTCGTAGCGGGCGACTTCCTGGTTGTTGGCGTTGTTGACGCAGCGGATGAAGGCCTTGCCGACCATGCCGAAGTTCTGGCGGCGCGCTTCGGCGTCGTGGATGGTCACGCCCAGCACGACCTTGTCGATGTCGGCCGGCACCTTGGCCAGGTCGATGGTGACGAATTCGTCGTCGCCTTCGCCGGCGCCGGTGGTGTTGTCGCCCGAGTGGACGATCGAGCCGTCGGCCGATTTCAGGTTGTTATAGAAGATGAAGTCGCTGTCCGACCGCACCTTGCCGGACGTGTTCAGCAGGAACACGGCGCCGTCGAGGTCGAAGGCTGCGCCATCGGTGGCGCGAGTGTCCCAGCCGAGGCCGACTTTCAGCGAAGTCAGGCCCGGAGCTTCTTTCGACAGGTTGACGTTACCGCCTTTTTGCAGACTGATTGCCATGATGAAAATCTCCTAATGAATGAACACCGGTTGCAAACGCAGCGAGCTGGTGTTCTGCCGCTCGCCGCGGATCCTGCACCGCTCCCGGCGGGAGCGGCTATTCATCACACGCCGCTTTCCAGCGCCGCGTGCTTTTTCTTGTACTGCAGCGAACTCCACAGCGACGCCAGGATGAAGGCCACGCCGACGCCGCCGGTGATCAGCTCTGGCACGTGCCACTTCATGCTCGCCAGCATGATCACGGCCAGGATGCCGATCGCGTAGTGCGCGCCATGCTCCAGGTAGACGTATTCGTCCAGCGTGCCCTTGCGCACCAGGAACACGGTCATCGAACGCACGAACATCGCGCCGATCGCCAGGCCCAGCATGATGATCACGACGTCGCTGGTGATCGCGAAGGCGCCGATCACGCCGTCGAACGAAAACGAGGCATCCAGCACTTCGAGGTACAGGAAGCCGCCGATACCGCCCTTCTTGACCGCGTCGCCGACGCTGCCGCCGTCAGACTCGCTCTTTTCCAGCATGCTGCTGAGCATATCGACACCCACATAGACCAGGATGCCCCACATGCCTGCGATCAGGACCACCATCTTCTGCGCTTCGTCAACATAGGTCATGCTGAACAGCAGCGCGGCGATCGCGATCATCACGGCGATCGAGGACACCTTGCCCAGCGCGCCAATCTTTTGCTCGAAGTTGCCCAGCCAGTGGGTTTCCTTCTCGTCGTCGAGCATGAAGTTCAGGAACACCAGCAGCAGGAACATGCCGCCGAAGGCCGCTACTTCAGCGTGGTGGTTGGTCAGGTGGGTCGAGAACGCCTTCGGATCGGACAGCGCCAGGTTCCACACTTCCATCGCGCCAAGATCCGCGGCCACGGCCACGATCACCAGCGGGAACACCAGGCGCATGCCGAACACGGCGATGATGATGCCGACGCCCAGGAACAGCTTGATCCAGAACTCGTCCCAGCCCTTGAGCACCGAGGCATTGACCACGGCGTTGTCGAAGGACAGAGAGACTTCCATCACCGACAGGATGGCGGCCACGCCCAGCGCGGTGATCGCGCCGGCCATGCCGCCATGCTCGTAGCCCCACCAGGCGGCCAGTGTCAGGCAGACTGCGGTCACGATGAACGACCAGGTAAAGTACTTCATTAGTTTTTCCCTCTTATAAGTTGTGTGCCAATGGTGTCGGCCGATGCATTGTAGCCGCTGGCAATATATTGAAAAAGCGAAGATAATCGAAAGATTACTTCCGAAAAACAGAAGATATGAATCACTCGCCACCCAATTTCCGCCACCTTTATTACTTCTGGGTGGTTGCCAAGGAAGGCAGCATCACGCGCGCCGCCGAGCGCCTTGGCTTGGCGATCCAGACTGTCAGTACACAGCTTACCTTGCTTGAGCAGGCTTTTGGCAAGGCATTGTTCACCCAGCAAGGCCGGCGCCTGAACCTGACCGAGGCCGGCCGCCTGGCGCTGTCCTATGCCGACCAGATCTTCCTGCTGGGAGAGCAGATGCAGGAAGCGCTGGACGCCTCGGACAGCGCCCGCATCCGGCTTGCGGTGGGCATCTCGGATTCGCTGCCCAAGTTCACCGCCTACCGCCTGCTCGAGGTGACGACCCAGCTCGCCACGCCAGTGCGCCTGGTCTGCCATGAAGACGAATACGAGGCCCTGCTGGGCGACCTGGCCCTGCACAAGCTGGACGTGGTGCTGACCGACCGCGCGGTGCCGACCGGGACCACCCTGCGCGTGTTCAGCCACCTGCTGTCCGAGAACGAGATGTTCGTGGTCGGCGCCCCGGCCCTGGCCAGGAACTACCGCAAGGATTTTCCGGCCTCGCTGCACGGCGCACCGATCCTGCTCCCGACCCGCAACAATGCCCTGCGCGGCAAGATCGACGACTGGTTCGAGCGCCACGCGATCCGGCCCGACGTGGTCGGCGAGTTCGAAGACAACGCCCTGCTCAACACCTTCGGCCGGCGCGGGCTCGGCCTGTTCTTCACCCCGGCGGCGCCGGTGGCCGATATCAAGATCCAGCTCGGCGCCGAGCTGGTGGGCCGGGTGCCCGAGGTGCGCGAGCACTTCTATGCGATCTCGAACGAACGCAAGATCAAGCATCCGGCGGTCGAGGCCATCCTGGCCGCCGTGCACAGGGAAGCGCTGGGAGGGCAGTAAGAACCTATCCCGGTAGGTTCTAAGGGGAGTAAAGACGAACCAGGTTGTACAATGCCCTTTGGCTTTGCCTTTTGTTAATACAAAACCAGTATGGAAAACATCTTATTCCTCGTTCTCGCCTTCTTCCTGGTGGCGCTGAACGGCTTCTTCGTGGCGGCCGAGTTCAGTATCGTCACGCTGCGCAAGACCCGCGTGCGCGCGATCGCCAAGACCACGGGCCTGCGCGGACGCATCCTGACCAAGGTCCACGGCCAGCTCGACGCCTACCTGTCGGCCTGCCAGCTCGGCATCACCCTGGCCTCGCTGGGCTTGGGCTGGGTCGGCGAACCGGCCTTTGCCAGCCTGCTCGAGCCGGTGTTCGCCTTCCTCGGCGTGACCTCCGAAGAACTGATCCACGGCGTGTCCTTCGTCGTCGCCTTCTCGGTGATCTCGTTCCTGCACATCGTGGTCGGCGAGCTGGCGCCCAAGTCGCTGGCGATCCGGCTGCCGGAATCGGTGGCCCTGTGGTGCGCCATGCCGCTGTACGCTTTCTACTGGGCGATGTACCCGGCGATCTACGTCCTGAACGCCAGCGCCAACACCGTGCTGCGCATGGCCGGCCTGGCCGGCGCCGGTGGCCACGACACCCATTACTCGCTCGACGAGCTCAAGCTCATCCTGCGCACCAATACCAACACCACCACGCCGGGCGAGAAGATCACCCAGGACGACCGCAACATCCTGGCCCAGTCGCTCGACTTCAGCACCTTGCAGGTGTCCGAGCTGATGCGGCCGATCAACGAGGTCAGCGCCCTGTACGCCAGCCGCTCGCTGGAAGAGAACCTGGAAACCGTGCGCCGCAACCGCTTTTCGCGCTACCCGTATTTCGATGAAGAAGGCGAGGAGGTGCTGGGCATCATCCACCTGAAGGACCTGTATTTCGCGCTGCAGGCGGGCCGCCCGGTCACCGACCTGACGCAGTTCCTGCGTCCGGTCGAGTCGATCTCGGCACGCACCCCGGCCCAGGACATCTTCCGGCGCTTCCGCGGCGGCGCGCCGCACTTCGCCCTGATCGGCGAAAAAGGCAAGCGTCCGGTCGGCTTCGTCACCCTGGACAATCTGCTGGGGGCGATGGTGGGCGAAATCCGAGACGAGTTCCGGATGAACGAAAACGACTGGCTCAAGCAGACCGACGGTACCTATATCGGCAAGGCCAGCCTGCCGATCTTCTCGCTCGAACGCCTGCTTGGCATCGACATCGACAACGAGCAGATGGGACTGGAAGACGTGGAATCGGTCGGCGGCCTGCTGATGGAAAAACTGGGCGACATCCCCAAGCAGGGCCAGCGCATCGAATTCCCGCATTTCGACGTGGTGGTCAGGAAAATGAACGGGCCACGCATCTTGCTGGTCAAAGTCATACCGCAATTGACCCGCACAAATGAGAACGACGAGCGCGACTGAGGCGTTAACACCCTTTTTCACCCTGACCGCATGCCGCTTTTGCTGACTTCGCAGACGAAAAATGTTATTTTTGAGGCACGGCTGCGTGAAAATACTAGAAGGCATTAAATGTCCATCAAGACTCGCAACAATGTCCATGTGACCGGCCAGGGAGCGGCCACGATGGTATTTGCACACGGTTTCGGCTGCGACCAGACCATGTGGCGCTTTCTCGCGCCTGCCTACCACGAACGGTTCCGCGTCATCACCTATGACCTGACGGGCTGCGGTGGCTCCGACCTGGCGGCCTACGACCGCGCCAAATACGCGTCGCTGCACGGCCACGCCGACGACCTGCTCGAGATCGTGGACGAGTTCGCCACCGGGCCGACCGTGCTGGTGGGCCACTCGGTCAGCGCCATGATCGGCATGCTGGCCACCATCGCGGCGCCCGAACGCTTCGCGGCCCAGGCCATGATCGGCCCCTCCCCTTGCTACATCAACGATGGCGACTATGTCGGCGGCTTCAGCCGCGAAGACATCGGCGAGCTGCTCGACACCATGGAAGCGAACTACCTCGGCTGGGCGCAGAGCCTGGCCCCGGCCATCATGGGCGCCCCCAACCGGCCCGACCTGCGCGAGGAACTGACCAACAGCTTCTGCCGCAACGATCCCGACATCGCGCGCCACTTCGCCTGCGTCACCTTCCTGTCCGACCACCGGGCCGACGTGGCCAGGTCGACCGTGCCGGCCCTGATCCTGCAGTGCAGCGATGACCTGATCGCGCCGCGCACGGTCGGCGAATGGCTGCACCGTAACCTGCCCAGCAGCAGCCTGGCCATCATCGACAACGTCGGCCACTGCCCGCACATGAGCGCGCCGCACGCCAGCTCGCGCGCGATCGACGTCTTCCTCGCGCAGACGCTGCGCTAGCCTTCGATGAACGCCGCCCTGCCCGCCGTCGATACCTTTTATGAGCAGGCGGCGTGCGGGCTGCTGGCGACCGATGCAGGCGGCATGATCGTGCGCGCCAACGCCACCATCCACGCCTGGCTCGGCGCGCAAGCCGATGCCCTGACCGGCAAGCTGCGTTTCTGCGACCTGCTGTCGGTCGGCGCCCGCCTGTTCCACCACACCCGCTGCGTGCCGCTGCTGCAGCTCGAAGGCGCGGTGAACGAAGTCCAGGTCGACCTGCTCACCGTCGATGGCCGGCACCTGCCGGTGCTGCTTAATATCGTGCGCCATTCCGACGCCGACGGCGGCCACCTGGACCACTGGGCCGTGTTCAGGTCGGGCGCGCGCCACGCCTACGAACACGCCCTGCTCGGCGCGCGCAAGGTGGCCGAGGAAGCGCTCGAGGCACAGCGCGCGACCGACCTGCAGCTGCAGGCGCTGAACCTGCAACTGACGGCGGCCGACCGCCGCAAGGACGAATTCCTGGCCACCCTGTCGCACGAGCTGCGCAACCCGCTGGCGCCGATGCGCAGCGCGGTCGACGTCTTCAAGCTCAAATACGGCAGCAACGCCGACGAGCGCCTGCTGCAGGCCTTCGACCGCCAGCTGCGCCACCTGACGCAGCTGGTGGACGACCTGATGGACGTCTCGCGCATCACCCAGAACCGCATGCGGCTGCGGCGCACGCCGATCGACCTGGCGCCGCTGGTGCGCGGCGCGGCCCAGGACATGGCGCCGGCCATGGCGGCGGCCCGCCATACCCTGCGCCTGTCGGTGCCGGATGCGGCGCTGGTGGTCGACGGCGACGCCACCCGCCTGGCGCAAGTGGTCATCAACCTGCTGGCCAATGCCGCCAAGTACACGCCGGACGGTGGCCAGATCGATGTCGAACTCGCCCGCGCGGATGACCACGCCGAGCTGCGCGTGCGCGACAACGGCATCGGCATTCCGCCGGACGCGCTGGGCGCGGTCTTTAATATGTTCGCCCAGCTCGAACCGGCCCTCGACCGGGCTAGAGGCGGGCTCGGCATCGGACTGGCGCTGGCGCGCGGCATCGTCGACCTGCATGGCGGCACGATCCTGGTCGAGAGCGCCGGGTCCGGCCTGGGCAGCGAATTTACCCTGCGCCTGCCGCTGATCGCCGGCTGCGCCGCGCCGGAAGCGACGACGGCCCCGAGCGCGCTGGTCTCGCCCAGGCGAGTGCTGGTGGTGGACGACAACTTCGATACCGCCGAGACCATGTCGCTGGCGCTGGAACTATTCGGCTGCGAGACACGCATGGCGCACACCGCGGCCGCCGCGCTGGAAGTCGCGGCCGAATTCGCTCCCGACGTCGCCCTGCTCGATATCGGGCTGCCCGACTACAACGGCTACGAGCTCGCGCGGCGCCTGCGCGCCCTGCCTCGCGGGCTGGACACGACGCTCATTGCCGCCACCGGCTGGGGCCAGGACAAGGACCGCACGCTGGCGCTGGACGCGGGCTTCGATCATCATTTGACCAAGCCGATCGATTTCGAGCAGCTGCGCCTGCTGTTACGATGAGCGATTGTGAAACTCGAGCACGATCCATGACCATCCAGTTTTCACTGCTTCCCCGGCTGGCTGCGGGCCTGTTGTGCGTGGCCTCGCTGATGCATGCGGGCGCCGCTGCCGCCTGCGAGCGACGTTATCCTGAAGCCAATAAAGACGACCTCACCCGCCACGTCGCCCTGTCGGCACGCTGGCCGGACGCACAGATCCTGCAGAACCTGCGGCTGCAGATCGACCGCGCCGAAGTCAGGCAGACCGAGAGCAAGGACGCGCTCAAGACCGAGTATGGCTACTTCGGGCGCGCGGTCACGATCACGCGTTCGGTCAAGAACGGCGTCGAGGTGCAGCTGCTGGAAAAAGGCAGGGACAAGCTGGTGTGGAAGTTGGGCAGCTGCTGAGCTAGCCGATGTCCTCGTCGTGCTTGACGATTGGATCCTCGGTCCCGGTCCACTCGCTCATCAGGGAGTAGCCGACCGCCAGCAGCACCGGCCCGATGAACATGCCGACAAAGCCGAAGGCGATCACGCCGCCCAGCACCCCGAGCAGGGTCAGCAGGAACGGCAGGCTGCTGCCGCGGCTGATCAGCATCGGCCGTACGACGTTGTCGACGCCACTGATCAACACCGTGCCCCAGATCGCCATGAAGATCGCCCAACCCGTCTCACCATGGGCGAACAGCCACACCGTGGCGCCGCCCCACACCAGCGGCGGGCCGAGCGGAATCAGGGACGTCAGGAACACCAGCACCGACAGCAGAGGCACCGCCGGCACGCCGGCAATCGCAAACCCGACCGCCGCCACCAGCGCCTGGGCCAGCGCCGTGCCCAGCAGGCCGTACATCACGCCGCGCACGGTCTGGCTGACCGTGTGCTGGATCGATTCGGCGCCCTCGCCCATCACCTTGCGCATCGTCACCGCGATGACGGCCAGCAGCGCATTGCCGTCGCGGTACAGGAAGAAGCTGACGAAGGCCGCCAGGCTCATTTGCACGACGCCGGTGCCGAGCATGATGCCGCCCTTGACCAGCCAGGTACGGGCCGGCTCGATCATGCGCTGGGCCAGCGCCAGCATCTGCTCGCGGCTGGCGATCAGGTCGTGCAAGTAGGTGTCGAGCGTTCCGCCGACAAGAGGGATATCACGGATCCAGGCCGGCGGCGCCAGTTCGCGGTGCTCGACCAGGACGCGCAATTGACCGAAGCCGCGCGCGACGTCGTCGCCCAGGTTGTAGGCCACCATCGACAGCGGGATGATGAACAGCAGGGTCAGGGTAAGCGTCATCGTCAGCGCCGCGATCGTGCGCTGGCCGCGCAGCTCGCGCAGCAGGCGCAGGTACAGTGGCCAGGTCGAGATGGCGACCGCGGCGGCGAACAGGATGGCCGGCAGGAAGGGACGCAGGACGTAGAGACAGCCCAGCGTCAGCAGGACGACGATGGCGATGCGGGTGTAGTTTCTTCCTGGTCGCGCTTCCATGCCGTCCTGTGCCGATGGTGTTTACACCATCATAGCAGTTGGCGCAGGTCGTGGGCGATGAGTGCCGGCCCCTGCCCGTGGCGCACGAACAGGCGCAGCCGGCCCTGTTTGTCGAACACGAAGCTGCCGGCCGTGTGGTCCACCGTGTAGGTGCCGGGATCGGCGCCCGGCACCTTGGCGTAGAACACCTTGAATTCCTTGGCTACCCTGGCCGTCGCGGCGGCGTCGCCGTACAGGCCGACGAAGCGCTTGTCGAAGGCCGGCACGTAATGCGACAGCAGTTCCTGGGTGTCGCGCTCGGGGTCGACGGTGATGAACAGCACCTGCACGTCGGCGCTCGAGGGGCCCAGTTCATTCATTACCGTGGCCATCTCGGCCATCGTGGTCGGGCAGACGTCGGGGCACTGGGTGTAGCCGAAGAAGATCACCACCACCTTGCCCTTGTAATCTTCGAGCGTGCGCGGCTTGCCGGTGTGGTCGGTGAGCGCAAAACCCTTGGCGTAGTCGACGCCGGTGACGTCGGTGTTGTGGAAGGCCGGTGGCTTGTCGCCGAGTTTGTCGCAACCGCTTGCCAGCAGCGCGACGGCCGTGAATCCCAGTACGCCCAAGAGTTTCTTCATCGTTGAACCCGTCCTATCCGAACCTGAAGTAATGGTCGACCAACAAGGCCGCGAACAGCAGCGACAGGTAGACGATCGACCAGGTGAAGGTCTTGCGCGCCGCCATATCGCTGTAGTTGCGGTGCACCCGCCACGCATGGCGCAGGAAGATGGCGTTGAGCGGCACCGCGGCCGCCAGGTAGATCAGGCCGCTCATGCCGACCGCGAACGGGAGCAAGGTGGTCGCGGCCAGGCCGATCGTGTACAGCCACACCTGCAGGCCGGTGAATTTCATGCCGTGGGTGATCGGCAGCATCGGCAGGCCCGAGCGGGCATAGTCGTCGCGGCGATACATGGCCAGCACCCAGAAATGCGGCGGGGTCCACATGAAGATGATCAGGACCAGCAGCCAGGCTTCCATCGGCACTTCGTTGGCCACCGCGGCCCAGCCCAGCGCCGGCGGCATCGCGCCCGACAGGCCGCCGATCACGATGTTCTGCGAGGTGTTCGGCTTGAGCAAAAGGGTATAGATGAAGGCATAGCCGACGAAGGTGACGAAGGTCAGCCACATGGTCAGCGGATTGACGAAGGCGTACAGGATGACCATGCCCAGGCCGCCCAGCACGAGCGAAAAGGTGATCGTCTGCGACTGGCTCAGTTCGCCCGATGCGGTGGCGCGGCGCGCGGTGCGCGCCATGCGCGCATCGACCTCGGCCTCGACCAGGCAATTCACCGCGAAGGCGGCGGCAGCCAGCAGCCAGATGCCGGCCGTGCCGGCGACCAGCGTCTGCCAGCCCGGGAAGCCGTCGGTGGCGAGGAACATCCCGATCACGGCGCAGAACACCGCCAGCTGCGTCACGCGCGGCTTGGTCAGGGTCCAGTATTGCGAGAACCGGCTCGAGGTTTTGGGGATGGCTGTCTGGATCGTCATCTGGGGGCGCTAGCAGGCGCGGCAACTTCTGGCGCCGGGGTGGCGCGGGCCGCGTCGAGTTGGAACTTCACCCGGTAGTTTAACATGGTCACCAGAATGACAAGCAGGGCGGCCCCGGCGTTATGCATCACGGCGATCGCCAGCGGGAAGTCGAAATACACGGTGGCGATGCCGGTGAACAGCTGCACGACCATCACCAGCAGCAGCCGGCGCGCGGTCTTGCCGACTTCCGGCAGATGCCAGGCGCGCCAGGCCGCCAGGCCCAGCACCAGCACCACCGCCAGCGCGAACGCCCGGTGCACCCAGTGGATCGCCACCAGGGCCGAGAACGGCAGGTAATGCCCTTCCTTGGTCATGCCCAGCTCGCGCCACAGGTGGAAGCCGTGCTCGAAGTCGAGTTCCGGCACCAGTGCGCCCTGGCACAGCGGGAAGGTGTCGCAAGCCATGGTGGCGTAGTTGGTGCTCACCCACCCGCCAAGCGCGATCTGCGCCGTCAGGACGACGGCTGCCAGCAGCGACAGGATACGCAGGCCGCGCAGGCGGCGCACGAGGCCCAGGCCCTGGCTGCGTAGCAGCGGCGGTGGTTTCAGCAGATAGTCTTCGCGGCAGCCCATCCAGACCAGCATCGCCAGCAGCATCATGCCCAGCAACAGGTGGATGGTGACGATCACCGGCTGCAGCTTGAGGGTGACGGTCCAGGCGCCGAAGGCGCCCTGCACCAGCACCGACACCAGCAGCGCCAGCGGCATGCCGGGCTTGAAGACCTCATTGTGGGTGCGCCGCCATTGCTTGACCGATGTGAAAAGCAGCGCCAGGATCAGCGCGCCGATACCCATCGCCAGGTAGCGGTGGATCATCTCGATCCAGGCCTTGGCGACGGTCACCGGGCCGGTCGGCATCGCGGCCTCGGCGGCGGCGATGTGTTCATGGGCCAGGAAGGGATTGGCTTCGCCATAGCAGCCCGGCCAGTCCGGGCAACCGAGGCCCGAGTCGGTCAGGCGGGTGAAGCCGCCGAACACGATCAGGTCGAAGGTCAGGAACACCATCACCCACACCAGCTTGCGGTATTTATTGGGGTCGGTCGACATCCAGACGATCGCCAGCGGCAGGCTGGCGACGAGTAGTCCCATCAGGAGCAGATGAAGCAGTGAAGACAGATCCATGTATTTCTTTTAACTGTGACTATGAAGCTCAACCTTGGAGGCTCAACCGATCGACGAGGCCTTGAGCAGCTTGGCGATGTCCTTGTACACGCGGCCCGGTTCCGGCTGGTAGGGGAAGCGCATCATGAGGTTGCCGAGCGGGTCGATCAGGTAGATGTGGTCGCCCATCTTTTGGCCCGACTCGACCGGCAGCCATTGCGCCACCGTCGCGGCGGGCGCGCGCAGCAGCTCCATGCCGTCGTACTCGCGCATCAGCACGGTATCGAGCGGCTCGTTATCGGTGATCAGCCAGACGCGCTCCATGCGTTCCATATTCTTGCCCTGCATGGTGCGCCACTGGCGCATCGCGTACAGCTGGCGCTGGCACTCGTCTTCGCAGACGCCACCGCCCACGCGCAGCATGACCCACTTGCCCTTCAGGTCGGCCAGGGTGCGCGGTTTGCCGTCGAGCGTGGTGGTGGCCATCTCGGGGATCGGCAAGGCGCGCGCGTCGAGGATGGTGCCGTAATTGGTGCGGCCATCCGGCTTGACGATATAGAAGGTGATGTACGACACGATGATCGGCAGCGCGCAGATCAGGAGCACGATCATCAGCTTCATGCGGCCGCGACGGCGCGCTGCGTTGGGGTCGCTCGGAGGTTTTGGGTCAGCGATTTGTTCTTGAGCCACGTCGGAATCCCGTTATCACATAAAAAAGAAGGGCCAGCGCCGCCAGTGCATACCACTGGAAGGCGTAGCCGCGATGTTTGTCGATGCCCGCATCGGGCGCGGGCCAGTTGCGGGCGAGCGCGTCGCGGCGGCCGGCGGCCTGGGTCTGCTGCACCAGGAAGGGCTGCAGCTTCAGGCCGCTGGCCGCGGCGAGCGCCTCGGGCGTCAGGTTCTGGACCATGGCGCCGGGCGTCAACGGCGGCCCCTCGCCCAGGTCCATCACCTTCCCGGCGCCCGACACGATCCGGCCCTTGAGCAGGAGCGGGCCGGCGGGCGTGGCAAACGCGGGCAGCTTGCCATATTCGGCCCCGGCGGGCCGCGGCAACCAGCCACGCAACACCAGCACGTGCGTGTCTGAGCCCGCTATTTTAAACGGCATTGCGAGATAGAACCCGGACTGGCTTCCCATGGGCCGATTGGCGAGGAAGACCGGCCAGCCGGCGACGAACTCGCCCTGCAGGCGCACGGTCCGGAATTCGTCATCCGGGCTGAGCATGGTGGAAGGGGTGATTTCGAGCAGCGGTTCGGCGGCGCGCGCCAGCTGGCGCGCCTGCAGCTCGGTTTTATAGGCGGCCCGGCCCTGTTGCCAGTTGCCGAGCAGGATGCCGATGATGGCCACGACCAGGGCCGCGGCAAAGGCCACGGGGCGAAAACGGAAGCCGAACCGCATTACAATGAAGCCTCAACCTTTCGCAGGTCCACCATGAAAATCTTCGTCGCCATCGCCTTCGTCCTGATCCTGGCCAGCCTTGGGTCGGCCCTGTTCTTCCTGATGCGCGACAAGGGGCGCAGCAACCGCACCGTCAATGCGCTGGCGATGCGGGTCGGCTTGTCGATCGTCTTGTTTCTTTGTTTGCTGGCGGCCTACCAGTTGGGGTGGATCGCCCCAACCGGCTTGCGTTGAACCTTACAGCCAATAGATGACGACGTACAGCCCCAGCCACACCACGTCGACAAAGTGCCAATACCATGCGGCGCCTTCGAAGCCGAAGTGGTTATCTGCCGTAAAGTGCCCTTTCATGACACGATACAGGATCACCGCCAGCATGATCGCACCCATCGTCACGTGGAAGCCGTGGAAGCCGGTCAGCATGAAGAACGTCGAACCGTAGATGCCCGAGGTCATCTTGAGGTTCAGGTCGCGGTAGGCGTGGATGTATTCGTAAGCCTGGAAGCCCATGAACACGGCGCCCAGCAGGATCGTCGCCGCCAGCCAGATCGCGGTCTTGTTGCGATGTCCGGCGCGCAGCGCGTGGTGGGCGATGGTCAGCGTCACGCCCGAGGTCAGAAGCAGCGCGGTATTGATGGTCGGGATCGGGAACGGTCCCATGGTACGGAAGCCGTCGACGATGTTGGCCGGGCCGGTGTTGCCCCACTGGGCCGAGAAGTCGGGCCACAGGATCTGGTGGTCGAGGTCGGCCAGCCAGGGCATCGAGATCGCGCGCGCATAGAACAGCGCGCCGAAGAAGGCGCCGAAGAACATCACCTCAGAGAAAATGAACCAGCTCATCGACCAGCGGTAGGACAGGTCGATGCGCTTGCCGTAGAGCCCGGCTTCGGATTCGCGGATCGCGTCGCCGAACCAGAAGTACAGCACCACCAGCATGGCGGCGATGCCGGCCAGGCACACGGCCGGCGCCCATGACATGCTGTTGACCCAGCCGGATGCGCCGGCCATCGTCACCAGCATCGAGATGCCGGCCAGCAGCGGCCAGCGGGAGGGGCCGGGGACGTAGTAATAGGGGGCGGTGCTTGGGGAAGTCACTGGTGACGAACTCATGGTTATCTCCTTCGTGATTCTATTTATGCTGCGTCTATTCTGATGACCTTAGGTTCTCGCCTGCGCGGGAACGACGTTGTTTGGGTGTGACTAAACTGTTGATACTGCGAACCGCACCGCCAGCATGATCAGGCCGATGAAGATCGCGACGCCAATCAAGCCGGCGATGATGACGTGCACCGGGTTCAGGTTGGCGGCATCGTTTTCGTAGTCCTTGCGCTTGCGTACGCCGAAGAAGGACCAGAACACGGCCTTCATGGTGGCGAGGAAATTCGCCTTGCGCTGGTGTGGCTTATCCATTCTTTCCAGATCCGGGTGGCGCTGCCGCCGCCCTGAACGCGCCGCCGATCTCGAAGAAGGTGTACGACAGCGTGATGTTCTTCACTTCGCGCGGCAGCTTGGGATCGATGAAGAATACCACCGGCATCTGGCGCGCCTCGTTCGGCCCCATGGTCTGCTCCTGGAAGCAGAAGCAATCCACCTTCATGAAATGCGGCGTGGCCGATTGCGGCGCGTAGCTCGGGATCGCCTGGGCCTTGACCGCCCTGCCCTGGGTGTTGACCACCTCGTACATGACGGTGGCCAGCTCGCCCGGGTGCACGTCGATGCTGCGCGTGGTCGGGCGGAAGCGCCACGGCCCCTGCGAATTGCCGTCCAGCTCGATGGTGATCGTGCGCGACTTGTCGACCTGGGTGTTGGTGGGCGCGGCGACGAACTCGCCCTTCTGGGTCAGCACATTAATACCGAGCACCTCGCAGACCTGGCGGTACACCGGTATCAGCGCATAGCCGAAGCCGAACATCCCGATCGCCACCACCACCAGCTTGCCGAGCATGGTGCGATTCAAGCGTAGCAACTTGCTGCTCATGGCCGACCTCAGCTCAGCAAGGTGAACTTGACGAACACGCTGGCGAAGAAGAACAGCGCCAGGCCGCCCACCCACAGGGCGGTCCGGACATTGTTCGGTTTGCGCGCGCTCATCATTTCACCAGCGGTGGATGTTCGAAGGTGTGGAACGGCGCCGGGCTCGGCACGGTCCACTCCAGGCCTTCCGCGCCTTCCCACGGTTTCGCAGGGGCCTTGGCGCCGCCGCGGATGGTCGGCAGCACCACCGCGAACAGGAAGTACACCTGGGAAAAGCCGAAGCCGAAGGCGCCGATCGACACGATCATATTGAAGTCGGTGAACTGCACCGCATAGTCGGCATAGCGGCGCGGCATGCCGGCCAGTCCCAGGAAGTGCATTGGGAAGAAGGTGATGTTGAACGTGATCAAGGAAAGCCAGAAGTGGATCTTGCCGCGGCCTTCAGGATACATATGGCCGGTCCACTTCGGCGCCCAGTAATAGAAGCCGGCGAACAGCGCGAACAGCGAGCCGGCCACCAGCACGTAGTGGAAGTGAGCCACCACGTAATAGGTGTCATGTACCTGGATGTCGATCGGGGTCACGGCCAGGATCAGGCCGGTGAAGCCGCCCATCGTGAACACGAAGATGAAGCCGACCGCGAACAGCATCGGGGTCTCGAAGGTCATCGAGCCCTTCCACATGGTGGCGACCCAGTTGAACACCTTCACGCCGGTCGGCACCGAGATCAGCATGGTGGCGTACATGAAGAACAGCTGCGAGGTCACCGGCATGCCGGTGGTGAACATGTGGTGGGCCCAGACGACGAACGACAGGATCGCGATCGAGGCGGTCGCGTACACCATCGAGGCGTAGCCGAACAGGGGCTTCCTCGCAAAGGCCGGGATGATCTGCGAGACGATGCCGAAGGCCGGCAAGATCATGATGTAGACCTCTGGGTGGCCGAAGAACCAGAAGATGTGCTGGTACATCACCGGGTCGCCGCCGCCGGCGGCGTTGAAGAACGAGGTGCCGAAATGGCGGTCGGTCAGGGTCATGGTGATGGCCCCGGCCAGCACCGGCATCACGGCGATGAGCAGGTAGGCGGTGATCAGCCAGGTCCAGCAGAACATCGGCATCTTCATCAGCGTCATGCCCGGCGCGCGCATGTTCAGGATGGTGACGATGATGTTAATCGAGCCCATGATCGACGAGGCGCCCATGATGTGCATGGCAAAAATCGCCATGTCCATGCCGACGCCCATCTGGGTCGACAGCGGCGCATACAGGGTCCAGCCGGCAGCGGTGGCGCCGCCCGGCACCAGGAAGGAACCGGCCAGCAGCAGCGCGGCCGGCGGTAGCAGCCAGAACGAGAAGTTGTTCATGCGCGCGAACGCCATGTCCGAGGCGCCCACCTGCAGCGGCAGCATCCAGTTGGCAAAGCCCACGAAGGCCGGCATGATCGCGCCGAACACCATCACCAGGCCGTGCATGGTAGTGAGCTGGTTGAAGAATTCGGGACGCACGAATTGCAGGCCGGGCTGGAACAGCTCGGCGCGGATCATCAGCGCCAGCACGCCGCCCGAGAGCAGCATGATGAACGAGAACCATAAATACAGCGTGCCGATATCCTTGTGGTTGGTGGCGAACAGCCAGCGGCGCCAGCCGTGTGGATGGTCGTGATGGTCGTCGTGGCCGTGGTCGTGGCTGTGCGCCTGGTCGTGCTCGTGATTGTGGCCGTGGTCGATCGTCGTGGTGCTCATGTCGTTACCCCTGCATTATTTGCGTGCGGCCAGGACTTCGGCCGGTTGAACGATATTTTCCGCAGCCTTGTTCGACCAGGTATTGCGGGTATAGGTGATCACGGCGGCGATCTCGGTATCGGACAACTGTTTCCACGCCGGCATTTCGGTCGGGAACTTGCCGGACTTCTGGCCGTTGAGCAGGATGTCGATCTGGTGTGCCTTCTCGCCCAGCACGTTCGGCGAGCCGTCCAGCGCCGCGAACGCGGCCGGCACGCCCTTGCCGTTGGCCTGGTGGCAGGCCACGCAGTTGGCGGCGTAGACCTGCTCACCGCGGACCTTGAGTTCGTCGATGGTCCAGGTCTTGGTCGGATCGTCGGCCAGGGCCGCCATTTCCTTCTGCTTGCCTTCGACCCAGGCGGTGTATTCGGCGTCAGTCACCACGCGCACCACGATCGGCATGAAGGCATGGTCCTTGCCGCACAGCTCGACGCAGTTGCCGCGATAGACGCCGGTCTTCTCGGCGCGGAACCAGCCGTCGCGGACAAAACCGGGGATGGCGTCCTGCTTGATCGCGAACGCCGGAACGGTCCAGGCGTGGATCACGTCATTGGCTGTGAACACCATGCGGATTTTCTTGTTCACCGGGACCACCATCTCGTTATCGACTTCGAGCAGGTAGTTCTCGGTGCGCGCCTCGGTGGGCTTGACGCCCGGCTCGCCGATCTGGGAGCGCGGGGTGGACAGGTTCGACAGGAACGAGATGCCTTCGCCCTCGCCTTTCAGGTAGTCGTAGCCCCACTTCCACTGCATGCCGGTGGCCTTGATGGTGAGGTCGGCGTTCGAGGTGTCCTTCAGGGCGACCACGGTCTTGGTCGCGGGCAGCGCCATGCCGATGACGATCAGGAACGGCACCACGGTCCAGGCGATCTCGACGGCGGTGGACTCGTGGAAGGTGGCGGGTTTGTGGCCCAGCGATTTGCGGTGCTTGAACACCGAATAGAACATGACGCCGAATACAGCGACGAAGATCACCAGGCAGACGATCATCATCCAGTTGTGCAATGAATAGATGTCGGCGCCGACGGCGGTGACGGGGGCCTGCATATTGAGCTGGTGCTCGAGAGGCCGGCCTGTGATCGGCTGTTGCTGCGCCCATGTCGGCGCAGAAACAGCTACTGCGAGTACGGCAAAGCCGGACAGCACGGCCTTCAGTCGCGTTGCATATGTCATGTATGTCCCCAACCACCCAAAAAATAAGAATATTTTTAACGGGCCAGCAATTCCGTGAACGAACCGCTGCCGCTCCGTACTGTTCACAGAGGGCTTGCCGGGTCGTCCCGCGAAATTGCGCTGCGGAATGGTGGGAAACCATCTCGCCCCCTGGCAATACGTTGCTGCCAGGACCGGGCGACTCTGCGACTGCTGCAATTCTTTTTTCTACTTTTCGCCCGAATCTGCCGCTTTTTTAAGCGATTCTATTGGTCAGACGAAAAAAATAGCAATTGATTATATCTAAAGCACTAATTTTTATTCAAGGAAAATCGCCCTGATTGCAATATGTGCCATGCAGAACGGGTATTAGGGCTTGCGAGGCTGGAAGCGCACGATCGACTCGCCCGAGGCAGTGGTGCGCGGCGCGGGGCGGAAGGCGTGGCCGTAGATGACTTCGAAAGTCAGGCCGAGCTTGCCGTCCGGGCGGCGCTGCGCCTCCAGGGCGTCGAGCATGCGCTGCCAGGCCGCGCGGCCGATCAGGCCGCGGCGGCGCGATTCCAGCGGATTGCCGCCCAGCGCCCGCACGTCCGCCAGCACCGCCTGCGGCGTGTCGTAGGTGACGGTGATGCGTTCCATGTCCATCACGGGCGTCGAAAAGCCGGCCTCGACCAGCTGGTCGCCGAAATCGTGCATATCGACGAAGGGCAAGGTGTGCGGGTAGGCATCGAGCGCGGCGAAGGCGCTGCGCACCTCGGTGAACGTGTCCGGGCCAAAACAGGAAAACATCAGCAGGCCCTCCACCCGCAGCACGCGGCGCCACTCGGCGAACACGCGGTCGGGCAGCGGGTGCCAGTGCAGCGCCAGGTTCGACCACAGCAGGTCGAGCGAATTCGGTCCGAACGGCAGGTTGCCATAGTCGCCGCACAGCACGTCGACGCCGGCCTTGGACGGCATCAGGCGCGTCAGCAGCTGGTTCAGCGCGCCGCCCTGCGCTACCGGCCCCTTGGCCGCGCGCGCCATGGCCCCTGCCCCATCGAGGCCCAGGATCTGGGCCGCTGGATAGGTTTTCTGCAGCAAGGCCAGGTCGGCGCCGGCGCCGCAACCCGCGTCCAGCACCTGCTTCGGGACGAGTTTGACGAGGCTCAGGCGCTCATGCATCCGTGCCGCGATCTCGCGGCGCAGGAAATCCGACGGGGCGATGCGTTCGGGACGCGCAAACAGCTCGCGCGCGCGGGACAGGTCGATCGGGGCACTCAGCCTGGACGACGATTGAGGAGAAGCCATGGGATGCAAGTCGAGATGAGATAATGTTGGCAGTTTAACCGGTTGTGGGAAGTCGAGCCGATGCTGGACCTTCGCGCACTGCCCGGCCGCCTGCTGGGCGCCATGCTGCCGTCCGCCTGCGCCTTGTGCGCAGGCTATTCGGGTCAAGCCGTGTGCGCGGCCTGCGAGCAGGCCTACGTCCTGCCCGTGACGCGCTGCCCGTGCTGCGCCAATCCGACCGGCGCGCCCGATCTCGGCCGTCATTGCGGCGCCTGCCTGGCCGACAGGCCCGCCTTCGACGCCACGGTGGCCGCCTGCGATTACGCGGCGCCGCTCGACGGCCTGGTGCTGCAGCTGAAATTCGGGGGCCAGCTGGCGCTGGCGCCGTGGATGGCGCGCGTGCTGCAGGGCGCCATTGCACGTGCAGCGCCAGCATTGCCTGACATGCTTTGCCCGGTACCGCTGGGGCAAGGCCGCCTGGTCGAGCGCGGCTACAACCAGGCGCTCGAGGTGGCGCGGCCGCTGGCCCGCGCCTTGCGCGTGGCCGTAGCGCCGCGGCTCTTGCAACGGGTGCGGGAAACCCAGGCGCAGTCGAATGCCGCGCCGGGAGAACGCAAGAAGAATGTGCGCGGGGCGTTCGGGGTGGACGCCGCGTGCGACGTGCGCGGACGCCATGTGGGCGTGGTCGACGACGTCATGTCGAGCGGGCATACGCTCGATGAAGTCGCGACGGTCCTGAAACGGGCCGGCGCCGCGCGCGTCACGAACCTCGTGTTCGCGCGCACCCCGCCGCATGCCTGACCTATCACTGAGATCACTGAAATCACCGAGGAGAAGTACCTTGTTTCACGTCGTCCTGGTCGAACCAGAAATTCCGCCGAATACCGGCAATGTGATCCGCCTGTGCGCCAACGCCGGCGCCCAGCTGCACCTGATCGAACCGCTCGGCTTTCCGCTGGACGACGCCAAGATGCGCCGCGCCGGACTGGATTACCACGAGTACGCCGATATGAAGGTGCACAAGGACTGGGATGCCTTCCTCGAGACGGTCAAGCCCGACCGGTCGCGCCTGTTCGCGCTCACCACGCACGGCTCCTCGCCGTTCGCCGAGGCCAGCTTCCAGGCGGGCGACGTGTTCGTGTTCGGACCGGAGTCGCGCGGCCTGGCGCCGGCCTTCAGGGAAACCTTCCCGCCGGCCCAGCGCATCCGGCTGCCGATGCGGCCCGACAACCGCAGCCTGAATCTGTCGAACACGGTGGCGATCGTGGTGTACGAGGCCTGGCGCCAGAATGGTTACCAGGGCGGGGCTTAGTGTTGCGCCTTGCCTGACGCGACCTGTCGTCTGCCCGAACGTCGCCTCAGACGGCCTCCACAGCTCAATTCCCGGAATCCTCGAGGCTCGATGCGGCGTACGGCCCGTCTGCCGCAAGCAGGTCCGCGATCGCATGGTAGCCATACAGAAGCGCCAGCGCATGTGGCGTCAAGCCCGCATGCGAGACAAGATCGCGCCTCGCCCCGGCCTCGACCAGTGCACGCGCCGCATCGGCATGGCCATGCCAGACCGCGTCGTGCAAGGCGCTCAAGCCATTGTAGTCACCCTGCGCGTCGATCGCGGCCACATGACCTCCGGCACATGGCCCTGTCAGGATGCGCACCACATCGGCGTGCCCGAAGTACGCCGCTTCATGCACGACCGTGGCCTTCATCGGACCGCAGACCAGTCGCGCGTCGGCGCCTGCATCGAGCAGCCTGCGCGCGATCTGCGCGTGGCCCATGCGCGCAGCCATGCCGAGCGGCGTGCAATCCTCGTCCGGACCGCCAATGGCGGGCGCGCGTTGGTCCAGCGGATGCCCCAGGGCGATCAGGCGCTCCACGGCTGTGAGGTCGCCCTGCTTGACCGCTGTCATCAACGCCTGGTCGCGGGTGCGCGCCGCATCGCGCGCTTCGCGTGCCACGATCAGGCCGGCGATCGTGTCGAGGCCATCCTCGCGCGCCAGTTCGAGCGCATTCCGGCCGGCATGACCGCGCGGCGTGGTGCGTGCGCCGCGATCGAGCAACAGCGCCACGACCCCCGCGTGCTTGTGCAAGACTGCATCCATCAGCGCCGTGTGGCCGATGCTGGGCGACTGCAGATCGATGAACGCACCGTGCGCCAGCAGCAGAGCCGCCACATCGGGATTGCCCGACTGCGCCGCCTTGTGCAGGGCCGTGGCGCCCATGCGCGGATCGAGCGTGTGGACATCGGCGCCTGCCGTGAGCAGGAGTTCGACGATCTGCGACTGGCCCAGGCCGGCCGCGATCATCAGCGGTGTGAAACCGTCGGGCCCGCGCCGGCTCACATCGGCGCCCCGGTCGACCAGCACGCGCACCGAATCGATGCTCCCGCTGCGAATCGCGGTCAAGAGATTCATGGCGCCCCCAGCGCGCCGAGAAACTTGAGCAATTCGGCATTCAGACGGTCGGCCGCCTCGTGCTGGACCCAGTGGCCCACACCCTCGAGCCGCACTTGGCCAACCAGGCCCGGTTGTCCGCGCCGCAGTTCGGCCATTGTGGGCGGCGTCTTGTGGAAGAACTGGCACAGGCCATCTTCTGCCCCCCAGATGTAGAGGGACGGCTGCCGGATGACGGCGCCCTTGAAGGCGGAAAGCAGGTCGAACGAGCCTTGCGTGGCCCGGTAATGGTTCAGGCCACCGCGAAATCCCGTTTTTTCGAAGGCCGCGATGGTGTGCCGTACATAGGCGGGGTCGGCCCACGCCGGCAGCGTGGCTGGCGCAGGACGCAACAGGCTGCGACGTGGGTCGATCGGGTCCCAGCGCTGATCCGCCGGCGGGCTGGCGGAAGGCCAGTACAGGATGGATGGAATCGACTGCGCGGGCGGCGCGAACAGCGCTTCGGCGCCAGGCTTGATCCACTCGAGCGCGTAATAGCGATCGCCCAGTCCGCGCTTGCGCAGATCCTGGTACAGGCTCGCCTCGCCACGCGGCGCAAACGGAATGCTGATGCTGACCAGCGCGCGGAAGCGGTCGGGCCGCATCAGCGCAGCGCGCTGGGCGTGGTCCGCGCCCCAGTCGTGGCCGACGACGACGGCCGTGTCGATCTTGAGGGCGTCGAGCACGCCCACCAGGTCGCCCACCGTGTACATCGACGTGTACAGAGCGGGGTCGCGCGGCGCGAAGCTCTGGCCGAAGCCGCGCATGTCGAGCGCTACCGCCCGGTAACCTGCGGCGGCGACGGCCCGCATCTGGCTGCGCCAGGTGTCGGCGGTATCGGGAAAGCCGTGACAGAACAGCACTGCGGGGCCGGCGCCCTGCTCGATGACGCGGAACGGTTCACCGTTGATTCGAAGCAAGCTCTGGCGCACCGGCAAAGCGCCCGTTGCCGACGCTGCCAACGCGCCGGGCGCGACCAGGCCGAGACCGGCAAGCGATGCGGCGCGCAGCACGCTGCGCCTGCCCGCCAGTCGCGGCGCACCTCTGTCGGCGTTCGGGTCGCGCAGTGAATGCGCGGCCGGGATAGGGAACGAATTTGGTATCGGAATCATGCGAGCAATCTCCTGGTGGGTGTCGATCGGTGACGGCGCTTTCTGTCACAATGTGGCTGACAAGATCAGCACGCACCGCCTGCGCCATTCATATTACGTTTAGTAGGTTACCATAGGTAACATGAATGTGCAGGCGAATCGTGTCGCTACGCGTAAGGACGAGCATTGACGAACAAATTACCCCGGGCCGATCGCAGGGCCCAATTGCTGGAGACCGCATACGCCATCGTGCGTGAACACGGCACCGATGCCCTCACGCTTGGCGCCCTGGCAAAAGAAGCCGGCGTGAGCAAACCGATCGCCTACAGCCATTTCGAGACCCGCTCGGGCTTGTTGACCGCGCTGTACCAGGAAATCAACGAACGCCGGCTCGCCGCGGTGGCGGCCGAATTGACCGATACGCCCGCGAACCTGCCGGCCATCGCGCGCATGATGGCGGCCGCGTACATGAGCTGCCATGCGGCGCTGGGACCCGAGTGGCACGCCATCGGCGCGGCGATGCAGGGCGACGCCGCGATGCACGCGTGCCATGAGCGCATCATCGACGGCTACGTCGACTTCTTCCACGACGCGCTCGCGCCCGTGTCACCACTCGAGAGTGAGCCGCTGCGCCGGCGCTGCATCGGCATCATCGGCGCGGCCGAGGCGCTGTCGGCCGCGATGGTGCGCGGACACGTGAGCGAACGGTTGGCGGCGGCCGATCTCGAGTCCCTCATCGTCGCTGCGCTGGCGCCGGCCGCCAGCGCCGTCCATTAGCCGGACGGGCCCAGCGCCCGAGACATCATCGGTGGGATGGCCAAGCCAATGACTCGATTCATTGCCAATCGAAATTCATGCAAGTCATTTGCTGCTGTGAGCTTTGCGCCATCGACCGGCGAGCCATGACAGAGTGACAGCCGGAATGGAAAGAATAGCGGCGTAGAGAATCCCTGCGCCCAACAATGCAGAGACGCCGGAATACGCGAGAATGACCGGGATCTGGGCGAACATGACAATGGCGCCTGCGGACCATTGGGAGCTTTTCAGCATTGCCCCCATGACCACGGATAAAGCGAGCGCGGCGGGGTAGATGACGGTCCAGTAACTGGCCAGGTCCCATGGTTCCTCAACGCCTGTAATGACGGAGACACCGGCCCAGAAAACCAGGGATACAACGCAGGCAGCAATGAGTGCCATAAATTTCCTCGATGTAGACTGCAACGCGCAGTCCATTGAATGCCAATACTGCGGCGAGCGCAGCGAGAATGTGCCTGTTTATTTCCTTGTTCTGCCGCTACCCGTGCGCCTCTTCGCAACCTCATCATTACGCCAGACGTGCGATCAGTTCCGAATGCTCGGGCCAGTCCTTCCTGAGGAGACTCTCATCCCCGATCTCGAATTCGTCGAATTCAAAGCCCGGGGCTACCGTACAACCCACCAGGCTGTAGCCCTCGGACTCTTCGCATTCGGCGGCGAACCAGCGCCCGGCAGGAACCAGCGCCTGGAAATTCGTACCTTCATGCCGCAACGGATTAGCGAGCCTGAGAACGCTGAGTCCTCCACCGGACTCCAGGATGTAGACGCGAAGTGGCGCACCATCATAAAAATGCCACATTTCGTCGGATCGGATCCGGTGCCAGGTTGATCTCTCGTTTCCGCGCAAAAGGTAATAGATCGCGGTCGAAGCAGAGCGGCTGACCGCGTCCTCACTCCTGTTCACACGGTGCTCACTTCGGTATGTTTCCTTGAAGTGGCCTCCTTCCGGATGCGGCATGAGCGACAGCAGAGAGATCAGATGGTCCGAACTGGTTTCAGGAGTCATGGCGTGCCTCGGGTCAAAGGGTCATTGTTTTCAGGAAGGTCATCGGTTGACAAAGGATCGATCCGAACTCAGGCCACGCCTTCGCCAAAGGCGCCGGCACGAAACGCCAGCGCGCAAAAGCGTTCGCCGATCAGGCGATGCGCCTCTTCCTCGGGATGCAGTTCGTCAGGCAAAGGATAACGCGCATTGTCCTCTGGGCCGTAAAGCGCGCTGCCGTCGAGGTAATGGATATTCGCATCGTCCGGCGCCCGCTGCCGGACGATATTCTGCAGCTGCTCGCGGATCACGCCCAGGGTCAGCTTGCCCTGCCTGCGCTCGGCGTCGTTGCCCATCGCCCGAAACAGCAGCGTCCCTTTTTCCAGCGCCTTGCCATCGAACATGGTCGGGCCGGGCGTGGTCTCATGGATCGGGCACCAGGTCGGCGAGATCACCAGCAGCGGCGTGGTCGGATGCCCTTCCCTGATCGTATCGAGAAAACCGTGGACGGCCGGTCCGAAGGCGCGCAGGCGCATCGCATCCGTGTTGACGAGGTTGATCCCGAGCTTGAGGCTGATCACGTCGGCCGGCAGGTCACGGATCGTGCGCGCCGTGAACGGATCCAATAATGCACTGCCGCCAAAGCCCAGGTTGAGCAGGTCAACGCCAGCCAGCCGGGCGGCGACCGCCGGCCAGATACCGGTGGGATTGGTCGCGTTCGAGCCCTGGCTGATGGAACTGCCATGGTGCAGCCAGCGGCGCTGGCCCAGGCCCGTCAGCGGCGCGATCGGCGCATCGGCATGCAGCGCCACCAGCTCGGTCGTCTCGTCATGCGGCAGCCAGATCTCCACCGTCTTGTCGCCCGGCGGCAGGCCGGCAAAACGCAGCCGCTGCACGTCGCCCGGCTGCACCCTGGCCGCGCCTGACAATACGTCGATGTCCATGATCTTGCCGCCCGGCGCGCTGGCCTGCTGCGTCAGCTCGCCATCGACGAGCAGGTCATAGATGCCGTCCGGGCGCGGCGCCATGGCGCCATAGCGGCGCTTGGTCGGCAACACGACCAGTTCCATGACCGTCGCCGCGGTGCGCAGCGCCAGGCGCACGCCGGAAGGCTGCGCCTCCACCATCGCCAGCTGCGGATCCTGGTACTGGGCGCGTGCCCAAGCCGGCAGGCGGTGTGGCAGCAGGCCCGCTTCGGTGCACTCGAGTTCGACGGCGCCATGAACCAGGTCCCGCGTGATCGGTGAGTGGAAGGACAGCGTCATCACGATATTCCTCGGAAAATTTATGCAGCGCTCATTATAAGGACCCCAGCCGTTGACACCAGCGGCGTCGATGCGTACTTTGCTCATCCATTGCCCTGCCCTGGAGATCGCGCTTGCCCAGATCGCCGATGCCCACTCGCCGCCGCCTGGTGCTCGCCCTCGCCTCGCTCGGCCTGCCCGCCCTTGCCCGCCAGCCGGTGGTGAACGACGCGACGCAGCTGAACCCGGTGAATGTCGAGCGCATCCTGGTTCCGCGCACCGTGGACCAGATCGTCACCGCGCTGCGCGCGCATGCAGGCCCGGTCTCGATCGGCGGCGCCCGCTACAGCATGGGCGGCCAGATCGCCGCCGAACGATCGCTGCACCTCGATATGCGCGGTTTCGACCAGGTAGTGCGCTTCGTGCCCGCCGAGCGCAGCATCACGGTCCAGCCGGGCATCACCTGGCGCCGCATCCAGGCTGTCATCGATCCGCACGACCTGGCGCTGCAAGTGATGCAGTCGTATGCCGACTTCACCGTGGGCGGCTCGCTTGGCGTCAATGCCCACGGCCGCTATGTCGGGCAAGGTCCGCTGGTGTCGAGCGTGGAAGCGATCCGTCTAATGCTGGCCGACGGCACGCTGCTCGCCGCCAGCCCCACCCGCAACAGCGATCTCTTTTATGGCGCGATCGGCGGTTATGGCGGCATCGGCGTGATCGTCGAAGCGACCCTGCGCCTGGCCGACAACGGCCCGCTCGAGCGGCGCTCGCAGGTCATGTCGCTGTCAAGCTACCGCCGTTTCTTCGAAGCGCGTATCGGCGCCGATCCGGATGCCGTGATGCACAACGCCACCTTGTATCCCGACGACTACTCGCTGGTGCGCGCGGTGACTTTTTCGCGTACCCTCCGCGCGGTGACATTGCCTAACCGTCTCACCGCAACGGGCGGCGATTACCGCATCGAACGCCGGCTGCAGGAAGTGATCTCGGCTTCGCACTGGGGCAAGGAGCTGCGCCGGCGCATCCTCGAGCCGCTCCTCTATTCGACCGACGCGGTCGAGTGGCGCAACCACCAGGCTGGCCTCGACATCCATTCGCTCGCGCCGCTGGCCGGCGCCGGGACCGCCTACGCACTGCAAGAGTATTTCGTGCCGGTCGCGGCGATGGAGCGCTTCGCCGGGCGGCTGCGCGCCATCCTGCGTCAGCACCATGTGAACGTGATCAACGTCTCGATCCGCCATGCGCGCAAGGACCCGGGCACGCTGCTGGCCTGGGCCCGCAGCGACGTGTTCGCCTTCGTGCTGTACTACCGCCAGCAGACCGCGCCGCGCGACCGGGACGCGGTGCGCGCCTGGACCCGCGCGCTGGTCGACGCCGCGACGGCGCTGGGCGGCTCCTATTACCTGCCCTACCAGATCCACGCGACCGTGGCGCAATTCCACGCCGCCTATCCGGAGGCCGAACGCTTTTTCGCGCTCAAGCGCAGGGTCGATCCGGCGTACAGGTTCCGCAACAAGCTGTGGGACGCGTACCATACCGGTTGATCCAAACAATGAAAAGAAAGCCAACACCATGCTGATACGTGTCTTCACGACCGATGACCAATCCGAATCCACCCTGGCGATGGAAACGCAGGTCGATGCCGCCGCGCTGATGGCGATGGCGCAGCCGCGCGCAGCCGAGGCGCACGAACGTGGCGCCGAATGGACCGCGGGCGCCATCCCCTTCTTCGTCCAGGAACTGGTCGATGCGCTGCAAGCGGGCAAACCCGGCCAGGAAATCGAGATGCAGGCGACGAACGCCGCGATGGCTGCATGGCTCTACGACTCGGTCCACGACGGCGTGAGCGCCGACATCTTCGCGCAGTGCGACCTGGTGTTCACGCTGTCGGAGGGCGGCGTGGTGCAATACGACCGCACGCCCGCCGGCGCAAGCTAACGGCTGGTCTAAGCGGACCGCCCGGCGGCTTCGCGCGCCAGCACACGCAGGGCGTCTACCAGGCGATCCAGCTCACCCGTCGTCGTGGTCAGCGCCACCGTCACGCGCACGACGCTCGTGTCTCCCACGTGGCGCTCGACCGTGAACACGCCAAAGCGCTCCAGCAGCGCGCGCTGTACCTCGCGCGCCGTCGTGCCGGCTATCGTGAACGCCGCCAGCGCCGTGCCGCCGTCGAGCGGCGTCAGCAGGCGCAATCCCGGCAGCTCGGCCACGCGCCTCATCCAGTAGCTGCGCAGCCAGTTCAGGCGCGCTTCCTTCGCCGCGGCCCCACCAAGCATCGCATGGACATCGAGCGCGCTTGGCGCCGCCATGATGGCGCTCACCGGCGGCATGCCCGCATGCAGGCGGGCGCGGATGTCGTCGTCCGCATAGTCGCGGTCACCGAAATGCGGCTCGATCTTCTGCAGCTGAGAAGCGCGGATATAGACGAAGCCCAGTCCCGGGGGCGCGCCGATCCACTTATGCAGATTGAAGCCGGCGAAGTCGACGCCCAGCGCCTGCACGTCCACCGCCACCTGTCCCAGCGCATGCGCGCTGTCGACCAGCACGTCGATGCCGCGTTCGCGCGCCAGCGCCACGATCTCGCGCACCGGCGCCTGCTGACCATTGGCCGGATAGACCTGGGACAGCAACATCAGCTTCAAGCCCGGCGTGTCGCGGATCGCCGCCGCATACCGTTCGAGCAGTGCGTTGCGGCTCAGCGGCAAGGTGAGTTGCAGTTCGACCGGACGCGCGCCGCGCCGTCCTTCGAGCCAGGCCATCGCGTAGCGCATGGCCGGATAGTCCAGGTTCGACCACAGCACCGCGTCGCCCGCCTCCAGAGCGCGATACTGCCCAATCAGCACCTGCATCGATTCGCTGGCGCTGCGCGTGAGCAGGATCTCGTGCGGCTCGGCGTTGATCAGCTGCGCCAGGCGCGCGCGCAGGGTTTCGGCATGCTTGTGCCCGAACTCGCCGCGCAGGAAAGGACTCAGGTGCGCGTTGGTATACCGAATCGCCTCCTCCAGCGCCTGCTGCACCGGCAGCGCCATCGCCCCGAAATAGCCGTGCTCGAGATTGACGATGGCGTCCGGCGCGCGCGGATACAGTGCGTCGAGATCGGCAGGCAGGGCAGGAAACGGCGACATGCCGGTCAGCCGCGAATGCGCGCCACCAGCTTGGTGGTCGAGCGGTCATGCTCGAAGTCGATCGCGACCGCCCGGCCGCCATAGGCCAGCACCGCCTTGCCTTCGGGGATCTGGTCCATCACGTAATCGCCACCCTTGGCGTAGATGTCGGGCCGGCCCTCCTGCACCACTTCCAGCGCCGTGTCCTCGTCGAACTCGACCACCAGGCTCACCGATTCCAGCGCCGCCAGCACCGCCATGCGGTCGGCCAGCGTGTTGTGCGGCCGGTCGTCGCCCTTGCCCAGGCGCTTGACCGAGGCATCGGTGTTCGCCGCCACCACCAGCGCCCCTCCCAACTCGCGCGCTTGCGCCAGGTAGGTCACGTGGCCGCGGTGCAGGATGTCGAACACGCCGTTGGTCAGCACGACCGGTTTCGGCAGTGCGGCGATACGCGCAGCCAGTTCGGCGCGCGTGCAGAGTTTGTTTTCAAATGAAGGCATGGATGAATAAAGCAAAAGTCAGTGTGTTGGAGGTTCGTCGTCGGGTTCTTCCTCGATCGCCATCGACAGCTCGGCCGGTTGCACCGCGCCGCCGCCCGGTTCCCGGCGCTCGCCCGACAGCTTGATCTGCAGTCGCAGGCCGTTGGCCGAGTCGGCATTGCGGATCGCCTCGTCGTAGCCGATCAGGCCCTTGTTGTACAGGTCGAACAAGGCCTGGTCGAAGGTGCACATGCCCAGTTCGCGCGACTTGTGCATGATCTCCTTGATGTTCTGGAAGTTCCCTTTCAGGATCATCTCGCCGATGGTCGGCGTGTTCAGCAGGATCTCGATGGCCGCCTTGCGGCCCTTGCCATCCTCGGTGCGCACCAGGCGCTGCGAGACGATGGCGCGCAGGTTCGACGACAGGTCCATCAGCAGCTGATTGCGCCGCTCTTCCGGGAAGAAGTTGATGATCCGGTCCATCGTCTGGTTGGCGTTATTGGCGTGCAGCGTGCCCAGGCACAGGTGGCCGGTTTCGGCAAAGGCGATCGCATGTTCCATCGTCTCGGTATCGCGGATCTCGCCGATCAGGATCACGTCCGGCGCCTGGCGCAGCGTGTTCTTGAGCGCGTGATGCCACGACAGGGTGTCGACGCCCACTTCGCGGTGCGTCACCAGGCACTGCTTGTTCTTGTGGACGTACTCCACCGGGTCTTCCACCGTGATGATGTGGCCGGCCGAGTTGCTGTTGCGGTAGTCGATCATCGCCGCCAGCGTGGTCGACTTGCCGGACCCGGTGCCGCCCACGACCAGCACCAGGCCGCGCTTGGTCATCACCACGTCCTTGAGCACCTCGGGCAGGTCGAGCTTTTCGAAGTTGGGGATCTCGGAGGCGATCGTGCGCACCACCATGCCCACGCTCTGCTGCTGCACATAGACGTTGACGCGGAAACGGCAGACGCCCGGCAGCGAGATCGCGAAATTGCACTCCATCTCGGCCTCGAACTCGGCGCGCTGGCGCTCGTTCATGATCGACAGCGCCAGTGCGCGCGTGACTTCGCCCGTCAGGCGCTGCTGGCTGAGCGCCTTCATCGCCCCCTGGTGTTTGATGCTTGGAGGAAAGTCAGCCGAGATGAAGAGGTCGGAGCCGCCCTGGTGGTGCATCACCGTCAGGAGCTTGTGGATATAGGCCTGGGCTTGTGCCGGGCCGAACGTCGAGGACATGCGGGCCTTTCAAAAATTGCAGCAACCTAACCTGCCGGGCAATTATATCGACTATGATTCTCGTTAAACTATTATTTCATGGCTAAAACGGGTCTGCCGCCCCGGTCCGCCGCCCCCGGCGCCGGCCACGGTGCGCTACCCGAAACATATAAACATGACACTGACCGAGCTGAAATACATTGTCGCCGTCGCGCGCGCCAAACACTTCGGCCATGCTGCCGAGGCCTGTTTCGTGGCCCAGCCCACCCTGTCCGTCGCCATCAAGAAGCTCGAGGACGAACTGGGCGTGACCTTGTTCGAGCGTGGCGGCTCCGAAGTCTCCGTGACGCCGCTGGGCGCCCAGATCGTGGCCCAGGCCGAGCGGGTGCTGGAACAGACCGCCGCCATCAAGGAGCTGGCCAAGCAGAACAAGGACCCGCTGGCCGGCCCGCTGCGCCTGGGCGTGATCTACACCATCGGGCCCTACCTGCTGCCGCCACTGGTGAAGAACCTGATCGACACCGTGCCGCAGATGCCGCTGGTGCTGCAAGAGAACTACACGCATAAACTGCTGGAGCTGCTGCGCCAGGGCGAGCTGGACGCCGCCATCATGGCGCTGCCGTTGCCCGACCACGGCATGTCGGTGCAGCCGCTGTACGACGAGCCCTTCGTGGTGGCCATGCCGCGCAGCCATCCGTGGGCGGGCCGCAAGGAAATCTCGGCCGAAGACCTGAAAAGCGAAACCATGCTGCTGCTGGGGGCCGGCCACTGCTTCCGCGACCAGGTGCTTGAGGTGTGCCCGGAAATGGCGCGCTTCTCGGCGCCGGTGGCCGGCAACGGCATGCAGCGCACCTTCGAAGGCTCGTCGCTCGAGACGATCCGCCACATGGTCGCCAGCGGCATCGGCCTGACCGTGCTGCCGCGCGCCTCGGTGGCCGATATGCGCGACCCGAACGGTCTATTGGCCTATGTGCCCTTCTCGCCGCCGGCGCCATCGCGCCGCGTGGTGATCGCCTGGCGCAAGAGCTTCACCCGCCGCGCCGCGATCGATGCGGTGGTGCGCGCGGTGGGCGAATGCCACCTGCCGGGCGTCGAGATGGTCATGCTCGAGGCTGCGGCGTAGATTTGTCGAGCACCACCAGGCCAGGCTCGGCCTCGGCCGCGGCCTCATTGCCGCTGCCGACCAGCTGTTCCCTGGCCTCGGCCAGCTGCTCCGGCGAGAACACGATTCTCTGGGTCGGGAAGGCGATGCTGATGCCTGCCGCATCGAGCCGCTCGTAGATGGTCAAGAGCAGGGTCTCGCGGATGATCACCTGGGTATCGAATTCGCTCACGTTGATGTATGACCAGATGTCGACGTTGAAGGCCCGGTCGCTGATGCTGCCCAGCCGGGCGCGGTGACCCTCGGCCATGTTCTTCTCTTCAGTCAGCACCTGCTGGACGATTGAAATCGCCTCCTTCAGCTTGGCCGGCGAGGTGGCCGGTTCCACCGCGATGGTCGGGTTGAACAGGAAGCGGTCGCGCGCCGCGAAGTTCTCGATCTGGCGCGCCGACAGGTCGCCATTGGGGATGGTGACGACAGTGCGCTCGCCGGTGCGGATGCGGGTCGAGCGGATGCCCACGTCTTCCACCGTGCCGACCACGTCGCCGACCTTGACGAAGTCGCCCACCTGCAGCGGCTTGTCGGCGATCACCGTGACGCTGCCGACCAGGTTTTCCACCGTCTTCTGGGCGCCCAGCGCCAGCGCGATACCGCCGATACCCAGCGCCGCGATACCGGTCGTGACGTCGATGCCGAAGGTGCCGAGGATGGCAATGCCCGAGAACACCAGCAGCAGGATCTTGGCGGCGCGCCGCGCCAGCGTGATGACGGCCACCACCTGGCGCCGCTGGCTGCGCTGCATGCGCGCGGTGGCCAGCTCGGCGACGGCATCGATCAGCCGCAGGCCGAACCACACCAGCGCGATGACCGAGACGATGCCGGTATAGCGCAGCAGGGTCGTGCGCGCGACGATCGACACCGGCAGCCGTTCGGCCCAGCTGTAGAACAGGCCGACTGCGATCAGCAGGCTGGCCGGCGGCAGCGCCGCCTCCATGAAGCGCACCAGGCCGTTGGCATCCGCGTCGGGCACCAGCCTGCGCATGGCAGCGACGATCAGGGCAGCCACCGTCCACAGGCCGCCGAAGATCAGCACACCAAGCCCGACCAGCATCGCCCAATCCTTCAGCGGCGCGCCGGCAAAGGAAAACTCGTTCTTGTCGGGCTCCTGCACCACCGGCTCCTGGCGCGCCGCCTGTGCGACCTGGTCGATCGTTTCGCGCGACACGCGCCAGACCTGGTGGTCGCCGTCCTGGCTGCGCGTCAGCAGGACCGGGACCTTCTTGTCCTGGATGGTCAGCACACCAACATTTTCCTGCTCGGCCGGCAGGTCGTCGTCGATCTTGCCGATGGCTTCGTTCGACAGCGCGACGAAGGGCGACAGCGAACCGCCGTTGTCCAGCAGCGCATGGAAGTTGCGCGCCTGCGAGATGGCGTTGGTACGCTGGCGGTTGGTTCCGGCCGGTGTATCGAGGTACTGGGCGGCGCGATCGTAATCAGGCTCGGCCAGGGCGGAAATCAGACCCGAGACCATCGAGCGCGGCGTCTCGCGCTTGAGCGGATCAGGAATGACTTCCTCGGCGGGCGCCGCTTCTTCGGCCTGGCCGGCGGCGAAGGCGGTCGGTGACAGTGGCCCCGCCAGGGCGATCAACAACAGGAACAAGAAACTGAAATGGGCGCGCATAAGCAAGTCGACTCCTTTGACTGGGCATCTGGCCGATGCGGAACAAAAGCAAAAGCTGAAAATGAAAACGGACAATCTCATGTCCGCTTTCAACAAAGTCTAGCATCCGGCCGAGTCCGGCCCTCGCACTATTGCCCAGCTTCTACGTTCATTCCACCGCCAACGCCGTCCAAACCGCGGCAAACGCCCATTTATCGGCCATCTCCGCGATGGCCTTGGCGGTGGGCTTGCCGGCGCCGTGGCCAGCCTGGGTCTCGATGCGCACCAGGTGCGGACGCGGCCCGGCATCGATGTGCTGGAGCGCCGCGACGTACTTGAAGGTATGGGCAGGGACGACACGGTCGTCGGTATCGGCCGTCGTGGCGAGGATGGCCGGATAGCGTTTGCCGGCCGCCACGTTGTGATACGGCGAATAGGACAGCAAAGTGCGGAACTGTTCTTCATTGGCCGGATCGCCGAATTCGCCCACCCACAGGCGCCCGCCCGTGAAATGGTGGAAGCGCAGCATGTCCATCACGCCGACACCGGGCAAGGCCGCCGCGAACAGTTCCGGTCTCTGGTTGACGACCACGCCCACCAGCAGGCCACCGCCGGATTCGCCATGCACGGCCAGGCCGTCCGGCGTCACGATGCCTTGCGCGTGCAGGTATTCGGCGGCGGCCAGAAGATCGTCGTAGCTGGTCTGCTTTTTGTCGAGGCGGGCCGCTTCGTGCCAGGCCTTGCCATATTCTCCGCCGCCGCGGATATTGGCGATCGCCACGATGCCACCCTGCTCGATCCAGGCCAGCAGGCTGGGCTCGTAGTACGAGATCATGCTGATGCCGAAGCCGCCGTAACCATGCAGCAGGGTTGGCGCCGGCCCCGTGACGTCGTTGCGGCGGATGAGGAACATCGGCACTTGGGCGCCGTCACGCGCCGCATAGAAGCGCTGTTCGACCACGATGTGTTCCAGGTCGGCGTCGACCGTTGGCGCCGCCCACGCGCTGGCCGTGTTCGCAGCCACGTCGTAGCGGTAGATCGTCGTCGGCGCATTGAAACTGGTGAAGACGAAGAAGGCTTCGTTGTCGTCGAAGTGGCCCTGGAAGCCGCCCGCGCTGCCGATGCCGGGCAGCGGCACGATGCCATCCGGCCGGCCGTCGAGCGTAAAGCGCCGCAGCTGGGTTTTTACGTCAACCAGATAGGTGCCGATCAGGCGGCCGCCAACCAGGCGCGCATCGCCCAGCACGGCGCTGTCCTCGGCGACCAGTTCCCGCGGCGCGGCGCCGGGGTCGGCCAGGTCGAGGGTGGCGATCCGGCGCCGTTCGGCGCCCTCGCTGGTCAGCAGGTACAAGGTGCTGCCGGCGTCGCCCACCGGCGACCATTCGGCGTCGAAGCCTTTGACCACGGTGCGCGGCTGCCAGCGTTCGTCGTGCAGGTCGATGACGACGAGGTTATTGGTCTGGGTGCCGGGCGTGGACGTGATCACCGCGTAACGGCCGCTGTCGGTCACCTCGACGAAGTGCAGCAGCTCGGGACGTTCTGGTGTCGCATACAGCAGCCGGTCGTCCGACTGCGGCGTGCCCAGCGCATGGAAATAGACCGCGTGGTCGGCCAGTGCGGCATCGCCCGCCGTCGATTCGGGATAGCGCGTGTAGAAAAAGCCGGCGCCATCGAGCGCCCAGGCGATGGTCGTGAAGCGGGCCCAGGCCAACGCATCGTCGAGGATTTTTCCGCTGGCGACCTCGATCACCTTGATGGTGCGCCAGTCGGCGCCGTCTTTCTGCACGGCGTAGGCGAGCAGCGCGCCGTCCCGCGATGGCGCCCACTCGGCCAGCGCGAGGGTGCCGTGTTCGGACCAGGTATTGGGGTCGATCAGCACGCGGTCCGGGCCGTCGACGCTGTCGCGCACCAGCAAGGTCGCCTGATTCTCGAGGCCGGGATTGCGGGTGTAGAAATAACGCCCGCCCCGCTCGCGCGGGATCGTGAATTTCTCGTGATTCTGCAGCGCTTCGAGCCGCGCGCGGAAAACCTCGCGGCCCGGCAGCTCGGCCAGGCAGGCATTCGTCACCGCGTTCTGCTCCGCGATCCAGGCCGCGACCTCGCCGTCGCTGCGCGCATCGCCTTCCAGCCAGCGGTAAGGATCGTCGATCCGCTGTCCGTGCAGGATGTCAAAGGTGTCGATGCGGCGGGTGGAGGGATAGACGATGGGATGCATGGCGGATCTCCTTATTCAGGCAAGGACCGGATCGCAGATCGGCAGGGTGCTGGCCACGCGAATGGCGTGCGCCAGGCGGTCGATCACGTCCTGGGTGGTGAAGGTTTGCCGCTGCTTCACGGCGGCGATGCTGATGGTTTCGTCGACCACGCGAATGGCGGCCATGACGGTCGCGGCGCACAGCCGCACTTCGAGGTCCCTGGGTGAACGCTCCAGGCGGTCGGCGACGATCGCGGCCAGCGCGTCTTCGGCGCGCTGGGTCGCCATCAGCCAGGAAGCGCGCAGGTCCGGCTCGTCCGGCAGCATGGCCAAGAGGCGCACGGCCAGCACATCGTCGGCCAGGTCATTGGGGGAACGCTCGCTATCCAGGCAGGCCTGCAACCAGGACTCGATCGATGCGTCGCGTGGCCAGTCGCGCAGCATGGCGATGAAGCGCAGCGAGGTCGCATCGAACAGTGGCTCGACGCAGCTTTCCTTGTTGCGGAAGTAGCGCCAGACCGTGCGCTTCGACAGGCCGGCCGCCGCAGCGATGTCGTCGCCGCTGGTCGCGGCCACGCCGCGTTCCACGAACAGCCTTGCCGCGTGGCGCGATACCGCCAGTCTTGCTTCGTCGTGCACTCCCATGATGCTCCATACCTGTCACTTAGTGACGCTTACTATGTCACTAAGTGACAGGCATGTCAAACGCCCTGCCTCGGAGCTCAGTCGCGCTTGCGGCGGCGCGCCAGCAGCAGGCCCACCATCAGCGGCAGCATCATGGCCACGGTCGATGGTTCCGGCACCTGCGCCACGATCGAGAAGGTATCGCCCGCCGACAGGCCGGTGGTGTCGAGCAGCCAGTCGCTGCGGCCGTCCAGGAAGGTCGGATTGCCGAACAGGACGTCGGCCGTCTCGCCATTGGCGAACTTGATGACGGCGTTATTGCTCGAGTAGCTGGCCGCGGCGCCGGAGAACGAGGACACGCTGCCCGCCGCTGCGTAGCCGATGCCCTGCAGGCCGAAGTTGAACTGGTACATCGACAGTCCCACGAGGTTGCGGATGATGGCGTTGAAGCTCAGCGGGCCGGCCAGGTCGGCTTCTTCCAGCACGAAGTTCAGCGTGGTGGTGCTGAAGTCGACCAGGTCGAGATCGAACGACACGACGCCGGCTTCGCTGTAGTCGGTCACGATGTTGGCGCCGCTGCTGCTCGTCAGGACGACGGCGCTGGCGGAGTGCGACAAGGTCAGCGCGCTCAGGGCGACGGCGGTGGCGGCGACGAGTTTGTTCATGTTCATGTTCGGGTTCCTTGTGATTGAAGGTGACGGTTACAGCGGGCCCTTGGCCCACGGGCCCGAGATCGCGAAGGTCACGCCCGGGGTCTGGATGTTCACGAACAGGTAGCGGCCGGTGGGGTCGAAGCAGGCGCCCGCGAATTCGTTGCCGCGACGATCACCGGCCAGCGAGGTCAGCTTGCCAGCACCCTGCAATTGTTCAGCCGTCAGGTTGATATTGTTCTTGGCAAAGATATACGCATCGCCCGCGCCGGTCAGGCCCATCAGGCGCTGGCCGTAGCCGAAATGGTCGGTGATGGCGCTCGACGCGTCTTCGCAGATCAGGATCGCGTTGCGCGGGCTGACCGTCAGGTTATCGCCCATATTGCCCACCAGCTGGCTCGGGCTCGAGTAGATGCATTTCAGGGTCTGGCGCGCCAGGTCGAGTTCCCAGATCGCGCCGCGGTTGACGTGGCCGCCCGAGGTGTCCATCACGTACATCTTGCCCTCGGCATACCAGATGCCTTCGCCGCGGTTCATGCGCAGCGCGCCCTTGGTCCAGCCCTGCACGAAGGGACCTGCGGCGCTGTTGATCGTCTCGCCGTTGAGGCCCACGCCGCTGCCGCGATTGGCGTCCGGATTGGCGATCGGCACCCACTCCAGTTCATAGGTATCGTCGACCGAGGCCACCGCCAGGTTGACGTTGTTGCGGCCCTTGACCTTGGCCATCTCGAGCACGCCGCCCATCGCCAGCGAACCGGGCGCGCCGGTCTTGACGTCGGGGATGTAGCGGTAGAAGCCCGACTTGCCCGAGGAATCCTCGGTCAGGTAGACATTGCTGTTGTTCGGGTCGACGGCGGCGGCTTCGTGCGCGAAGCGGCCCATATTGACGATAGCCTGGCCCGTGACCTGCTGCGGATCGGCCGTCACTTCGAACACATAGCCATGCTTCTTGCCGCCGGCGCTGACCGTGTCCGAACCGATCTCTTCGCAGGTCAGCCAGGTGCCCCAGGGGGTGATGCCGCCGGCGCAGTTCTGCTGGGTGCCGCCCAGGCTCGGGGTCATGCTGACCCAGTCGCCGTCGCGGAACACCAGGTTCGTGGTGCCGCCGCAGGAACGGTTGCTCGAGCTGCCGCTCACATTGCCGGTGTCGTACAGGCCGTAGGCATTGATGAAATTGACAGCGGCACTGCCGCTGATTTCATGATTGCGTACCAACACCTGTTCCGTACTGCGACCAACCTTGCGCGTGACGATCACGCCCATGCCGTCGTGGCCGCCCGGGCAGGGACGGCCGTCGCTCATGGTGTCGCCGCGCCAGCCATAACTCTTGTAGCTGAAGCCCGGCGGCAGTTGCAGCAGCGGCAGGCCGGTGGCCAGGTCGTTGACCGGGGCGATCGGACCGTAAGGGCTGTCGACCAGGGCGGTCGCGCCATTGGCCGCCAGCGCTTCGCGGGCGTGCAGCGCGGCGAAGGCGCCGACGAAAGGCAGCGCGGAAGCGCCGGCCATGCCCTTGAGCAGGTTGCGCCGCGAAAGCGACATATCGTGTTCGTTCATTGAGATACTCCAAAGAATAGGATCGAGCCGGTGGTCCGGCGTCTGGTGTCGTTGGCGGCGCCCCTGCATCAGGCCCATCCCGTCCCTACCACCCCCGGTAGGACTGATGCATTAAAACAAACAAAAATGTCAAATCCATGACGATAAAATGACAACAATGATGCATTCGCCATGCAGTAAAGACACGGCCGTGTCATGCAAAAACGATAGCGCCCGCATGCACAAGGCCACATAGCCGCCATGTCGCCAAACGGGCTAGAATCGCTGCTTCCTGCTCAACAGTGCTTCTCTGACAAGACGCGATTCACCATGAACAAGCTGGCGCTCTATTTCCGCCTGGTCCGGGCCGACAAGCCGATCGGCATTCTTCTCTTGCTGTGGCCCACCCTGTGGGCGCTGTGGATGGCGTCCGGCGGCGTGCCGGACCTGCAGGTGCTGGCGATCTTCGTCATCGGCACGGCGCTGATGCGCTCGGCCGGCTGCGCCATCAACGACTACGCCGACCGCGACTTCGACCGCCATGTCAAGCGCACCGTCGACCGTCCGCTCACCAGCGGCAAGATCAGCGGCAAGGAAGCGGTGATGGTGGCGGCGGTGCTGGCCATCGTGTCCTTCCTGCTGATCCTGCCGCTGAACGCGCTGACCAAGCAGCTGTCGGTGGTGGCGGTGGTGGTGGCCGGCACCTATCCCTATTTCAAGCGCTTCTTCGCGATCCCCCAGGCCTATCTCGGCATCGCCTTCGGCTTCGGCATCCCGATGGCCTTTGCCGCCGTGCAAAACCAGGTGCCGGCCGTGGCCTGGTGGCTCTTGGCGTCGAACGTGTTCTGGGCCGTGGCCTACGACACCGCCTACGCCATGGTCGACCGCGACGACGACCTCAAGCTCGGCATGCGCACCTCGGCCATCACCTTCGGGCGCTTCGACGTGGCCGCGATCATGCTGTGCTACGGCGCCTCGCTGGCGATCCTCCTGCTGTGCGGCTGGTCGCTGGGCCTGCGCTGGTGGTTCGTGGGCGGGGTGGCGGTGGCCGGCTGCATCGCGCTCTACCACTACACCCTGATCCGCGATCGCGACCGCATGAAGTGCTTCAAAGCCTTCCGCCACAACAACTGGCTGGGGGCCGCACTGTTCATTGGTGTCGCGCTCGACTATGCATTAGGTTAATATTGTCCAAAAGGCATTCACCCACCACACACAAGAGGCTCACGATGATTGAAAAAATCCCGACCCAGACCGGCACCCGCGACCAACTGGTCAGCGACCTGAAGACCGTGATCCACGACGCCGAATCCTGGCTGCGCAACGGCGGCCAGCTGACTGGCGAAGAACTGAAGGCCGCCAAGGCAAAGTTCGAGCAGACCCTGGCATCGGCCAAGATCGGCCTGATCCACGCCGAAGAAACCGTGGTCGAGCGCACCAAGGTCGCCGCCAAGGCCACCGACGAATACGTCAAGGACAACCCGTGGAAGTCGGTCGGTCTGGGCGCTGCAGTCGGCGTCGTGATCGGCATGCTGATCGCGCGTAAATAAGATGACGATTTCCGCGACCGTCGGAAGGATAGGATCCAACCTGCTCGCCATGGTGCGGACCAGGCTGGAACTGGCAGCGATCGAGCTGCAGGAAGAGACGCACCGGCTGATCGGCTATCTGGCCTGGGGCGTCGCGGCCGCCTTTTTCGCGGTGGTCGCGGTATTGCTGGCGATCCTGTTCGTGCTGGTCCTGTTCTGGGACACGCATCGCCTGCTGGCGATCGGCGTCATGACGGGGCTGTTCGCGTTGCTCGGCCTGCTCGCCTTCTTCAAGGTGCGCGGCGACCTGGTAACCCGTCCGCCGCTGATGGCCGCCACGCTGGCCGAACTGCGCAAGGATGCGCAAGCCGTCAAAGGAGAGCCTGTCCATGAGCAGCAATGAAACCCTGGCGGCGCGCCGCCGCCTGCTGGCCGCCCAGTGCGCCGAACAGCGCGCACTGATGGCGCATGACGTGGCGCTGCTGCGCCATCCGTCCGAACTGGGCGGCGCCCCCGGCTACGTGGCGCAGCACAAGACCGCCGTCCTGGCCGCCGCCGGCCTGGGACTGGGCTTTTTGATCACCAAGCCGAAGTGGGTAGTCGGCGCGGTGACCGGCGCCCTGTCCGCCTACAAGCTGGCGCAGAAGGTATTGCCGGTGCTGGGCTGGAGGAAGTTCGAGATCCACTGATCCGGGTGCGCGTGAACGCGCCAACCGGGCCGCTGTCCAACCGGACGAGCGACCACGGTTGGAGGCGATATGCGCACACGAATCCTGCGGCCTGTTCTGGCGCTGACCTTCCTGGCACTGACCTTCCTGCTGCCGCTCTCGGCGGCAGCCATGCAGGCGCAGCCGCCAGATACGCTCGCTGCGCGCATCGATGGCGCCTATCGCGTCGGCGCCTTCTCCCTGTCCTTCTCCAATAACGGCCTGCGCATCAGCCATGCGGCCGAGCCGGCGCGCATCCTGTGGGCCAGCGTGCCCGGCCGCGCCTTCCTGGGCGCGGCGCAAAGCCAGGCCGACATCCGCCAGTTCGGCACGCCCGACGGCTCCTACCGCATCGATGAACGCCTGCTGGCGCAGTGACTTAGTCAGAGCATCGATGCGCTCGAGCCCGCGCCGGACACGCTGGTCGTGCGCGGCCGCTTGCGCGGTCCGGGCTGCGACGTGGGCTACCGCCTGGCATTCGACGGGGCCGATGCCAACCAGCTGCGCTTTCGCCTGCAACTCGACGGGCCACAAGCCGCACAACTGAACCGCAGCTTCGTGCGCCACGCCTCGAGCGCCGACGAACGCTACTTCGGCATGGGCCAGCAACTGACCTGGTTCGACCAGAAGGGCAAGACCATCCCGGTGCTGGTACAGGAACACGGCGTCGGCCGTGGCCTGCCCGGCTTCACCCAGCTGTTCGACCTGCTCGAAGGCGGCGGTGGCGGCAGCGAGGTGTCCACCGGCGCGCCGGAGCCCCACTACCTCAGCAGCAAGCTCAATTCGCTATTCCTCGAAAACACCGAGTACAGCATCTTCGATTTTCAGCATCCCGAGCGGGTGGAGATCAAACTATTCACGAGCGCGCTGACGGGCCGCATCCTGTACGGCCGCACGCCGCTCGAGCTGATCCGCGAGTACACGGCCTATGCGGGCCGCATGCCGCCCCTGCCGGACTGGGTCGGGCGCGGCGCGATCGTCTCGGTCCAGGGCGGCACCGACGAGGCCAACAGAAGCTCGATACCTTCGAGCGCGCCGGCATTCCACTCGCGGGACTGTGGATCCAGGATTGGCCGGGCGTGCGCATCACGAACGCCGGCAAGCAGCTGTGGTGGAACTGGGAGCTCGATGAAAGCTACTACCCGCGCTGGGACGCACTGGTCGACCGGCTCGCGCGCCTCGGCGCCCGCATGCTGGTCTACATCAATCCCTTCCTCAGCACCGAGGCCGGCCACGACAGCCTGTACCAGCAGGCACGCCAGGCCGGCTACCTCGTCAAGAAACAGGACGGCACGCCCTATCTGATCCGCAACACCAATTTCGATGCCGCGCTGGTCGACCTCAGCAACCCCGAGGCGCGCACCTGGATCAAGAACGTCATCAAGAACGAACTCCTCGGCAGCACCCGCGCGTCCGGCTGGATGGCCGATTTCGGCGAGGCTCTGCCATTCGATGCGGTACTGGCGAACGGCAACGACCCGGCCACCTGGCATAACCGCTATCCCGAGGAATGGGCGGCGGTGAACCGCGAAGCGATGATGGAGGCCGGACGCGAAGGCGATGTCATCGCCTTCCACCGTTCGGGCTTCACCCGCAGTCCGGGTCAAGGCACCCTGTTCTGGCTCGGCGACCAGTTGCAGACGTGGGACGGCTACGACGGCATCCGCACCGCGATCGTCGGCATGCTGTCGGGCGGCGTGTCGGGCTTCAGCCTGCTGCACAGCGATACCGGCGGCTACAACGCCTTCGGCGTGACGGTGCTCGGCCGGCAGGTGCCCATCATCGCGCGCAACAAGGAATTGTGGATGCGCTGGGTCGAGCTCAATGCGTTCACGGGCGTGCTGCGCACCCACGAGGGACTGAATCCGGCCATCAGCTGGCAGGTGGATAGCGATGCCGAGACACTGGCCCACTTCGCGCGTATGAGCAAGATTTTTCGGGCGCTGGGTTCTTATCGGCAGGGGTTGATGCAAGAGGCGGCGGACAGCGGTGCGCCGCTGGTGCGGCATCCTTTTCTGGAGTTTCCTTCCGATCCGGTTACCTACGGGCTGCGCTACCAGTACATGCTGGGGTCGGACTTCATGGTGGCGCCGGTGGTGACGCGGGGCGCGCAATCGGTGCGGCTTTATCTGCCAGCCGGGACCTGGACCGAGCTCTGGGCCGGCCGTCCCTTCGATGCCGGCGCGGGCGCGTGGACCGAGGTCGCGGCGCCGTTTGGCAAGCCGGCCGTGTTCTACAAGGCGGGTTCTGCCGCGGGCGAGCGCCTGGTTGCGGCGTTGAAATTAGAAGGACTCAATTAAGCGTCCTTGGCTACGTATAGCACCCGTCAGTTCTCTGAGGTTGCCATGGACGCGACCTCCGAATACACTCAGTCGTTTCGAGCGTCTGCTATCGACCAGGAGCGGACCTCCGCTGAGTCGTAACATTTTTGCACGAGATGAGCGATCAATACATCTTTTCACGCTTTATGACGAAGCGCGCGAGACCAAAAGAATCACTTTACATTGCTCCCGCTCCCAACGTTTGCTGCACTGAACCAACTCATGGCAAGATTGCAGCATGACTACCAAACCTGATTACGAGTCTCTGTTCAGAGCATCGCCTTATCCGTCATTGGTGCTGGATACGACGCTTACTATCCTTGACGCTAATCATGCCTACCTTAAAGCAGTTGACAGACTCGCTGAAGATTTGCTGGGGAGATCCCACTTCGATGCCTTTCCTAACAATCCCACTGACCCTTCATCGACGACGAACTCCAAACAGGTGAAATCGTCGATGGAGCGTGCTATCGCGAGCGGTAAGCCGGATATAACACCCGTGCTTCGTTACGCTATTCCGGTCGGTGGCAGCGACAACGCTGAATTTGTAGATAGGTACTGGAACGCCGTTCATACACCTGTATTTGGAGACAATGGCAAGGTCACTATTGTTATTCATAACCCAATTGACGTCACCTCCCTTTACGTCTTCGACCGGGATTCAAAAGAAAATCCCGATAGTGCATATTCTGACGAAGAGTCCAGCGCGAACGCGTTGAGTCGTGCGCAGCTACACGAGGCCATGACGAGGGTATTGAAGGACGAGCGCAGTCACCTGCGTAACCTGTTCAATCAGTCGCCAGGCTTCGTTGCAGTAACTATGGGACCAACTCATGTCTTTGAAATGGTCAACAATGCGTACGAAAAGTTGGTGGGTCGCGGCGACCTGCTTGGCAAGCCTGCGCTCGAGGCAATACCGGAACTTTTCGACCAAAGATTAAAGGCAGGCCTTGATAGCGCGTATGAGACTGGTAAACCCTGGGTCGGGCATGGCATCAAAGTAGATATTCGTTCGAAAGCTGACGGCAATATGATCGAACATTACATCGATCTGATTTATCAGCCGTTTTACAGTCCTGACAATAAGGTTGTCGGGGTATTTGCGCAGGGGCATGATGTTACGGAAGCTTATAAGGCGAGTATTGCTCTACAGGATGCCGACCGGCGCAAGGACGAGTTTCTCGCGATGCTGGCACATGAGCTCAGAAACCCGCTAGCGCCTATCGGCGCGGCTGCTGAACTTCTGCAGCGGGTCAAGCTTGACGAGGATCGGGTTAAAAAAACTAGTGCTGTCATCGGGCGCCAGGTAAAGCACATGACTGGGCTCATTGATGACATGCTTGACGTCTCACGCGTGACGCGTGGCCTAATCAAACTAGAGAACGGAGTAGTAGATATCCACCAAGTGGTCTCCGAGGCGGTTGAGCAGGTCAGTCCTCTGATCCGGTCGAGAAGACACGAGCTGACACTGCGCCTTGCGTCGCAGACGGCTTTGATTCAAGGTGACAAGAAGCGCCTTGTCCAGGTACTGGCCAACATCCTCAACAATGCCGCCAAGTACACTGCCGAGGGCGGCCATCTTGTGCTGTGTACTTCGGTCGAAGACCAGCAAGTCCTGGTTGAAGTGACCGATGATGGGATCGGCATGACGCCGCAGACCGTGACACATGCTTTCGATCTCTTTGCGCAGGCTGAGCGCTCATCTGACCGGTCTTCTGGCGGCCTGGGGCTAGGGTTGGCGTTGGTGAAGAGTCTGGTAGAGCTGCATGGTGGTGATATTTCCTGCAAGAGTAAAGGGCTTGGCCACGGCAGTACCTTCTCTATTTATTTACCGCGGCTGGGCGAGCCGGAACAGACTGCATTATCCACTGGTAGCGAAGACGTCACTCCGCCAGTCCCAACTGCGTCGTTAAAAATTCTCGTGGTAGACGACAACATAGATGCGGCGGAGATGCTCAAACTACTGTTGGAGGCGATGGGACATGAAGTGCTCGTCGAACATGGAGCGCTTCAAGCACTGGAGAAGGCCAAGCGCCATGCACCGCAAGTCTGCCTGATCGACATCGGCCTCCCGGAGATCGACGGCAATGAAGTCGCTCGGCGTTTGAGGAACCAATCAGAAAACGCCACCGCAGTGCTCGTTGCCGTCACCGGCTATGGACAGGAGAGTGATCGCGTTAGCGCCTTGGCTGCTGGGTTCGATCATCACCTGGTCAAGCCGGTTGATACTTCGGTGCTCACCTCAGTTCTCTCTGCAATCGGTAAGCACTAAACGGCCACTTTGGGTCGGTTGCGGTCCTTCGTGACAGTCTGCGATTTTTCGTCCCTTGCAATGCTGAGTTCAATGGCCGCCTTCGGCCAGAAGCGGTCGCTCGCGAGAAGAGAAGTCCCGACCTAAAGTTCGGCACCGAACAGGTTTGACGAAAAAATGATAACAATGAAATTTAGCAGACTCACAAGCGCGGTCATTCTGATTGCCGCATTCGCTTCCAGTCCCTCAGATGCCGTCGAACCTAAGATCTACACGGTGGTAAGTAACGGCGTCAAATTTCGGCATTTTGAAGTTGACCTCTCATCAACGAACACTTTGCTCCCACGCGACATTACAGGCCGCGAGCGTTTAGACGATACGTCTGAGAACTTCAAATATGGTCAGTTCGAAGTCTTTATCCGGCCGACGTCGCTCAGCTTACCGAACCGTTGTAATGGCAACTATATCGTTCGGATGCCCCAATCGATTGACGAAGATGGGCACGAAGTCGAACGAAAACAGAAGTTGTACTACCAAATCGAGCAAGCAGCGCATGACCCCGTGAAGGTTGTACCGGTCGTGCTGGAATTATCAGAAGATCCCGCCTACGCATGCAACCTCTTCTTCCGTACTGATGCGAGAGGTCGGCACATCGACTATGTTGGGAAGATTCGGCGCTAACGTCGGGATTGGGTCGGTTTCTGCCCTTCGTGACAGTTTGCGACCTTTCGCACATGACGGCCTGTTATACTGAGCTCAACGGCCGGGTTAGGTCAAAACCGGACTAAATATGACATGACATACTGCCACAATTCAACGATGAGCGAGCACGTCAGCGCGGTGAGCGCTTTGCATAGCGTCTAAATTCTGGAATGGAAAACTTCGAAATGCCGAACGCTTTCGTCGGGCCGCCCAAACTAGAGACTGACTTAGTATTTGGTAACTTCCGAACTGTAAGGACACCGTTGTTCTTGGTATGACTGGGCTCGACGTGCGCTGACATTTCAGTCAGGTCATTGTTGTCATGCCTACGAGTACGACGCTGTTCTGTGCTGGCGCGGTAGATGGCGGCAGCGGCTGCATCGAATGGTTTTTTGCTACTCATCCGTGGCCTTTCAACGAGGTTATGTGGAACATTGTCAGTGTACGTCCTTTTGGACTTGAAGCAGTACATTTATGTAAATGGTCGTACTAGATTGAAAGATGCCGGGCTTGAGCAGAAGAAGGGAGCCGTCCGCGATGTTGCGGGCAACGCGCGACAATTCCTTTTCCTTCATCTGCAACAGTATTTGGCCACTCTCACAGCCATGAAGTTTGCCTAAAGGCGAGTGCGCGCCATGGCGCGCCTGCTTGCGTACTAGTATTGCGACTCTGAAAGGAGAGATGACAGTATGCTTCGAGCCCGCTCCCGTCCTTCGTGGCAGTCAGCGATTTTTGAGTCTTGGCAACCTGCCATGTTACTCAACGCAGGAATCGGCCAGAAGCTGCCGCTCGCTTGGGGCCCCTAAACGATCAACTGCTGCCAGTGCAATCTACGGGGCAATTTGAAGACAGGAAAAAAATGCTAATACCAGTTGTTCAAGTCAATCCAACCTTTACTGGAGATTGGAAAGCCGACAAGCATATTGTAAAGGAGATAGCAGAGTCACCTATGACAGCGCAGACTGCTTACGAGCATGCTCAAGTAGTCATGACCCTGTTTAATCGACTAACTTACGGAACTCCTTCAGCCCCTGACTATCCAATGCGCTCAGGCCTTGTTCGCAAAGTTTATGATGAGCTATTCCCTATTGCTTATTTCGCAAAATTATATTTTAGCGAATCTAGCGAAGTCGTTATCTGCTGGCATGACGGGAATCAACAATTCGATGCAACTGTAAAGGATGAGCGGCCTGGCCCAGGCGAATCGCGGATTAATTATTTGGAGGTCACTACCCTTCAGAATGGGGAAGATGCACATCTCCTTTCGCGAATGGCAAAAGAAAACACAATTTGCATTGAAGGAGATCAGGACCAATTTAACTATCTGCGTAAAGTCGACTTACTTAAAGTAGCGCTCAAAAAAAAGGCCGCAATTAAATACCCCCCTCAAACAGCTCTGCTGGTGTACACCGATGAAGATAGAATCCAACGATTTTCTTTCGGGAAAGATTTTCGTAAGGTTGACAGAAAGGGGAGTTTTGCCGCGGCACTTGAGGAAATGCAGGATTTCCTAACGGGTTTTTCAGCAGTCTTTGTTTATAGCAAGCACGAAATTTATTGTTCTCTAACGATGCACATAGAGTAGGCACCGGCATTCAACTTTACTTGGCATATCAGTGAAAAATTAACATGTGCATTGACTGGCTGCCGCCGACCAGAAGCGCCCCCCAATATTGGTAGCGCCGCATCTTGCATTGAATTATTTACAATAAAAATAAAAATAAATATTAAATACTGAAATTTATGAAATATAAAACGATCCTTTCCGACGAGCTGAGCATTTTTCTGCTAATGAAAAAGCTCTCGTTACTTGCTGAGGTTGTGGAGGTTAGGAAAATTAACCATCACCCCGATTACGATTTCAGTGAGTATAGGGGCCCTGTAACTCAGACCTATTTTTTTAAGGATGAGCAACCGAAGCCTGATGATTTTTTTCGGTCTATCATGCGGAAATTTTCGATAGCCGTATACTCCATTGGGATGATATCCGCGAGTTAAGCAACAGTTTGGATTTGAATGCCTGCCCTGATGAGGAAAGTGAATGGATTTTGGCACAGGCTGTGGCAAATGACGCGAACTTCATTGGCGAAATTGGATACGACAAAATTTCGCAATTTTCTTTGCAGAAGTTGGAACTAACGGAAATTGACAACCCGAATGGTTGCGTAAAATTGCAAGGCTCGTTCGAAGGGGATGGTTATGGAATTTCGCAACCAGACTGGGCTTTGTACGCTGTGATTCGCTTCAAGGGCTTCAAAGAAGATTTCAATGATGGTGAGTTTTATCGGCAGTTATTGGTAGAAAGTTATCAGTTGCGTTCCAAAGGTGACCATCGAGTAAGTTATTTTCTTGCGTACGCGGCCTTAGAGGGCTTTATCAATCGGAAACTTAATTCCGAAAGCGAAAGTGGTCGCCTGAGTGAAAAAGGACGCGATTTATTTCGGCGAAGCTTCCCAGCCTCTGACCTGGTAAAACACCAAATTTATTCAAATGTTGTGAACGACTTTAACAATGTACTTACCTCCACTCGAAACGATATCGCACACGGACGCCTAGTCGAGGTTAACGCAAATCAATCGAGGCATATGCTCCTTGTGGCGCTTCTGTTTGTCAGTTCCGTTTCGTTTCAAGCGGAGACCTTTGCAGATATTTTCCGGAAAGACAATTCTCCAGTTTAGTTTGACTAGACCTGATTCACGAAAATATATTTCAAATGAAAATATAAAAGAGTTGCCTATTCCGGTTGGGTTAATTAAGAAAAAAGTGCGAAGGTCCGCAAAGGGTCGGTTCCGGCTTTTCGTGACAGTAAGCGACTTTTCCCGCCTTGGTGGACTGCTATGCTGAGCTCAACGGCCGCGTTCGGCCAAGAGCTGGCTGCACTGTCCGCATCATCCTTCTGGAATGATCATTGGGCTACCACGTTTGAACCACCTAGCCGACGAAGAAACAAGACCTCAACCTAGCAAATAAATTCTGATGTTCACCCAGCAAATATTTACAACGGCGCTCCCTGCATTCCTCCAATATCTAGTTGCGCCTACGACCCTGGCACTTTTTATCATATTGGCCTTTTTTTATTGGCGCAGTGGATCATCTCATCCTGTGATATTAAAAATTTGGCTCGTTATGTTCGGCCAATCCGAGGTAAATTCTGCCTCGATTAAGAAATTTTCGGATGATGAACTTGATTTAATGAAGTTTCGGTATCTGACGGGCATTAAGGCGGCGACTTTGCGTCGAGCTGAGCGGCTTATCAGATGGTCAACTGATAACGACATAGAGTTACGCTTAATCCGTAACGCTGGAGAATATTTTGACATCGAGAAACCAGAGCCGACAGATTCACTTCTTAACTTAGTTCCCGGCCATGTCCTTTGGCGGATGTTGCCACTAGCCCTAATTGCTCCATTTCTTATAATTTCGCTTGGCACAACCCAGTATAATCGCGCGATAATTAAGGTAATAGCTACCGATAAATATTTTACCATAGATCGAGAATACGCGACTCGTCCTTTTGACAATAAGCGAATTTATTTAAAGGATTGCTCTGATCTAAAATATTCTGAATACATCGACAAAGTTAGCCTTAACGTACTTTGCGAGATTGGTTCGAGTCAAGCCGCATCTAATGCACTTGCGGATTACATCGAAACACAAAAACAAGTAGCCTTGCTGGCATCCGCATATATGCTCGCTGTATTTCTTTGGCTTTTAAAAGGAATTATGCGGGCAGATGCAGCCCTGAAGATAAGAAAAGCTCTAAGGTCTAGGCAAGCAGCGGCTTAGTTTCTAAATTCAACCGGTGCCGCCCATCAGTATGTGTTGCTGAATAGAGTCTGCTTGGGCAGCTTGAAGTGCCGAACAATTAGTACAAAGTCCAGCGGCGGCTAAGCCGGTTTGCCGACCTTTCCCAAGCAGCATTCAGGCAGCAATATGATATAAACCGCAGCGTCTGCTTTGGGTCGGTTGCGGACGTACCCATGCTCAGTCCGAGCATGAAAGTAGCAGTGTTTTTGCAGCGCATTTACGACGCGCTGCTGCAACCGCCCCGCGAACACCACCAGATCATATGGGATGATCGCTCATCTATTGACGGTATGCCGAACGGTTCTGTCAGGCGCCCCTAGTCGCTGCCCAGTTCCTCACCCAATTCGCATCCACGCGCCGCCGCCGCCTTCATCGCCGCGACGATGGCCTCCTTCACGCCGGCCGCCTCCATGCTGGTGATCGCCGCATGCGTGGTCCCACCCTTGGAGGTCACGCGCTGGCGCAGCACCTCGACCGACTCGTCCGACTGCGCCGCCAGTTGCGCTGCGCCGGTGAAGGTGGCCAGCGCCAGCTCCCTGCCCTGCTCCGCGTTCAAGCCCATTTGCAGTGCCGCCTCCTGCATCGCTTCCAGGAAGAAGAACACATAGGCCGGCCCGCTGCCCGACACCGCCGTCACCGGATCGATCTGCGCCTCGTCATTCAGCCACACGGTCTTGCCGACCGCGCGCATCACGGTATCGGCCTGCGCGCGCTGGGCCTCGGTCACGCCCGGCTGCGCCACCAGGCCGGTCACGCCCATGCCGATCAGCGCCGGCGTGTTCGGCATCGTGCGCACGATCGCGTCATAGCCGCCGAGCCAACGCGACAAGTCGCTGCTGCGGATGCCGGCGGCGATCGACAGCACCAGGTGGCGATTCAACAGCGGCGCCAGCTCGGCCGCGACTTCGCGCATCTGCTGCGGCTTGACCGCCAGCACCACGACTTCGCTCTCCTTGACCTGTTCGTCGATCGCCGTCGCGATGCGCACACCATACTGTTGCGACAGGCGCTCCAGCGCTTCCGGGTTGCGGTCGACGACGTGGATGTTCGCGCCCGAACCCGCCTGGCGGACGATGCCCGAAATGAGCGCCGCGGCCATATTGCCGCCGCCGATGAACGTGATCTTCATGTGTTTTTCCTGTTATTCGTAATTGCGTACGCCAAAGATGGCGCTGCCGATGCGCACGATGGTCGCGCCTTCCGCGATCGCCGCCGCCATATCGCCCGACATGCCCATCGACAGCGTATCGAGCGCCAGGCCGTCGGCGCGCAGGGCGTCGTGCAGCATGCGCAGGCGGGCAAAGGCGGCGCGCTGCTGCCCGGGTTCGGTTGCGCGTTCGGGAATGGCCATCAAGCCGCGCAGACGCAGGTTCGGCAACTGCGCCACCGCGCGCGCCAGTTCGGGCAACTCGGCCTCGGACGCGCCGCTCTTGCTGGCCTCGCCGCTGATGTTCACCTGCAGGCAGATATTCAAGGGGCCGAGTTCAGGCGGGCGCTGCTCGGACAGGCGCTGGGCGATCTTGAGGCGATCGACCGTGTGCACCCAGTGGAAGCTGGCCGCGATCGGGCGGGTCTTGTTGCTCTGGATGGGGCCGATGAAATGCCATTCGATCGGCGCATCGGGTTGCGCCTGCGCGACGTTCACGATCTTGTCGAGCGCTTCTTGCAGATAATTTTCGCCGAACGCACGTTGTCCAGACGCCATCGCATCCAGCACGGCTTGCGCGGGAAACGTCTTGGAAACCGCGAGCAGTTGTACCTCGTCCCGGGCGCGTCCGGCGGCCTGGACAGCCTCCCCGATTGTCGCTTCGACAGCTTGCAAGTTGGCGGCGATTATGGACATAATGATTTTCTATAGGAAATATTTTTCGGGCGGCGATGATGACAAAGGCGCACCTCGAGCCACTGGGATTATAAATGGACATTTCGGAATTACTCGCCTTCTCGGTCAAGAACAAGGCCTCGGACTTGCACCTGTCGGCCGGCCTGCCGCCGATGATCCGCGTGCATGGCGACGTGCGCCGCATTAACCTGCCGCCGCTCGAGCACAAGGACGTGCACGGCATGATCTATGACATCATGAACGACGGCCAGCGCAAGCAGTACGAAGAAGTGCTGGAGTGCGACTTCTCGTTCGCGATCCCCGGCCTGGCGCGCTTCCGCGTCAACGCCTTCAACCAGGAACGCGGCGCGTCGGCCGTGCTGCGCACGATTCCGTCCAAGATCCTGAGCCTGGAAGAACTGAACGCGCCGAAGATCTTCGCCGACCTGGCCATGAAGCCGCGCGGCCTGGTGCTGGTGACCGGCCCGACCGGCTCGGGCAAGTCGACCACGCTGGCCGCGATGGTGAACCACCTCAACGAGAACGAATACGGCCACATCCTCACCATCGAAGACCCGATCGAATTCGTGCACGACTCCAAGAAGTGCCTGATCAACCAGCGCGAAGTCGGTCCGCATACGCTGTCGTTCAACAACGCGCTGCGTTCGGCGCTGCGCGAAGACCCGGACGCGATCCTGGTCGGCGAACTGCGCGACCTGGAAACCATCCGCCTGGCGCTGTCGGCAGCCGAAACGGGCCACCTGGTGTTCGGCACCCTGCACACCTCGTCGGCAGCCAAGACCATCGACCGTATCGTCGACGTGTTTCCGGCCGAAGAGAAGGAGATGGTGCGCGCGATGCTGTCCGAGTCGCTCCAGGCGGTGATCTCGCAGACGCTGCTCAAGACCAAGGACGGCTCGGGCCGCGTGGCGGCGCACGAGATCATGATCGGCACCCCGGCGATCCGCAACCTGATCCGCGAAGCCAAGATCGCCCAGATGTACTCGGCCATCCAGACCGGCAGCAATGTCGGCATGCAGACGCTGGACCAGAACCTGACGGAGCTGGTGCGCCGCAACGTGATCTCGACCGGCGCCGCGCGCGCCGCGGCCAAGATCCCGGAAAACTTCCTCGGCTAAGGATCATCCAGATGGAACGCGACCAGGCATCCAAGTTCATGTTCGACCTGCTGCGCCTGATGGTGAGCAAGGGCGGTTCGGACCTGTTCATCACGGCGGGCTTTCCGCCGGCGATCAAGATCGACGGCCGCATGACGCCGGTGTCGAGCCAGCCGCTCACCGCCGGCCACACGGCCGACCTGGCGCGCGCGATCATGAACGACAAGCAGGCGGCCGGCTTCGAGCTCACGCGCGAAGCGAACTTCGCGATCACCCCGGGCGACCTGGGACGCTTCCGCGTTTCGGCCTTCATGCAGATGGGTTGCGTGGGCATGGTGCTGCGCGTGATTACTACCGCGATCCCCAAGTTCGAAGACCTCGACCTGCCCGACACGCTCAAGGACGTCGTGATGACCAAGCGCGGCCTGGTGATCATGGTCGGCGCCACGGGCTCGGGCAAATCGACCACCTTGGCGGCGATGGTCGGCTACCGCAACGAGAACAGCTACGGCCACATCATCACGGTCGAGGACCCGGTGGAATTCGTCCACCCGCACCGCAACTGCGTGATCACGCAGCGCGAAGTGGGCGTGGACACCGAGAGCTTCGAGGCGGCGCTGAAGAATTCGCTGCGCCAGGCGCCGGACGTGATCCAGATCGGAGAGATCCGCGACCGCGAGACGATGGAACACGCGATCGCCTTCGCCGAAACCGGCCACCTATGCCTGGCCACCCTGCACGCCAACAGCGCCAACCAGGCGCTGGACCGCATCATCAACTTCTTCCCCGAGGAGCGCAGGCAGCAGCTGCTGATGGATCTGTCGCTGAACCTCAAGGGACTGATTTCGCAGCGCCTGATTCCAAAGAAGGAAGCCAAGGGGCGCGTAGTGGCGATCGAGGTCCTGCTGAATTCTCCGCTGATCTCGGACCTGATCTTCAAGGGTGAGGTGCACGAGATCAAGGAGATCATGAAGAAGTCGCGCGAGCTGGGGATGCAGACTTTCGATCAGGCCTTGTTCGACCTGTACGAGGCGGACAAGATCACTTATGAAGATGCGCTGCGCAATGCGGATTCGGTAAATGACCTGCGCTTGAACATCAAGCTCAATAGCAAGCACGCGAAGAATCGGGATTTTTCGAGTGGGACGGAGAAGTTGGGGTTGATCTGATGGTCGGCGTACTGCGGCCATCTACTTCACGCACCGCCAACATCTCCTTCCACCACCATCGCCTGCCCGTCGTTCCCGCGAAGGCGGGAACCTAAGTGTGCATGCATAGCCACTAACGTTCGTGCTAGTAGCTGCGCGAAGAACTTAGGTTCCCGCCTGCGCGGGAACGACGTGTTCAGGCCAACGATGGAATAGCGCAACAGGCACTCAGACAATTCAGAACCGCGACTCCAGCGTCACCCTCGCCATGGTCTGCCCTTCACTGAAACTGGTCCTGCGCAGCGTTCCGAATTCATCGGTATAGCGCGAATCCGAGACCCCATCCTGACGCAGCAGATTCGACGCCGCCAGCCGCAGCTGGTACTTCGGATTGAACTTCCACAGCGCATACACATCCAGATCGCGCCGCACGCTCTGGTAGCGCGACTGCTCCACATTGACCCGCACCGGGCCGCCGTCCTTGAACGCGAAGCTGGCGCCGGTGCTCAGTTTGCCGTCGCGGGTCTTGTAGTCGATGCCGAGCGTCGCCGACAGCGGCACCTGCTGGTCCAGGCGATTGTCCGGCCCCGGCACCGCATCCACCTCGGACCAGTTGCGCGACACGCTCGCGCGCAGGTCGATCTCGGGAACGTCGGCGAGCACCGCCGACAGCGGGAACTTCGCTTCCAGCTCCAGGCTGCGCGTGAGCGCGTCGCCGTCGTTGACCGGGGTCTGGATCCAGCGGCCGTCTTCCAGGATCAGGCCCTGGCGCGTGTAATCCTCGATGCGGCGCACCGACACGCTGGCGCTGAGCAGCGCCTTCTCGGCCCACCAGTGCTCGTAGGCGGCGTCGATGCCGGTCGCCAGTTCCGGCTGCAGGTCGGGATTGCCGCGGTAATCGGGCTCGGTCTGGCTGTTGTTCGGCGTCGTGAAGCGGCGCGGGATCAGGTTGCCGGCGGACGGCGCCTTGAACGTGCGGGTCAGGGCCAGGCGCACCTGGTCGCGGCTGTCCGGGATCTTGTACAGGGTCTGGGCCAGCGGCGAGAACACGCTGGCGCGGTTGGTGCTGGTCTCGAAGGTATTGCCCTCGCTGGTCGTCTCCAGCCCCTCCCAGCGCAGGCCGGCATACATCGACCACTGCTTGCTCACGTTCCACTCGTCCTGGATGTACAGCGCCAGGCGTTTGATGGTGGCGTCATACTCCTCGTTCGATGCAAGCTCGCGCCCCGCCAAGGGGAACACCTCGACTTCGCCGCGCTCGTCCTCGCGCCGCGTGTAGCCGGCATCCCAGCCCATCGCCAGCGCATGGTCTTTCCTCCACGGCGTCGTGTACTTGCCGACCGAGGTCAGGCCGCGTTCATCGACGGCGCTCAATACGCTGGAGTCGCGCGCCAGGCGATCGAGGTTGTAGTCAAACTCGCGCCAGTCGCCGCGATTGCGCATGCCGTTGACGCCGAGCTTGAGGTCGAGCTTCGCCCCCTCTTCCAGGTTGTGCACCCAGTTCAGGTCCGTGCGCAGCATCGCCTGGTTGCCGCCGCTGTTCATGTCGCGTACGTCGTACGGCGGCGGCGCGCCAAGCTCGGTCGTGGTGACGGCATAGCCATGGTAGTCGTTGCGGTTATACGAAACCATCGTCTGCCAGCTGACCGTGTCGCCATTCTCGAGCGTCCAGTTCAGGCGCGGCGTGAGATTGAAACCCTGCGGACTGCCGCTGTCATTCTGCTCGGTGCGGCGCAGCTGCGTCAGGCGGCCTTCCGGATCGGTCTGCGTTTCCTCGTACGGCTGCGGGCGGTCGAAGTTGTAGCGCCAGACGCTGGCGCCGAGCGAGTACGACAGCCCATCGAGACGGTCCGACATGTTCAGGCTCGCGCTCGGGTTGCTGGCGTCCTCGCTCTTGCCGTAGCCGACCCGCAGTTCGCGCTGGGCCTTGCGCACCACCCGCTTGAGCACGATATTGATGGTGCCGGCGATCGACTGGGTAGAAAATTCTGCACTGGCCGCGCGCAGGATCTCGATCCGTTCGATGACGTCGGGCGACAGCTGGTCGATGTCGAAGCCGGCCGGCGCCCGCTCGCCATTGATCAGGATCTGCGTGTAGCCGCTGCCCAGGCCGCGCATGCGGATCTCGCCCGCCCCACGACCGCCGCCACCGCCGACGGTGATGCCGGGCAGGCGCTTGAAGACGTCGAGCACCGAAGTGTCGCCATAGCGCTTGATCTCTTCGGTCGAGACCACGATGCGGCTGGCGGTGTCGTCACGCCGCGGGTCATAGCTGTTGGCATCGGCCTTGACCTCGACCTTCTGCATGGCATCTAGGCTGGCCGGCGGCGGGTCGGATGGCGGGCTGACTTGTGCGGCGGCGGGTAGTGCGAACAGTGACGAAAGGGTCAGCGCGATGAGCGTCGGTCTGAGCATCGGGGCGGGGATGAAGTGGACAAAGGTCCCCGCATTCTGTCACAGCTCGCCGCCCTCAAACCGCCTTGCCGGAATTATTCATCCGGCATATCGCCTGTATTTACCGGGCGTCTTTACCGTGGCCCCATGCCGCCACCCGGAGGACCGAAGCCCGGCCCGCTCGGTCCACGCGGGCCGCGCCCGCCGCCGAAGGTGCCGAAGCGGTACGACAGGCCGACGTAGACCAGGCGCCCGTCCTGGCGGCGCAGGCTGTATTCGCGCAGGCGGTCGGTCTCGGTGATCGATTCCGATTTCTGCGAGTCGAACAGGTCGTTGACGTTGACGACCAGGCTCAGGGCCTGGCTCAGGTTGTGGCGGTAATTCAGGTCGGCGGTGCGGGTCGGCTGGCGATAGCCCTCGCCGAACAGCGTCTTGCCCTGGGCATTGAGCACCAGCTGCAGGCTGTTGGCCGGATTGAACTGGTAGTTGAAGCGCGCGCGGCCGGCGATCGAGGTCGCGCTGCGCTTGTCGTCGTCCACGTTGCCGAGCACCGACTGCTCCGAATAGCCGATATTGCCGCTGGCATTGATGGTCAGCTTGGGCGTGGCGCGGCCGCTGAAGGTGAATTCCAGACCGCCCGAGCGGCTGGTGCCCGCGTTCTCGCGCGTGGTCAGCAGCACGGTGTCCGAGATGAAGTAGCGGCGCTCCGAGATCAGGTCGGTGTCGCGGCGCGCATACAGGCGCACATTGGTCTCGACGTTGCCAAGCTTGGTCTCGACGCCCAGTTCGAGCGAGTCGGACTCGGTCGGCATCAGCGCGGGATTGCCCGACGAGACGTTCGTTTCGTCGCGGTAGATCACGAAGGGATTCAGGTCCGAGGCGCCGGGACGGCGGATGCGGTGCGCATAGCTCAGGCGCAGCGCCGTGCTGTCCGACAGGTCGTAGGTGAGGAAGGCGCTGGGGATCGCTTCCAGGTAGTGGTTGCCGGCCTTGATCCCGGTCGTGACCTGGTCCATGTCGAGATCGGTGTATTCGGTGCGCAGGCCGCCCAGCACGCCCCACTTCTGGCCCAGGCGCATCTGGTAGGTGCCATACAGCGCCAGCGTGGTGTCGACCAGCTCGAAGCGGTTGGTGCGGGATGCGTTGACGCTTTCGAACAGGGTGCCCGGATCGACATTGAGGAAGCGGGTGTCGATCACGCTGCTGTTGCTTATCACCTTGTAACCCAGCTTGAGCACACCCGCCTCGCCCGGACGCTCGTAGTCGCCGGTGAAGTCGATGATGCGGGTCTCGTTCAGGTTGTCCTGGCGCGTCAGCGGATCGGACGAATTGATCGGCCGCACCGTGTAGTCGCTGGCGAAGCGGGCATCGCCCTCGCCACGGGTACCAGAGAGGCGCAGGTCGGCCTTGAAGATCTCGCCCGGCAGTTCTCCCTTGTGGTCGAGGCTCGCGCTCAGGCTGGCGCTGCGGTTGCTGTTGTCGCGCACGGTCGAGCGCAGGTAGTCGCTCTCGACCGCCCCGGACGCGTCGGCGCCGCGATAGCGCTCGGACGAGAGGCCATCCTGGTTATTGGCGTTGAAGCTGGCCTTGACCGACACCACGTCCTTCTCGCCCAGGTTGTAGGTGAGCGAGCCGTTGAAGCCGGCCGACTCGGTGTCGTTTTCGCTGGTCGAGGTCTGCACGCTGCTGGCCAGGGCGCCGGTGGCCGGGTCGATGCGGTCGCGCGTCGTCTCGCCGGTCGAGCCGCGGCTGTCGCGGCGGCCGAACAGCGCGCCCTGCACGCTCAGGCGTCCTCCCGTGTAGCTGCCGAAGGTGGAGGCATTGAAGCGGCCTTCCTGGCCAGCGTTGACATTGACCGTCCCGAAGCTGCCCGGCGTGCGTTCGCGCCGCATCACCAGGTTGATGATCGGCCCGCCGCCGCCTTCGTTGCCGAACTGCGCGCCGGGATTGTTGATCACCTCCACGGACTCCAGGTCGGCGGCCGGCAGCGCGCCCAGGGCGGCGGCGCGGTTCTCGCCCTGCATCATGGCGGACGGCTTGCCGTCGATGAGGATCTGCACATTGCTGCGGCCGCGCAGGGTCACATTGCCGTCCGGGTCCACCGCGACCGACGGCACCTTGTTCAGGGTGTCGGCGATGGTGTCGTTGCTCGCGGCCGCATCGCTCTTGACGTCATAGGCCTGGCGATCGATGCGGTTCGACGAGCGCACCGCGCTGACCGAGACCGTCGACTGGACCGGGACCTCGGCCTGGGCCGGGTGCGCCTCCGACGCCGGGGTTGCCGGCGCCGTGGCGACCGGCGTGGGCGCCGCGGGCGGCTGCTGGACGCTGGCGTGGGCGCTGATAGGAACAATCAACGTGGTGGCCACGATCGGCGCGAGCAGCAAGACGGAAGAATGATGACGTGGCATGAAAACCCGGGATGCTGGACAATTGGACGAGCGTAATTGTCGCACGCGATTTGACCGAAAATCGTTAAGAAATGCTAAGACGCAATAAAAGTCACCGCCATGATTCATCCCGCGAGGTCGCGCCAAGACGCCGTGCACGTCGCGCCGCCTTCGCGTAAACTTGGCGATTCAACCACAAGGAGAATGCCATGACCGCCTACGATTTCAACGCCACCGCCCTCGACGGCCAGCCGGTCGACCTGGCACGCTATCGCGGCAAGGCGCTCCTGATCGTCAATACCGCCAGCGCCTGCGGCTTCACCCCGCAATACCAGGGTCTGGAACAACTGCAGCGCAACTTTGCGGACCAGGGCCTGGTGGTGCTGGGCTTTCCGTGCAACCAGTTCGGCCACCAGGAGCCGGGCAGCGAGGCCGAGATCGGCGCCTTCTGCGAAAAGAACTACGGCGTGACTTTCCCGATGTTCGCCAAGATCGACGTCAACGGCGACGACGCCCATCCGCTGTTCCGTTTCCTGAAAGGCGAGGCGCCGGGCGTGCTGGGCACGGAGGCAATCAAGTGGAACTTCACCAAGTTCCTGGTCAACAAGGACGGCGCGGTGGTCAAGCGCTACGCGCCGGCTACCAAGCCAGAAGAACTGACGGGCGATATCGAGAAGCTGCTGGCGGCCTGACGCCGCCGCAAGGCGAATCAGTTAGCGAGGACGGTCACTTCGTCATCCGGCCCCGGCTCGCACGCCGCGCCGAGCGGCTCCCAACCGCGCCGCACGACGATGCGGCCCTCGTCGTGGCAGATCTCCACGCGCTGCGTCTGCGGTGCGCGCTGGCGCACGAAGGCTTCGATCGAGGCCGGCACGCTCACCTGCAGCGCGAGGGCGTGCAGGTCGTCCACCGGATGGTCGTTCACATGCACCAGCGGCACGAACTGTCCGGCGAACATCAGCATATGTCCCGGGACCCTGACTGGCCCGGCGACGTAGCCCTGCGCGCGCAGCCAGCCCTGCGCCTGCTCGCGCACTTGCCCTCCCTGTCCTTCCACGCCTCCCCAGGCGCCGGCCAGCAGTTCGGCCACCCACTGGTTGCAGTTCTGGTAATCGGTGCCGAAGGCATAGGCGTTGGCGCTGTACTTCCCTGCCAGCAGCGCCAGTGCCAGCCCCTTGTCGCGCGCTGCGCGTTCGAGCTGCGCGCCGTCTTGATCAGGCAGGAACAGCAACGACACATGGCCGCTGGATGGCGCGTCGGCCCCGAGCGCGAAGCCCGAGATGCCCTGGTCGAACAGGTGCGGACGCGCATCTTCGCAGGCGTAGTACAGCTGGCGAATGGCCCAGGCGCCGTCGGCGTCGTCGCGCAGCGCGACACCGGCATGCGAATACAGCAGGCCGAAGCGGCTCAGATCCACGCCGGCGCGGGAGACGAGGGCGACCTTGCCGCCCGAGCGTTCGAGTTCCTGGCGGACCACGCCGGCAAAGCGCAGCACACGGTCCTGCTCGAGCGCGGTGATGTCGCTCTCGCGCTCGCAGAAGGTCGGCAGGCCGGCCCAGGCGGCGCCGCTCAAGGTGGCGCACAGGCCGAGCGCCAACGCGGCGGTCGCCCTGCGCAGCCGCATCAGATGACGACTTTGCGTGACGCCAGGTCGCGCTGCCACTCGTCCTGCAGCGCCAGGAAGAATGGACGCTGGGTGTCGGCATGGGCGAATTCGTAGCCGTAGACGCGCTCGTTTACGCGCACCACCTCGCCCGCATTGACCTGGCGCTGAGCCATGGCGCGGTTCGGCACGTCGAGGAAGAAGGTGCGGGCCTGGCCGGCTTCGGCGCGCAGGGTCAGGCGGGTGGTGTCGGGCTTATTCGGGGCTTGCGCGATGTCGATCACGCGGTAATCGCCCGCCGCCACCTTGTTGTCGCCACTCGAGCTGGTGCTGGAATCGCTGATCGAATCCGAAATACTGGCCGACGACGCCGAGCCGGCGCTGGAGGCCGAGGAGGCGAAGCTTTCGGCGTGGGCCGGGATGGCGCAGGCGATCGCGAACATGCCGAAGCACAGGGAACGTGAAAAGATTGGCAAGGTCATAAGAGGCTTTCGTAGTCGAGCAAAACGCTCACATGGTACAAGCCCTTGCACTCGAACACCATAGTGCCGTCGTAACCGCTTGTGACAAGCGCACGGATTCGTCGTCAGCGCGTCTGTATGCGCGCCACGCCGTGGATCGTGCAGCCACGGCTGACGTTGTCAAGGAAGCGGATGGCCTCGGTCATCGACACGCCCGGCGGCAGCAGGCCGCCCAGTGCGGCGTTCTCGTTCAACTGGTCGAGGCCGTAGGCGATGGCGCGCGACACGTCACGCGCCATGTGGCCGTCGCTGTTGTACAGCGCGTCGTAGACGCCGGCGGCTTCCCAGACCGGCACCAGGCCGGGGCTGCTACTGTCTTCGAAGACCACGGCGGCCGGGCCGCCCTCGTCGTCACGCACGAGTTGGAAGGTAAAGCTCAAGATCGTTCCTGGTAATTGTCACTGATTTGCCACTGGGTTCCCGCCGATTGCCGGGTTCGGCGCGATCCTAACACGACCAGGAAATCGGCGTTGCCGCCCGCCGGCAATCAGCGCAAGGCCCGCTCCAGCAGCTCGATCCAGTGCGTCACCGGCTTGTCCGTCCCCGACTGCAGGTGGCTCAGGCAGCCGATGTTCGCCGACACGATCTCCTGCGCGCCGGTCGCATCCAGGCTAGCCAACTTGCGGTCGCGAAGCTGGTGCGCGATCTCGGGCTGCAGCACCGAATAGGCGCCGGCCGAGCCGCAGCACAGGTGGTTGTCGGCGCACAGCACCACGTCCACGCCGGCCGCGTGCAGCACGCTTTCGACCTTGCCGCGGATTTGCTGGCCGTGCTGCAGGGTGCAGGGCGGGTGATACACCACGCGCGGCGCGTCCTTCCCATGCGCCCGCATCCTGATCTGCTCCTCGAACTGCGGCAGGATCTCGGAGAGGTCGCGCGTGATCTCGCTGATGCGGCGGGCCTTGTCGGCATAATCCGGATCGTGCGCCAGCAGGTGGCCGTATTCCTTGACCGTGACGCCGCAGCCGGAGGCGGTCATCACGATCGCCTCGACCTGCCCCTGCTCCACAGACGGCCACCAGGCATCGACGTTGCGGCGCATGTCGTCCAGGCCGCCGTCCTGGTCGTTCATGTGGTAGCGCAGCGCGCCGCAGCAGCCGGCCTTCGGCGCCACCACCAGCTGCACGCCGAGAGAATCGAACACGCGCGCCGTGGCGGCATTGATATTCGGCGCCATCGCCGGCTGCACGCAGCCGTCCAGCAGCAGCATCTTGCGCGGATGGACCCGGGTCGGCCAGTGGCCGGCGGCGCGTGCCGGCTGCAGCTTGTCCTGAAGCCCTGCAGGCAACAGCGGCCGCAGCACCTGCCCCGCCCTGAAAGCCGGCTTGAACACACTGGCGCGCGGCAGGCATTCCTTGAGCGTGGCGCGCTTGATCCTTTCATTCAAGGGACGCGGCACCCGCTCGTCGACCAGCTTGCGGCCGATGTCGACCAGGCGCCCATACTTGACGCCGGACGGACAGGTGGTTTCGCAGTTGCGGCAGGTGAGGCAACGGTCCAGGTGGAGCTGGGTCTTGCGGGTCGGCTGCGCGCCTTCGAGCACCTGCTTGATCAGGTAGATGCGGCCGCGCGGGCCATCGAGTTCGTCGCCCAGCAGTTGATAGGTCGGGCAAGTGGCGGTGCAGAAGCCGCAGTGCACGCAGGCGCGCAGGATCGCTTCGGCTTCGGCGCCTTCGCGCGTGCCCTTGATGAAATCGGCGAGTGTCGTTTGCATGGATCAGGCGCTTTCGGGGTACAGGCGGCCCGGGTTGAAGATGTGGGCGGGGTCGAAGGCATCCTTCATGCGCGCATGGATGCGCGCCAGCGCCGGCGCCAGCGGCTGGAACACGCCACTGCCCTTGTCGCCGCCACGGAACAGGGTCGCATGGCCGCCGCAGGCTTGCACCGTGCGCCGGATCGCCCCGGCCGTCGCGGCGTCGCCTCCGGCGCGCAGCCAGCGCTGGGCGCCGCCCCACTCGATCAGCTGGTCGCCGCCGAGCACCAAAGCTCCGGTGGTCGATGGCACCGACAGGCGCCACAAGGGTTCGCGCTCCAGGAAGAATGCATGACGCTGTTCGCGCATATTGGCCCAGAACGCAGCCGCATCCGGATGTGGCACCGTTTCGCCGCCCAGCAGCCGCATCGCGGCGTCGACCGCCGCCTCGGCGCCAGACAGGCGCAACGCCAGCTGGCCGCCGCACCAGGCGCTGCCCGATAGCGGCAAGGGCTGGCCGCCCCATTCGTTGAGGCGGCGGATGGCGTCGATCTCGCTCATCTCGAAGCGCAGCGTGGCTTCGGCGAAGGGCCGCGGCAGCACCTTCAAGGACACTTCCAGCAGCAGGCCGAGCGTACCCATCGAACCGGCCAGCATGCGCGAGACGTCGTAGCCGGCCACGTTCTTCATCACCTTGCCGCCAAACGACAGTACGTCGCCCTTCCCGTCCAGCAGCCTGGCGCCGAGCACGAAGTCGCGCGTGGCGCCACTGCTGGCGCGCCGCGGGCCGCACAGGCCCGCGGCGACGGTGCCGCCCACGGTGGCGCCGGCCCTGAAATGCGGCGGCTCGAAGGCCAGCATCTGGTTGTGCTGCGCGAGCAACGCCTCGATCTCGGCCAGCGGCGTGCCGCAGCACGCCGTGATCACCAGTTCGGTCGGCTCGTAGTCGACGATGCCGGCGTAGTCGCGGGTGTCGAGGATGGTGCCCTGTGGTGCACCGCCATACCAGTCCTTGCTGCCGCCGCCACGGATGCGCAGCGGTTCACGCTCATGCGCCGCGGCCCGTACCCGCTCCTGGAATCGTTCGATCGTTCCCATATGGCTCTCGTTCAAAAACGCGGCAGGTCCGGGAATGGAACCTCGCCGTGGTGCACGTGCAGCTTGCCGAATTCGGCGCAGCGGTGCGGGGTCGGGATCGCCTTGTCCGGATTGAGCAGCGCGACCGGGTCGAAGGCATGCTTGACCGCGAAGAAGGCGTCGAGCTCCTTGCGGCCGAACTGCACGCACATCGAGTCGATCTTTTCCTTGCCCACGCCATGCTCGCCGGTGATGGTGCCGCCCACTTCGACGCACAGCGCCAGGATCGCGGCCCCGAACGCTTCGGCGCGCTCGAATTCGCCGGGCGCGCTGGCGTCGAACAGGATCAGCGGATGCATATTGCCGTCGCCGGCGTGGAACACGTTCGAGCAGCGCAGACCATACGTCTGTTCCATTGCGGCGATGCCGGCCAGCACCCGCGCCAGCTGCTTGCGCGGGATGGTGCCGTCCATGCAGTAATAGTCGGGCGAGATGCGGCCCGCCGCCGGGAAGGCGTTCTTGCGGCCGGACCAGAAGCGCACCCGCTCCGCTTCGCTCTGCGACACCGCGATCGCGGTCGCGCCGGCGCGCTCGAGCACCGCGCTCATGCGCGCGATCTCCTCGGCCACCTCGAGCGCCGTGCCGTCGGCCTCGCACAGCAGGATGGCGGCGGCGTCGAGGTCGTAGCCGGCCTGCACGAAGGGCTCGACCATGCGCACCGAAGTGCGGTCCATCATCTCGAGGCCGGCCGGGATGATGCCGGCCGCGATCACGTCGGCCACCGCATTGCCGGCCGTGACCACATCGTTGAACGAGGCCATGATGACCTGGGCCAGCGCCGGCTTGGGCACCAGCTTCACCGTCACCTCGGTGACGATGCCGAGCATGCCCTCGGAACCGATGAACACGGCCAGCAGGTCGAGTCCCGGCGCATCGAGCGCCGCGCCGCCCAGTTCGACGACGTCGCCCTCGATGGTGGCTACCCGCACCCGCAGCACGTTGTGTACCGTCAGGCCGTATTTGAGGCAGTGCACGCCGCCCGCATTCTCGGCCACGTTGCCGCCGATGGTGCAGGCGATCTGCGACGACGGGTCGGGGGCATAGTAGAGGCCGAACGGCGCGGCGGCCTCGGAGATCGCCAGGTTGCGCACGCCCGGTTGCACGACGGCGGTGCGCGCCAGCGGATCGACGCGCTTGATCTGGCTCATGCGTGCGGTGGACAGCACGACGCCATCGCGGATCGGCAGCGCGCCGCCCGACAGGCCGGTGCCGGCGCCGCGCGGCACCACCGGCACCTGTAACTCACGGCAGACGTCGAGGATGGCCAGCACCTGCGCCTCGTCGGTCGGCAGGGTCACGACCAGCGGCAGCTGGCGATAGGCGGCCAGGCCATCGCATTCGTAGGGCCGGGTGTCTTCGGGGTCGGACAGGACGCAGGACGCCGGCAGGCGCGCGCGCAGGGCCGCCGCCACCTGCGCGCGGCGCGGCGCCGGGTCGGGTTGAAAGGCATGATCGGGCATGCTTCGATTGTAAGCAGAAGCAAGCACATTGGCCACGTTTTGTCGTATGCTCATCCCATCGTTTTTTCTCACCAACGCATAAGGCAACATCATGGGCAACCGCCTCTCGAAAATCGCGACCCGCACCGGCGACGACGGCAGCACCGGCCTGGGCGACGGCAGCCGTACCGGCAAGGACAGTGCGCGCATCCACGCGCTGGGCGAAGTCGACGAACTCAATTCCTTCGTCGGCCTGCTGCTGTGCGAAGACATGCCGACCGCATTACGCGAAGAGCTGGTCTCGATCCAGCACGACCTGTTCGACCTGGGCGGCGAGCTGTGCATCCCCGGCTACCAGATGATCAAGGAAGAGCACGTGGCGCGCCTGGACGGCCTGCTCGAGAAGTACAACGCCGACCTGCCGGTCCTGAAGGAATTCATCCTGCCGGCCGGCTCGCGCGCGGCCTCCACCGCCCACGTCTGCCGCACCGTGTGCCGGCGCGCCGAGCGCGCCATCGTGGCCCTGTCGAAGGCCGAGCAGATCCACGCCCACCCGCGCCAGTACGTCAACCGCCTGTCCGACCTGATGTTCGTGCTGGCTCGCGTGCTGAACCGCCATGCCGGCGGCAGCGACGTGCTGTGGCAGCACGAACGCAAGCGGGGCTGATCCATGGAAGACAAGGTGATGGACGACTTCATCGGCGTATTCGACGACGCGCTCAGTGCGCAGCAATGCGATGCGCTGCTGGCGCGCTTCGAGGCCAGCGACAAGGTGGTGCGCGGGCGCACCGGCAACGGCGTCGACGTCGACAAGAAGGACAGCTACGACATCACCATCAACCTGCACCGCGAATGGGACGACGTCACCCAGCTGCTGCTCGAGACGATGTCGCGCCACCTGGTGCAGTACGTCGACCGCTACCGCATGCTGCTGATGGGATCCCTGTCGCCAACTCTGGAGCATCCGCAGACCGGCACGCCGACGGTGCTATCGATGGACAACTTCGAGGAAGTGGGCCGTCCGTATATTGAAGAACTGGTGCGCGTGCTGTACCGCCCCGGCACCATCAATCTGCAGAAGTACCGGCAGGCCAGCGGCGGCTACCATCACTGGCATTCCGAGATCTATCCGCAGAACGCCAGCTGCGATTCGCTGCACCGGGTGCTGCTGTGGATGTTCTACCTCAACGACGTGGAAGATGGCGGAGAGACCGAGTTCCTGTACCAGGGCCGCAAGATCGCACCAAAAAAGGGGCGGCTGGTGATCGCGCCGGCGGGTTTCACCCATACCCACCGCGGCAATGTGGCCAGGAGCGGCGACAAATACATCGCTACTTCCTGGATCCTGTACCAGCGCGCCGAGGCGCTGTTCGGCCAGCCCGGCTAGCAAGAAAGTCGTCCCAGGCGGGCCACTCGCCCCACTGCTCGAGCAGGTAGTCGATGAACACCCTGACCTTTTGCGGCAGGAAGCGGTTCTCCAGATAGACGGCCAGCACCTGGCTGCCGAACATGCCCACCGGCCGCGCCGCCGGCAACACATGCAGCGCGCGGCCGGCGCGGATATCCTCGCCCACGACGAAGGTCGGCAGCAGGGCGATGCCGGCGCCGCCCAGCATGGCTTCGCGCAGCGCCTGGCTGCTGTTGATCGTCAATGCGCTGGCGGGCTTGAGCCGGACCGGCGCGCCGTCCATGTCGAATTCCCAGACCGCGCCAGGCCCCGCCTCGCCGAAGGTCAGGCAGCGCGCCGCCGCCAGGCCGGCGACGTCGGGCGGCATGCCGCAGCGCCGCACGTAATCGGGCGAGGCCGCCAGCACGTAGCGCAGCGGCGCCACCGGACGCGCGACGACGCTCATCAGGTCGATCTTCGGCGACAGCCGCAGCGCGATGTCGATGCCTTCTTCCACCAGGTCGACGTGACGGTCGGTCAGGCTCAGGACCACGCGCACCTCGGGGTAGCGCGCCATGAAGCCGGGCAGCAGCGCGGCCAGTTGCGCGTTCCCGAACGCCATCGAGGTCGACACGCGCAGCGTGCCGCCAGGCCCCGACTGCTGTCCCGCCGCCGCCGCCTCGACGGCCCTGCCCGCGTCGATCATGCGCACCGCGTGCTGGTAGATGTCACGGCCCGCTTCGCTCAGGCCGATGCGGCGCGTCGAGCGGTTCAGCAGCTTGACCTGTAGCGCCTTCTCCAGCCGCGCCACCGCCTTGCTGACGCTGGCCTTGGTCGTGCCCATGCGGCGCGCCGCTTCCGAAAAACTGCCCGCCTCGACCACCTGGACGAAAGGCCACAGATCTGAAAAATCGCGCGGCGCCAGCTCGCTCATGGCATCCCCTTTGGAAACAATATGTTATCGCTTGAGCGTATTGTATCCATAAACAGGTGGACGTAATCTGGTCTCCCGACGACCGGAGACGATCATGACGGCATCCAGCAGTTCCAGACTCACGTTTTCGGCGCCCTCGTCCACCCTGCCCTTCCTGTTCATCCTGATGTGGAGTTCGGGCTACGTGGTCGGCAAACTCGCGCTGCCCTACGCCGGACCGTTCACCCTGCTGTTCCTGCGTTTCGCGGTGGCGGCGCTGGTGCTGCTGGCGATCGCGCTGCTCACACGGGCGCCGTGGCCAGCCGGCTGGAAGCCGGCGGCGCACCTGGTGGTGGTCGGCCTGCTGATGCAGGCGCTGCAGTTTTCCAGCCTGTACACCGGCCTGAAGCTCGGCGTGAGCGCCGGCGTATCGGCCCTGATCGTCGGCACCATGCCGCTGTTTACCGCGCTCGGGGCCAGCGTGTTCCTGCATGAACGGGTCAGCGGCCGGCAGTGGCTGGGCCTCGCGACGGGCCTGGGCGGCGTGGCGCTGGTGGTGGCCGACCGGATCGGCGGCGCCAGCCTCGCCGGCCTGGGCGCGGTGAGCCTGGCGCTGGCGGGCATCACGCTCGGCACCCTGTATCAGAAAAAGTATTGCGCCAATGCCGATCTGCGTACTGGCGGCTGCATCCAGCTGGCGGTCGCCAGCATCGTCGCGCTGCCACTCGCCCTGGTGGTGGAAGGGTTCGAGGTGCGCTGGACCACGCAACTGCTGCTGGCTTCCGGCTGGCTGTCGATCGTCAATTCGATCGGCGCCGTCAGCCTGCTATTTTTCATGATCCGCAAGGGCGAGGCCAGCAAGGTGGCCAGCCTGTTCTACCTGATCCCCGGCACGACCGCCCTGATGGGATTCGCCGTGCTCGGCGAAACGCCGGGTGCAATGACGCTGGCAGGTTTCGCCGTCACGGCCGGCGCAGTCCATGTTTGCGCCCGCAAGCCTGCTTGACACGCACTCCTGGCATCGGCGCGGATACTGCCCCCGCAAAAAAAAACCACTTTCACGAGAAAGCGGTTTTTTTTCGAGAAGCGAGCTCAGCCGTTATTCACCACCAGCCGCGGCTCGCCCTGCGCCACCAGGCGCGCACGGATCGACGCCGCGATGCCCTTGGCATCCAGGCCGACCGATGCCAGCAGCGCTTGCGGATCGCCCTGGTCGATGAAGCTGTCCGGCAGGCCCAGGTTGAGCACCGGCTTGGCAATGCCAGCTTCGGCCAGTGCTTCCATCACGGCGGCGCCAGCGCCGCCCATGATGCAGCCCTCTTCCACCGTCACCAGCAGGTCGTGCTCCTGCGCCAGGCGCTTGACCAGCTCGACGTCGAGCGGCTTCACGAAGCGCATGTTCGCCACAGTTGCATCGAGTTCGTCGCCTGCCTTCAGGCTTGGCGCCACCATCGAGCCGAACGCCAGGATCGCGACGTCCTTGCCGGTGCGGCGCACCTCGCCCTTGCCGATCTCGATCGAGGTCAAGGCCTCCACCAATGGAGCGCCGACGCCGGCGCCGCGCGGATAGCGCACCGCGGCCGGGCCGGGATAGTGATAGGCGGTGGTTAGCATCTGGCGGCACTCGTTTTCATCCGAGGCGGCCATCACCACCATATTCGGGATGCAGCGCAGATAAGCCAGGTCGTAGTTGCCGGCGTGGGTTGCGCCGTCGGCGCCGACCAGGCCCGCGCGGTCCAGCGCGAAGGTCACGTCCAGGTTCTGCAACGCCACGTCGTGGATCAGCTGGTCGTAGGCGCGCTGCAGGAAGGTCGAATAGATCGCGACCACCGGCTTGACGCCTTCGGTGGCCATGCCGGCCGCGAAGGTCACCGAATGCTGCTCGGCGATGCCGACATCGAAGTAGCGCTGCGGGTACTCCTGGTGGAAGCGCACCATGCCCGAGCCTTCGCGCATGGCGGGCGTGATGCCGACCAGGCGTTTATCGGCGGCCGCCATGTCGCACAGCCAGTTGCCGAATACCTCGGTGTAGGTGATCTTGCCCGGGGCGGTGGCCGGCTTGATGCCCTCGAGGTGGTTGAACTTGCCGGTGCCGTGGTACAGGATCGGCTCGGCCTCGGCCAGCTTGTAGCCTTGGCCCTTCTTGGTCACCACGTGCAGGAACTGCGGGCCCTTGAGCTTCTTGATGTTTTCCAGCGTCGGGATCAGCGAATCGAGATCATGGCCGTCGATCGGGCCGATGTAATTGAAGCCGAATTCCTCGAACATCGTGGCCGGGACCACCATGCCCTTGGCGTGCTCTTCGAGCTTGCGCGCGAGATCGAGCACCGGCGCCGGCAGCACGCTCTTGCCCACGTTCTTGGCCGCGGCGTAGAACTGGCCCGACAGCAGGCGCGCCAGGTAGCGGTTCAGGGCGCCGACCGGCGGCGAGATCGACATATCGTTGTCGTTCAGGATGACCAGCAGATTGACGTCGTCCTCTACACCGGCGTTATTCAGCGCCTCGAACGCCATGCCGGCGGTCATGGAGCCGTCGCCGATGACGGCGATCGCATGGCGGTCCTCGCCCTTGATCTTGGCCGCTGCGGCCATGCCCAGGGCCGCCGAGATCGAGGTCGACGAGTGGGCGGTGCCGAAGGTGTCGTACTCGCTCTCGTCGCGCTTCGGGAAGCCCGACAGGCCGTTCAGCTGGCGCAGGGTGGGCATGCGGCCGCGACGGCCGGTGAGAATCTTGTGCGAATAGGTCTGGTGGCCGACGTCCCACACGATGCGGTCGCGCGGCGTGTCGTACACGTAGTGCAGCGCGATCGTCAGTTCCACTGTGCCCAGGTTGGACGACAGGTGGCCGCCGGTCCTGGACACCGACTCGAGCAGGAACTGGCGCAGCTCGTGCGCCAGCGGGGTGAGCTGGGTGCGCGGCAGCTTGCGCAGGTCGGATGGTTCGTTGATTTTTTCTAGCAGGTTCATTTAGGCCTTCCGCTGCACGATCAGGTCTGCCAGTTCGCGCAGACGCTGTGCTTTGTCTCCAAATGGCGCCAGCGCTTCGTGCGCGTCACGCCGCAGTTGCTCGGCCAGCGCGCGCGATGGCTCCAGGCCGAGGATCGACACATAGGTCGGTTTATTGTCGGCCGCGTCCTTGCCGGCGGTCTTGCCCAGCGTGGCCGAATCGGCGGTGGCGTCGAGCACGTCGTCGACCACCTGGAACGCCAGTCCCACCGCGGCGGAATACGCGTCCAATGCCTGCAGCTCTTGCTGCGCCAGGTCGCGGCCGGCGAGCGCGCCGAGCAGCACGGACACGCGCAGCATGGCGCCGGTTTTCAACTGGTGCATGCGTTCGAGCTGTTCGCGGGTGAGCGACAGGCCAACGCTATCGAGGTCGATCGCCTGGCCGCCGCACATGCCGGCGGAGCCCGCCGCTTGCGCCAGCAGGCGCACCATCGTCAACTGGCGCGCCGGCGGCACCACTGCGACATCAAGGTCGGCCACCACCTCGAACGCTTGCGCCTGCAAGGTGTCGCCGACCAGCAGCGCGGTCGCTTCGTCATAGGCCACGTGCACCGTCGGCTTGCCGCGGCGCAGGGCGTCGTCGTCCATGCACGGCATGTCGTCGTGCACCAGCGAATACACGTGGATCATCTCCACCGCGCTCGCGACCCGGGCCAGCGTCTGTGGATCGGCGTCGAACAGCGCGCCGGCGGCATACGCCAGCAGCGGGCGTACGCGCTTGCCGCCACCGAGCGTGGTGTAGCGCATCGCCTCGTGCAGCTTGTGCGGCACCCGGTCGGCTGGGGGCAGGAAGGTGTCGAGCGCTTCCTCGACCCTGGCCTGGACGGCGCGGGTCCAGGCGCTGAAATCCTGCGCCGTCATGAGGTCTGGCGTCATTGCGCCGCCTCGTCGTCGCTGAATGGCTTGAGCATGTCGCCTTCGAGCACCTTGACCTGGGACTCGACTTTTTCGAGCTGGGCCGCGCAATACTTGACCAGTTCGGAGCCGCGCGCATACGCCGCGACCGAGGCTTCCAGCGGCAAGGCGCCGGATTCCATCTGTGTCACGAGCTGCGCCAGTTCGGCCATCGCCTGCTCGAAGGATTGCGGAGGCGCCGCCGCTGGCGCGCTATCCGCTGTCATATTCTTTGCCATAAGTCGCTATCGTGAAGGCGCCGAGTTGTGCGCCATGGGTCAATCCAATCGCGTATTTTAGATCAATCCCACCCCACGGGGGGCGCACATTGCAGCATTCATAACTAGCAAGTGCGTCAACAATCCGGCCGACGCCCCCACCCAGCCCTTCTCTCCAACATGAAAACCATGCCTCATCGGCAACACATCAAGCGCCGTGCACCACAAACTCGCGCCGGCCCAAGACGGTAGAGCCTGTTACGCAGTATAATCTCCGGTTCTGTCCGAAATACCGTATTCCTCTACTTAAATACTGGTCTTTGGATTCTTTCTCTTCTTTGGAAGCTACCTTAAAGGGGGGTTGGGATGTCCGATCTGGCTACCCACGCCAAGCTGGCGCGCTCGAACGCACAGCTTCCGGTAAATGTTTATTTTGACGACGCGCTCCTCAAGCGCGAGATGCAGCAACTGTTCCACAATGGCCCGCGCTACATCGGCCATGAATTGATGGTGCCGGAAACCGGGGACTTCGCGACGCTCGCCTCCGAGCACGAAGGCCGCATGCTGGTGCGTAACGCCGGGGGCATCGAAGTGCTGTCCAACGTCTGCCGCCACCGCCAGGCGCTGATGTTCAATGGCCGCGGCAATGCGAAGAACATCGTATGCCCGCTGCACCGCTGGACCTATGACCTGAAGGGCGAATTGATCGGCGCACCGCATTTCGCGGACACGCCGTGCCTGAACCTGTCGAAAACCCCGCTGCAGAACTGGAATGGCCTGCTGTTCGAACAGAATGGCTACAACGTGATGGACAAGCTGGGCAAGCTGTCGGTGACGAAGGACCTCGACTTCTCGGGCTATATGTTCGACCACGTCGAAATCCACGAGTGTGACTACAACTGGAAGACCTTCATCGAGGTCTACCTGGAGGACTACCACGTCGAACCGTTCCACCCGGGCCTGGGCAACTTCGTCTCGTGCGACGACCTGAAATGGGAATTCGGCAGCGACTACAGCGTGCAGACCGTGGGCGTGAACCGCGCGCTGCAGAAGGCTGGCTCGCCGGCCTATAAACGCTGGCAGGAACAGGTTCTGAAGTTCAACAACGGCCAGCCGCCCAAGTACGGCGCGATCTGGCTGACGCTGTACCCGAACATCATGGTCGAGTGGTACCCGAACGTGCTGGTGGTGTCGACCCTGTGGCCGGACGGCCCGCAGAAGACCCGCAACGTGGTCGAGTTCTACTACCCTGAAGAGATCGTGCTGTTCGAGCGCGAATTCGTCGAGGCCGAACGCGCCGCCTACATGGAGACGGCTGTCGAGGACGACGAGATCGGCCTGCGCATGGACGCCGGCCGCAAGATCCTGGTGGCGCGCGGCGTCAACGAAGTCGGTCCGTACCAGTCGCCGATGGAAGACGGCATGCAGCACTTCCACGAGTGGTATCGCAGCAGGATCACCTTGTAACTCCCATGTCGTAAAACCGGCGCCGCACCCTGGCGCCACGGACCGCGCGGCGCCAATGCCGCACGGTCTTTCACTGGAAATCCGATGGCTTCCCTCTGGATGTTGTACGCCAGCTTCGCGTTCGCCGCCATGGGCGCGGGCGTGAAGCTGGCTTCCGAGTTCTATTCCACCTCCGAACTCCTGATGTACCGGGGCCTGATCGGCACCCTCATCCTGCTCATCATGGTTCGACACCAGGGCGGCACCTTCAAGACGGATTTCGGCAAGGCCCACCTGTGGCGCAGCCTGGTCGGCGTGACTTCGCTGTGGCTGTGGTTCTTCGCGATTGGCCGCCTGCCGCTGGCCACCGCGATGACGCTCAACTACATGGCCCCGATCTGGATCGCGGCCGGGATGTTCGCCATGGGCTGGTGGACGAAAACCAAGCATGCCGAATGGCCGCTGGTGGTGGCGATCGCCTCCAGCTTCTTCGGCGTGACCATGGTGCTGCAACCGGCGGTCGAGAGCCAGCAGTGGCTGGGCGGCCTGGCCGGCGTGTGTTCGTCGATGATCTCGGCCATGGCCTACATGCAGGTGCGCAAGCTCGGCCAGTTGGGAGAGCCCGAATACCGCGTGGTGTTCTACTTCTCGCTGACCACGACCGTGGTCGGCCTGTTTGCGACCGTGGCCGGCGACGGGCCGCAGGGCGCGCTGTTCCATTCGCACACCCCGTACGGCTTCCTGCTGCTGCTGGGGATCGGCGGCGCCGCCCTGATCGCCCAGATGTGTATGACCCGCGCCTACCGCGTGGGCAAGGTGCTGGTGGTGGCCAACCTGCAGTACACCGGCATCGTGTTTTCCACCCTGTGGGGCCTGATCCTGTGGGGCGACGCCTTCGACTGGCATGTGTGGCTGGGCATCGGCGTGATCCTGCTCTCGGGACTGGCCGCGACGTTCTACAATACCCGCAAGACGGCGCGCGGCGCCGTCGTCAAGGACCAGGACCCCGTGGTCAGCGAATCGTAGAAGGAGACTTTACGCCATGTTCAAGACCCTGATTTCGGCCAGCCAGCTGGCCGCCCAACTCGACGACCCGAAGTGGGTGGTGGTGGACTGCCGCCACGACCTGATGAACCTCGCCGCCGGGCGCGAAGGCTATGCCGCCGGCCACCTGCCGAACGCGGTGTTCGCCGACATCGAGACCGTGCTGTCGGGCGCCAAGCGCGGCCCTGATGGCGTGTTCCTCGGCCGCCATCCGCTGCCCGAAAAGGAAACGCTTGCGCAAGCCCTGCGCGGGTTCGGCATCGGCGACGACACGCAAGTGGTCGCCTACGACGCCCACGGCGGCATGTTCGCCGCGCGCCTGTGGTGGCTGCTGCGCTGGCTGGGCCACGAGGCGGTGGCGGTGCTCGATGGCGGCATGGCGGCCTGGCAGGCGCTGGGCCAGCCCTTGTCGACCGGGGCCCCCGTCAAGCCGCATGGGTCGCTGAGCATCCGCGCGCCCTTCGTGCCCACGGTGACGGTGCGCGAGGTGATGGACAACCTGGAAAGCGGCCAGCGCATCGTGATCGACGCCCGCGCGGCCGACCGCTTCCGCGGCGAGAACGAAACCATCGACCCGGTCGGCGGCCACATCCCGGGCGCAAAGAACCGCTTCTTCAAGGACAACCTGCAGGCTGACGGCCGCTTCAAGGCCCCGGAAGACCTGCGCGCCGAGTTCGGCGCCCTGGTCGACGATCCGCAACGCGCCATCATGCAGTGCGGCTCGGGTGTGACCGCGTGCCACAACCTGCTGGCGCTGGAAGTGGCGGGCATGCCGGGGGCAAGCCTGTATCCGGGATCGTGGAGCGAGTGGGTCGGCGATTCGTCGCGGCCGGTCGCGAAAGGCGCGGATTGAAAAACAAAAGGGCTTCGTCACGAAGCCCTTTTCTTCTGGGTCAGAATGCGTGCAGCGCCACCACGATCGCCACACCGAGGCCGATCAGGAACACCTGCGGCACCGTCTCCTTCAGCGTCGCCCGGCGCTGCATCTGCGGCATCAAATCGCTCACCGCGATATAGATGAAGCCCGACGACGCAAACACCAGCACATAGGGAATCAGGCCGCTGGCCTGGTCCAGCGTGAAGTAGCCGAGCAGGCCGCCCGCCACCGCCAGCAGGCTGCACAGCAGGTTGAACACATAGGCGCGCAGGCGCGAGAAGCCGGCGTTGAGCAGGACGATGAAGTCGCCGATTTCTTGCGGGATTTCGTGGGCGACGATGGCCAGCGCGGTCACGATGCCCACTTCCGGGTCGGCCAGGAAGGCCGCCGCGATCAGGATGCCGTCGGTGAAGTTGTGCATGCCGTCGCCGAGCAGGATCATCCAGCCCGACTTGCCGGCCTCGCGCGCGTCATGGCCGTGGGCGTGATGATGCCCGTCGCCCTCGTGGTGGTGCGAATGGCGCAGCAGCGCCACTTTTTCCAGTAAAAAGAACGCCAGCAGGCCCGCCAGCAGCGTGGCGAACAGGCTCTTGATGTCGGCGCCCGATTCGAAGGCTTCCGGCAGCGCGTGCAGCAGCGACGTCGCCAGCATGATGCCGACCGACAGGCTGACCATCTTTTCGACCACTTTCGACAGCAGGGCGAACGAGAAAAGCGCAGCCCCGGAAATGCTGACGACGCCGGCGATCACGGTCGCCAGCAGGATGGAACTCAGGGTCGGGTCGAAAAGCGGGTCGATTTGAAAGCCTCTTGTTCTGTTCTTGCGACGATCCGCAAACCGGACATTGTACCGCTCCCGGCCCGCGGTCGTCCAAGACCCGCCGAAAGAAGCAGGCCCTGTTCAGGCTTCAGGCGACGCCGTGCTTGCGGAACCAGGCCAGCGCGCGGTTCCAGCCATCCTTGGCGTCGGCCTCGTTGTAGTTCGGGCGGTAGTCGGCGTGGAAAGCGTGGTCGGCATCCGGATACACGTGGATGGTCGAACGGCTGTTGCCCTTGTCGAGGGCGGCCTGCATGCGCTTGACCGTGTCGAGCGGGATGCCGTTGTCCTTGCCGCCGTACAGGCCCAGCACCGGCACCTTGAGGTTCTGGGCGACGTCGACCGGGTGCTTCGGCGTGTTGGGGGTCGCCTCGCCCACCAGGCGGCCGTACCAGGCCACGCCGGCCTTGACGTCCAAGTTGTGCGCCGCGTACAGCCAGGTGATGCGTCCGCCCCAGCAGAAACCGGTGATTCCCAGTTTGCTGGTATCTCCGCCGCGCTGCTTGGCCCAGGCCACCACGGTGTCGAGGTCGGACATGACCTGCGCGTCCGGGGTCCTGGACACGATGTTCTTGATCAGTTCAGCGGTATTGGGCGCCTTGGTCGCGTCGCCCTGGCGCACGAACAGGTCGGGCGCGACCGCCATATAACCCTGCTTGGCGAAGCGGCGCGCCACGTCCTTGATGTGTTCATGCACGCCGAAGATCTCGGACACCACCAGGATCACCGGGACGTTGGTCTTGCCGCGCGGCTGGGCGCGGTAGACGGGTACGTCCTGGCCCTCGATCACGAGGATGCTGTCGGCCGCGTCGAGGCCCTCGGCATCGGTCTGGATCTGGGTTTGCGCAACCACCGGCAGCGCGGCCGCAGCGAAGCCGGTGCCGACCGCGGCCTTCAAAAAGTCGCGCCGCTTCACGCCATCGTCATAGGCGCTGGCGCCCAGCAGGCTGTGGGCATCGTTGACAAGATCTTTCATGGACATCCCCTTTCTGGTCAGTGTTGGACAGGCTTGCCAGTCTAGCATCGCCGGGGCCGGCTGCACGCCCGGCACGGATGAGCGCAAGTCGTGGCCGGAATGACACACATGCGTAAAGAATATTTAAGTAATGAGAATGATTCGCATTATAATTCTCATCTTGAAAAATAAAAATCGCGTCGCACCGGTGTGAGTGCCGGGGCCGAAACGGCCGGCATCCGCGTTCCACACCAACCATCCATGTTCATGACCCATCCATCCCGTCGTTCCGCCCATCGTTTCACCCTGCATGCCACCGCCACCGCCGTCCTGGGCATCCTGCCAAGCTGGCACGCCATGGCGGAAGACGCGCCTGAAGTTCCGTCCGTCGTCTCCGAGGTCAAAATCACCGGCGCCAGGGACGCCACCACCGAAGGCAGCGGCTCGTACACCACGACCGGTCCGCTCGCCACCGGCGCGCGCCTGAACCTCACGCCGCGCGAGACGCCGCAATCGATGTCGATCGTGACGCGCGCACGCATGGAAGAGCAAGGCCTGCAGACGCTGGCCGAGACCATGCAGCAGGTAACCGGCATCTACGTCAACTACAACGACACCGAACGGGTCACCTATAACGCGCGCGGCTACGCGGTGAACAACTTCCAGGTCGACGGCATGCTGAACCTGTTCGGCAGCTCGCTCAAGGCGAACGGCGACAACGTCGTCTACGACCGGATCGAGGTGGTGCGTGGCGCCACCGGCCTGACCACCGGCGCGGGCGATCCCTCCGCCACCATCAACCAGGTGCGCAAGCGTCCGACCAAGACATTCCAGGGCAATGCCGCCGTGCGCGTTGGCACCCACGACCTGCGACGCGCCGAAGTGGACGTGTCGGGTCCGATCGCCTACGAAGGAAAACTGCGCGGCCGCTTCGTCACCGCCAAGCAGGAAGCCAAGTCGTTCCGCCCCTTGTACGAGCAGGACCTGGGCGCCGTCTATGGCATCCTCGAGGCCGACCTCGGTTCGGCCACGACGCTGGCGGTGGGCTACGAGCGCCAGAAATCCGATCCGCGCGGCTCGACCTGGGGCACCGTCCCCTACTGGAATGCCGACGGTTCGCTGGCCAATATGCCGCACGACCTGAACCTGTCCACGCCGTGGGCATCCTGGAATATGGTCGAAAAGAAGACGTTCGCCACGCTCGAACACCGCATCGGCGGCGACTGGCGCTTGCGCGCCGGCTGGACCAAGGCCGACCGCGTGCAGGACGGCAGCCTCTACTTCGGCTATGGCGGCTACCCGCGCGCCGACGGCAGCGGCATCACCGTTGCGTACGGCCGCTTCCCGGCCGACGAGACGATGGACGTGCTCGAGCTGAACATCGACGGCAAGTTCGACCTGTTCGGCCGCCGTCACGACCTGGTCTTCGGCTGGGGCAAGGCCGACCGCGAGACCATCTCGCCGCGGATCACCCTCGGCGCGGTTCCCGCCGGCTATGGCATGATCCCGAACTGGCAGACCTGGACCGGCGACGTGCCCGAGTTCCCGAGCACGGTCGGCGCGCATCCGACCAGCATCAACAACGTCGACCAGAGGGCGGCCTTCGTGGCCACCCGCCTGAACTTGTCCGATGCGCTCAAGGCGGTCGTCGGCGCACGCCATGGCAAGTACACGACGCGCACGCGCAACTTCAGCGAAGCGGGGGCGGCAACCAGCACAACGGGCTTCACCAACGACGATATCGTCACTCCCTACGTCGGCCTGCTGTTCGACCTGAACCAGCAATGGACCGCCTATACCGCCTACACCAGCATCTTCCAGCCGCAGAACTTCCGCGATGCGAACAACGAGTTCCTGGATCCGGTCGACGGCAATAATATCGAGGCCGGCGTGAAGGCCGAGCTGTTCGAGCGCCGCCTCAATTTCTCGGCGGCGGTCTTCCGCAGCAAGAAGGACAATGTGGCCGAGATCGACGACAGCGTGCCGCCGAATTCGCTCCCCGGCGCGGCCCAGGCCTACCGCACCACCGGCAAGGGCAATGTGGTCGATGGCGTCGAGGTGGAAGCCTCGGGTCAGTTCATGCGTCAATGGAATCTGTCGGCCGGCTATAGCCACACCCGTTCGCGCAACGCCCAAGGCGCCGCGATCAACACCGTCATCCCGCGCAACCTGCTGCGCGTCTTCACCAGCTACCGCTTCGGCGACGACGGCCGCTACTCGGTCGGCGGCGGCGTGAACTGGCAAAGCAATCTGTGGAACGCGGCGCAAAAGCCGACCGGCAGCTTCAATGCCAGCGGCGCACCGGTCACCGCCACCGCGCGCATCGAACAGGGTTCGATCTGGCTGACGAACCTGATGGCGAGCTACCGCATCAACGAACACCTGACCGCCAGCGTCAATGTGAGCAATGTGTTCGACAAGATCTACTACAACCGGGTCGGCTTCTACAACGGCCTGCACTATGCGGAGCCGCGCACCGCGTCGGCGACCCTGCGCGCCACGTTCTGAACGGCGCCCATTCCGCCCCTGCGCGCTCCGGCGGGGCGGCAGCGGGCAAGCTCATCTTTCCGGCTATCCAATATCTGAACCGGAAAGGCATGTGAGCTTTATACTTGTCGGCTCATCGCGGACAAGACAGGAATTTTCGTGCACCGGCTGGAAGACTATTTCACGCAACTGCAATCGACCTTGCCGCCGGACGGCCCTGGCTTCAGCGCCGCCGTCCTGTGCGACGGCAAGCCCGTATTCGCGCTTCACCACGGCATGGCATCGCTCGAACTGAAGGTGCCCTTGTCGTCCGACTCGGCCTATTACCTCGCCTCGGAATCCAAGCAGTTCACCGCCGCCTGCGTGCTGTCGCTGGTGCGCGAGGGCGCCATCGGGCTCGATGACGATGTCTGCGCCCACCTGCCGGAGCTGGCGAATTTCGAACAGCCCTTCCCGCTGCGCAGCCTGCTCAATCACAGCAGCGGCATTCCCGACTATTTCCAGTTCATCGAATGCCAGTTGTCGCGCCACGAGGCCGACTACTTCGACAACCGGATGATCCTGGCGCTGATCAAGCGTCTCGACACCGTCGTCTTCCCCACGTCGACCGGCTACCGCTACAGCAACAGCAACTACATCCTGCTCGCTACCCTGGTGGAGCGCCTGAGCGGCATGCCGCTCGGCCGCTATGCGAGAGAGAAGCTGTTCGATCCGCTGGGCATGCGGCGCATCGCGTTCGACGAGGATCGCTTCAGCATCATCGAACACCGGGTCTTCAGCTATGAGGCCGATGCTGGACGTCCGTTCGGCTACAAGCAGCACCTGGGCAATGCCAATACCGTCGGCGACGGCGGTGTGTATGCCAGCGTCAATGAGTTGCTACGCTGGGAAAAGGAGTGGCACCGCCAGTGGGCCGATCCATCGAGCCTGCTGCATGCGATGCTGCAGCCATCGGCCTTGCTGGACGGTTCGGTGCCGGCTTACCGCTTCGGGCTGGAGGTGATCCAGCGCGCAGGCCATGACGTCGTGTTCCACAGCGGCGGCCTGTGGGGCTTCGACACGCTGATCCTCAGGATTCCAGCCCGCGGCATGTCGGTCATCCAGCTGGCCAATTGCGAGGCGGCGCAGTCAGATATCGAGAAGATCGTGGCCGCCGCGCTCGATTGAGAGCGGATCGGAAAAGCGCCTATCTGGCCTGCTCGAACAACAGCGGCACCTTACCGGCGGCTGCGAGCCGCTCCATATAGGCGCGCACGGCCGGCGGGAACTGCAGCCCATCGACGATGCTCAGCGAACGCAGGATCGGCCACAGCTTGACGTCGCTGATGCCGACCGCGTCGCGCCCGGCCAGCAGCGGCGCGAGCGCCTCGAGTTTCGTGTTCATCTTGCCGATGTAGCGCGCGCTGTCGGCGCGCAGCGCATCCAGGTCGCCAAAGGCGCGTTCCTCGCGCTGGCGATAGGCTTCGCGCGCGGACGGCGTGGCCAGCTCGGCGAAATCGCCTTCGGTAAAGCGTGGGATGAACAGCTTGAGGGCCAGCGGCCACGCGGCATCGCCCCAGGCATCCAGGGCCGCCTCGGGCGGTCCGTCGAACATGGGCGTGCCCAGCGTGTCGACATAGCGCACGATGTCGAGGCTCTCGCCCATATGGCTGCCGTCGGGCTTTTCCAGGATCGGCACGGCCTTCTTGCCGACCAGGCGCGTGGGCGTGGCGGCATCGTCTTCCATGAGAACGACGGTCTCGAAGGCCAGGTCTTTCAGGCCCAGGGCCAGCCGCGCGCGGCTGCAGAAAGGGCAATGCTCGTAGATATAGAGTTTCAAGATTTCTCCATGGACGAGGCGAAGGCGCGCCTCGCCAGCCTGTCTCACTCAGTGCGCCTCTTCCCAGTTCTTCCCCACGCCGGTCTCGGCCACCAACGGCACCTTCAGCTCGGCCACGCCCGCCATCAGCTCCGGCAGCTTGACCCGCACCAGTTCCAGCTCGCCTTCCGGCACTTCGAGCACCAGTTCGTCGTGCACCTGCATGATCATGCGGGTGCCCAGCTTCTCGCTCTCGATCCAGCCCTGCACCGCGATCATCGCCAGCTTGATCAGGTCGGCCGCCGTGCCCTGCATCGGCGCATTGATTGCCGCGCGTTCGGCGCCGGCGCGGCGCGGGCCGTTCGGCGAATTGATCTCGGGCAGCCAGAGGCGGCGACCGAATACGGTTTCGACGTAGCCGCGCGCCTTCGCTTCCAGGCGCGTGTTGTCCATATACTGCTTCACGCCCGAGAAGCGCGCGAAATAACGCTCGATGTAGTTGGCAGCCGCGGCGCGTTCGATGCCCAGGTTGGCGGCCAGGCCGAAGGCGCTCATGCCGTAGATCAGGCCGAAGTTGATCACCTTGGCGTAGCGGCGCTGCTCGCTTTGCACGTCGGCCGGGTTGACGCCGAAGATTTCGGCGGCGGTGGCGCGGTGGATGTCCTCGCCGTCGGCGAAAGCCTTGAGCATCGCGGCGTCGCCCGAGATGTGCGCCATGATGCGCAACTCGATCTGCGAATAGTCGGCCGAGACGATCACGTGGCCAGGTGCCGCGACGAAGGCTTCGCGGATGCGGCGACCTTCGGCGTTACGCACCGGGATGTTCTGCAGGTTCGGCTCGTTCGACGACAGGCGGCCGGTAATCGCCACCGCTTGCGCATAATTGGTATGAACCCTTCCGGTATTCGGGTTGACCATCTTCGGCAGCTTGTCGGTATAGGTCGACTTCAGCTTCGACATGCCGCGGTGCTCGAGCAGGATCTTCGGCAGCGGATAATCCTCGGCCAGCTTCTGCAGCACTTCTTCGTCGGTCGACGGCGCGCCGGTGGCGGTCTTCTTGATCACCGGCAGGCCAAGCTTGCCGAAGAAGATCTCGCCGATCTGTTTCGGCGAACCCAGGTTGAACGGACCGCCCGCCGCCTCGTAGGCCTGCTGCTCCAGCTCCATCATGCGTTTGCCCAGTTCGCCCGATTGCACGTCGAGCAGCGCGCTGTCGATCAGCACGCCGTTGCGCTCGATCTTGTGCAGCACTTCCATGGTCGGCATTTCGATCTCGCGGTAGATATACGCAAGACCCTTGTCCTTCTCGACTTCCGGCAGCATGCTCTGGTGCAGGCGCAGGGTGATGTCCGAATCCTCGCCGGCATACTCGGTGGCGCGCCCCAGTTCGACCTGGTCGAAGCAGATCTGCTTGGCGCCCTTGCCGCACACGTCCACGTAGGGAATCGTGGTGTAGCCGAGGTGGCGCATCGCCATCGTGTCCATATCGTGCGGCTTGTGCGACTCGAACACATACGATTGCAGCAGCGTGTCGTGCACGATGCCTTTCAAGGTTACGCCATGGTTGGCGAAGATGTGCATATCGTACTTGAGGTTCTGGCCCACCTTCGGCTTGGCCGGGTTCTCCAGCCAGCCGCGCATCTTTTCCAGCACGTGCTCGCGCGACAGCTGGTCCGGCGCGCCGGCGTAGCGGTGCGCCACCGGGATGTAGGCGCCCTTGCCCACTTCGACCGACAGCGAAATGCCGACCATTTCGGCCGTCATCGGGTCGAGCGAGGTGGTTTCGGTGTCCACCGAGGTCAGTTCGGCCGCCTCGGCCAGCGCCAGCCATTTGTCCAGTTGCTCGTCGGTGAGGATGGTTTCGTACTCGCCTTTGATGACCGGCATGCCGGCATAGCTCGCCGCGCCTTCCGGCGAATTGAGGGCGCCGCCGCCCGGCGCAGTGCCAGCGGCCGGCCGCACGCTGCCATCCGCTGCCTTGGCGCCGCCCAGGTCACGCAGCATGGTCTTGAAGCCGTAGCGCGCGAAGAAATCGCGCAGCGCTTCGGCGTCTTCCGGACGGCCCACCAGCGTTTCCTCGAACGAGATCACGTGCTTGACCAGGTCGCAGTCGGTCTTGACGGTGATCAGCTCACGGCCTTTCGGCAGCCACTCCAGGGCCGCCTGCAGATTGGCGCCGACGGCGCCTTTGACACTGGCCGCGTTCTCGATCACGCCATCCAGCGAACCGTGCAGGGTCAGCCATTTGACGGCCGTCTTGGGGCCGCACTTGGCCACGCCCGGCACATTGTCGACGGTGTCGCCCACCAGGGTCAGGTAGTCGATGATGCGGTTCGGCGGCACGCCGAACTTGGCCAGCACGCCGGCTTCGTCCATGCGCTCGTTGGTCATGGTATTGATCAGCATGACCTTGTCGTTGACCAGCTGGGCCAGGTCCTTGTCGCCGGTCGAGACCACGGTCTTCATGCCGCGCGCCGTCGCCTGCACCGCCAGGGTGCCGATCACGTCATCCGCTTCGACGCCGTCGACCATCAGGATCGGCCAGCCCATGTAACGCACCACTTCGTGGATCGGTTCGATCTGCTTGCCCAGGTCTTCCGGCATCGAGGCGCGCGTCGCCTTGTATTCGGGATACAGGTCGTCGCGGAAGGTCTTGCCCTTGGCGTCGAATACGCAGGCGATATAGGCCGCCGGGAAGTCGGCGCGCAGGCGGCGCAGCATATTGACCATGCCGTGCATGGCGCCGGTCGGGAAGCCGTCCGGGCTGCGCAGGTCGGGCAGCGCGTGGTAGGCGCGATAAAGATAACTGGAACCGTCAACGAGCAGCAGGGTATTGTCCATAAGGGGGAGGCATTCAGGATTTCGGCAGGCGGCGCCATCCGTGGCGCCAGGGTAAGCGCCATTATCGCAGAATCCGTATCGGCAGCCGCGCCTGAGCTTCAAGACACTTGCCCCTATGAAAACATAAGGTTTTGGCACACTTTTCACAGGGAAGTGACGCTGTTTGCTACAATGGACTAAACGACATTAGGTGACCATCATGCTGCGCTCGACACCCCGCTACGCCCTCCTGACGCTTTGTCTGCTCGCCGGCTCGGCCGCGGCCCAGCAGTCGGCGTTGCCTCCGACGCAATCGACGCCGACCCCGCCGCAGAACCAGCAGCGCCCCAGCGATGCGCCGCCCCAGCTCGAACGCATCGAGCCGGGCAGCGACACGCCGGCGACCACGATTCCGCCGCGCGAGCGCACCAAGATCACCGAGCGCCGCAGCAATGACGGCACGGTCACCCAGGTCGAGGTAGAAAGCGGCCCGAGCCGCTACACCATGAAACCCAACGTTGCACCAGGTAACGCCCAACCCGGCGATGCCACTGCCAACAACATCCGTGCCCCACAATGGACGGTGATGGAATTCGACTTTGGCAATCCCAAGAAGCAGGACACAGCCGATCAGCCGGTTGCGCCGGCCCCTGCGCGTCCGGGCGTGCCCGCCCGCGCCGACGTGCCGCCGCCGCCCGCGCTGGAGCCGACCACCAAACAATGATCCCACCAGCCGCGGCGCTTGTGTCGCGGCGGCGGGCTCTCACCTATTCTTTTGTTAGCACATGGCAGTATTTACCGCGGTCTCGCTGGATGACCTTCACCAGTGGATCAAGCAGTACCCGCTCGGCCAGGCCGTCGGGCTCGAAGGCATTTCCTCCGGCATCGATAACAGCAATTTTTTCTTGAATACAGCGCATGGCCCGCAGTCCGGCCAGTATGTGCTGACGATCTTCGAGAACCTGCGCTTCGACCAGCTCCCCTTCTACGTCAAGCTGATGGCCCACCTGGCCGAACGCGGCATTCCGGTGCCGGCGCCGGTGCCGAACACGGACGGCGAACTGGTGGTCGCGCTGCACGGCAAGCCGGCGATCATCGTCAGCCGCCTGCAAGGCAGCTCCCAGCTCGACCCGCAGCCGGTGCACTGCGCCGAAGTGGGCCGCATGCTGGCGCGCATGCACCTGGCGGCCCAGGATTTCGCCCTGCATCAGCCCAATCTGCGTGGCCTGGACTGGTGGGTGGAAACCGCGCCGGCCGTCCTGCCCTTCCTCAGTGAAGCGGAAGCCGCGCTGCTGCGCAGCGAAGTGGCCTACCAGAGTGAATTCGCCGCCGGCGCCACCTATGCCGGCCTGGCGCGCGGCCCCGTGCACGCCGACCTGTTCCGCAACAACGTGATGTTCGAGGGCGAGCGCCTGAGCGGCTGCTTCGACTTTTATTTCGCCGGCGTCGACACCTGGCTGTACGACGTCGCCGTGACCGTCAACGACTGGTGCGTCGACCTGGCCACCGGCGTTCTTGACGCGGCCCGGGTGCGCGCCTTGCTGGACGCTTACCATGAGGTGCGGCCATTTACCGACGACGAACGCGCCGCGTGGCAGCCGATGCTGCGCGCCGGCGCGCTTCGCTTCTGGCTGTCGCGCCTGTATGATCTGCATCTTCCCCGTGCGGCCGAGCTGTTGACGCCGCACGATCCGACCCATTTCGAACGCATCCTGCGCGAGCGCATCGCTCGCCCGGCGCCGAATTTGCCCTAAATGAACAATTTGCCTGCTATCACCGGCTGGATCTGGCTCAAACGCGGCGCCAGCCTGTTCCGTCAACAACCCGCGGCCCTCACCACGCTGCTGTTCGCCAACATCCTGATCAGCATCCTGATCAGCGCCGTGCCGCTGCTGGGGCCGATGGTGGCGGTGGTGCTGATCCCCTCGTTCTCGATGGCCTTCATGATGGGTTGCTCGCTGATCGAAAGCGGCCAGCGCGTCTCGCCCGCGGTGCTGCTGACGGGATTCCGCAAGCCGGTGTTCCGCCAATTGTGCAAGGTCGGTGTGGTCTACCTGGGCGTGTCGCTGGTGCTGGCGCTGATCACCCGTTTCGCCGTCGATGCGACGTTCTGGGAGCAGGTCCGGGCCCAGGGCACGACCGGCACCCCGGCCGTGCTGGCAGGATCGGACGTGCTGGCGATGTTCCTGATCTTCGCGGTCGACGTCGCGGCACTGATCTCGCTGTGCTTCGCCGCCCCGCTCACCTACTGGCAAAAGATGCCGCCGTTCAAGGCCGTGTTCTACAGCTTCTTTGCCGTGAAACGCAGCGCCGGCGTGTTCCTGGTGCTGCTGGCGGCCTGGTTCGCGATCTTCTTTGCGGTGTGCATGGTGATCGCCATGCTGCTGGGCGGGAACAATCTCGCGCGGGTGGTGATCATGTGGGTGATCTTCCTGTTCATCCTGCTGCTGCAGTGCGCGATGTATGCGGGGTATCGGGAGATTTTCGGCAAGCCGGAAGCGACGTCGGCTGACAAGGTCAGCCTCGAGAAGTGACTTGAAGGTGGGACACCTCTAACGCCACAATTCGTGCTGTAATAAGTACGTCGTCCCCGCCTTCGCGCTACGCTGAGCCTACATCTTTAACATATATTTGGCGTATGCTGAATCATTGAAGTGTGGACTCAGCGGAGGTCGCCATGACTTCTCTCGAACTGCTCAGAGATGAGCATTGCATTGGCGAATTTGGGGACGAACGTCTCTGCAGAACTGGAATACTTCTCCATAGTCGAATATCAGAACGGGGCACGGTCTGCTTACGCCGTTTAAGCGATGATCGTGCGACCCAAAGGCGTTTTCATCGTCTATTGGAGCATCCGAACGTGACGCCGCAAGAGATTATTCGTCACGGCACTGAGCGTACGGCACAAGTCGTAGCGGGCCGTCATGTGCTGGCAATTCAAGACACCAGCGAGCTCGACTACACCCCTCACGCCCGACGCACTAGCGGGCTGGGCGGTATCAGCAGCAACAAGGGATGTGGATTGTTCATTCATCCGGTGTTGGTAATCGATGCCGAAAGTCACGCTTGCCTGGGCCTTGCTCATCAAGCCGCCTGGGTCCGGGAAGTGACGACGGAGCGACCACGGGAGCGCAGGCCCATCGAAGAAAAAGAGTCGATGCGCTGGATCGACGGAGCGAAGGCTGCCGAAAAGCGTTTGTACCGAGCCGCTTCGGTGACAGTAGTTGCAGATCGCGAGAGCGACATCTACGAGGAGTGGGATCGCATCCCAAACAAACGCACCCACCTCATTACGCGAGCGCGTCACGATCGTGAACTCGAAGGGGGAGGCACGTTATTCGGCTGGTTGGCTGCGCAGCCAGCAGCAGCCTGCATGAAGTTGGAAGTACCAGTTCGGAGCGCAGGCAAAGCATATCGAAGCACCGACGGCGCTCGTAGCGGCGCGCGATCTGCTCACTGCGCCCACATGGACGTCCGGTATGGAACGGTAAGTATCCGGCGTCCCAAAGGCTGCAAGGCCAAGCAGCCGAACATCGTTTTATCCGTCGTGGAGTTAAGTGAATCGCCGGACACCGTACTGCCTGGAGAGGCAGCGGTCCACTGGGTGCTGCTGACGACTCACGACGTGGAGATGACCGAGCAAGCGCTCCAGATCGTAGAGTGGTATCAGCAACGCTGGAACATAGAACAACTATTCCGTATCCTCAAGCGCCAAGGACTCGATATCGAATCGAGCCAGATCGAGCAAGCAGACGAGCTCTTGAAACTGGCAGCTATCGCCACATTGGTATCAGCAAAAACGCTGCAACTGGTGAACGCGCGCGACGGCAACACGAGTCAATCTGCAAGCGACGCCTTCGACGAAGACGAGATTACAGTCCTAGGGAAATTGCAAGGAAAGCTCGAAGGGCGGACTGAAAGACTGAAGAATCCTTACGTTGCCCGCAGCTTGGCTTGGGCAACGTGGATCATTGCCCGTCTCGGAGGTTGGACGGGCTACGCGAGAGAGGCCAGGGCAGGCCCCATCACGATGCGGCACGGACTCGAACGCTTCGGCAGCATGATGCAAGGCTGGAAGCTTGCACAGATGTGGGCTTAGCCTAGCGCCTTCGCGGGGACGACGTTTTTGGGCTAGCGGTGGAGCTTGCAGCGGCGGCCTGCGTACATTACAAAACGACAGACGTAAAAAAACCGGCCCGCAGGCCGGTTCTTCTTACCGAAGTAAAGAATTACTTGGTGGTAGCAGCAGCGTCAGCAGCTTTCTCAGCCGAACCTTGAGCAGCAGCAGCTGCGTCGGTTGCGGTGTTGGCAGCAGCAGCAGCGTCAGCGGCAGCAGCGTCAGCAGCAGCTGGTGCGGTTGCGTCAGCAGCTGGGGTAGCGGTTGCGTCAACTGGTGCGACAGCAGCTGGGGTTTCGGTAGCAGCTGGTGCGACTGGAGCTTCTTCTTTCTTAGCGCAAGCAGCCAGGGTAACAGCGAACAGGGAGGCGATCAGCAGGGTTTTTTTCATGATTTTTCCTTAGTATTTACAAGAGTCGAACACTTGTTGCGATTAATAATTACCGGTAATTATTTCTCGGTGGAATTCTCGTGCTTTTACAAATAGCGTTAACGCCATAGACGCAACGGAACCTTCCTGATTGATATTATAGACAATTTTACAGTTTCGCAATAGCGAACACATGCCGCAACGAAAGAAATTTGCGTATGAATAAGCTTCATATTGTTACAAGATGCAACGTGGCTAAGAAACACGGCGATATGTAACTATCTGGCGTTTTTAACGCAACTATTGCGATTGCTCATAAGCCTGTTGCGGACATTTGCAATGCAAGATGTGACTCTTGCCAGATCGCTTCGAAGCGGTGCCGCGAAAGCTCGCAGGCGGCAGGATCGTCGAAAGCCGCCTCGCCACGCAGATGGTCGCTATGAAAGCGGCGCACGATGTGCCGGTCGTCGCCGATACAGAAGGAATCGGTGAGCTGGCGCAGGCTGCGCGGAGTCTGCCGGCACTCGCACAGATGGCCATAGTCGCGCAGCAGGCGCAAGAAGCGCGGATAGTGGCGCTCGATGTGGGAAGGACCGTGCAGTGCCAGGCGCAGCCGGCCGCCGCGGGCAAGAAAGCTCCGCAGCGCGGTGTCGGCCCTGGTACTGCCGAGTGGAAAGACCGAGAAGTCGGGATCGAAGACGGCCAGGGTGGCCTGTGACGCTTCGATGCAGGCGAGAAACTGCGCCTCGCAGTCGAGGCGGGTGTCGAAGGCAATCGTGCGTGGTTCGCTCATCGACACCTCGTCCATCAGCCCAGCTCGACCCAGCCGTCCTGGTACCAGGTGTACAGGGCTTCGAGCACGTCGTCGGTGGCCTTGTCCAGCACGGCGCCAGCGATGCGGCGCTCGTTGGCCAGCACGTCCAGCACCGCCTTGTCGGCGCGGCCGACGGCGAACGATTCGCCGTTGATGAAGACGTGCTTGCCGCGGTACAGCATCAGGGTCTTGCTGGACAGCTTGATGCCGCGCTTGGCGGCGGTTTCCATGAAGCGGCCCACGGTCAGCGGTTTCGCCGGGCCGGTGAAGAACACATTGTGCTTGGGTTCGGACATGTGCTCGCCCAGGAACACGGTCACGTCTTCCTCATCCCAGCGCACCTTGTTCAATTCTTCGGTGACCGTGTCCAGCATATCGCGTGGAATCTCGGCCGGGTTCTTGGCCGGCTTTAATTCTGGATCGCCATAACGGCCAGGCAAATCGATGGAGTCGGCCATGAATTGCAGGAAGGCTTCGCCCAATTCCTGGAACGAAGGGGAGCGGAAGCCGATCGAATAGGTCATGCATTCGCCTTCGGCAATGCCGTCGTGGGCATAATGCGGCGGCAGGTACAGCATATCGCCCGGTTCGAGCACGAATTCTTCTTCGGGCTTGAAATTGGCCAGGATCTTGAGCGGCAAGCCTTCGACCAGGGTCAGGTCTTGCTGCGAACCGATCTTCCAGCGGCGCTTGCCGTGGGCCTGCAGCAGGAATACATCGTAAGAATCATAGTGGGGGCCGACGCCGGCGCCATCGGTGGCGAAACTGATCATCAGGTCGTCCAGGCGCGCATCGGGCACGAAGCGGAACTGGCGCAGCAGGTCGTCGGCGCCTTCGTCGTACAGGTTCACGCCCTGGACCAGCATCGTCCAGTTGGGTTCGGTGCGGGCCGGGAGTTCGGCCAGGGGGCCGTGCTGCATGTCCCAGTTGCCGTCGCGCTGGGTGACCAGGCGCGATTCGACGTGATTCTGGCGCGCCATCTCGGCCAGTTTCTCGAACTTGAGCAGGGGCTTGAAGCCGGGGATGGCGCCACGGATCAGGAGTGGTTTCTTGTGCCAATAATCGCGCAGAAACTCGGCGGGAGTGATATTCCCGAGAAGCGGTAATTTTTTCATGCGTCATTATAACCAGCCGGGCAAGTCGTAGAACCCATCGGGGGTATAATCCGAGCCTTACAATGAAAGGATGTGCGATGAAGATTGCCAAAGACACGGTCGTGACGGTTAACTACAAGTTGTCGGATGCCCAGAACAACCTGATCGAAGAAGGCGCGCAGCCGATGGTTTACCTGCACGGCGGCTACGAGAATACCCTGCCGAAGATCGAAGAAGAACTCGATGGCAAGGAAGTCGGCTATTCGTCGACCATCCAGGTAGAACCGGACGACGCGTTTGGCGATTACGAGCCAGAGCTGGTCAAGGTCGAAGAGCGCGCCCGCCTGCCGGAGCCGATCGAAGTCGGCATGCAGTTCGAAGGCATGGCTGAAGGCGGCGACGACGAGCCGGTGATCTTCACCGTGACCGAAATCGCCGAAGACAAGGTGGTCCTGGACGGCAACCACCCACTGGCCGGCATGGCCCTGCGCTTCGATCTGTCGGTGATCGACGTGCGCGCAGCCACCGCCGAAGAAATCCAGCACGGCCACGTGCATGGCGCGGGCGGTCATCATCATGAGATGGACGATAGCGACGAGGGTGACCACTTCCGTAGTCAGCCGCTGCAGTAATGCTTTGGTGGTGGGAGGAGTGACTTGGGTTCCCGCCAAGGCGCCCGGCGAGGGCGGGAACGACGGTTTTACGTGTGGTGGTTGCTAGCAACACCATTGGCCCGCAACCTTCGTACGTCGTTCCCGCGAAGGCGGGAACCTAAGCCCTCGTGCATACCCAAGTCCTCACGCCCACCCCAAATCCTCACGCCCACCACCACCGCGAAACAATCACTGCTTCGCATCCTCCACCCCAAACTCCGCTTCCTTCCCCACCTTCACATTCACCTCGACCGCCTTCGTCCCCACCGACAGCTGTCCCAGGTTGCCGTTCCACTCGATCTCCGGCTTCTTCCCATGCGGCTTGCCGCCGTCGACCAACAAGACCTTGCCATCGAATTTGACCGCCTGGCCCTGGATCTGGCGTCGCACCTCCTCGAACCCGTCCTTCTCCACCGGATCGCGCCGCAGCAGGCCGCGCAGCCCCGCCGGCTGGTCCAGGTAGAACGGTCGCACCGCGCCTTCCGAAAACAGCACCAGCGCCTCTGCCTTGTCGCTGCGCGCGATCGCGAACAGGCGGTTCAGCCAGAAGCGGTTGGCGACCGTCCGGTCTTCGTACTCGCTATTGCGGCCGGCCGCCGGCAGGAAGTGGTTGTTGCCGGCCGGGAGATTGATGGTGGCATACAGCACCTTGCCCACCTTCCAGTGCGCATTCTCGGCGTAGCTGCGAAAACGCGGGCTGGCCGACAGTTGGGTCAGGTGGATTTTCTCGCGGCCCAGCGACTCGGGCTCGCCATGGAATAGTTCGCGCAGGCGGTTCAGGCGCTCGATCGCATTGGTGCGGTTGGCCGAGTTGCGGCAGGCGGTCCAGTCGCTGCCGGCCAGCGACACGACGGTCGGCCGTCGGGCGCGCTCGATGATGTCGCGCCGCTCCTGGTACAGCCGGTCGCCGCAGCTTTCCTTCTCGCCTTTGATGCCGTTGATGACGACGAAGGCCAGCGATTTTTCGGACGAATCGGCCAGCGCCGCTTTCAGGCGCGCCTCGCCGTCCTCGCCCGAGTCGTTGCCGATCACCGCGAACCGGTGAGCGTTGCTGTCCGCCTTGTCCTTCGCGCCGGCAAGCGACGCGACGGACAGCAGGGCGGCCAGCAGGAGTGATCGGCGCCGTGCTTGCATCAGGCGGCGAGGCGCTTGAGCTCGTAGAGACGTTCGAGCGCTTCGCGTGGCGTGAGCGCGTCCGGGTCGATCGCATCGAGCGCGTCGCGCAGGCCGTCGTCCTGCGGTTCGGCTTGTGCAAATGCCGGCGCTGGGGCCTCGCCGATTTCTTCCTCGGCGAGCGGCGCCGCGAACAGGTCGCGCTGCGGCGTCGCATCCAGCGCCTGCGCTTCCAGGCGCGCCAGGTGCTTGCGCGCGGCCTTGATCACCGGTTGCGGCACGCCCGCCAGCTGCGCCACCTGCAGGCCGTAGCTCTGCGAGGCGGGGCCAATCTGCACGGCGTGCAGGAACACGATGCTGTCCTTGTGCTCGACCGCCGACAGGTGCACGTTGGAGGCGCTCGGATAGGTCTCGGGCAGTTGGGTCAGCTCGAAGTAGTGCGTTGCGAACAGCGTGAAGCTGCGGCTGGTGTCGATCAGGTGGCGCGCGATCGCCCAGGCCAGCGCCAGGCCGTCGAAGGTCGAGGTGCCGCGGCCGACTTCGTCCATCAGCACCAGCGAGTGCTCGGTGGCGCCGTTCAGGATCGCAGCCGATTCGGTCATCTCGACCATGAAGGTCGAACGGCCGTTGGCCAGGTCGTCGCTGGCGCCGATGCGGGTGAAGATGCGGTCGATCGGGCCGAGCGTCGCGCTGGTGGCCGGCACGTAGCTGCCGACATAGGCCAGCAGCGTGATCAGGGCCACCTGGCGCATGAAGGTCGATTTACCGCCCATGTTCGGGCCGGTGATCAACAGCAGGCGCCGGTCGTTGGACAGCTTGCAGTCGTTGGCGATGAAACGCTCGATCTGGTTTTCCACCACCGGATGGCGGCCTTCGACGATGGTCAGGCATGGCGCATCGGAGAGGACCGGCGCGCACCAGTTGTGGCGCAGCGCGTGGCTCGACAGCGCCACCAGCACGTCGACCTGGGCCAGCGCGCGCGCGATGGTCTGCAGGCAGCCGATGTGCGGGGCGAGGTCGGCCAGCAACTGGTCGTACAGGATTTTTTCGCGCGCCAGCGCACGGTCTTGCGCCGACAGGGCCTTGTCTTCGAAGGCCTTCAGTTCGGGCGTGATGTAGCGTTCGCAGTTCTTGAGGGTCTGGCGGCGGCGGTAGTCGTCCGGCACCTTGTCGGTCTGGCCGTTGGTGACTTCGATGTAGAAGCCGTGCACCTTGTTGTACTCGACCCGCAGGTTGGCGATGCCGGTGCGGGCGCGCTCGCGCGTCTCGAGGTCGACCAGGAACTGGCCGGCGTTCTCGGACAGCGCGCGCAGCTCATCGAGCTCGGCGTCGAAGCCGCGCGCGAACACGCCGCCATCGCGCACCATCGCCGCCGGCTCTTCCATCACGGCGCGCGTCAGCAGGTCGACGCACGCGCCCGGCGTGGCGAGATCGTCGTGGATCTCGCGCAGCAGGCAGGTGTCGCCCGGGATGAAGCAGCGCGCCAACTGTTCGCGCACCACCGGCAAAGCTTTGAGTCCATCCCGCAGGGCGGCCAGGTCGCGTGGCCGCGCGGTGAGCAGGGCGATGCGCGTGGTGATGCGTTCGATGTCCGGCACCTGGGCCAGGGTCGACGACAGCGCGTCGTTGGCATCGGCCTGGATCAGCGCTTCGATCGACTGGTGGCGGCTGCGCGCGACGCTCTGGTCGCGGCGCGCATGGTGCAGCCAGTGACGCAGCAGGCGCGAGCCCATCGCGGTGCGGCAGCCGTCGAGCAGCGAGAACAGGGTAGGCGACTCCTGGCCGCGGATGGTTTCGGTCAGTTCCAGGTTGCGGCGCGTGGCGGCGTCCAGGCCGATGTATTCGTTCTCGGTTTCGCAGGCGAGACCACGCACGTGCTGCAGGCCGCGGCCTTGGGTCGATTGCGCATAGCGCAGCAGCGCGCCGGCCGCACCGAATGCGGCGCCCAGGCCGTCGGCGCCGAAGCCGGTGAGGGTGGTCACGCCCAGCTGCTCGAGCAGGGCGCCGTGGCCCTTGACGACGTCGAAATGCCATTCGGGCACACGTTGGGTGTGCGCGTGGACGCCGTCGCTCTCGAACATGTCGGCGCAATCGGCGCGCAGGATCTCGGCCGGCGCGATGCGTTCGAGTTCGTGCGCCAGGCGCTGTTCGACGCCGCGGGCATCGCCCGAGAATTCCATCAGGCGCAGGTTGCCGCTGGCGAGCGACAGCCAGGCAAGGCCGGCGGTGACGGTCTTGCGTTGATTGATCAGGCACAGCGCCAGCAGCGGGCGTTCGGCCTTTTCGGGCAGCAGGTCGGAATCGGTGAGGGTGCCAGGCGTGACCACGCGCACCACCTTGCGTTCGACCGGACCCTTCGACAGGGCCGGGTCGCCGATCTGCTCGCAGATGGCGCAGGATTCGCCCAGCTTGACCAGCTTGGCCAGGTAGCCGTCCAGCGAGTGGAAGGGCACGCCGGCCATCTTGATCGGCTGGTCGCCCGACTTGCCGCGCGCGGTGAGCGTGATGCCGAGCACGCGCGAGGCTTTCTCCGCGTCGTCGAAGAACAGCTCGTAGAAGTCGCCCATGCGGTAGAACACCAGCATGGTGGGGTAGTCGGCCTTGATGCCTAAATATTGCTGCATCATCGGAGTGAGCTTTTCCGTCGCGCTGTTCTTGATGGCGGCGGCGTTGATTTCTTTGGGGGCGGTGGTCATGTCGTCTGAATCGGTACGGCTTGGCGCGTGAAAGGCCAGGACTTGACATTTTAACCCGATCGACCCGGCAGTCCGCTGCAAAGATCGTCGTTGCTCAAGAGTTTTTGGTCTAGAACGACAATGGCCGGCATAAGCCGGCCATCTTTTCAACGATTACTGTTTCGCCGCAGCCTCCGCCTGCGTGATCCAGCTATCGAACAGTTCCTGGTGGAACTTGATCCACCCCGCCGTATGGCGCGCGATCTCGGCCTGCGAATTCTGCCCTTCACGCACACGATCGTTCTGTGCATTGATATCGGCAATCGGCAAGCGCATGACCTCGAACAGCTTCACCGCCGCCGGATTCTTCTCGGCCCAGGCGCGATTCACGACGAAGCGCGTGGTGTTGACGGCAAACCCGTAATCGCTGCCATCGGCCAGGCGGGTATTGGCGTTTTGCGGGTTCGACGAGTGCGGCACCTGCAGCCACACGACATCCTTGCCCGGCACCAGCACGCTGCTCACCCAGTAAGGCGTCCATGTGTAATACAGGATCGATTCACCGCGCTTGTAGCGGCCAATCGTATCGGCGATCAGCGCCGAATAGCTGCCCTGCACGTGCGTTACCGTCGGACGCAGTTTGTAGCCGTCCATATGATGCTCGATCATGGCCTCGCAGCCCCAGCCCGGATCGCAACCGGTCAGGTCTGCCTTGCCGTCGCCGTCATGGTCGAACAGCTTGGCGATGGCCGGGTCGCGCAACTGGTCGATATTGGTGATGTTGTGCTTCTGGGCCGTGGCCTTGTCGATCAGGTAGCCCTGGGCGGCAGGACCGGCGTAGCTGCCGGTGCGCAGCAGCTTGGCGTCACCGCCTGCGTTGTCGTAATAATCCTGGTGCAAAGGGTCCCAATGCACTGCGAGGAAGGTCGCGTCGCCGTTGCCGACGGCGATGTGCGCGGTCGGATAGGCGACTTCCTTGATCGACTGCGTTTCGTAGCCCAGCTGTTCCAGGGCGCGATTGGCCAGCATGGTCTGGAAGGTTTCCTCGGCCAGCGAGCTTTGCAGGGCTTGCACCTTGATGCCCTTGCCGGGCAGGTCGGCGCCTGGTGTTTGCGCCGTCGCGATGCCGGTGGAGAGGGCGAGTCCGGCGAGCACGAGGGCCGAGATCCAGCGAAACGCGCGCTGCGTTTTATAGGTGGCGTTGAAGTGTTCGGTTTGACGCATCGGTATCCTTTCTAGTCTTATTGTGCGGTGGCAGGCTTGGTGGACGGGGCCGCGTCGGAGCCGGCGGAATCGCCGACCCGGCGCAGGACGAAGCCGACCGGACCGGTCTGGTACCAGTGGCGCACGCCGCGGCGCGGTTGCCCCATGGCCTGGGTCAGGCGGTCCAGCATGATGGCCAGCAGGACGATGCCGAGACCGCCCACGGTGGCCAGGCCCATGTCCAGGCGGCCAATACCGCGCAACACCATCTGGCCGAGGCCGCCGACCGCGATCATCGAGGCGATCACCACCATCGACAGCGACAGCATCAGCGATTGGTTGATGCCGGCCATGATCGACGGCATTGCCAGCGGCAGCTGCACGCGGCTCAAGAGCTGCCACGGCGAGGCGCCATAGGCGCGCGCCGCCTCGATCAGGTCGGGACGCACCTGGCGAATGCCGAGGTTGGTCAGGCGCACCAGCGGCGGCAGGGCGAAGATGATGGTGACGATCACGCCCGGCGCATTGCCGATGCCGAACAGCATGACCACCGGCACCAGGTAGACGAAGGCGGGCGTCGTCTGCATCGCGTCAAGCACGGGGCGCAGGATGTTTTGCGCACGGTCACTGCTGGCCAGGAAGATCCCCAGCGGTAGACCGATCACCAGGCAGAACACCAGCGAGGTGAGCACCAGCGACAGGGTGACCATCGCTTCCGGCCACACGCCCAGCATGGCGACCGCCACCAGCGCCAGCACGGTGCCGACGGCCAGCGCACGGCTGGTGAACTGCCATGCCAGCAGGCCGATGATGGCGATCAGCACCAGGGATGGCACGGCCAGCAGCAACTGGCTGGAGCCGGTCAGTGTCGCGTCGATTGGCGCGCGCACGGCCTGGAAGAAGGGGCGGAAATTCTCCACAACCCAGCCCAGCCCGTCGTTGATCCAGGATTGCAGCGGCAGCGCGCCATCGAGGAGGTGCGCCAGGTCGAAACTGCTGGCGTGCTCGGGCGTGACGCCCGGCGCTGCCGCGTCGAGCCAGGAGGTGTCGCTCGGCGGCGTCGGCAGCCAGGGATTGATCTGGGCGGCCGCTTCCGCAGCCTGTCCTGCAGCCGGCTGTACCGCGGCCGGTTGTACTGCTGTGATGTTCTCGGTCATGCTCATGCTTGTCCTTTCTGATGCTGTGCCTCGGGAATGGCAGGCGTGTCGGGGTCGAGGAATTTCAGCAAGGTGGTCTTGCTGATCGCGCCGCACAGGCGTCCGTCATCGCCCACCACCGGTACGGCATACGGCAGTTGCGCCACCTGGCCGAACAGTCCGGCGACAGGCTCGTCCGCCTTGATGGTCTGTACGTCTGCCAGGAAGGCATGCGCCAGGCCCAGCGGGCCGGTATGGCCGTCGAGGGCGTCGCGCAGGGAGTCCACCGACACCAGGCCGAGGAATTCGCGCTGCGGATTGACGACGTAGGCGTAGGTCCGGTCCTGCTCCTCCAGCATGGAGAGAGCCGCGCGCGAACCGCGGGTCGGCGATTCCGACACCACGATCTGGCTCTTGCGGGCGATGTCGCTGGCCTTGAAGACCGCCGCCGCATCGACGCCGCGCACGAAATTGCGCACGTAGTCGTTGGCGGGCTTGCGCAGGATTTCCTCGGGCGTGCCGACCTGCACCACGTGGCCATCCTTCATGATGGCGATCCGGTCGCCGATGCGCATCGCTTCGTCGAGGTCGTGCGAAATGAAGACGATGGTGCGGCGCTTGATCTGCTGCAGGCGCAGCAGCTCGGATTGCATCTCGGTGCGCATGATCGGGTCGAGCGCCGAAAACGCCTCGTCCATCAGCAGGATCGATGGATCGCTGGCCAGTGCTCTGGCTAGGCCCACGCGCTGCTGCATGCCGCCGGACAGTTCGTCGGGATAGCTGGCGGCATAGCCCGCGAGCCCAACCTGGGCCAAAGCTTGCCGGGCCTGCTCATGGCGCTCGGCCCTGGGAATGCCGGCCAGCTCCATGCCGAAGGCGGTGTTGTCGAGCACGGTGATATGCGGCAGCAGGGCGAACGACTGGAACACCATGCTGATGTCCTTGCGGCGCAAGGCGCGCAACTCGGCGTCCGGCAGCGTGTTGATGTCGTTGCCGTCGACCAGGATGCGACCGTCGGTCGGCTCGATCAGGCGGTTGAGCATGCGCACCAGGGTCGACTTGCCCGAGCCGGACAAGCCCATGATGACGAAGATCTCGCCCGCTTCGATGGTGAAGGTGGCGTCGAACACGCCGATCGTGCAGCCGGTCTTGGCCAGGATGTCTTGCTTGTTGGCGCCCTGGCGAACCAGCGCCAGCGCGTCGTCGGACTGGTCGCCGTACACCTTGAAGACATGGTCGATGATGATTTGTTTTGCCACGTTGTTGTTCTCCTTCGATTTGGCGAATGGAATGAAACCCTGCAGCCAATGGCGTTCATGGGAATCGATGGACCCGAGCCGTCGGCAGTGCAATTGGCGCGCAAGCGTGCAGGCGGCCGAAAGGGCAGGCACGTTTGGCCGGCGGGGCGGGTGCTGACGCGGATTGCGTCAAACGTTTACGGGATGCTGGCGCTAGGCCTAAGAGCTATTTCCCACCCAACGGATGGCAAATAAGGTGCAGCAGGGGTGTTGCTAAAAATAACTATTGTCTAGTGGGCATGAATTATAAAGCAAGCCCAATGATAAGTCAATCTGATTTATTTATTCGACGCGCGCGGTGCCGGGCAGCTATCGTTTGTGCTGGGTCCGCCATGCGCCTGGCGCCAGGCCCATCATTTTTCGGAACGTCCGGCCAAAATGAACCGGATCCGCAAAGCCAGTGGCGTGCGCCACCTCGCCCAGGCTCGCATCGGAAGCGGACAGCAACTGCTGCGCGCGCCGGATACGGGCGGCGAGCTGCCACTGGTAGGGCGCCAGCCCGGTCGAGATCTTGAACGCGCGGCTGAAATGTGCTTGCGACAGGTTGACCAGCAATGCCAGGGTTTCCAGCTCGACACGGTGCGGGAGATTCGCTTCCATGTAATCGATCACCCGTCGCAACTGCCACGGAGCAAGTCCGCCGGTCTTGAATTCCGTGATGCGCGGCGCTGCGAACAGCTGCGACGACACAGCGGTAATAATGCCGTCGCCATACAGGTGCATGGACGGGTCGGGGTTATGGACTGCCTCGGAAAGCAGCTTGACCAGGTTCCAGATCCGGTCATTGGCGAAGCGCAGCCTCGGGACGCTGGTCCGGCCCGCGTCCAATGTCGTTGCAAGGCGTTCGCTCAAGACGTCGAGGTCGAACACGAGCACGGCGTCGACGACGCGTCGCGCGTTTTTTGAGTGACCCCATATTTCCATGCCGGCCGGCGCGAAATACATATGTCGCGGCACATGCTCGACGGGGCATGGACGATCTGGATGAAAGCGCGGCTCGCATGCGCCCCCGTGCTCTTCCAGCACCACGCTCAGGCGCGCGTGGTCGCGATGTGGCAGGACGCTCGTGCCTTCGCCGTCACAGTCGTAGCCGGTGACAACCAGCTGGACGCCGCTCCACGCGCGGCCTGCCTGCGAGAGGCCGATGATGTTGTGGGGGAGCGGCGGGGGCGTGACCATTGGGGCGCTAATAATGTTCTCCTAACACTGACTTCGTCGATCCGGCGCAGCAGGAATGAACCAACGATAGCAGGATTGAACATTGTCGCGCCTATATCGGATTGGTATCGTTCTATCTCCAACGCATGGGCGTCAGGACGATTTTGCTGGCCGCGCGTGGTGCGCGCTAGTGCCGTTCCCGGATGTGCTGTGTTGCGCATCCGGGAACGCCTGCGCCTGCCGTTGCGCCTGGCGCAGTGTCATATGAATGCATCAAATGAGTGAGACAAGCGAGGAGAGTTGATGGCTGGAGCAAGCCTGGGGCAGACGATCGGCCCGGTGGTCGTCCTGATGGGGGCGGCCGTGATCGCCGTGCCGTTGTTCCGGCGGCTGGGCCTTGGCGCGGTCCTCGGCTATTTTGGCGCGGGCATCCTGGTGGGGCCGTCGGTGCTGGCCCTGGTCACCGATGCGCGCTCGATCCTGCACTTCTCCGAGCTGGGCGTGGTGATGTTCCTGTTCGTGATCGGGCTGGAACTGCGGCCGCACAAGCTGTGGGCGATGCGCGGCCAGATCTTCGGCCTGGGCCTGGCCCAGGTGTCCGCCGCGACCGCCGCGCTGGCGCTGACCGGCTATGCGATGTTCGGCCTGTCCGGGCCGGCCGCCTTCGTCGCCGGCGCGGGCTTCGTCCTGTCCTCGACCGCCGTCATCATGACGGCGCTGCAGGACCGGGGCGAGATCGCCAGCGAGCAGGGGCAGAAGTCGGTCGCCATCCTGTTGTTCGAGGACTTGATGATCGTGCCGCTGCTGGCGGTGGTCGCCTTCCTGGCGCCGCCGCTGCAAGGACAGCATGGGCAGGGATGGTCCGACCTGCTGCTGGCCATCGGCGCGCTGGCGGTGCTGCTGGGCGTGGCGCGCTGGGGACTTGACCCGTTCTTCGCCTTGCTGGCCAGGTCGCGCACGCGCGAAGTCCTGACCGCGGGCGCCCTGCTGGTGGTCCTGTGCGCGGCGCTGCTGATGGAATTGGCCGGCCTGTCGATGGCGATGGGCGCCTTCCTGGCCGGCGTGATGCTGTCCAGTTCAAGCTACCGGCACCAGATCGAAAGCGATATCGAGCCGTTCCGCGGCCTGCTCATGGGGCTGTTCTTCCTGGCGGTGGGCATGTCGCTCGACCTGGCCATCGTCGCGGCCGAATGGCGGCTGCTGCTGGCCATGCTGTTCTGCTTCATGGTCGCGAAGGGCATCGTCGTTCACGTGGTCGCGCGCCTGTTCGGCGCCAGTAACCACCAGGCCCTGCACCGCACCTCGATGTTCCTGCAGGGTGGAGAATTCGCCTTCGTGCTGTATGCCGCAGCCCTCTCGGCGGGCGTGCTCGACGAGCGCGAAAATGCCTTGTTCGCCACCGTCGTGATCCTCTCGATGGCGCTCTCGCCCCTGCTGACGCTCGTGACCGACCGCCTCTTGCGGCATGAGAAATCGATGGACGGCGTCGAGCATGCGCGCGACCTGAAGGGGCGGGTGCTCGTCATCGGCTTCGGCCGTTTCGGCCAGATCGCTTCCCAAGTGCTGCTGTCCAGCGGCGTCAAGCTGGCGGTGATCGACAAGGATCCCGACCGCATCCGCGATGCGCAGCGCTTCGGCTTCAAGGTGTTCTTCGGCGAAGGCACCAGGATGGACACCCTGCGCCATTCCGGCGCCGGGCAAGCCGACGCGATCATGGTGTGCGTCGACGAGCCCAAGGCCGCGAACGACATCGTGGCCTTGGCCAGGCGCGAATTTCCGCAGGCCCGGCTGCTGGTGCGCAGCTACGATCGCGGCCACGCCATCACCCTGATCCGCGCCGGCGTGGATTATCAGGTGCGCGAGACCGTCGAATCGGCCTACCTGATGGGCGCCGAAGGCCTGCGCGCGCTGGGCGTGGCCGAGGCCGACGTCCAGGAAGCCGCGGCCGACATCCGCCGGCGCGATGCCGAGCGGCTGGCCGAACAAATCCATGGCGACGAGCTGTCGGGCCGCGATCACCTGCACCTGCCCGTCATGCCGCAGCCGCTGGGCAAGCCGGCCACCTAGCCGCTGACGGCAGTATCATGCAGCGACGCCGTGTGGCACAACCGGGAGCATCGTAGTGGATATCGAAGAGTTGCAGACATTCGTGGAAGTCGCCGATGCCGGCGGCATTTCGGCGGCCGCGCTCCGGCTTGGGGTGTCCAAGTCGATCGTCAGCCGGCGCCTGGCCCGGCTCGAGGAGGAGCTGGGCATCCAGCTGCTGTCGCGCACCACCCGCGGCGCGGCGCTCACCGAAGCCGGCACCACCTTTCGCGACTATGCGGCCAGGGTCTGCGCCGAGATCGCCCTGGCGCGCGAGACGATCCTGCCCGCCGGCGAACTGCGCGGCCGCCTGCGCATCGCCGCGCCGCTGTCGTTCGGACCGACCCACTTCGCGCCGGTGCTGGCGGAAATGGCGCGGCTTCACCCGCGGCTGCAGATCCACACCTGCTACAGCGACCACAATGTGGACCTCATCGCGGACGGTTACGACTGCGCGATACGGCTCGGCTACCTGCAGGATTCCAACCTGGTGGCGCGGCGGATCGGGCCGATCTATGGGGTCACCGTTGCGAGTCCCGCCTACATCGCAGCCCACGGAGCGCCCGAGACCCCGGACCAGCTGTTGTCGCACCAGGCCCTGATGCAGGGCACCGAGGCCTGGCAGTTCCTGGATGGCGAAAAGATCGTGTCGGTGCGGCCCCAGGGACGCTTCAAGGCCGACAACGGCACCGCGCTGGTCGCGGCCGCGCTGGCGGGGGTGGGCGTCGCCTATTTGCCCTATGGCCTGATGCATGAGTACCTGGATGCCGGCGCGCTCGTTCCGGTCATGACGCGCTATCCGCCACCGCCGGCCGGCGCCTACGTCGTGCGCCCGCCGGGCCAGCATCCGGCGCGCAAGATCCGCATCCTGACCGATCTGCTGGTGGCGTATTTCGACACCAAGCCGCCGATCGCCAGCGCCTGGCCCCGCGCCTAGGCCTTTCCCTCAATTTCACTAATGGAGTAACGAGAACCATGATTGACATGATCATCGAGCAGCGCCGCCGCAGCCTGGGCGGCAGTTTCGAAGTCGGCCGCGTGCTGCCGTTCGCCAAGCAGCGCATGGTCGGACCGTTCATCTTCTTCGACCATATCGGGCCGCTCGACCTGGCGCCGGGCCTCGACCGCAGCGCCGACGTGCGCGCGCATCCCCATATCGGCCTGTCGACGGTGACCTATCTGTTCTCAGGCCGCATCATGCACCGCGACAGCGTGGGCGTCGAACAGGAGATCCATCCGCACGAAGTCAACTGGATGACCGCGGGCAGCGGCATCACGCACAGCGAGCGCTTCGAGCACGCGCGGGCGCACGGCGACCACCTGCACGGCATCCAGGCCTGGGTTGCGCTGCCGAACGGGATGGAAGAAATCGCGCCGTCGTTCTCGCACCATTCCGGCGCCGACCTGCCGCAGTGGAAGGATGGCGGCGTCACCGGCCAGCTCATCGCCGGCAGCGCCTATGGCCTCTCCGCCGCCGCGAAAACCTGTTCGCCGCTGTTCTACGCCCATCTCGATATGCAGCCGGGATCGACCGCCGAGATCCCCGGCGGCTACAAGGAGCGCGCCCTGTACATCGCCACCGGCGCGGTGGAAATGGACGGCATGCGCCACGAGAGCGGCCGCATGCTGGTGCTGGGGGCTGCCGCATCGCGCGTCAAGGCGCTGGAGCACGCGACCGTGATGGTGCTGGGCGGGGAGCCGGTCGGCGAGCGCCACCTGTACTGGAACTTCGTCTCGTCTTCCAGGGATCGCCTGGCGCAGGCGGCGGCCGACTGGCAGGCGGGCAGGATGAAGCTGCCGGATGCGGACGACAAGGAGTTCACTCCGCTGCCGGATGCACCGCCGCCGCCGGTGGCGGCCAATGGCGCCGCCGTCGATCGTGCACCGCCTTTATGAAAGGTGCCGCTGTGTCGATCGACCACTTCCCCATTGGCCTCGAGATGGATGTCGCCTATCCCGAATTCCAGGTCAGGCTGACGCTGCTGTCGTCGACACAGCTGAAGTTCGAGATCAAGGACGGGCCGTTTGCCCGATCCGAGATCGTCGCCATCCAGGTCGCCCCGCTGGGCAACGGCATGTTTGCAGTGAGCTGGCAAGAAAGTGACGGCGCCAGCGTCGTCAATGTCCAGGACTACGACTGTGGCGTGATCCACTCGTACGCGACGCTTCCCGGCGGCAGATTCCTGCGCATGGAAGGCGCCATCACCGTCACGCGGCCTGCGCTACAGGCATCGGACGAGCGGCCGCGGCGCAACAAGGCGCTGGTGCTCGAGGCGATGACCTCGCTGTTCCAGGCGCACGACGCATCGGCGGTCAACCGCCTCTATTCCGCGGACTACATCCAGCACAATCCCGACATCCCGCAAGGGCGTGACGCCCTGCGGGCGCTGGTGGCCGGCATGTCGAAAGACGTTCACTACGAGCCGGGCATGATGGTCGCCGAGGGCGACCTGGTTGCCATTCACGGACGCATCCGGGGCTGGGCCGAGGCGCCACAAGTGGTGGTCGACCTGTTCCGTATCGAGGATGGCAGGCTGGCCGAACACTGGGACGTGTTGCAGGATGAGGTGCCGGTCACGACGGCTGGAGGCGTGGCGATGTTCGACCATCGGGAAGGACAACGCAGCGTCCCTCGATGACGATGCGGTCGCCGCATACGGCCGCGAACCCGCCTTCGGTATCGCTCTGGAACAGCGCAACGCTCGCACCCAGGGGGACCGGCTGGCGGAAGCGGCACCAGACCGATGTGATCTCCCGGCCGGATGCCGTTTGCAGCAGCGAACAGGCTTTCGCCAGCGTATGCGCCCCGTGGATGATCGGTGCGCGCATGCCCATCAGGCGCGCCGACCATGGCCATAGGTGGATCGGATTCCAGTCGCCCGACAAGGCCGCATAGCGCCGCCCGGCGTCATGCGCGACCGTCCACCCTCCAAGTGCGTTGCCATGCGGCGCCGCAGGCGGCGGCGCATCGCGGCCCGAGCGGCTGCCGCGCCTGATCAGATAAGTGCTGTCGCAGGAAAATGCCAGCCGTTCGCCGTCGAAGGCGCGCGTCTCCAGCACGGCGTGCAAGGCGCCGTTCGGGGCCGGGGGCGGCAGTTGCAAGGCGGTCGTCACAGCCAATGGCGCGTCAGGCACGACCGGGCCGTGCATCGCCAGCCGGTTCTCGACATGGATCAGGCCTGGAATGCGAAACGGGATCGGGCAGGCCAGCATGGTCGCCAGCTGCGCGCGCTGCGCCAGCAGGTACAGGAAGGTGAGCGGAACGGCATCGCCCTTGAACCCAAACGCGGCGTTATAGCGGCGCAGGTGACCGGAGTCGATCCGGTCGAGGCGCCAGGTGGCGCCGGCCTGGCCGGTCGACGGGCGCGCCGGACGCTTGAGCAGCGCCCGCAGCAGCATGGCTCCGCCAAAAGGAGGAAGCGGAGATAGGGAAGACAGGGGCGCAGTGCTCATCGGCGCAGGATAACATTCCCACCTCGGATCCTGACGCAGCAAGATCCGTCAACTAACCGCAGGAACCGTCATTGCCGCTAGATCGTCGCATTGCTACCTTATTGCTTCCCAAGCACGCCCCGGTGCTTGGCCAATTTAAGGATAGACAAAATGAGCAAGAATGGACTCAAGGCGCTTCTGCGTCCAGAAGACAGCATCGTCGTTCTCATCGACCACCAGCCATTCCAGTTCGCATGCCTGAAAAGCCATGAGCCGACCATGATCATCAATAACGTGGTTGGCCTGGCCAAGGCGGCAAAAGTCTTCAATGTGCCGACGATCCTGACCACCGTGCTGGAAGAACGCGGCGGTTATCTCATCAAGGAACTGCAGGCAGTCTTCCCTGAACAAAAGCCGATCGACCGCACCTTCATCAACACCTGGGAAGACACCAAGGTCACCGACATCGTGAAAAAGAGCGGCCGCAAGCAGCTGGTGCTTGCCGGTCTGTACACCGAGATCTGCCTGGCGATGCCGGCGATCCAGGCCGCAGGCGAAGACTACGATGTCTTCGTCGTCACCGACGCATCCGGCGGCGTGAGCGAGGAAGCGCACGACATGGCTGTGCGCCGCATGGTTGCAGCCGGCTGCACGCCGATCACCTGGTTTGCCATCGTGTCCGAGTGGCAGCGCGACTATGCGCGCGAGAGCACGCTCGAGGGCGTAACCAACATCATCTACGAAAACGGCGGCGCCGCCTCGGTGGCCCTGTCATGGGAAACCCAACTGCTCAGCGCCCCCCGCGCCAAGAATCAGGCCTGATCAGCGGCAGCGCGCCACGAGCGCGTGGCGCGCTGCCATGCCACACAAAGGAAAGCAATGCGACAGCAGGGTATCGTCGTACTCGCCGACGCGTCGACGGGACGATTCGGCCTGCGCCTGGCCGATGGCAGCCATGTGCTGGCCGAGCAGCTGGATGTCCAGCCGCTGCATGAGGGCGATGAATTCTACGGTTGGATGGACGCGCTTGGTGTGGAGGCGCTGACCGCCGCTTGCGGGAACGGCGTCAGCGTCTTCGTCCTGGCGCATGGCCTGTCGCGCGAGGCCATCGAAGAGGAACTCGGGGTGACGATTCCGCAGAATCGCCACTGCCCTTTTTGCCGGCTACGACTCAGGCCGCCTTAGCCTGGGTCACGCGCCGCGTGATGTGCGCCAGCGCGGCGTCGACCTGGTCGATCAGCACCAGGCACAGGTCGCCCTCGTCCAGGCGGTCGAGCGCGCGGTCGATGGCGACGAACTCGCCATCGATCTCTTCCACGTGCCCGGTGCGGGTGGCGCCCGCCAGGCCCGCGCGCAGCAGCGCAATCACCTCGCCGTCGGCGCGGCCGCGCTGGCACTGGTCCTGGTACAGCAGCACGTCGTCGAAGGACTTGCCGAGGATTTCGGTCTGCTGGCGGATGTCCTGGTCGCGGCGGTCGCCGGCGCCGCTGATCACCACCGAGCGGCGCTTGGCCGGCATGCCTTCCACTGCATTGACCAGCGCGGCGATCGCGTCCGGATTGTGGCCATAGTCGGCGATCACGGTCGCGCCGCGGTAGTCGAACACATTGAAGCGGCCCGGCGCGTTGTCGCTCTCGCCCACGAAGGTCTTCAGGCCCAGGCGGATCGCTTCCCACGACGTGCCTACGCCCCAGGCGGCGGCCACCGACGCCATCACGTTCTCGACCTGGAAGCCCACCACGCCGCCACGGGTGATCGGCACTTCCTTCAAATCGATGCGTTCGACGAATTGGCCCTGCGCCGCCACCAGATAACCCTCATCGACGAAGACGACGCGGCGGCCCTGGGCGCGGTGCATCGCCATGATCGGATTGCCGACGTCCTGGGCGAAGAAGGTGACTTCGCCGCGGGTCTTCTCGGCCATCGCCGCCACGGTCGGGTCGGCGGCGTTAAGCACCGCCATGCCGCCCACGGCCACGTTCTGCACGATCACGCGTTTCAGCACGGCCAGGTCTTCCAGCGTGGTGATGTAGTTCAGGCCCAGGTGGTCGCCCGAACCGATATTGGTCACCACTGCGACCTGGCATTTGTCGTAGGCCAGGCCTTCGCGCAGCAGGCCGCCGCGCGCCGTCTCGAACACGGCGGCGTCGACGTCCGGGTGCAGCAGCACGTTGCGCGCGCTGCGCGGACCGCTGCAGTCGCCGCTGTCGATGCGGCGGCCTTCGATGTAGACGCCGTCGGTATTGGTCATGCCGGTGCGCAGGCCCGAGGCAGTGAGCAGGTGCGCGATCAGGCGCACGGTGGTGGTCTTGCCATTGGTGCCGGTCACGGCCACCACCGGGATGCGGCCGTCGTCGCCCTCCTTGAACAGGGTGTCCATGATTGCTTCGCCGATCGCGCGCGGCTTGCCGAACGATGGCGCCAGGTGCATGCGCAGGCCCGGCGCGGCATTGACTTCGACGATGCCGCCGCTCACGTCTTCGATCGGTTTCAGTATGCTGTCGGCCACCAGGTCGACGCCGCAGATGTCCAGGCCGATCATGTGGGCGGCGGCGATCGCGCGCTCGGCCACTTCAGGATGGACGTCGTCGGTCACGTCGGTGGCGGTGCCGCCGGTCGACAGGTTGGCGTTGTTGCGCAGGACCACGCGCTGGCCCAGGGCCGGGACCGAGTCGGCATTCATCCCTTGCTGCACCAGGGTGCCCAGGGCGATGTCGTCGAAGCGGATCTTGGTCAGCGAGGTCGCATGGCCGTCGCCGCGGCGCGGGTCGCGGTTGACCGCGTCGACCAGTTCGCGCACGGTGTGCTTGCCGTCGCCGATCACCTGCGGCGGTTCACGGCGTGCGGCGGCGACCATCTTGTCGCCGACCACCAGCAGGCGGTAGTCGTGGCCCGGCAGGTAGCGCTCGACCAGGATGTCGTCGCGGAACTCGCTGGCTGCCTTGAAACCGGCGTCTAGCTGTTCGCGGGTGGTGACATTGACCGTCACGCCCTTGCCCTGGTTGCCGTCCTTCGGCTTGATCACGACCGGCAGGCCGATTTCCAGGGCCGCGGCCCAGGCGTCGTCAGGGTCGATCACGCCGCGGCCTTGCGGCACCGGCACGCCGGCCGCGTCCAGCAGCTTCTTGGTCAGTTCCTTGTCCTGGGCGATCGATTCGGCGATGGCGCCGGTGGCGTCGATCTCGGCGGCCTGGATGCGGCGCTGGCGGCTGCCCCAGCCGAACATCACCATGCTGCCTTCGGTCATGCGGCGGAACGGGATGTTGCGGGCCACGGCGGCCTGCACGATCGAGCCGGTCGATGGGCCCAGGCGCACGTCTTCGTCCAGATCGCGCAATTGCTTGAGCGCGGCGGCCAGGTCGAACGGGGTGTCGGCGCGGGCCGACCCGATCAGCTGCTGCGCCAGGGCCAAAGCCAGGCGGCCGACGTCTTCTTCGCTGTACTCGACCACCACCTGGTAGATGCCGGTTTCCAGGGTGGCGGTGGTGCGGCTGAAGGTCACCGGGCAGCCGGCTTCGGCCTGCAGGGTCAGCGCCACCAGTTCCAGCACGTGCGACAGCGGTACCGTGTCGTCGTGGCCGAAGGGTTGCAGGGCGCCCATCTGCGGGAAGCGCACGCGCAGGCGCGATTCGAAACCATTCAAGGTGGCGATCGATTCTTCTTCCGGCGTGCACGCCACGATGGCCTCGACCGAAGTGTGATGGCTCCAGAGATTTGGGCCACGCAGGGCCCGTACGCGAGATACTTCCATAAACCGTCTTCCTTTATTAATGGATTACTTCTTCGGCGTCGCGTCGAAGGCGCGCAGGCCACCGCACAGCAGGTCGCTCGGCACGCCGAGGGCCCACGCGGCGGCCACTGCGGCCAGCACGTTCTCCGGGTACTTCACGGTCGACGGCTTCATCGCCGCCAGCGCGATCAGCAGCGTCTCTTGTTCGCCCGCGGCCAGCACGATGCGGCCGTCGCGTGCGAACACCACGCGTTCGCCGTCCTGGCGGTGCGCGGCCAGGACAGGGTTGGTTTCGTCGGCCGCGTAATAGATCACGCTGCCGTCGCACAGCTCGGCCAGGCCGGCCACCTGTTCGTCTGCCGCGTTCAGCACCGCCACGCCGTCCGGCAGGATCACGTCGACCTGGCTGCGGATCACGGTGCGCATCGCATCGGCATCGCGCACATGGAATTCGGCCACGTCCTCGATGCCGTTCATGTCGGTCACCACGCCCACCGCGCAGCGGTCGTAGGGCAGGCCGTCCTGCAGGATCGAGCGCGCGTTCGATTCGAACACGGCGGTTTCCACGTTGCGGTTGATCAGGATGCGCTGGGCCGCATCGACGCCGGTCGAATCGCGATTGGAGATTGCGCGCGCGTTCAGGTACAGGCCTTCGCCGTTGGCGACGCCGACTTCCTTGCCCGTGATGTTGACCAGGCAGCCGACCAGGCGCGTGATCAGGCTACAGCCCTTCGAACCGGTCACGCCGACCACCGGGATGCGCGCCGTTTCGCCCTCTGCGAACAGGTGGTCGACGATGTCCTTGCCGACGTTGCGCGCTGTGCCGCTGGCCGGCTTCATGTGGGCCAGCAGGCCCGGGCTGGCATTGACTTCGATGATGGCGCCGCGCTGCTCTTGGAGGGGACGCGAGATGTCTTCGCACACCAGGTCGATGCCGGCGATGTCCAGGCCGACGATGCGCGCGGCCAGGGCGGCGGCGTGGGCGACGTCGGGGTGCACCAGGTCGGTCACGTCGTCGGCGACGTTGCCGTTCACCTGGATCAGCACTTTCTGGCCTTCAGGCGGGACCGAGTCGGGGCTCAGGCCCTGGCGCTGCAGCTGCAGCTGGTTTTCTTCGCTCTCGCGCGGCTTGACGGGGCTTAAGGGGAATTCCTCGCTCTCGCCGCGGCGCGGGTCGACGTTGATCTGGGTTTCGCACAGCTCGGCCACGTTCTGGCGGCCGTCGCCCGTCACCCAGACCGACTCGCCGCGCGCGGCAGCCACCACCTTGCGGCCGACCACCAGCAGGCGGTGTTCGTTGCCGGTGATGAAGCGTTCGACCAGCACCGATCTGCTCTCACCCTCCACCGAAGCGATCGTGTAGGCGGCCTTGACCTCAAGCTCGGTCAGCAGGTTGAGCGACACGCCGCGGCCGTGGTTGGCGTCGATCGGTTTCACGACCACCGGCAGGCCGATGTCCTGGGCTTCTTCCCATGCGTCCTCTTGGCTGCGCGCGATCGCACCTTCCGGCACCGGCACGCCGCACGAGGAGAGCAGCGACTTGGTCATGTCCTTGTCGCTGGCGATGCCTTCGGCGATCGCGCTGGTGCGGTCGGTCTCGGCGGTCCAGATGCGGCGTTGAAAGGCGCCGTAGCCGAGCTGCACCAGGTTGCCGTCGGTCAGGCGGATCGACGGGATGCGGCGATCGGTGGCGGCGTCCACGATGTGGGCGGTGGACGGGCCCAGGCAGTGGCGGTCGACCATATCGGTCAGGCGCGCGACTTCGCTGGAAAGGTCGAACGGCCCGTCGTTGATCGCGGCCATCATCAGGCGGTGGGCGACGTCGAGCGCGGCGCGGCCGACGGTTTCATCGCGGGTGCGGAAGGCCATCTTGTAGATGGCGTGTTCTCCGGTCGAGCGGGTCTTGCCGAAGCCGGTCTTCATGCCGGCCAGGTTCTGCACCTCGAGCACGATGTGTTCGAGGATGTGGCCGGCCCAGGTGCCATCAACCAGGCGCTCCAGGAAGCCGCCGCGGTAGCCGACGCCGCAGTGGTGCTCGACCAGTCCGGGCAGCCAGGCGGTCAGGCGCTCGGTGAAGCCGGGAAGAAGGTTCGAAGGATAGTCTTCCAGCTCGCCGATGTCGAGCCAGGCCTCAAGGACCGGACGGTAGGTCCAGATATTCGGTCCGCGCAGATAGCTGATGCGCAGGAATTTGATGTCATTCTTCTTGGTCATGTAATCACTTTTGTCGCCGATCGCCTCTCTTGCGCTGGCGACTTGTCCTTGTCTGCCTGACTTCCAAAACGGTGCCGAAAGCGGCCGCGTACCGATCGACTCATGTACACTTGCCGGCCTGCTGCGCCGCAACATTCCTACTAACACGTTTCTCGTGTCATCCAAACGATACGCACAAACGTTCTAGCGCTCTGTGGAGCGTTTCACGCAACGGCGTAACGACGATCCTTGTGCATCGCCGAACCGGCGCCATGTCCACCCTTAGAGAACAAAAGCCTGTTATCGGGCGCAATACATGACAACTCAACAACCTGCTATTCCATCGTCGCTTGCGTTAGCCGCCAGTTCCGTACCTGAACGGTGGCAAAGTGACGTCGCGAAACAGCTTGCACCAGGGGAAAACGTTTTAAGCAGCGTGGAGGTTGACCTCGACGCGAAATTACATTTTTCAAAAGGCCTGGTGCTGGTGACGAATCGCCGCCTGCTGGCGCGCGCACCGGGCGAGACCGACTGGCGCGACTGGTCGCACCGCGCCGGCACTGAACTGCGCCACCATGACCACGCCGGCGTCGGCCACCTGGAGCTGATCGACGATGGCGGGCTGCTGTCCGCCTGGCGCTTTACTCTGGGCCAGAACCTGCACGCGATCCGCGTCGCCGACAATTTCCGCGACCAGGTCCAGAGCGTGGCCACGGGAGTCCCCGTACAAGCGCCGGACCAGCACACTTGTCCAAGTTGCAAGGCGCCGCTCGAACCGGACCAGGAAGATTGCCCGATTTGCGAGAAAGTGCTGCATACGCCGCCGTCGACCTGGACCCTGTTCCGCCTGTGGCGCTTCGCCCAGCCCTATAAAGGGCAATTGTTGCTGGGATTCTTGCTGATGCTGGGCTCGACCGGCGCGCACATGATTCCGCCGTACCTGACGATGCCGCTGCTGGACAATGTGCTGATTCCGTACCAGAACGGGCAGCAAATCGATACCAATCTGGTCTATATGTATATGGGCGGCCTGTTCGCGGCCGCGCTGCTGGCCTGGCTGCTCGGCTGGGCCAAGACCTATGTGCTGGCGCTGGCCTCCGAGCGCATCGGCGCCGACCTGCGCTCGACCACCTATGAACACCTGATGCGGCTGTCGCTGGAATTCTTCGGCGGCAAGCGCACCGGCGACCTGATGGCGCGGATCGGCAGCGGTTCGGACCGGATTTGCGTCTTCCTGTCGCTGCACCTGCTCGACTTCCTGTCGGACGTGCTGATGATCGTGATGACGGGCATTATCTTGTTCACGATTAATCCCTGGCTGGCGGTGGTGACCCTGCTGCCGCTGCCGTTCATTGCCTGGATGATCCACATCGTGCGCGACAAGCTGCGCACCGGCTTCGAAAAAATCGACCGCGTCTGGGGCGAGGTGACCAATGTGCTGGCTGACACCATTCCCGGCATCCGGGTGGTCAAGGCCTTTGCCCAGGAAAAGCGCGAGGCGGCCCGCTTCCGCGAAGCCAACAAGCACAACCTTGCCGTCAACGACAAGCTGAACCGGGTGTGGTCGCTGTTCTCGCCCACGGTGTCGTTCCTGACCGAACTGGGCCTGCTCGTGATCTGGTGCTTCGGCATCTGGCAGGTCTCGCGCGGCGACATCACGGTCGGTACCTTGTCGGCCTTCATCGCCTATAGCGGCCGCTTCTATGTGCGCCTGGATTCGATGAGCCGCATCGTGTCGGTGACGCAAAAATCGGCTTCGGCCGCCAAGCGCATCTTTGACATCCTCGACCACGTCTCGAGCGTGCCGGACCCGGTCAATCCGGTGAAAGTCGACAAGATCGAGGGCAATATCGAGCTGCGCGAGGTTGGTTTTCGTTACGGCAATCGCGCTGTCAACCGTGGCATTTCGCTCAAGATCAAGGCCGGCGAGATGGTCGGCCTGGTCGGCCACAGCGGTTCGGGCAAGAGCACGCTGGTCAACCTGATCTGCCGCTTCTACGACGTGGCCGAAGGCGCGATCCTGCTCGACGGCCAGGATATCCGCTCGTTTGCCGTGGCCGACTACCGCCGTAATATCGGCCTGGTGCTGCAGGAGCCTTTCCTGTTCTTCGGCACCATTGCCGACAACATCGCCTACGGCAAGCCGAACGCCACGCGCGAAGAGATCATCGCTTCGGCGCGCGCCGCCCATGCCCACGAATTCATCCTGCGCCTGCCGCAGGGCTACGATTCGATGGTCGGCGAGCGCGGCCAGGGCCTGTCGGGCGGCGAGCGCCAGCGCATCTCGATCGCGCGCGCCTTGTTGATCGATCCGCCGATCCTGATCCTGGACGAAGCGACCTCGTCGGTGGACTCGGAAACCGAAAAAGAAATCCAGAAGGCGCTCGACAATCTGGTGCAGGGCCGTACCACGATCGCCATCGCGCACCGCCTGTCGACCCTGCACCGGGCCGACCGCCTGGTGGTGCTGGACCGCGGCGTGGTGGTCGAGGAAGGCAATCACGACGAGCTGATGGCGCGCGAAGGCGCTTACCACCGACTCTACGAAGCGCAGGCGCGCAACGTGGACCAGGATCTGGACGACAAGGACGCATGATGACGCAAATGAGGAGCATTCAAACTATCCCCTTCCAGCTGCGCCGCGACAGCTTTGGCAAACTTATTATTACCCTGGAAAACGGCGAGGAATGGGTCGGCGTGACGCCGGTGCGTGCCTTCCCGATCCAGGCGCCGACCAAGGGCATTTCACTGGTGCGGGAAGGCGGCAAGGAGGTTGCCTGGATCGACGACCTGGCCGATATGCCGGACACCATCCGCACCCTGATCCGCGAGGAAATCGAGGGCCGCGAGTTTATTCCCGAAATCCTGGCCATCCTGGACGTGTCGAGCTTTGCCACGCCCTGCACCTGGACCGTGCAGACCGACCGAGGCGACACCGCCTTCGTGCTCAAGGTGGATGAAGACATCCGTCGCATCGGCGAAGCATCGCTGCTGATCGCGGACAACCACGGCATCAACTTCCTGGTGCGCGATATGTTCAAGATAGACAAGCACAGCCGCAAGATTCTGGACCGCTTCCTGTAAATCTCCTGTGAACCTGTGTTGAACCGGGCGCCGGGCAATTCGATTGCCCAGCGTTCGGCCCCCCACATACCGGCGGTAGCGATCCGATTACAGTCTTCTCATCGGCCACATGGCCATCCTCAGAGGAGAAGACTATGGATTCCATCAACCGCAACCAAGCCGAAGAAAACCGCCGCGACCTGGCCGGCGTCGATGCCATCGAGCGCATCAAGGACATGATCGACGACGCCGACTCGTGCTTCTTCTGCACCGGCGACGGTCAAGGCCCGAGCCGTGGCGTGCGCCCGATGAGCGTGCGCGAGACCGACGATGCCGGCGCCATCTGGTTCTTGAGCAGCATCGACAGCCACAAGAACCAGGAATTGCAGGCCAATCCAACCGTCAAGCTGTTTTTCCAGTCGGGTAAGCATTCCGGCTTCCTGGAGCTGGACGGCCACGCCGAGGTCTCGCAAGACAAGGGGCGCATCAAGCAGTTGTGGAACTCGATGCTCAAGACCTGGTTCACCGGGGGTGAGGACGATCCGCGCATCACCGTCATCAAGATCACGCCCAAGACCGGCTATTACTGGGACAACAAGCACGGCGATGCGGTGGCCGGCGTCAAGGTCGCGGTCGGCGCTGTGATCGGCAAAACGCTTGACGATTCGATCGAAGGTACACTGTCCTTCTAATTGAGAAAGGGGAGGCAGGCGGGTGCATTTCATCCTGGCGACGATCGGCTCGGCCGGCGACCTGTTTCCCTTCCTATGGATCGGCCGTGCACTGCGTGAGCGCGGCAACCGGGTCGATTTTCTCGGCCCGGAACAGCATGCGCAATACGTCGAGGCGGCCGGACTGGCCTTCCATGGCTTGCCGGCCGATATGGCTGTGCTCGACCATCCCGATCTGTGGCATGCCACCCGCGGCCTGGCCGTGGTGTGGGACGCGACGCGGCCGGCGATGGCGCAGCTGCCGCGGGTGGTCGAAGCGCTCGCCCGCAAACAGCCGAACGAGCGGCGCGTGCTGCTGGTCCATCCGCTGGCGCTGCCCGAGGCCGACCTGTGCCGCCACGCCTGTCCCGGCCTGAAGATCGCGGCGGCCTGGCTGGCGCCATCCAATCTGCCGACCGTGCACGACCCGCTGCTGCTTGGCCCCTGGCCGGTGCCGGCCTGGATGCCGCATGGTGCGCGCCGCTGGCTGTGGCGCGCATTGGCGGCGCGCTTCGTCGATCCGGTGGCCTTGCCCGGCCTGAACAGGGCGCGCGTGGTGCGCGGCTTGCCGCAGGTGGGCAGTATGGTCGACTACATTCCTTCCATTCCCGACCTGTCGCTGGCATTGTTCCCCGACTGGTTCGCCGCGCCGCCGCCGGATTGGCCGCGGCCGCTGTATCAGGCTGATTTCCCGCTCTACGACCCCGATCCGAATGCCGCACCGAGCTTTGAGCTGCGCGCCTTTCTCGATGGCGGCGCGGCGCCGGTCGTGTTCACGCCCGGCACTGGCAACCGCCAGGCACGTGCCTATTTCGAGGCGGCGTCGCAGGCGGTGACTGAACTCGGCCTGCGCGCGGTGTTCCTGACGCCGCACCTCGAACAGTTGCCGGCCACACTGGCCCCAAACATTTGCTGGCAGGAATACGTCCCGCTGAAGGCCTTGCTGCCCCACGTCGCGGCCCTGGTCCATCACGGCGGCATCGGCACCACGGCCGAAGCCCTGCGGGCCGGCACGCCGCAACTGGTGGTGCCGCTGGCGCACGACCAGTTCGACAACGCGGCGCGGGTGGTGGCGATGGGGGCCGGCGCCAGCCTGCATGCGGCGCGCGTCACGCCGGCGCGCATGACGACGGCCTTGCAAGAGGTGGTCGGAAACACGCAGGTCGCGGCGCGTAGCGCCGGGCTTGCCGCGCGGTTCGCCGGGCAGGGCGGCGTCGATGGGGTGTGTGCGCGCCTGGAAACCCTGGCTTGACTGCACTGTTGGCAAGCGCACCGACGTCTGGTGCCCGCAAGCGTCCAATGAGGCATTCTCGATAATGCCGGAGGGCAGATGCCCAGCAAAACTTCCAACAAGAAAAGCATGGCCAAAGACAGGGCCAAAAACATGGCCGAAGACGGTTACGTCCACGTGCGCGGCGCGCGCGAACACAATCTGAAAAACGTCGACCTCGACATCCCGCGCGGGCAGCTGGTGGTGTTCACCGGCGTCTCCGGCTCGGGTAAATCCTCGTTGGCCTTCGGCACCCTGTACGCCGAAGCCCAGCGGCGCTACCTGGAATCGGTCTCGCCCTATGCGCGCCGCCTGTTCCACCAGATGCCGGTGCCCGAGGTCGACGAGATCGAAGGCTTGCCGCCCGCCGTCGCCCTGCAGCAGCAGCGCGGCACGCCGACCGCGCGCTCCTCGGTCGGCAGCGTCAGCACCCTGAGCAATTCCCTGCGCATGCTGTACTCGCGCGCCGGCGATTATCCGAAAGGGCAGGAGCTGCTGTATGCCGAATCGTTCTCGCCCAACACCCCGCAAGGCGCCTGCCCGCGCTGCTCGGGCCTGGGCCGCATCTACGATGTGACTGAACACTCGATGGTGCCGGACGACAGCCTCACAATCCGCGAGCGGGCGATCGCCGCCTGGCCGCCAGCTTGGCACGGCCAGAATCTGCGCGACATCCTGGTCACCCTCGGCTACGATGTCGACACTCCGTGGCGCGAGCTGCCCAAGAAGGACCGTGACTGGATCCTGTACACGGACGAGAGCCCGACGGTGCCGGTGTATGCCGGCTTCACACCCAAGGAAACGAAAGCGGCCCTCAAGCGCAAGGAAACGCCCAGCTATCAAGGTACCTTCACCGGCGTGCGGCGCTACGTGATGCAGACCTTCGCCAATACCGAAAGCGCCTCGATGAAGAAGCGCGTGGCGCGCTATATGGTCAGCAGCGCCTGCCCGGAATGCGAAGGCAAGCGCCTGCGGCGCGAGTCGCTGTCGGTCACCTTTGCCGGCCACGACATCGCCGAGATCTCGCGCCTGCCGCTGGCGCGGCTGGCCGAACTGCTCCTGCCCTATGCGCAGGGCAAGGACAAGGATGAGGACAAGCGTCACCTGCACAACGAGCAGCTGATCGTACGCCGCCGCATCGCCGCCGACCTGGCCGCGCGCCTGGAGGTGCTGCTGGCGCTGGGCCTGGGCTACCTGGCGCTCGAACGCAGCACGCCGACCCTGTCGCCGGGCGAGTTGCAGCGCCTGCGCCTGGCCACGCAAGTGCGATCGAGCCTGTTCGGCGTGGTCTACGTGCTCGATGAACCGTCGAGCGGCCTGCATCCGGCCGACACCGAAGCCCTGCTCGACGCGCTGGCCCAGCTGAAGGCGGCCGGCAACTCGCTGTTCGTGGTCGAACACGCGCTGGACGTGATACGCCAGGCCGACTGGCTGGTCGACGTCGGCCCGCTGGCCGGCGAGCGCGGCGGCCAAGTGCTATATAGCGGCGTGCCGGAAGGGCTGCGCAAGATCGAGGCGTCGCAGACCCGGCGCTACCTGTTCGGCGAAGCGCCGTCGCCACAGCGCACGCCGCGTGAACCGGGCGGCTGGCTGAAGCTCGCGGGCGTCCACCGCAACAACCTGAAAGACCTGGAAGTCGCTTTCCCGCTCGGCGTGCTGACGAGCGTGACCGGCGTGTCGGGCTCCGGCAAATCGAGCCTGGTGAGCCAGGTGTTGGTCGAGCTCGTGAGCCAGGCCCTGGGGCAGGGCGGCGCGGCGCAGGATGAGCAGCCGGACGAGCCAGACCTTGAACGCGACGAGGAACTGCCTTTGGCCGGCCACATCGTGTCCGGCATGGAGGGCGTGCGGCGCCTGGTGCGGGTCGACCAGAAACCGATCGGCCGCACGCCGCGCTCGAACCTGGCGACCTACACCGGCCTGTTCGACCAGGTGAGAAAGCTGTTTGCCGCGACCAAGGATGCGAAGAAGCGCCGCTACGACGCCGGCCGCTTCTCGTTCAACGTCGCCAAGGGCCGCTGCGAGCATTGCGCCGGCGAGGGCTTCGTGATGGTCGAGCTGCTGTTCCTGCCCAGCGTCTACGCGCCATGCCCGACCTGCGAAGGAGCGCGCTACAACGCCGAGACGCTGGAGGTGACTTATCGGGGCAAGAACATCGCCGAAGTGCTGGGCATGACGGTGGGCGAGGCGATCGACTTCTTCAAGGACGAAGGCGCCGTCGAGCGCTCGCTGGAAGTGCTCAACGAGGTCGGCCTGGACTACCTGCGCCTGGGCCAGCCGGCCACCGAGCTGTCTGGCGGCGAGGCGCAGCGCATCAAGCTGGCCTCCGAACTGCAGCGCGCCACGCGCGGCGACGCGTTGTACGTACTGGACGAGCCGACCACCGGCCTGCACCCGGTCGACGCCGACCGCCTGATGGTGCAGCTGAACCGCCTGGTCGATGCCGGCAACACCGTGATCGTGGTCGAGCACACGATGCGGGTGGTGGCCGGCAGCGATTGGGTGATCGACGTCGGCCCTGGCGCCGGCGACGAAGGCGGTTCGGTGGTGGCGTCCGGCCTACCCCAGGATGTCGCGCGCAACAAGAAAAGTCGCACTGCACGCTACCTGGCGGCGCAGATGAATTAGTAAAAGTCAGAAAATCCGGAGCATCGAACAGTGCGCCGGATTTGGTTGCTTTTTGATAATATCGTTCCTTCGCCAGCCGGGACGTGCTTGCGCACGACCGTGCCACTTTGGTGTGCGCGCAATTTCACATTTGCGTTACACTTAGGATATTTTTTTTCTAACAGAACAACAGGCATGGCCGGTCCAACCATAGAAAACAGCGAGTTTCGCCGCATCCTCTCCCGCAATGTCGCGCTGCCGCTGGGCATGAGCATTGTTAGTGCGATTGTGTTTGTGGGCATCATCGCCTACCTGATCAATAGCCTGACCTGGGTCGAGCATTCCCAGAAGGTGATCGGGGGCGCCCATGAAATCCGCAAGCTGTCGGCCGAGATGGAATCGGGCATGCGCGGCTACCTGCTGGCGGGCGACGAGGAATTCCTGTCGCCCTACGTCCTGTCCAGGCAACGCATGTCGTCCAGCCTGGATGCGCTGGGCGACCTGGTCAAGGACAATATCGCCCAGACCGAACGGGTGACCCGGATCTCCCAGATCCAGAAGCAGTGGGAAGCCTTTGCTCAGGAGATGATCGACCGCCGCCGGGCCAATGACCTGAGCTATCTCGATGCCGTGAGAAGCGGCCGCGGCAAGTCGCTGACCGACGAGATGCGGCGCAACTTCGATCTGGTGCTGGCCTCCGAGATGCGCCTGCTGCAGGAGCGCAGCGACGGCGCGCGCAGCACCACCTTCTGGTCGGTGGCCGCCTTCCTGATCCTGTCCGCGGTCGTCGGCGGCAGCCTGGCCGCCTTCGGCCGGCGCCAGCTGGTGCGCCTGTCGGATACCTATAACGAGGTGCTGGGACACGAGGCCGAGCACAATGACAAGCTGCGCCACCAGGACTGGCTGCGCACCGGCCAGAACGAACTGAATGTTCGCAGCGCCGGCCAGATCAACCTGGAGCCGCTGGCCGATGCATTGTTGCCCTATGTCGTGAAGTACCTCGATGGTGCGGTCGGCGCCATGTACGTGCGCAGCGACGATGGCGCCATGCGCCGCATCGGCGCCTATGGCTTTACCCATACCGAGACCGAACGCGCCGAGATCATCGCGCCGGGCAGCACGCTGGCCAGCAAGGCCGCCGAGGAAAACCGCCTGATGGTGCTCGACCAGCTGCCGCCCGACTATATCAAGGTCAGTTCGAGCCTGGGCGACACGCCGCCGCGCGCGCTGATCATCGCGCCGTTCCATAACCACGGCAAGGTCAAGGGCGTGTTCGAGATCGCCTTCCTGCGTCCGGTGGAACAGCGCGACCGCGAGTTCCTGGGCTTTATCGCGCAGTCGGTGGGCGCCGCCATGGCCGCTGTGCTGTACCGTCAGCGCCTGCAGGACGCGCTGGAAGAAAGCCAGACCCTGAACGAGGAATTGCAGGTGCAGCAGGAAGAGCTGCGTACCGCCAACGAAGAGCTGGAAGAACAGTCGCGCGCGCTGGAAGAGTCGCAGTCGGCGCTGGAAAACCAGCAGGCCGAGCTGCGCACCACCAACGATCAGCTGGCCGAGCAGGCGCTGAACCTGGACATGAAGAACTCGGCCTTGCAATCGGCCCAGGAGCAGCTGCACCAGCGCGCAGTCGAACTCGAAAGCGCGAGCCGCTACAAGTCCGAATTCCTGGCCAATATGTCGCACGAGCTGCGCACGCCGCTGAACAGCTCCCTGATCCTGGCCAAGCTGTTGTCCGATAACAGCGGCGGCAACCTCTCCGACGAGCAGGTGCGCTTCGCCCAGACGATCTACTCGGCCGGCAACGACCTGCTGCAGCTGATCAACGACATCCTCGACATCTCGAAAGTAGAGGCGGGCAAGCTGGAGCTGGTGCCGGAAGACGTGCCGTTGCGGCGCGTGGTCGAGGGCCTGGCGCGCACCTTCGAGCCGCTGGCGCGCCAGAAGCAGCTCGAGTTCAAGATCGCCGTCGATCCGGGCGTGCCGGCCAGCCTGCACACCGACCGCCAGCGCATGGAGCAGATCCTCAAGAACCTGCTGTCGAATGCCGTGAAGTTCACCGAAATCGGCTCGGTCAGCTTTACCGTGTCGACCACGCCCGAGGGCGACATCGCCTTCCGCGTGCAGGACACCGGCATCGGCATCGCGGCCGACCAGCAGGACAAGATCTTCGACGCCTTCCACCAGGCCGACGGCACCACCAGCCGCCGCTTCGGCGGCACGGGCCTGGGCCTGTCGATCACGCGCGACCTGACCCGCCTGCTGGGCGGCAGCGTGGCCGTGTCGAGCGCGCCGAACGAAGGCAGCGTGTTCACCCTGGTGCTGCCGCGCGGGATCCCGGCAGTGCCGTCGCCGGCCGAACCGCCGGCGACGATGGCGCAGCTCCCGCATTACACGCCGGCGCCGGCCGCTCCCGCCATGCCGGCCGCGGCCAGCGCACCCGCTGCCAGCGCGGAACCGATCAACAGCTTCCCGGACGATCGCGACAAACCGGCCGGCGGCCGCCGCACCGTGCTGGTGGTGGAGGACGAGACGCCGTTCGCACGCATCCTGTACGACCTGGCGCACGAACTCGATTACCGCTGCCTGGTGGCGATGAGCGCCGACGAGGGCCTGGCGCTGGCCGTCAGCCAGCGTCCGGACGCCGTGCTGCTGGACGTGCGCCTGCCGGACCGCTCGGGCCTGACCGTGCTGCAGCAACTGAAGGACAATCCGTCGACCCGCCACATCCCGGTACACGTCATCTCGAGCATCGAGAACGGCGGCGAAGCCTTGCACCTGGGCGCCATCGGCTATGCGCTCAAGCCCACCAGCCGCGAAGAGCTGGAAGACGTGTTCCGCAAGCTGCAGGAAAAATCGAGCCAGAAGATCAAGCGCGTGCTGCTGGTCGAGGACGACGAGCGCCAGCGCGAGAGCGTGGTGGCCCTGATCGCCGACGACGACGTCGAGATCGCGGCCGTGGGCACCGCCAGCGAGGCCTTGACCCACCTGAAGAACGAAGTCTTCGACTGCATGATCATCGACCTCAAGCTGCCCGATATGCAGGGCGGCGAGCTGCTCGAGCGCATGTCGCATGAAGAGCTGTGCTCCTTCCCGCCGGTGATCGTGTACACCGGCCGCAACCTGACGCGCGACGAAGAGGCGGAACTGCTGCGCTATTCGCGCTCGATCATCATCAAGGGCGCGCGCTCGCCCGAGCGCCTGCTGGACGAAGTGACGCTGTTCCTGCACAAGGTGGAATCCGAGCTGTCGACCGAGCGCCAGAGCATGCTCAAGGCGGTGCGCGGACGCGACCGCGTGTTCGAAGGCCGCACCATCCTGCTGGTCGACGACGACGTGCGCAATGTGTTCGCATTGACGTCGGCGCTGGAGCAGCGCGGCGCGAAGGTCGAAGTCGGCCGCAACGGATTCGAAGCGATCGCGAAACTGGATGAAGTGCCGGGGATCGACCTGGTGCTGATGGATATCATGATGCCGGGCATGGATGGCCTGGAAGCGACGCGCCGCATCCGTCTAGATGCCCGCTTCGACCGCCTGCCGATCATCGCCATCACCGCCAAGGCCATGAAGGACGACCAGGAGCAGTGCCTGGCCGCCGGCGCCAACGATTACCTGGCCAAGCCGATTGACCTCTCCCGCCTGTACTCGCTGCTGCGGGTCTGGATGCCTACCCTGGAGCGAATTTGAGCCAACCCCCGAGCGACTTCGACATCGAGCTGCGGATGCTCGTCGAAGCCGTCTACCTGAAGTACAACTACGATTTCCGCGACTACACCGGCGCTTCGCAAAAGCGCCGGGTGCTGGTCGCCATGCGCGAGATGGAATGCGAGACGGTGTCGGAACTGCAGTCGAAGGTGCTGCATGAGCCGAACGGTTTCGCCCAGCTGCTGCAATACCTGACGATTCCCGTCACCGAGATGTTCCGCGACCCGGAGTACTTCCTGGCGGTGCGCGAGCAGGTGGCGCCTTTCCTCAAGACCTACCCGTCGCTCAAGATCTGGGTGGCCGGCTGCAGCACCGGCGAAGAGGTGTATTCGCTGGCCATTCTGCTCAAGGAAGAAGGGCTGCTCGAGCGCAGCATCATCTATGCGACCGACATCAATCCCGAGTCGCTGGACGCGGCCCGGCGCGGCGTGTTCCCGCTGGACCGCATGCGCCTGTATACCGAGAACTATCAGAAGTCGGGCGGAAAGGGCGCGTTTTCGGACTATTACACGGCCGCCTATGGCGGCGCGCTGTTCGAGCGCAGCCTGATGGAAAACGTGACCTTCGCCGACCACAGCCTGTCGACCGACAGCGTGTTCTCGGAAACCCATTTCGTCAGCTGCCGCAACGTGCTGATCTACTTTAACCGGCGCCTGCAAGACCGCGTGCTCGGCCTGTTCCACGACTCGCTGTGCCACCGCGGCTTTTTGGGCCTGGGCAGCAAGGAGAGCATCGACTTTTCCAGCTATGCCGAGCGCTTCGAGGCGCTGGCCAGGCGCGAGCGCCTGTTCCGCAAGGTGTCGCCATGACCCCCGCTCAGCAACTGGCCGCGGCCATGGGGTCGCGTCGGATCGAGATGGTCGTCATCGGCGGCTCCGCCGGCGGCGTCGACGCCCTGGTCGGCCTGGTGCCGGCGCTGCCGGCGGGGTTCGGGCCGGCCGTGACCTGCATCCTGCATGTGCCGCCGGACCGCGACAGCCGCCTGGCCGAGCTGTTCGCCATGCGCGCTGCGCTGCCGGTGCGCGAAGCGCAGGACAAGGAACCGATCCAGCCGGGAACCGTGTATTTCGCCGGTTCCGGCTACCACCTGTCGATAGAACAGGACCGCAGCTTTTCGCTCAGCTGCGAGCCGCCGGTGCAATTTGCCCGGCCGGCGATCGATATATTGATGGAGTCCGCCGCCGACGTGTATGGTCCGGCGTTGGCGGGTATACTGCTGACTGGCGCCAACTATGACGGCGCCGAAGGCATGTGCCGCATCCGCGAATGCGGTGGCCTCACCATCGTCCAAGACCCTGAAGAAGCACAAGCCCGGTCCATGCCCGAAGAGGCGATCCGGCGCTGCGCCCCGCACATGGTGCTGCCGCTGGCCGGCATCCGTACCGTGCTGCCCCTGTTGGAGACCCCATGAGCCCGGACCCAAGCAAGATTCTGATCGTCGACGACCTGCCGGAAAACCTGCAGGCGCTCGAGGCACTGCTGCGCCATGAGCAGCGCGCCATCTACCAGGCCGCGTCGGGCGAACAGGCGCTGGCGCTGCTGCTCGAGCACGAGTTCGCGCTGGCCATTCTCGACGTGCAGATGCCCGGGATGGACGGCTTCGAGCTGGCCGAGGTGATGCGCTCGACCACCCGCACCCGCCACATCCCGATCGTGTTCGTCTCGGCCGCCGGGCGCGAACTCGATTACGCCTTCAAGGGCTACGAGAGCGGGGCGGTCGACTTCATGTACAAGCCGCTCGACGCCGACGCGGTGCGCAGCAAGGTCAACGTCTTCGTGGCGCTCGACCAGCAGCGGCGCGAAACGCGGCGCCAGATGCTGGCGCTGGAACGGAGCCGGCACGAGCAGGAAGTGCTGCTGCGCGAGCTGAACCAGACCCAGCAGGAGCTGCAGCGCTCGCTCAAGATGCGCGACGAGTTCATGTCGCTGGTGGCGCACGAGTTGCGCACGCCGCTCAACACGCTGTTCCTGGAAACGCAGATGCGCAGCCTGCAGCTCAAGCGCGGCAACACGGCCGCCTTCGCGCCACAGCCGATGGAGGCGATGATCCAGCGCGACGAGCGCCAGATCAAGTCGATGATCCGGCTGATCGACGACATGCTCGACGTCTCGCGGATGCGCAGCGGCAAGCTGTCGATCCGCCCGGCCCAGGTCGAACTGATGAACCTGCTGGAGCGGGTGGTGAGCGACCTGTCGCTGCAGGCGGCCACCACCGGCAGCTCCCTGACCCTGCGCCCGCACGACGGCGTGACCGGCTGCTGGGACGAATTCCGCGTCGAGCAGGTGATCGTCAACCTCTTGACCAACGCCTTGCGCTATGGCTGCGGCCAGCCGGTCGAGGTCAGCGTCGAGCGCTCTGGCGACCTGGTGCGGATCGACGTGCGCGATCAGGGCAAGGGCATCGCGCCATCCGACCTGGAACGCATTTTCGAGCCCTACGAGCGCGGCGCCCGCAACGGCGAGCCGAAGGGCCTGGGCCTGGGCCTGTACATCTCGCGCCAGCTTGCCATCTCGCACGGCGGCGAGCTGCGCGTAACGAGCAAGCCTGGCGAAGGCTCGGTTTTCAGCCTGGTATTGCCGTGCACCGACGTCCCCATTTGCGCCGAAGCCGACGTCTGACCCCCACCACCCACCCCAGACCCCAATTAGGGTCAGAGTCGAATTGTTTGACAACTTTTGCGGATGAGCCGCTAATTCGACTCTGACCCTAGTTATCCGCCGAGCAATTGGCCAACAATTCGACTCTGACCCTAATTATTTTGGCCGCCAAAATGAGCGATTCTGCATGCGCAAGGCAATTGATCGGGCGAGGCGGTGGATGAGCACGCTATATCAGGCGGCCTCAAGCACAAAAACACCCCAAAATTAATTAGGGTCAGAGTCGAATTGTTTGACAACTTTTATGGCTGAGCCGTTAATTCGACTCTGACCCTCGCTGGCAGTAGGGCAATTGGCCAATAAATCTACTCTGACCCTAATTGTTGGGCTATTGCTTGGAAGGGGCTAGCGAGACGGCGGTTGCACCCGCTTGCCATTTGCGACACACTGTCCGGGTTTGTTCGAGACCCTTCTTTGCCCAGGACGGCAGAGCTGTACTTGACTGATAGCTAAAATCAATCAAGAATATCGAATCAATCAATTTCACAAACGACGAGCAGGGCGGTAAACTGCTTGTCATACGTTTCATCAACCCCCAAACAGGAGATTACATGTCCCTCATCAACACCCAGATCAAGCCGTTCAAAGCAACCGCTTACCACAACGGCAAGTTCATCGACCTGACCGAAGAGAACTTCAAGGGTACCTGGTCGGTGGTGATGTTCTACCCGGCCGACTTCACCTTCGTCTGCCCGACCGAACTGGAAGATCTGGCCGCATTCCAGCCGGAATTCGAAAAGCTGGGCGTCAATGTGTACGGCGTGTCGACCGACAGCCACTTTGCCCACAAGGCATGGCACGACACCTCGGAAGCGATCAAGAAAGTGAACTACCCACTGATCGGCGACCCAACCGGCGTCCTGTCGCGTAACTTCGAAGTCATGATCGAAGAAGAAGGCATGGCACTGCGCGGTACCTTCGTGATCAATCCAGAAGGCCAGATCAAGATCATGGAAGTGCACGACAACGGCATCGGCCGCGACGCGTCGGAACTGATGCGCAAAGTCAAGGCAGCCCAGTACGTCGCTTCGCACCCAGGCGAAGTCTGCCCAGCCAAGTGGACCGAAGGCGCAGAAACCCTGACCCCGTCGCTGGACCTGGTCGGCAAGATCTAAGCAGTAAGTTAGTAGTCAAGTAGCACCCGTGAACGGGCCGCTGCGGCGGCCCGTTTTACGCCCGGCCTGTATAGAAGTTAAGTCAAATAGAATCAAAGGAAAAACATCATGCTGGACGCAACCCTCAAGAAACAGTTGCAAGCCTATCTGGAAAAAGTGGTGCAGCCGATCGAGCTGGTTGCAGCGCTGGATGATTCGCCGAAATCGCGCGAAATGGACGAGCTGCTCAATGAGATCGCAGCCCTGTCCGACAAGATCACCGTTCGCCAGGAAGCCAACGAGCGCACCCCGTCGTTCGCCATCAACCGCGTCGGCACCGATATCGGCGTGCGCTTTGCCGGCATCCCGCTGGGCCACGAATTCACCTCGCTGGTGCTGGCCCTGCTGCACGTCGGCGGCCACACCATCAAGCTGGAACAATCCGTCATCGACCAGATCGCAGCCCTGGACGGCGACTACGTTTTCGAGACCTACATCTCGCTGTCGTGCCATAACTGCCCGGAAGTCGTGCAGGCACTGAACACGATGTCGGTCATCAACCCGCGCATCAAGGTCGTGACGATCGATGGCGGCGTCTTCAAGAAAGAAGTGGAAGACAAGCAGATCCTGGCCGTGCCGATGATGTTCCTGAACGGCCAGCATTTCGGCCAGGGCCGTACCAACGTCGAAGAGATCCTGTCGAAGATCGACGTCAAGGGCGGTGAGCGCAAGGCTGCCGAACTGAGCCAGAAAGACCCATTCGACGTGCTGATCGTCGGCGGCGGCCCCGCCGGCGCGGCAGCCGCGATCTACGCCGCCCGCAAAGGCATCCGTACCGGCGTGCTGGCCGACCGCTTCGGCGGCCAGGTGCTGGACACCCTCGCGATCGAAAACTTCGTGTCGCTCAAGGCCACCGACGGCCCCAAGTTCGCCGTCGCCCTGGAAGAACACGTCAAGGAATATGACGTCGACATCATGAACACCCAGCGCGCCAGCAAGCTGGTGGGCGGCAAGCTGATCGAGGTACATACCGAGACCGGCGCGGTGCTCAAGTCGAAGTCGGTGATTATCGCCACCGGCGCGCGCTGGCGCGAGATCAACGTGCCGGGCGAGAAAGAGTACAAGAACCACGGCGTGGCGTACTGCCCGCACTGCGACGGCCCGCTGTTCAAGGGCAAGCGCGTGTCGGTGATCGGCGGCGGCAACTCCGGCGTCGAGGCGGCGATCGACCTGGCGGGCATCGTCAAGGAAGTGACCCTGATCGAATACGGCAATGAGCTGCGCGCCGATGCGGTCCTGCAGCGCAAGCTGTACTCGCTGCCGAACGTCAAGGTGATCAAGTCGGCTCAGACCACCGAGATCCACGGCGACGGCAAGATCGTCAACGGCCTGAGCTACAAGCACCGCACCACCGGCGAGCTGCACAAGCTGGACCTGGAAGGCGTGTTCGTGCAGATCGGCCTGGTGCCGAACGCCGAATGGCTCAAGGGCACGATCGACCTGTCGGCGCATGGCGAGATCGAAGTCGACGCTCGCGGCCACACTTCGCTGCCGGGCGTGTTCGCCGCCGGCGACGTGACCACGGTGCCGTTCAAGCAGATCGTGATCGCCGTGGGCGAGGGCGCCAAGGCATCGCTGGCCGCCTTCGATCACCTGATCCGCCTGCCGGTCGAAGAGGAAGAGCAGAAAGCTGCTTGATGTGTCTGAAGCGGGCCACGCGGCCCGCTCAATCGAAGAAATAAACGCCGTCTTCCACTGGAAGGCGGCGTTTTTTTATGCGGTCGAAGTCAGGAAAACGATCAGTGGAACGAGAACAGCAACGCCGACGACAGCGCGCCGGACTCCAGGAGAAACCAGGTGGCCGCGCTGGCAAGGGCCAGGTGGACTGCGGTCCAGGTCATAGGGCGGCGGGACATGATGGTTCTCCTGAAGATGGCGGGGCTGTGATTGATAGTCACAATAGTAAATGTCTAGCTGGACACCCGGCATCGGTCAAATATCCGTCTAGTTGTAGGACTAAACCTTGTCGAGAATTTGTGTCGCACAATTGACACAGTCAGCTTAGCACCCTGCCCATAACGTGACGACCCCGCCAAAAGTTGACCTCCTACGCCTCTAGTAGGTGGCGTCCTATAGTCGAGTTGTCGCCGTACTAATAAAGTCGGCGTCATCATGACCCGACACGACCCCACCCTCATGCACCGCGGCCTGCTCGCCGTGCGCCGCAATACCATCCGACGCCTCCTGAACGCCGTGTTCGGCATTGCGCAGCTGCGCGAAGGCCAGCAGCGCGTAATCGACAGCGTACTCGACGGCAAGGACACCCTGGCCATCATGCCCACCGGCGGCGGCAAGTCGCTGTGCTACCAGATCCCGGCCAAGATGCTGGAGGGGATCACGGTCGTTGTCTCCCCGCTCATCTCCCTCATGAAGGACCAGCTCGAGAAGCTGGAAGAGATCGGCATCCGCTCGGTTCAGGTCAACAGCAGCCTGTGCGCCGAAGAAGAACACGCCGCGCTCGAAGCGATCGCCAGCGAATCGTGCGAGATCGTGTTCTGCACCCCAGAACGCCTGGTCTCGCCCGAATTCATCGCCGTGCTGCGCAAGGTCACGCTCGACATCGTCGTGATCGACGAGGCCCACTGCATCTCGCAATGGGGCCACGATTTCCGCCCGGCTTACATCGGACTGGCCGCCGCGATCGAGGCGATCGGCCGCCCGCCGGTGCTGGCGCTCACCGCCACCGCCACCGACGAGGTGATCGCCGACATCGGCAAGCAGCTGGGCCGCAAGCTGAACGTGATCAATACCGGCATCTACCGGCCCAACCTGCATTACCGCGTGCGGCAAGTCACCAGCGCCAAAGAGAAATTCCAGGAGGCGCTGCGCCTGGTGCAGGAGACACCGGGCGTGGGCATCGTGTATGCCGCCACCGTCAAGGTGGCCGAGGAGATGCTGGCCGTGCTCGAGGAAGCCGGCGAATCGGTCACGCTCTACCACGGCAAGCTGTCGTCCGCCGAACGAAAAATGAACCAGGACCTGTTCATGGAAGGCGAGCGGCGCGTGATGGTGGCCACCAATGCCTTCGGCATGGGCATCGACAAGAGCGATACGCGCTTCGTGATCCACCTGCAGATCCCGGCCAACCTCGAATCCTATTACCAGGAATCGGGCCGCGCCGGCCGCGACGGCCTGGACGCCGAATGCACGCTGCTGTTCCTGCAGGACGACAAGCGCATCCAGCAGTTCTTCCTGGTCAAGCACTACCCCGATGCGCAGGAGCTGCAACTGGTGCACGAAACCGTGCGCACCCTGGCCGAGGAAGGCGCCGTCACCGGCCATCGCCTCGAGGACGCGCTGGAAGACATCGCCGACGCCAATATCAAGGTCTGCCTCAAGCTGCTCAAGGACGCCAAGCTGGTGCGCCAGAACCGCAAGCTGGACTACCTGCCCAGCGCGGCCGAGCCGCGTCCGGGCGTGTACGCGCGCCTGGCCCAGGTGTATGTGCAGAAGCAGGAGCGCGACAAGGACGCGCTGGAGCAGATGGTCAGCTATGCCGTCAGCGGCTTTTGCCGCTGGAAGCTGCTGCTCGATTACTTCGGCGACCGGGCGCCCGGTTTTGAAAGCTGCTGCAAGTGCGATAACTGCCTGAACCCGCCGGCGCTGAGCCTCTCCGAAGACATCGTGATCCGCGACGACGAATTCGACCGCGAGCCGGCTGAAGAAGGGTCCAAGCCGAAGTTCGAGGTCGGCGCGCGCGCCAGGTCGGCCAAGTATGGCGATGGGGTAGTGGTCGCCATCGCCGGCGAGCAGGTGACGGTCGACTTCCCCGACGGGGAAAGCCGCAGCTTCATGGCCGATTTCCTCGATCAGGTAGCCACGTAAGGGATGCCGATGGGAGACATGGTCGTCGTCCGCAAGGAGGGGCTGTACTGCGTGCCGGGGGATTTCTATATCGACCCATGGCGGCCGGTGGCGCGCGCCGTGATCACCCATGCCCATGGCGACCACGCGCGCGTCGGCCACGGCCACTACCTGGCGGCGGCGCCCGGCATCGGCGTGCTCAAGTCGCGCCTGGGAGACATCTCGGTCGATGCGCTCGGGTATGGCGAAAAGATCGTCCACAACGGCGTGACGATCTCGCTACACCCGGCCGGCCATGTGCTGGGATCAAGCCAGGTGCGCATGGAATGCGGCGGCGAAGTATGGGTCGCATCGGGCGACTACAAGGTCGAACCGGATAAAACCTGCGCGCCGTTCGAGCCGGTGCGCTGCGACACCTTCATCACTGAATCGACCTTCGGCCTGCCGATCTACCGCTGGCAGCCTGAAGCCCAGCTGATGGAAGAGATCAATGCCTGGTGGCGCAAGAATGCGGACGAGGGACGCTGCAGCGTGGTGTTCGCCTATTCCTTCGGCAAGGCGCAGCGCATCCTGGCCGGACTCGATCCGTCGATCGGTCCGATTGTCTGCCATGGCTCGGTCGAGCCGCTCAACCGTGCCTACCGCGCGGAAGGCGTCGACATCCCGCCGACGGTGCTGGTCACCGATATCGAGAAGGCGGCGCTGCGGCGCGCGCTGGTGGTGGCGCCGCCGTCCGCAAGTGGCTCGACGTGGATGAAGCGCTTCGGCGACTACAGCGATTCCTTCGCCAGCGGCTGGATGCTGCTGCGCGGCGCACGGCGCCGGCGCGGCGTCGACCGCGGCTTCGTGCTGTCTGACCACGCCGACTGGCCGGGCCTGATGAGCGCCATCAAGGCAACCGAGGCCCAGCGCGTGATCGTCACCCACGGTTCGATCCCGACCCTGGTGCGATGGCTGTGCCAGAACGGGCTGGATGCGTCGGGCTTCGAGACCGAATACGGCGACGAGGAAGACGACGACGCAGTGGAGAAGCCATCGCCACCGGCAGCAGGAGACGCCAATGCGTGAATTCGCGCGCCTGTACGCCGACCTCGACGAGACCACGTCGACCACCCGCAAGCTCGATGCGCTGCAGGGCTACTTCGCCAATGCCGCTCCCGAGAACGCCGCCTGGGCGGTCTACTTCCTGGCCGGCGGCAAGCCACGCCAGGCGGTGCCGACCAAGCTGCTGCGCCAGTTCGCCATCGAATACGCGGCACTGGACGAATGGCTGTTCGACGAGTCCTATCATGCGGTGGGCGACTTCGCCGAGACCATCGCCCACATCCTGCCGCCGCCCACCGAACGTTCGGACGTGGGCCTCGCCGAGTGGATGGAACAACGCATCGGACCCTTGCGCGGCGCCGATCCCGGCCGCATCCGCGAAGCCTTGTTCACCTACTGGAACGAGCTCGATTGGCGCGAGCGCTTCCTGCTGGTGAAACTGATCGGCGGGGGCTTTCGGGTTGGCGTGTCGAAGCTGCTGGTGACGCGTGCGCTGGCCGCGATCGCCGCGGTCGACAGCAAGCTCATTGCCCAGCGCCTGATGGGCTGGACCGACGGCCGCGTGAAACCGACGGCGGCAGGCTTCCTTCAGCTAATCGCCGAGCAATCGGACGAAGAACACAAGCTGCGCGGCGGCCAACCTTATCCCTTCTTCCTGTCGCACCAGCTCAATGGCGACCCGGCCACCCTGGGCGAGCTGGATGACTGGCTGGTCGAGTGGAAGTACGACGGCATCCGCGCCCAACTGGTGCGGCGCGACGGCCAAAGCTTTTTGTGGTCGCGCGGCGAAGACCTGATCACCGAACGCTTTCCAGAGCTGGCGGCGGCGCGCCTGCCGGACGGGATGGTGCTCGATGGCGAGGTGCTGATCTGGCAGCCGGATTCCGACCTGCCTTCTCCTTTCGCCGACCTGCAAAAGCGCATCGGCCGCAAGACCTTGTCTGCCAAGCTGTTGGGCGAGCTGCCAGCCGTGCTGTGCTGCTACGACCTGCTGGAGCTGGACGGCGTCGACCTGCGCGGCCTGCCGCAGCATGAGCGGCGTGCGCTGCTCGAAGTAGAGGTCGCGAAGCTCGACCAGCCGCAGCTGCGCCTGTCGCCGCTGGTCCACGCCGACAGCTGGGACGAACTTGCCACACTGCGCGCCGGTTCGCGCGCGCGCAGCGTCGAGGGCATGATGCTCAAGTCGCGCACGGCGCAATATGGCGTCGGCCGCACCAAGGACGTCGGGACCTGGTGGAAGTGGAAGATCGACCCGTATGCCATCGACGCCGTGCTGCTGTACGCCCAGCCGGGCAGCGGCCGGCGCGCCTCGCTCTACACCGACTACACCTTTGCCGTGTGGGACGGGGCCGGAGCAGAGCGCAAGCTGGTGCCGTTCGCGAAAGCGTATTCCGGCCTGACCGACGCCGAGATCGCCCAAGTCGACAACGCGATCCGGCGCACGACCATCGAGAAATTCGGGCCGGTGCGTTCGGTCAAGCCGACCATGGTGTTCGAGATCGGCTTCGAGGGCATTGCGCTGTCGCCGCGCCACAAGGCGGGGATCGCGGTGCGCTTTCCGCGCATCCTGCGCCGGCGCACCGACAAGCCGGTGGAGGAAGCCGATACGCTCGACACGCTAAAGGGCTTGCTGGAGGCGGCCACCGCATGAGTCGTAATCCGGTAAGCACCCGCATCGACGCATGGTTGTCCAGCCGCGGCTGGACTGCCTTTCCATTCCAGCGTGCGGTATGGAAGGCCGCGCTGAAGGGCGAATCGGGCCTGCTGCATGCGAATACCGGCGCCGGCAAGACCTTTGCCGTCTGGTTCGCGGCCCTGCAACGCGCCGGCCTCGAGGCGGGGAGGGCCAAAGCGGGCCTGCGCGTGCTGTGGATCACGCCGATGCGCGCGCTGGCGGCCGACACTCAGCGCGCGCTCGAGGATTCGGTCGCCGAGCTGCTGCCCGAATGGCGCATCGGCGCCCGTACCGGCGACACCAAGCCGGCCGAGCGGGCGCGCCAGGCGCGCAGCATGCCGGCGGCGCTGGTGACGACGCCCGAGAGCCTGTCGCTCATGATCAGCAATGCCGCCGCTCTCGAACAGTTTCGCCATCTCGACATGGTCATCGTCGACGAGTGGCATGAACTGATGGGCAGCAAGCGCGGCGTGCAGGTGCAGCTGGCGCTGGCGAGATTGCGGCGCTGGCGTCCCGAACTGCTGGTATGGGGCGTGTCGGCCACGATGGGCAACCTCGACCTGGCGCGCCAGGTGCTGCTGGGAGGCGAGGAAGGCGCGGATTCGGGCGTCCTGGTCGAAGGCGACACGCGCAAGAAAATCGTGGTCGACAGCCTGATCCCCGAGAACGTCTCGCGCTTTCCCTGGGGCGGCCACCTGGGCCTGCAGATGCTGCAGCCGGTGATCAATGAAATCGAGGGGCACGAGGCGACCCTGGTGTTCACCAACACCCGCTCGCAGGCCGAGATCTGGTACCAGAACATCCTGGAGGCGCGGCCCGACTGGGCCGGCGTGATCGCGCTGCACCACGGCTCGCTCGACCGCGAGGTGCGCGAGTGGGTCGAGCTGGGCCTCAAGAGCGGCATATTGAAGGCGGTGATCTGCACCGCCAGCCTCGATCTTGGCGTGGACTTCCTGCCGGTCGAACGCGTGCTGCAGATCGGTAGCGCCAAGGGCGTGGCGCGGCTGCTGCAGCGCGCCGGCCGCAGCGGCCATGCGCCGGGCCGGGTCTCGCGCGTGACCCTGGTGCCGACCAATAGCCTGGAATTGCTGGAGGCGGCCGGCGCCAAGAAGGCGGTGGCGGCGCGCCGCATCGAAGGCCGCTACGTGCCGAATAAACCGTTCGACGTGCTGGTGCAGCACCTGGTGACGGTGGCGCTGGGCGGCGGCTTCCGTTCCGAAGAGCTGTATGAGGAAGTGCGGCAGGCCTGGTCCTACCGCCACCTGACGCCGGAAGAATGGCAGTGGGCGCTCGACTTCGTCGCGCGCGGCGGCCAGAGCCTGACCGTGTATCCCGAATACCGGCGCGTGCTGCCGGACGACGAGGGCGTGTATCGCGTGCCCGACAGCGCCATCGGCCGCCGGCACCGGATGGGCATCGGCACCATCATGTCGGACGCCACGATCCAAGTGAAGTTCATGACTGGCGGGCGCATCGGCAGCGTGGAAGAGTCGTTCATCTCACGCCTGAAGCCCGGCGACCGCTTCCTGTTCGGCGGGCGCATCCTGGAGTTCGTGCGGGTGCACGAGCTGACCGCTTTTGTAAAGCGCGCCAGCGGCACCCGCGGCGCGATCGCGCGCTGGCAGGGCGCCAAGATGCCGATGTCGAACGAGCTGGCCCACGCCGCGCTCGAAGAGCTGCGCCTGGCCGACGGGGGCGTGTTCGACGGCCCCGAGATGCGCGCCATCGAGCCTTTGATCGCGATTCAACAACGCTGGTCGGCGCTGCCAACGAGCGAAGTATTGGTGCTCGAGTCGATGAAGAGCCGCGAGGGTTACCACCTGTTCGTGTATCCGTTCGCGGGCCGTTCGGTGCATATGGGCCTGGCGTCCCTGATCGCCTTTCGCGTCGGCCGCGTGCAGCCGATCACGTTTTCGATCGCCATCAACGATTACGGTTTCGAGCTGATGGCGCCCGAGCCGGTCGACTGGGCGCGTATATTCGACGCGCCGACCGGCGCCGGCGTGGAGCTGTTCGATACCGACCGCCTGCTGGAAGACGTGATCGACAGCCTCAACGCGACCCAGCTGTCGCAGCAGCGCTTTCGCGAGGTGGCGCGGATCGCCGGCCTGGTGTTCTCGGGCTACCCGGGCCAGCCGAAGTCGAACCGCCAGTTGCAGGCCTCGTCTTCGCTGTTCTTCGAGGTGTTTCGCAAGCACGATGCCGGCAACCTGCTTCTGACCCAGGCGGGGCGCGAAGTGATGGAGCAGGAGCTCGAGCTGACGCGCCTGCGCGACACCCTCACCGAGCTGCACGCGCGGCGCGTCGCCTATCGCGAGATAAAACGTGCGACGCCATTCGGGTTTGCCCTGATGGTCGAACGCTTCCGCGAAAAGGTCAGCACCGAAAAACTCAATGACCGCGTGGCGCGCATGCTGCGCGAGCTCGAGAAGGCGGCGGCATGAGCGGCGTCATGGTGGAGGTGGCCGGCGAATCGCTCCTGCTGCTGCCGGAGAAGGCCATCTATTGGCCGCGCGAGCGGATGCTGATCATTGCCGACATCCACTTCGGCAAGGCGGCCGCCTTCCGCGCGCTCGGGGTGCCGGTGCCGCGCGGCACGACCTCTGAAAACCTGGCCGGCCTCGACGCCCTGGTGGCGGCGCACGACGTGCGCCAGGTCGCCTTCCTGGGAGACTTCTTGCATGCGCGCGCCGCCCACGCCAGCTCGACCCAGCTGGCGATGCTGGCCTGGCGCGGACGCCATCCCGATCTGGCCTTGATGCTGGTGCGCGGCAACCACGACCTGCACGCGGGCGACCCGGCGGCGGCGCTGGGAATGGGGCTGGTGGACGAGCCGCATGCGATCGGGCCGTTTGCCTTCTGCCACCATCCCGGCGTCGACGCGCCAGGCTATGGCCTGGCCGGCCACGTGCATCCGGTGTATGTGCTGGCGACCCGTTTCGATGCGCTGCGCCTGCCGTGTTTCGTCGTCGGTGAGCAGGGGTTGATCCTGCCATCCTTCGGCGCGTTTACCGGAGGCCACGCGGTCAAGCCTGGGCCGGGCGACCACATCTATGTGACGTCGGGCGACGCCGTCCACGCCGTCTGCTAACCCATGCTTGCCGTTGGTTCGTAACCGTACGGACCTTGCTTTTTCACCGGGGTACTGTCTACATGGATCGAAGGCGGCGTCATGCCGTCCCGCTAATTTGTAGGATATTGGGAGATTGCCATGAAAAAACGCATCCTGATGTGTTCCCTGGTGGCGGCCCTGGCCCCGGCCGGCATGCTGCTGGCGACGAGCAGCACGGCCCTGGCGCAGACGGCGCCGCAGAGCCGCACCGTGACGCCCGCCATCGAGGGCTTCCATGTCGAAAAAGTGCCGCGCCTGGAGCAGGGCGCCGCCTTGCATTTCCATGTGTATGGGACCCGGAACGCCACGGTGAACGTGACTATTGACGGCGCTACCCGCAGCGTCCAGATGCAGGAAACCGACCCCGGCCGCTACAGCGGCAGCTATGTGATCGGCAACCACGACCGCTTCCAGCCCGACAGCCCGGTGACCGCCGAGATGCGGCTGGGCAGCCAGATCGCGACCACCGTGTTGCGTGACGGCCTGGTGAGCGGGGCTGGGGCTGCGGCGTCGGCGCCGTCGCAAGAGTCGGTGCGGCAACTGGCATCGAAGGACGCTGGCGTCGCCAGCGCGGCCCCGGGCGCCGCGCCGCCGCCACCGCCGCGCACGACCGAGCGTCCACGTGTGGCGCGCTATTGCACCAGCTGTGCAGTCGTCGAGAAGGTCGAGATCGTGCGTGAGGCAACCGGGGGAGCACGGCCGCTGGCCAGCGACGTGCAGGCCGCCCAGCGTTACCGGGTAACCGTCCGCTTCGATACCACCGAAGCGACCCAGGCGATCGAGTACGACAACAATCCGGGATACCGCAAGGGCGATCGGGTACGTGTCAACGATGGGGTGTTGTCGCTGGATAAAGAATAGCGGCGGAGTCAAGAACGGCCCGCAGCAACACCACGTCATTGCTTCCACTGGCAGCAATGACTTCCCGCGCAGGCGGGAACCTAGGGTTGCAAGCGTTTCGATAACGCCAGCTTACTTAGGTTCCCGCCTGCGCGGGAACGACGGTCTTGGGGCTAACTTACGAAGGGTTTGGGGCTAACTAACGGCGGCTAGGGGCTAATTAGTACGTTGACGCTGACGATCAAACCGTTGCCAGCACCTGGTCATCACCAGGCTGATCGAGCTCGGCCTTCTGCTTGGCGGCGCCCTTGGTGCGCGAACGTGACGGTGGCAGGCGGCGCAGGGTCTTGAGTGCGTCGGCGTCCTTGATGCCGATGGTGCGCTGGTCGACGGTGATCAGGCCGATTTCGTTGAAAGCCGACAAGGTACGGCTGACGGTCTCGAGCGTGAGGCCGAGGTAGCTGCCGATCTCGTGGCGCGTCATGCGCAGGTTGAACAGCTTGCTGGAATAACCCATCGCGGCGAAGCGGTCGGCCAGCGAGACCAGGAAGCGGGCCACGCGCGCCTCGGCCGACAGGGCGCCGAGCATGCCGATCATGGTCTGCTCGCGCACCAGTTCGCGGCTCATCACGCCGTACATCATGTTCTCGAGTTCGCTGTGGACGCGGCCCAGTGCGGTCAGTTTCTTGAACGGCAGCAGGATCAGGTCGCAGTCGGACAGGGCCACGGCCTCGGAGGCATAGTGGCGGGTGTGGATGCCGTCGACGCCGAGCATATCGCCCTTCATGGGGAAGCTCAGCACCTGTTCGTTGCCGAACTCGTCGATCAGCACCGTCTTGAGGAAGCCCGAGTTGACGATGTACAGGGTGTCGAAGGCCTGGCCGATCGTGTGCACGCGCTGGCCAGTCTTGAACTGCACGTGCTGGAACAGCAATTCTTCGGAGCTCACCGACACGCTGGTAGGAATACGGAGCAGGTCGCACACTTCTTTCAGGTTGGACCAGAGGCGACCCTGGCGCTGCCGTCCCGCTTCCATCGGGGAATGCAGGGTAGGCTGGGTAACGTTGCGTTGATCTGACGGTGGCTGGGACTGCATGCTCATCTCCGGTAAGGGAATTCAGGTTTCACGCGATCCCGGCGGCACGGCAGCGTGCGGTAGCGCGTCTGCCATGCCATGGTTTTATATGGCTGACGCCGTGACTTGGATCGCAAGCAAGTCGAAACGCTGAATTCAGTATGCCAACACGAGTCCGGCACGAATATCAGCGTTGCCTGAATATGTAGGTAGGACAGATGGTGCAGTCGTAGGAAAACTCCTACCACCAAGAACGCTGCACGAATGGCGGAAAGTGGCAGAGTGGAAACAGAAGGGGTGTGACGCGGTGGCGGAGCCAGCCGGGGAAATGGGGCGTGCGCCGCACGAAAACGACGCGCGGCGGTCAAAGAAAATCAGTGCATCACGCCTTCAGTGGCGACAACAGGCGGTGTGCGACGGCATATTGCACCATCTCGGACAGCGAGCTCATGCCCATTTTCTGCATGATGCGGGTCTTGTGGGTGCTGACGGTTTTCACCGACAGGTGCAGGCCGTTGGCGATCTCGGTGATCGACTTGCCGCTCACCAGGAGCGAAAACACCTCGAATTCGCGGTCTGACAACTGCTTGTGCAGCAGTTGCTCGCTTGGCGCCATGATGTTCAGCGCCAGTTGCTCGGCCACTTCGGTACTGATGTAGGGCCGCCCCGAGGCAACCTTGCGGATCGCCCCCACCAGTTGCGTGCCCGCGCTTTCCTTGGTGAGATAGCCCTGGGCGCCGGCCCGGATTGCGCGCACCGCGTACTGCTCTTCCTCGTGCATGGTGAGGATCAGGATGGCCAGCTTGGGCGCCTCGCTGCGCACCTGCCGGATCAGGTCGACGCCGCTGCGGCCGGGCATGGACAGGTCGAGCAGCAGCAGGTCGAAGCCGCCCTGGCGTACCAGCGACAATACTTCGAAGCCATTGGTGGCTTCGCCCACGATGTCGACTTCCTCGGCGCCGTCCAGGATGCGCTTGAGGCCCTCGCGCATGATCGTGTGGTCATCGGCGATGACGATTCTTACCATTATCGATTCCCTCGAACCTGAAGCGGTTTCCTACCCTGGATCAGCAAAAAATCTATTGTAGCTGTAAATACATGAACGCGTGGTGGCGGGGTCAAGAAGCCGCCGGTTCGGCGATCAGGCGGTGCACCAGCACCGGCTTGGTCGTGTGCGACAAGACCTTGTTGGTGACGCTGCCCAGCAGTAGCTGGTTCCAGCCGCTGCGGCCGTGCGAGCCCATGAAGATCAGGTCGCAGCCTTCCTGCTCGGCGACATCGACGATCTTGAGCGCCGCCGAATCGGAAAACGCCGTCATGCACTGGCACTGGAGGAGAGCGCTGGCGCAGGAGCGCGTGATCCTGCCCATGTATTCCTCGCCCATGCGCCGCATCTGGGCGATGTATTCCTCTTCGCTGGGGTAGGCGGGCGGGATGATTTCGACGTACACGGGATACTGGTACTCGGGGGCGACGAACAGGGCCAGCACCTCGGCGCCCATCTGTTGCGCGAATTTGACGCCGGCGCAGGCGGTGTGCTGCGACACGGCCGAACCGTCGGTGGTGATCAGGATCTTGCGGTACATTGTGGTTCCTCCCACTTGGCCACGCACATTCAGACAACTCAGTGCAGGATGGCGATTTCTGAGACGCAAACAGTTGAGTTCCATCAAATGAACGCAACCTGCCGCGATGCGACACTAAACCTGGAAAACTGACCTGCGATTACAAAATACAACACCGACCTTATGAAAAGCATCAGGAACCCCCGCTTTTAATTGTCGCGGAATTAAGTTTCCTTGTCCATTTTGTTGCATTGCCCTCTCTGAGATTTACCTGCGGCAACCACGCTGCTACACTCGCTTTAATTACTCCACCGAAACTTAACCGGCCGAGCCGGCCCGGTGGACGCAGCAGAACCCCCCGGATTGCAGAGCTGATTGCTCATTTATACATTATGGAGAAGCAGGGATTATGACCGACGCCGCTGACGATTTCGACGCACTATTCGAGGAAGTGGCGGCGCAGCGCACCAGCGCACCGCCCGGCCCCTCCGCAGCGACCGAGCCGGCCCCGGCCGCCGCCAGCAACGACGAGGACGACCTGGAATCCTTGTTCGACCAAGTATCCGCCACCGCTGCCCCGGCCGTCGCCGCCGTGGCTGCCACCGCTGTCGTGGCGACTGTCGCGCCGGCGGCGCCCGCAGCCTCACCGGCCGAGGAAGGCCACGAAGGCGGCATGTTCGAACGCCTGGGCGGCATCGTCCGCCTGTTGCACGACTCGCTGCGCGAGCTGGGCTACGACAAGGCGCTGACCGAGGCGTCGTCGCAGATCGTCGACGCCCAGGACCGCCTGGAATACGTCGCCACGCTGACCGAACAGGCCGCCAACAAGGTGCTCAACACCCTGGACGAGGGCATGCCGGCGCAAGACCAGCTGCAAAAGCAGGCCAAGGACATGGAAACCCGCTGGGCCGACCTGTTCGAAGGCAGGATGAGCCTGGATGAATTCAAGGCCCTGGCCGGCGATTCGCGCCAGTTCGCGGCGCGCGTCAATGAAGCGACCGAAGCCGAGCGTGCACGTCTGCTCGAGATCATGATGGCCCAGGACTTCCAGGACATCACCGGCCAGCTGATCAAGAAAGTCGTCAAGATCACGCAGACCGTCGAGAGCGAACTGGCCCAGCTGCTGCGCGACAACGCGCCTCCTGACGTCAAGGAAAAGCTGGCCAAGAAAGAACAGGAGCAGCCTGCGCCCGTGCAACTGATGCAGGGCCCATCGGTGCCGGATGCGGCGCTGAACCAGGACAATGTTGACGATCTACTTGCCGATCTGGGATTCTAATGGACGATATGCTGAAGGATTTCGTCGTCGAGGCGATGGATCTGGCGGTAAACGTAGAAGAGCACCTGCTGCGCCTCGAACGCGACCCCGAGAATAAGGAAACGCTGAATGCGGTGTTCCGGTCGTTCCACACGATCAAGGGCGGCGCCGGCTTCATGGGCCTGCCCGCGCTGGTGGCGGCCTGCCACCTGACCGAGAACCTGTTCGACGCGCTGCGCACCGGCGCCGCGCCGGTGACGCCGCTGGCGATCGAAGCGGCGCTGCAGGCTTCGGGCTTCGTGGCCGACCAGCTCGGTGACCTGAACAACGGCACGCCGCCGGAAGGCCTGGCGCAGATGCCGGGCGACCTCGAGCGCATCCTGATGGACGCGATCGAAGGCAAGGACAATGCGCCGGCGCCTGCCGCCGCCGCGCCGGCCGCTCCCGTCCCGGTCGCGCCGATCGCACCGGCCGTGGTTGCGGCCCCGGCTGCGGCCGATGCAGATGGCCTCGATTGGGCCGGCATGTATAACGCCGTGGTGCCGGCGGCGAACGCCATCGGCGCCAACGCCGATGTTGCTGCTGCGCCGCTCACTGTCGCGGCCGTGGCTGCGGCGCCCGCACCGGCTGCTGCCGCGTCCGCACCGGCAGCCGCTGCACCCGCTGCACCTGCCGCTGGCGGAAAGAACTGGGACGGCGTCGAGCGCCGCAACGACAACAAGCCTGCCGTTGCCGCACCGGCCAAGGACGAGAGCATCCGTATCGACGCAGTCAAGCTCGACGCGCTGCTCGAAGTGGCCGGCGAATCGGTGCAGGCCGCCAACCAGGCCGCGGTGCTGCTGGAGCGCCTGCAGCAGTTCAAGTTCGAAGGCCAGGCCGCGGTGCTGATCGCGACCCTGACCGAGACCCTGGAGCGCGCTTCGCGCTACTCGGCCGAGCTGCAGCGCGCCACGCTCGCGACCCGCATGCAGCCAGTGGGCCGCCTGTTCCAGAAATTCCCGCGCCTGGTGCGCGAGCTGGCGAAAGACCTCGGCAAGGACGTCGAGCTGACCATCGAAGGCGCCGAGACCGAAGTCGACCGCGTGGTGGTGGACAGCCTGTACGATCCGCTGGTGCACATGCTGAGGAACGCCCTGGACCACGGTATCGAGGCGCCCGAAGCGCGCGTCGCCGCCGGCAAGCCGGCCAAGGCGTACATCCTGCTGAAAGCCTGGCAGGAAGCGAACAGCGTCATGATCGTGCTGCAGGACGACGGCAAGGGCATGGACCCGGTCGTCCTGCGCAAGAAGGCGGTCGACAAGGGCCTGATCGGCGAGAACGGCGCCCAGAGCGACGAAGACGCTTATCAACTCGTGTTCCTGCCGGGCTTCTCGACCAAGGAAGTCGCTTCCTCGGTGTCGGGCCGCGGCGTCGGCATGGATGTCGTGAAAACGGCGGTCGAGAAGAACCGCGGCGCAATCCGCATCGAATCCTCGCTGGGCAAGGGCACGCGCTTCGCGATCCGCCTGCCGATCGAGCTGTCGATCGTGCCGACCATGCTGGTGTCGACCTCGGGTGCGCAACTGGCGCTGCCGATGGCCGTCGTCGAGCGCGTGGTCGAGCTGCCGGACGATTTCGCCTGCGTCGGCGGCGCCCCGGTGCTGAAAGACCAGGGCCGCCCACTGCCGGTGCGTTCGCTGGCGCTGGCGCTGGGTTACGAGGCCGCGTCCGAGAAGGTCGGCATCGTCATCAACGCGCCGCAGCCTTACATCCTGGCGATGGAAGCGGTGGACGGCACGGCCGACCTGGTGATCAAGCCGATGACCGCGCTGACGGTCGAAGGCATCACCGGCACCGCGCGCTCGGCCGAGGGCGAGCTGGTGCTGGTGGTTGGCCTGTCGTTCCTGATGGATGGATGCAGGAGCAGCGTACGCCTGGCTGCATAAAAACCAACGCTTTTCGCCGCTTGCGCCAAAAGCGCAGACAAAAGCCTGTGTTTGTGACACAGGCTTTTTTTATTTGCATCGAGCAAACCCCTTGCAAATATTATTTGCTGCGTGGTAAGGTCGTTGGCATAAACGTGCGCCGCCCCGGCTTGGTGCGGCACTGCACAATTATGGCATAATCGAAAACCCGGTCTCGACAGGCCGTGCACCATCTCACCGCAACACTGGATCGACCATGCAAAAAACGCTCTACGACAAACTCTGGGATTCCCATGTCGTGCGTGCCGACGCCGATGGCACCACAGTCCTCTATATCGACCGCCACCTGGTACACGAAGTGACCAGCCCGCAAGCCTTCGACGGCCTGCGCGAAGCGGGCCGTGGACTATGGCGCGTGTCCGCGAACCTGGCCGTGGCCGACCACAATGTGCCGACCACCGACCGCGCGCAAGGCATCGCCGATCCGACCTCGCGCCTGCAGGTCGAGACGCTCGACGCCAACACCAAGGCCTTCGGCCTGACGTATTTCGACATGAACGACAAGCGCCAGGGCATCGTGCACGTGATCGGGCCCGAGCAAGGCGCGACCCTGCCGGGCATGACCGTCGTCTGCGGCGATTCGCACACCTCGACCCACGGCGCCTTCGGCTGCCTGGCGCATGGCATCGGCACCTCGGAAGTCGAGCACGTGCTGGCCACGCAAACCCTGCTGGCCAAGAAATCGAAATCGATGCTGGTCAAGGTCGAGGGCACGCTGAACCCCGGCGTGACCGCCAAGGACATCGTGCTGGCCGTGATCGGCCGCATCGGCACCGCCGGCGGCACCGGTTACGCCATCGAATTCGGTGGCTCGACCATCCGCGCGCTGTCGATGGAAGGCCGCATGACGGTCTGTAATATGGCGATCGAAGCGGGCGCGCGCGCCGGCATGGTGGCGGTCGACGACACCACGATCGCCTACGTCAAGGACCGTCCGCTGTCGCCCAAGGGCGCGCAGTGGGAGCAAGCCGTCGCCTACTGGCGCACCCTGCACACGGATGGCGGCGCGGCCTTCGACACTGTCGTCGAACTGGACGCGAAAGACATCCAGCCGCAGGTCACCTGGGGCACCTCGCCCGAGATGGTTACCGCGATCGACGGTCGCGTGCCCGATCCGCAAAACGAACTCGATCCGGTGCGCCGCGGCGCGATCGAAAAGGCGCTGGCCTATATGGACCTGGCGCCGAATACCCCGATCGATGAAATCGCGATCGACAAGGTGTTCATCGGCTCGTGCACCAATTCGCGCATCGAAGACCTGCGCGCCGCCGCCGAGGTGGTGCGCGGACGGCATCGCGCCGCCAACGTCAAGCTGGCCATGGTGGTGCCGGGTTCGGGCCTGGTCAAGGAACAGGCCGAGCGCGAAGGGCTGGACCGCATCTTCGTCGATGCCGGCTTCGAATGGCGCGAGCCGGGCTGCTCGATGTGCCTGGCGATGAACGCCGACCGGCTGGAGCCGGGCGAGCGCTGCGCCTCGACCTCGAACCGCAACTTCGAAGGCCGCCAGGGACAGGGCGGACGCACTCACCTGGTGTCGCCGGCGATGGCGGCGGCGGCGGGGATCGCGGGCCGCTTTGTCGACGTACGTGCGCTCTGATGCGTTAATAGGACACGACCGTATATCAGGTAACAGGAAGATCATGAAAAAAGCACTCGCACTGTCCCTCATCACCGTTCTGCTGGCCGGCTGCAACACCATCTCGGGCATTGGCCGCGATGTGTCGAAAGTGGGGCAGGTCGTCACCAGCGCCGGCGGAAGGTAAATAACTAAGATCCCCGCCTGCGCGGGGATAAACTTGGGTCCCCGCCTGCGCGGGGATGACATTGATTGGTCCCCGCGCAGCGGGGATGAGGGAAACATGGATAAATTTACCGTACACCAGGGCCTGGTGGCGCCGCTCGACCGCAACAACGTCGACACCGACGCCATCATCCCGAAGCAGTTCCTCAAATCGATCCGCCGCACCGGCTTCGGTCCGAACCTGTTCGACGAATGGCGCTACCTGGATCACGGCGAGCCGGGCCAGGATTGCAGCACCCGTCCGCTCAATCCGGACTTCGTGCTGAACCAGCCGCGCTACGCCGGCGCCTCGATCCTGCTCACTCGCAAGAACTTCGGCTGCGGTTCCTCGCGCGAGCACGCGCCGTGGGCGCTGCAGCAGTATGGCTTCCGCGCCGTGGTCGCGCCGAGCTTCGCCGACATCTTCTTCAACAACTGCTTCAAGATCGGCCTGCTGCCGATCGCGCTGTCCGAAGAAGAAGTCGAAACGTTGTTCCAGGCGGTCGAAGCCAACCCGGGCTTCGAGCTCACGATCGACCTCGAGAACAAGCGCATCGGCACCCAGGACGGCAGCCTGTCGTACAGCTTCGAGATCGACGACTTCCGCAAATACTGCCTGCTCAACGGCCTGGACGACATCGGCCTGACCCTGCGTCACGCGGACGAGATCCGCGCCTTCGAGCAACGTCACGTCGCGGCCCAGCCGTGGCTCGCCAACACCATCTGAACAAAGAAAGCAGCTCAATGAAGATCGCGATCCTGCCGGGTGACGGCATCGGCCCGGAGATCACCGCGCAAGCAGTGAAGGTATTGAACGCCCTCGGCGAATCGTTCGAGATGGAAAGCGCGGAAGTCGGCGGCGCCGGCTATGCGGCCCACGGCCATCCGCTGCCCGAAGGCACACTGAAACTGGCGAAACAGGCCGATGCGGTGCTGTTCGGCGCCGTCGGCGATTACCAGTACGATTCGCTCGAGCGCGCCCTGCGTCCCGAGCAAGCCATCCTTGGCCTGCGCCGCGAGTTGAACCTGTTCGCCAACCTGCGTCCGGCGATCCTGTATCCCGAGCTGGCCGGCGCCTCGACGCTCAAGCCAGAAGTGGTCTCGGGCCTGGATATCCTGATCATCCGCGAACTGACGGGCGACATTTATTTTGGCAAGCCGCGCGGCGTGCGCGAGTGCCCGGACGGCCCGTTCAAGGGCCAGCGCGAAGGCTTCGACACCATGCGCTATGCCGAAGGCGAGATCCGCCGCATCGCCCATGTCGCCTTCCAGGCGGCGAGGAAGCGAGGGCAACGAGTGACCAGCGTCGACAAGGCCAATGTGCTGGAAACCTTCCAGTTCTGGCGCGACATCGTCACCGACGTGCACAAGGAATACCAGGACGTCGCACTCGAACACATGTATGTCGATAACGCGGCGATGCAGCTGGTGCGGGCGCCGAAGAAGTTCGACGTGATCGTTACTGGTAATATGTTCGGCGATATCCTGTCGGATGCGGCCGCGATGCTCACCGGTTCGATCGGCATGCTGCCGTCGGCCTCGCTCGACGCCAATAACAAAGGCTTGTACGAACCGTCGCACGGTTCGGCGCCCGACATCGCGGGGCAGGGCGTGGCCAATCCATTGGCGACGATCCTGTCGGCGGCAATGATGCTGCGCTTCTCGCTCGGCCTGACCGAACAGGCGGACCGCATCGAGAACGCCGTCAAGCGCGTGCTGGCGCAAGGGCTGCGTACGCCGGATATTTTCGAAGCAGGTTCCACCAAGGTGGGCACCGAAGAGATGGGCAACGCGGTGGTCGCGGCGCTCGCATAAAGTTTAGTTAACCCTGAGAGAAGATGATGAAATTAGTTGGTCTGGTAGGTTGGCGCGGCATGGTCGGCTCGGTTCTCATGCAGCGCATGCAAGAGGAAGGCGATTTCGACCACATCGAGCCGGTGTTCTTCACCACCTCGAATCCGGGCGGCGCCGCGCCTTCGATGGCGAAGAACGAAACCATCCTGAAAAGCGCGCTAGATGTTACCGAACTGTCGAAATGCGAGATCATCATCTCCTGCCAGGGCGGCGACTACACGAGCGAGGTGTTCCCGCAACTGCGCGCGGCCGGTTGGAACGGCTACTGGATCGACGCCGCGTCGACCCTGCGCATGAACGATGACGCCGTCATCGTGCTCGACCCGGTCAACCGTTCGGTAATCGACGCCGCGCTGGCGAAAGGCGTGAAGAATTACATCGGCGGCAACTGCACCGTGTCGTGCATGCTGATCGGCCTGGGCGGTCTGTTCGAACAAGGCCTGGTCGAGTGGATGACCTCCATGACCTACCAGGCGGCATCGGGCGGCGGCGCCCAGCACATGCGCGAACTGCTGACCCAGTTCGGCACCATCAATAGCTCCGTGAAATCGCTGCTCGACGATCCGGCATCGGCCATCCTCGAGATCGACCGCACCGTGCTCGCGACCCAGCATGGCCTGTCGGCCGACGAAACGAAGCAGTTCGGCGTGCCGCTGGCCGGCAACCTGATCCCGTGGATCGACAAGGACCTGGGCAACGGCCAGTCGAAAGAAGAGTGGAAGGCCGGCGCCGAGACCAACAAGATCCTGGGCCGCGGTGCGGGCTTCGACAGCAAAGCCATTCCAGTCGACGGCCTGTGCGTGCGCATCGGCGCCATGCGTTGCCACTCGCAGGCGCTGACCATCAAGCTCACCCGCGATGTGCCGCTGGACGAGATCAACGACATCATCGCCAAGCACAACCAGTGGGTGAAGGTGGTGCCGAACACGCGCGAAGCGTCGATGCGCGACCTGTCGCCGGCGGCCGTCACCGGCGGCCTGGGCATCCCGGTCGGCCGCCTGCGCAAGATGTCGATGGGCGACGATTACCTGTCGGCCTTCACGGTCGGCGACCAGCTGCTGTGGGGCGCGGCCGAACCGCTGCGCCGTATGCTGCGCATCGTGCTCGAGCGTTAATCCAATCTGTTGCCTCACTGGCAACTGACATGCAGTCTGCATAATGAATGCCCCGTCTACGGGGCATTCGCTTTGAAGAAGGTGCATACTCCGGTCGTCCGGGTGCGTCGAGACCTTGCGTGCTCCAGAGCATGATGTTATGTTGAGACTCCGGGAAACCGCCTTTCCCTCGGCCAACTCATTTCGCTGCTAACTATGCATTCTTCGCACCAATCTCCGCTCGTGGCAACCGCGCTGAAATCGATCACCGCCGCCGTGGCCAGTGCAGTGTTCCTGACTTCCGCCGCCCATGCTGCCGGGTTGGGGAAATTGACGGTGTTGTCGGCGCTTGGCCAGCCGCTGCGCGCCGAGATCGAGCTGACGGCCGGCGCCGGCGAAGACCCGGCAAGCATGGCGGTCAAGCTGGCTTCGCCCGAAGCCTTCCGCGCAGCGAACATCGAATTCAACCCGGCCCTGCTGTCGCTGCGCTTCGCGGTCGACGAGCGGGCCGGACGCCAGGTGATCCGGGTCAGCTCGACCCAGCCTCTTAATGAGCCCTTCGTCGACATGCTGCTGGAGCTGACCTGGAATAACGGTCGCCTGGTGCGCGAATACACCTTCCTGCTCGACCCGGCCGAACTGCGCACGACCCAGCCGGCCCAGGTGGCGGCGGCGCCGCAAACCCGCCAGGCCGCGCCGAGCGCTGCATCGCGACCGGCTCCTGCGGCTGCCGCGCGAAGTGAAGCACAAAGTGAAGCACCGAATGAAGCAAGGATTGCCGCCGCCCGCCGCGGCGCCGAACGCCAGGCGCGCGAAGCCCAGGCGCGCGAAGCGCAGGACAGCTACCGCGTGCGCCGCGGCGATACGCTCAGCGGCATCGCGCTCGACGTCAAGCCGGCCGACATCTCGCTCGACATGATGCTGGTCGCGCTGTACCGCGCCAATCCCGACGCCTTCATCGGCAACAATATGAACCGCCTGAAGTCGGGCCAGATCCTGAGCATCCCGGACGCCGATTCGCTGCGCGGCGGCGCCAGCCAGGGCGAGGCGCGCGGCGTGGTCGTGGCCCATGCGGCCGACTTCGACGCCTACCGCAACAAGCTGGCCGGCCAGGTCGCCAGCAGCGCGCCGAGCGCCACGCCGCAGGGCGGCCAGAGCGCCAGCGGCCGCGTCACCGCCCGCGTCGAGCAGCAGCCGACCGCCGTCAGCGAAGCGCAGGACAAGCTGCAGCTGTCCAAGGCCACGCCCGGCGCGGCCGGCGCGCCGGCCGACGGCACTGCCAGCGTCGAAGACACGGTGGCCAAGGAACGCGAACTGGCGCAGGCCGAAGCGCGCGTGAAGGAACTCGAGCGCAACGTCAACGAACTCGAAAACCTGATGACGGTGCCGAGCCGCGCCGGCGCCGAGGCCGAGCAGGCCGCTGCCGCCGCTGCTGCCACTGCTGCCGCCGAGAAGCCGGTGGCCAAGCCCGCGCCGCGCCCGCGTCCGGCAAGGCCGGCCCCGCCGCCGGAGAAAAGCCTGGTCGACACCATCCTGGACAATATGCTCTACATCGGCGCCGGCGCGCTGGTGCTGCTGCTGGCCGCGCTCGGCATCTCCCAGCGCCGCAAGCGCAAGGACGCCGACCTCAAGCCGGTGCCGGCCGAACCCTCGGTGCTGGGCGTGCCCGGCGCCAGCGCCCATTCGCTGTTCGCCGAAACCGGCGGCCAGAGCGTGGACACGAATAACAGCGTGTTCAACTCCAGCTTCGCGCCATCGGCCAGCCAGCTCGACACCAACGAGGTCGACCCGGTCGCCGAAGCCGATGTCTATATCGCCTATGGCCGCGACGCCCAGGCCGAAGAAATTTTGAAGGACGCGCTGCGCGTCCATCCGGAACGCCATCCGGTGCGCCTCAAGCTGCTCGAGATCTACGCCACCCGCAAGGACGTGCGCGCCTTCGAAGCCCAGGCGCGCGAGCTGCATGCCTTCACCGGCGGCCAGGGCGACGAATGGGCCCAGGCCGCGGCGCTGGGCCTGACCCTTGACCCGGCCAATGCGCTGTATGCGAACGCCGCCCCGGCGTCGACCCCGGCGCCATCGCCGCAGGAACGCAACCAGCAGGCGATCCTGTCGCAGCAGTTCGAAGACGCCTTCCGTGGCGGCCCGTCGGTGGACGCGGGTGCGGCCGCCGGCGCTGCTGCTGGCGTCGCAGCTGGTGCCACCGCGGTGGCCCTGGCCAAGGACGACGAGGACCGCACGGCCGCGCCACAGGCCGAATCCGCGCCAGAGGCCCGCAACGACGACAACACGCTCGACTTTGACCTCGGCGGCCTGACGTTCGAGCCGGTGACGAATACCGACACGGCGCCGCCTGCGGCAAGCCGTCCGGATCCGGATGCAACCGCCGTACCCGACCTCGAATTCGACATGGCGCCGTTCGCGCCACCAGGCAGCGCGGCGGCGGCCGAGCAGGGCAAGGGCACGCCGGACGCGAACGACCTCGATTTCGACATGGACTTCGACACCCCTGCGACCGCCCAGCCGGCGGCACGCGCCGTGACGGTCGACGATGACGACGACTTCACGCTCGACCTGACGCCGCAGGCGCAAGTGCAGGCAACCCCGGTCGACATGGCCGGCTTGGCCAAGGACTTCGAGGGCTTGCCGCCGCTGCCGGGCAGCACCCCGCGGCCGACCGTGGCGCAGGCCGATCCGCTGCACGATCTCGATACCATGGATTTTTCCGCGCCCACCACACCGGTGACGCCGTCGTTCGACGAGACGCCTGCGCGTCCTGCCGCCGCGGCAAGCGCATCGGAAGATCCGCTGTTCGACCTGGACAGCATGGACTTCGGTACGCCGGACGAGCCGCGCGCGGCAGGCGGCGCCGAACCGAAGGACTTCGGTGCGCGCGTGGACGATCCGTTCGACGCCTTCGACTTGCCCGAGACCCCGGCTCCGGTGCCGGCGCCGCAGGAAGTCTCGGCACGCGATGCCTTCGAACCTGCTTCGACGCCGGCCGGCGACAAGGCCGCGCCATCGTTCGACCTGGCGGACTTCGACCTCGACCTGCCGTCATCCGACGCCGCTACCGCGCAGCCGCTGGATGCGGCCGGTGCAGCCGCCGAGGCGCCGGGCCAGATGTCGCCCGAGCACATGGAGATGGAGACCAAGCTCGATCTCGCCATCGCCTACCAGGAGATCGGCGACAAGGAAGGCGCGCGCGAGCTGCTGGACGAAGTCATCAAGGGCGGCAATAGCGAGCAGGTTGGCAAGGCCAGCGCGATGAGGGAACTGCTGGCGTGACCCGTATCGCTTTGGGTGTCCAGTACATCGGCACCGGTTGGAACGGCTACCAGAAACAGCCGGAACGAAACACCGTCCAGGACCGTCTCGAAATCGCGCTGGAGAAGTTCGCCTGCGTTACTTTGAGCACGACGTGCGCCGGCCGTACCGACGCCGGCGTGCACGCCATCGAGCAGGTCATCCATTTCGATACCGACCTGAATCGTCCGGTCCAGTCCTGGGTGCGCGGCGTGAACGCCTTCCTGCCCGAGTCGATCGTGGTGCGCTGGGCCGCCGCGGTCGACGCGCAAGAAGGGGAGCAGGAATTCCACGCCCGCTTCTCGGCCCGTTCGCGCACCTACCACTACGTGCTCTACAACCACCCGAATCCGTCGGCGCTGCTGGCCAAGCGGGCAGGGTGGGTGTTCCGTCCGCTCGACGTCGAGCGCATGCGCGAAGGCGCGCGGCACCTGATCGGCACCCATGACTTTTCGAGCTTCCGCGCCAGCAGCTGCCAGGCCAATACGCCGGTGAAGGAGATGCACGAGCTGAGCATCGCGCGCCATGGCGACATCATCGTGTTCACCCTGCGCGCCAGCGCCTTCCTGCACCATATGGTGCGCAATATCGTCGGCTCGCTGGTGTACATCGGCACCGGACGCAATGAGCCGGAGTGGATGCGCGAGGTGCTCGAAGCCCGTTCGCGCGACGTCGCCGCGCCGACCTTCATGCCGGACGGCCTGTATTTCGCCAAGATCGAGTACGATCCGAAGTGGAAGCTGCCGCAGGAGGCCAGTGCGCCCCTGCCGTGGCTGTGATCGATTTCCAGGACTAGCCATGCGACGCACCCGTATCAAGATCTGCGGCATCACCCGCGAGCAGGACCTGCGCGCGGCGGTCGAGCAAGGCGCCGACGCGCTCGGCTTCGTGTTCTATCCGAAGAGCCCGCGCTACGTCACGCCGGCGCGCGCGGCCGAGCTGTGCGCGCTCCTGCCGCCGTTCGTGAGCGGCGTGGCGCTGTTCGTGAACCCGACGCTGGACGAGGTGCGCGCTGTGGCAGGCAGCATGCCGCTGGGGCTCATCCAGTTCCATGGCGACGAAACGGCAGAGGAGTGCGCCGCCATCGCGGCTGCCGTGCAGCGGCCTTTCGTGCGCGCCTACCGCATCAAGCCTGACACACCGCCTGCGGCTTTGCTAGAATGTGAATCTGCATACCGCGCCGCCAGTCCGTGGTTCTCGGGCCTGTTGCTCGATACCTGGGTAGACGCTTACGGCGGCGCAGGAAAGGTCTTCGATTGGTCTCTAATTCCAAAAGAGCTCGCGCCTCGGGTCGTTTTGAGTGGTGGGTTGAGCGTACACAACGTCCTTGAGGCGACCGAACGTGTTCGTCCCTTCGCCGTCGACATCAGCAGTGGTGTCGAGGAAGCGAAGGGGATCAAGGACGCCCGCAAGATCGCCGCCTTCGTCGCGGCGGTGCGGGCAGCCGATGCCACCATCGATAGCGAGTCGCACCATGACCACGAAAGACATCATCACGGCCCAGCTTAATGCTGCGCCGTTGTTCAAGACCCCGGATTACGCCCTGCCCGATGCGGTCGGGCACTTCGGCCCCTATGGCGGCAGCTTCGTCGCCGAAACCCTGTCGCACGCGCTGGCCGAGCTGAACGAAGCCTATGCGAAGTATGCGCAGGATCCTGAATTTCTCGAGGAATTCCGCTACGAGCTGGCGCACTTCGTCGGCCGTCCGTCGCCGGTGTACCACGCGCGGCGCTGGTCCGAGATGGCCGGCGGCGCCCAGGTCTATTTCAAGCGCGAAGACCTGAACCACACGGGCGCGCACAAGATCAATAACGTGATCGGCCAGGCCCTGCTGGCGCGGCGCATGGGCAAGCAGCGCATCATCGCCGAAACCGGCGCCGGCCAGCACGGCGTGGCCACCGCCACCATCTGCGCGCGTTTCGGCCTGGAGTGCGTGGTGTACATGGGCGCCGAGGACGTCAAGCGCCAGGCGCAGAACGTGTACCGCATGAAGCTCCTGGGAGCGACCGTGGTGCCGGTGGAATCGGGCTCCAAGACCCTGAAGGACGCGCTCAACGAGGCGATGCGCGACTGGGTCACGAATATCGAAAACACCTTCTACATCATCGGCACGGTGGCGGGCCCGCACCCGTATCCGATGATGGTGCGCGACTTCCAGTCGGTGATCGGCGAGGAATGCCGCGTGCAGATGCCGGCCATGACGGGACGCCAGCCCGACTACGTGGTCGCCTGCATCGGCGGCGGCTCGAACGCGATGGGCATTTTTTACCCGTATATCGGCGAGCCGGGCGTGCAGCTGATCGGCGTCGAGGCGGCCGGCGAGGGGCTCGATTCGGGCAAGCACGCGGCCTCGCTGACGGCCGGCATCCCGGGTGTCCTGCACGGCAACCGCACGTATCTGCTGCAGGACGAGAACGGACAGATCATCGAGACGCATTCGGTGTCGGCCGGCCTGGATTATCCGGGCGTCGGTCCGGAGCACGCCTGGCTGAAGGATTCGGCGCGCGCGCAATACGTGTCGATCACCGATGAAGAGGCGCTGCAGACCTTCCACGACTGCTGCCGCATCGAGGGAATCATCCCGGCGCTGGAGTCGTCGCATGCGATCGCCTATGGCGTGAAGCTGGCGGCGACCCTGCCGAAGGACAAGATCATCCTGGTCAACCTGTCAGGTCGCGGCGACAAGGACATGCACACGGTGGCGCAGCGGATGGGGCTGGATTTCGGCTGAAATCCGGGTTCATCCGGCTCCAGCCGCACATCGGCTGGAGCGCCGCACCATCCGTGACTCTTTAAAAGGAAACAGCATGTCCCGCATCGAACCCACTTTTACCGCACTCAAGGCGCAGAACAAGACCGCACTGGTGACCTTCATCACCGCCGGCGACCCCGGCCCCGAACTGACCGTCCCGCTGATGCACGCCCTGGTGGCGGGCGGCGCCGATGTCCTGGAACTGGGCGTGCCGTTCTCGGATCCGATGGCCGAGGGCCCGGTGATCCAGCGCGCCTGCGAGCGTGCGCTCAAGTTCAATGTCGGCCTGAAGGACGTCTTCGCCTTCGTGCGCGAATTCCGCCAGACCAACGCCAGCACCCCCGTCGTGCTGATGGGCTACGCCAACCCGATCGAGCGCATCGGCCAGGGTGAATTCATCCGCTGCGCGAAAGAAGCGGGCGCCGATGGCGCCATCGTCGTCGACTATCCGCCGGAAGAATGCGCCGACTTCGCTACTGCCATGCGCGACAACGGCCTCGACCTGATCTTCCTGCTGGCCCCGACCTCGACCACCGAACGGGTGAAGCAGGTAGCCCAGCATGGCGGCGGCTTCAGCTACTACGTCTCGCTGAAAGGCGTGACGGGCTCCGGCACCATCGACACCGACGACGTGGCGCGCCGCGTAAGCGCGATCCGTGAACACGTGAAGCTGCCGATCGGCGTCGGTTTCGGCATCCGCGACGGCGCGACCGCCAGGGCGGTGGCGCAAGTGGCGGACGCAGTCGTGATCGGCAGCCGCATCATCCAGGAAATCGAAGCGCATCCGTCAAGCGAGGCCGTCGAAGCAGTCCGCACCTTCACCTCAGGCATCCGCACCGCCCTCGACGCACGCTAAGCCATAATTAGGGTCAGAGTCGAATTATTGAGCAATTTCTTCGCTCAATGTTGTCATTTAATTCGACACTGACCCTCTTTGAGATTTCACCGCAGACATTACCCAAAAATTAGGGTCAGAGTCGAATTGTTTGATAACTTTTCGCCGGGCTGAGCCTCGAAAAGCACCCACTCGACGAATTGTTGCTTTATCGCAATCTATCTATTGCCCTGAAGCGATTCGTCATCGAATTTCTCAAAGTAAATTGGACCTCCAGTCTCGTCCCAGGAGGTTCTCGATGAAAATCCGTATCAAGCAAGTCGACGTATCGCAGTGCGCCAAGATGATCGCCGCGCTATATTTCATATTCTCGCTTCCGCTCATTCTGCTGTTCATGCTCCTGGCGCCACTGCTGAGGCAGACCCCGGCCGGCCTTGGCGCAGTCATCCTGTTCCCCTTCCTGTATGCCTTCGTCAGTTATCTTGGCGGCGTGCTATGTTTTTGGATTTATAACCTTGTCGCGCAACGTATCGGCGGATTCGAATACACGGCAGCCGAAGTCGCATCCTAGGTAACGGAAAATCCAACGCATTTGGTCGTTCAAATATATACCTGGCGTAATAGCCCAATAATTCGACTCTGACCCTAATTGTTGGGCTATTGATTGATGTCTAGTAGGGCGTGACTCTGTCCCTAATATGAGTGAAAGGGATTTGTATTAGAAAAAGAAAGACGGGGGTCAGAGTTGATTTATTGGGCAACTCCGAAAGTTGTCAAACAATTCGACTCTGACCCTACTTTGCGGGTGGGAGGGTCGGGATGTCAAACAGGCAATTGGCAGCTTGCTACGATTCGACAAGCCGGGCCTGAGCGGCTACACTACGCCACCTGAAAGATTTGCCGCAAAGGAGAGAATATGAGTTGGTTGGAAAAGTTGCTGCCCCCTCGGATCCAGCGCTCCGATGCCGCTAACCGCAAGACCATGCCGGAAGGCCTGTGGGTCAAGTGCCCGTCGTGCGAGTCGGTGCTGTACCGCGCGGACATCGAGTCCAATCTGCACGTGTGCCCGAAGTGCAGCCACCATATGCGCATCCGCGCCCGCGATCGCCTCGATGCGCTGCTCGATGAAGGCGGCCGCTACGATATCGGCCAGGAGACCCTGCCGGTCGATACGCTGAAGTTCAAGGACAGCAAGAAGTATCCGGATCGCCTGAAGTCGGCCATGGAAGCCACCGGCGAGACCGATGCGCTGATCGTGCAGGGCGGTTCCATCATGAGCCTGCCGGTGGTCGTTGCCGCCTTTGAATTCGAATTCATGGGCGGCTCGATGGGTTCCGTCGTCGGCGAGCGTTTCGTGCGCGGCGCGCAAATTGCGCTCGAGCAGAAGGTGCCGTTCATTTGCATCACCGCCACCGGTGGTGCCCGCATGCAGGAAGGCTTGCTGTCGCTGATGCAGATGGCCAAGACCACTGCCATGCTGACCAAGCTGTCCGAAAAGAAGCTGCCGTTCATTAGCGTGCTGACCGATCCGACCATGGGTGGCGTCTCGGCCTCGTTCGCCTTCATGGGCGACGTCGTCATCGCCGAACCGAAGGCCCTGATCGGCTTCGCCGGCCCGCGTGTGATCGAAAACACCGTGCGTGAGAAATTGCCAGAAGGTTTCCAACGCGCGGAGTTCCTGGTCACCAAGGGCGCCGTCGACATGATCGTCGACCGCCGCAAGATGCGCGAAGAAATCGCGCGCCTGCTGGCCCTGCTGCAAAACCAGGCGACCGAAGTCCTGGCCTGATAGACACAAGGGCGACTTCGGTCGCCCTTTCAGCTTGTGCGCCCGTCCAGGGCAGCCGAGCACATCGATCGTATCCACCATGTCCCCACTTCCCACTACCTTGCCCGATTGGCTGGCCCTGCTCGAGTCGCGCCATGCCGAAACCCATATCGACATGGGCCTGGACCGCGTCCGCGCCGTCAAGGAGCGTATGGGGCTGGCCTTCGATTGCCCGGTGATCATGGTCGCCGGCACCAATGGCAAGGGTTCCACGTGCGCGATGCTCGAATCGGTGCTGCTGCAGTCCGGCTACCGCGTCGGCCTCTACATCAAGCCGCACTTCCTCGACTTCAACGAGCGCGCCCGCATCAATGGCGAGATGGCATCAGATGAGGCGCTCGTGGGCGCCTTCAACGACGTCGAGGCCGCCCGCGCCGGCATCGACCTGACGTATTTCGAATTCACCACCCTGGCCATCGCCCACCTGATCTCGAAGAGCGGCGTCGACGTCGCCATCCTCGAAGTCGGCCTGGGCGGACGCCTGGATGCGGTCAACGTCATCGACGCCGACGTCTCCATTGTCACCAGCATCGACATCGACCATACGTCCTACCTCGGTGACACGCGGGAAAAAATCGGCTTCGAGAAGGCCGGTATCTTCCGCCCGGGCAAGCCGGCGATCTGCAGCGACCCGGTGCCGCCGCAATCGCTGATCGACCACGCCGAACAGATCGGCGCCGACCTGTGGCTGCTCGGCCGCGACTTCAATTACCAGGGCGACCAGCAGCAGTGGAGCTATGGCGGTCGCAGCCAGCGCCGTAACTCGCTGGCCTATCCGGCCCTGCGCGGCGCCAACCAGCTGCTCAACGCCTCGGCCGCGCTGGCCGCGCTCGAGGTGCTGCGCATGCAGCTGCCGTGCGGCGCCCAGGAAACCCGCGCCGGCCTGGCCATGGTCGAACTGCCGGGCCGTTTCCAGGTGCTGCCGGGCCGTCCGACCCAGGTGCTGGACGTCGCCCACAATCCCCATGCCTCGGCCACCCTGGCCCAGAACCTGGGCAATATGGGATTCCACCGCTTTACCTATGCCGTGTTCGGCATCATGGAAGACAAGGACATCGACGCCGTCATCGCGCCAATGGCCGGTCTGGTCGATCACTGGTGCGTGACCAAGCTCGATTCGCCGCGCTCGGCGGAGCCCGAAGCGCTGGCCGACAAGCTGCGCGAATTGCGGCCGGCCGGCGCCAAGGACGACGATTTTTCTGTGAATAATTTCGCATCGCCGGCCGAGGCCTATGCGAATGCGCTGAGCCGGGCAGGGGAGAATGATAGAATTGTGGTCTTTGGCTCTTTCTACACGGTTGCAGGCGTCATGGCGGCCCGTAAATCGAGTCTTCACTGACCTTCTTCACGCTATTACCTGAACCACATGGGCTTGTTCTCGTTCGGCAATAAAAACAAGCAAGAAACTGTCCAGGACAGTGGGCACTTCGTCAAGGACGACGATTGCGCCTATACCGAGCGCGCCCGTTCCAAGCGCGCAAGCTCCGCTGGCGAGGCGGGACGCCGCAGCAGCCGTGGCGACCCGATCCTGCCCGAGAAAAAGCGCGCCCGCCGCCGCCTGGTCGGCGCCATCGCGCTGGTGCTGGCGGCCGTCGTCGCGCTGCCGATGCTGCTCGATTCCGAACCCAAGCCGCTCGCCACCGACATCGCCATCCACATCCCGGACAAGGACAAGGCGGCCCCGCTGCCCGTGCCGTCCGAGCAGGTGGCGGCGTCGGCCAGCGTCGACAGCGACGAAGAGATCGTCGAGCCAGACTCGGCGCCCCCGGCCGCCGGCTCCGCGGCCTCGGCGTCGGCCCCTGCGGCCAGTGCCCGAGCAAGTAGCGCACCCGTGACGGCCCCTGTAGCCGGCGATCCGCCGCCGATGCGCATGCTGGAACCGACTGAGCCGCCGAAGCCGGAGCCGAAGCCCGAACCGGTCAAGCCGAAGCCCGAGCCGATCAAGCCCGAACCCAAGCCCGAACCCAAACGGGAACCGACGCCCGAGAAGAAACCCGAGCCCGCGAAAAAACCGGCCGAGACGCATCCGAAGGCCGAGCAGGTCGCCAAGCCCGCGCCGAAGGACGACGCCGCGCGCGCCATGGCCATCCTGGAAGGCAAGCCGGCCGAGCCGCAGAAGGCGCAGGGCCCGGCGCCGCGCTTCGTGGTGCAGGTCGCCGCCCTGGGCAGCCAGGAAAAGGTCACGGAATTGCAGGACCGCCTGCGCGGCGCCGGAATCGCATCGTTCACCCAGAAGTCGGGCGAACTGATCCGTGTGCGGATCGGTCCGTTCAGCAAGGAAGAAGCCGAGAAAACGCGCGCCAAGCTGGGCGGCATCGGCCTGTCCGGCACCATGGTGCCGCTCTGACATTGTCCTAAAAGCGTGACGATTTTCGATTACCTGGTGCTGTTCGTGCTGATCGCCTCCGTTGTCATCAGCACCTTGCGCGGCCTGGTCAAGGAAATCCTGTCGCTGGTGGGCTGGATCGTCGCCTTCGTGGTGGCCAATGCCTATGGCGCCGGGCTCGCACCCTTGCTGCCGGAAGTGATTCCCGGCGACACAGCGCGCCTGATCGTGGCCTTCATCGCGCTGTTCCTGGGCGTGCGTATCCTGATGGGCCTGCTGTCGCTGGCGATCGGGGCCCTGGTGGAAGCCACCGGCCTCTCGCTGGCGGACCGCGGCCTTGGCGGCTTGTTTGGATTGGCGCGCGGCATTGTAATCGTGCTGGCCGGCGTCATATTGTGTGGGATGACGGACATTCCGAAGCAGGCATTCTGGCAACAGGCGCTGTTGTCGCCGATCGCCGAGACCGGCGCCCGTACCGTCAAGCCCTTCCTTCCCGCTGCCATGGCGCAGCACGTGAATTTTTGACCAGCATTCCTCAGTCGTAGAACTTTTTCTGTAATCAAGCACTCAAGCTTTTAGGAGCACACCATGTGTGGCATCGTCGGCGTCGTCTCTCACTCTCCCGTCAACCAGTTGCTGTATGACGCATTGCTGCTGCTGCAGCACCGCGGCCAGGACGCGGCGGGTATCGCGACCAATCACAGCAGCATGTTCTCGATGTTCAAGGCCAACGGCCTGGTCCGGGATGTGTTCCGCACCCGTAATATGCGTTCGCTGCAGGGCAATACCGGTATCGGCCACTGCCGCTACCCCACCGCCGGTTCGTCGAGCGAAGAAGAGGCGCAGCCGTTCTACGTCAACGCACCGTTCGGCATCACGCTGGCCCACAACGGCAACCTGACCAACCAGGCAGTGCTGAAGGACGAGCTGTTCCGCAACGACCGCCGCCACATCAACACCGATTCCGACTCCGAAGTGCTGCTCAATGTGCTGGCGCACGAAATCCAGGAAGCGGCCGACGGCTACTCGCTCGACGCCGACGCCGTGTTCAAGGCGGTCGCCGCCGTGCACCGCCGCGTGCGCGGCGCCTACGCCGTGGTGGCGCAGATCGCCGGCCACGGCCTGCTGGCCTTCCGTGACCCGTTCGGCATCCGTCCACTGTGCCTGGGCATCAACGAGACCGAGCAGGGCAATGAATACCTGGTGGCCAGCGAATCGGTCGCCCTGGAAGGCCTGGGCTTCCGCTTCGTGCGCGACATCGCGCCGGGCGAGGCGGTCTTCATCGACGAAAACAACCAGCTGCACGAGCGCCAGTGCGCCGTGAATCCATCGCTCAATCCCTGCGCCTTCGAATTCGTCTACCTGGCGCGTCCCGATTCCGTGATCGACGGCGCCTCGGTGTATGCCACCCGCCTGCGCATGGGTGAATACCTGGCCGATAAGGTCAGCCGCGAAATCCCGGTCGACGAGATCGACGTGGTGATGCCGATCCCCGATTCCTCGCGTCCGGCCGCGATCCAGCTGGCCTTGAAACTGGGCGTCGAATACCGCGAAGGCTTCATCAAGAACCGCTACATCGGCCGCACCTTCATCATGCCGGGCCAGGGCATGCGCAAGAAATCGGTGCGCCAGAAACTGAACGCGATCAGCTCCGAGTTCAAGGACAAGAACGTGCTGCTGGTCGATGATTCGATCGTGCGCGGCACCACCAGCCGCGAGATCGTGCAGATGGCGCGCGAAGCCGGCGCCCGCAAAGTCTTCTTCGCTTCGGCCGCGCCACCGGTGCTGTACCCGAACGTGTACGGCATCGACATGCCGACCCGCGACGAACTGATCGCCCACGGCCGCACGACCGAAGAAGTGTGCCGCGAGATCACGGCCGACCGCGTGGTGTACCAGGACGTCGACGCACTCAAGCGCGCGATCTCGGACGTCAATCCTGAGCTCAAGAACTTCGAGGCATCGTGCTTCGACGGCGTCTATGTCACCGGCGACGTGACCCCGGAATATCTTGATCGCCAGGAATCGGCGCGCCACGCCCCGTCGAGCAAGGACGGCAACGAGGACAAGGTGCGCACCCAGCTCAACCTGAACCCGCCGGTGGCCGCCGAGTAAGCCATGTCGGATAACAAGCGCTACGGCTTCACCACCACCATCCTGCACAACGATCGTCGCAAGACGATCGAGCAGGGTTCGCTGCACAAGCCGGTGCACACCTCGGTCGCCTTCGGTTATGCCGACGCGCGCCAGCTGGCGTCGGTGTTCCAGGGCAAGGAGCCGGGCTTTCGCTACGGCCGCCAGGGCAACCCGACGGTGTCGGCCCTGGAAGACAAGATCAGCAAGATGGAAGACGGCGTCGCCACCCTGTGCTTCGGCACCGGCATGGCGGCGATCGGCGCGCTGTTCCAGGCATTGTTGAAAGCCGGCGACCACATCGTGTCGTCGAGCTTCCTGTTCGGGAACACCAACAGCCTGTGGCAGACGGTGGCGGGGCAGGGCGTCGACGTCGCTTTCGTCGATGCCACCGACGTGGCCCAGGTCGAAGCGGCCTTGACCCCGAACACCCGCCTGGTGTTCGTCGAGACCATCGCCAATCCGCGCACGCAAGTGGCGGACCTGGCCCGCATCGGCGAACTGTGCCGTGCACGCGGCATCCTGTACGTGGTCGACAACACGATGACCACGCCCTGGCTGTTCCGTCCGAAAGACGTGCATGCCGGGCTGGTGGTCAATTCGCTGACCAAGTCGATCGGCGGCCACGGCATCGCACTGGGCGGCGCGCTGACCGATACCGGCCTGTTCGACTGGGCCGCGTATCCGAACATCGCCCAGAACTTCAGGAAGCAGGCGTCAGGTGCGCAAGGCATGGCCCAGCTGCGGGCCAAGGCGCTGCGCGACTTCGGCGCCGCGCTGGGGCCGGAAGCGGCGCACCACATCGCGGTCGGCGCCGAGACGCTGGCCCTGCGCATGGAGCGTACCTGCGCCAATGCGCTGGCCCTGGCGACGATGCTCGAAGCCGACGAGCGCGTCGCTGCGGTGCATTATCCGGGCCTGGCCTCGCACCCGCAGCACGCGATCGTCGATGCGCTGTTCCGCTCCGGCGGCTCGCTGTTGAGCTTCGAGCTGAAACAAGACATCGACCCGTTCGACTACCTGAACCGCCTCAAACTGGCGATCCCGGCCTCGAACCTGGGCGACAACCGCACTCTCGTGATTCCGGTGGCGCACACGATCTTCTTCGAAATGGGTCCCGAGCGGCGCGCCAGCATGGGCATCGCGGAAGGCTTGATCCGGGTGTCGGTGGGCATCGAGGACACCGATGACCTGGTCGGCGACTTCCGCCAGGCGCTGGATGCGTAAAGCGGGGTAAAACTGTCCTGACAGGGCCGGCAATTGCCGGCCCTGTCATTTTTGCGGTTGAGTCAAGCTGTAAAACACGGCTATCATGGACTTTTACCAGCCCAGCCTTACGGTATGCCCATGAAACGATTCCTGTCCTGCCTGTCCCTCGCGGTGTCTGTCGCGTTCAGTGGCGCCGCCTTCGCCGGCGAGCTCGAGGATGCCAATGCCCTGTTCGAGAAAAAAGACTTTGCGGGCGCGCTCAAGCTGTACACCAAGCTGGCCAATGCCGGCAACCCACAAGCCCAGCAGCAGCTGGGCCAGATGTACTGGTATGGCGAGGCCGGCGCGGTCGACGAGGCCAAGGCAAAGGAGTTGTTTGAAAAGTCGGCCGCCAAGGGCAACAAGGTGGCCGCCGACTCGCTCGTGATCATGCAGCAGCGCGTCGAACGCCGCGCCGAGATCGATTACTGGATCAAGGGCTACGATGGCGCCGAGCTGCAGGCCGGCGAGTACCGCTGCCCGTCGCCGCGCATCCCGCCGGTGTCGAAGGTGAATGACGAGATCGAGCGCGTGAACAAGGCCGTGACCGGCTGGCAGGATTGCTACAACAAGATGGTGACCAACCTGAACACGCAATCGCCGCTGACCAAGCGCATCCCGCCCGACATCGCCAAGCTGATGAACAAGCAGGAAACCGACGCCTCGACCGCCTACCTGGAGCAGGTGCGCCAGAACATCGCCGAGGGAGCGAAAGTCAATTCGAAGATGGTATTGGCCGATTTCGCCGCATGGCGCAGCGCGACCGAAGCGTATGTGGACCAGCACAATGCGGTGGTCAACAAGGCCAAGCAGTAAAGACTGCCTATAAACGTCGTTCCCGCGAAGGCGGGAACCCAAGTTGCTCGCGCTAACGCTGCGTCAGATCGTATTGGCAACGCACATGACTTGGGTTCCCGCCTGCGCGGGAACGACGGATCGACGGCTATATCAGTTCCAGCTGCGCATCAACCCCACCGCCAGACCCTCGAGCGCGAACTCTTCGTCGGGCGTGACTTCGATGATCTTGAAGTCGGGGTTCTCGGGCAGCAGTTCGACCAGGTCGCCCGTCTTGCGGTAGCGCTTGACGGTGACTTCTTCGCCCAGGCGGGCGACGACGATCTGGCCGTTCTTGGCGCTGTCGATCTTCTTGACCGCCAAAAAGTCGCCATCCATGATGCCGGCGTCGCGCATCGACCAGCCTTTTACCTTGAGTAAAAAGTCGGGCCGCGCCGCGAACATCGCGGTGTCGACGTTATAGGTCGCTTCGACGTGCTCTTGCGCGAGGATCGGATTGCCGGCGGCGACGCGGCCGACCAGCGGCAGCGACATCAGGGAGGGCGGCGGCATAGGGATCTGCTCGACGCTGGCGCCGACCAGGCGGATGCCGCGCGAGGTGCCCGGCGAAATCTCGATCGCACCCTTGCGCGCCAGGGCTTGCAGGTGTTCTTCGGCCGCATTGGCCGAGCGGAAGCCCAGTTCGGCCGCGATTTCGGCCCGGGTCGGAGGGAAACCCGTGTTCTCGATCGCTTCCTTGATCAGGTTAAGGATCTGTTCTTGCCTTGCAGTGAGCTTGAGCATAAATATCTTGCGAAACGGGTTGGTAGAGATAGACTGTATTTTTGTACAGTATTCTGCTATACGCAAGGGATATACACGAAAAAGCGCAAAAAAAGCGCACGCAACACGGAAAATACGCTTCCTGCAAGGGTAATTGTCGAGTGAGAGTGGCGCGCGGACGAAGCGCTTGACAGCCAGGTTCCCATTTTGCCCATTTCACGCTATACTAGCTGGCTGTTCCCTTCCCACACTCGTCTTGACGCCGAGGTGGGCATTTATGTAAAACGTCCTCAAGGAGTATTGCATGCGTCATTATGAAATCGTTTTTATCGTCCACCCGGACCAGAGCGAGCAAGTCCCGGCGATGATCGAGCGTTACAAGACCACGGTGACCAGCCGCGGCGGTAACATCCATCGCGTCGAAGACTGGGGCCGCCGTCAAATGGCTTACCAGATCCAGAAGCTGCCAAAAGCACACTACATCTGCCTGAACATCGAATGCGACAACGAGACCCTGGTCGAGCTGGAAACCGCATTCAAGTTCAATGATGCCGTTCTGCGTCATCTGACCGTCAAGATGAAGAAAGCAGAAACCGCACCGTCGCCGATGATGAAATCGGTGCAGCGCGAAGACGCAGCCAAGAGCCACCGTGCAGAAGCCGCTGCTCCTGCAGCCGCTGCTCCAGCTGCTGCCGCTGCCTAAGTTTTTCCCAGGAATTTCGTAGAACCATAGCAGTCGAATCGGGTGAACCAGCTCCAGCTCGTGGCGACCATCGCCGAGCGTGATGTCCTGCGCTACACCCCGGCCGGCGTGCCGATCGTTTCAGCCGTCTTGCTGCACAGTTCGCAGCAAAGAGAGGCCGGGATCGACAGGCTGGTCGAGTTCGAAGTCCCCGCGTTCGCCGCGGGCGAGATTTCGGGCAGGTTCGGCAGCGCCGAACTCGGCGCCAGCTACCGGTTCGATGGATTCCTTGCACGGAAAAACCGCAACAGCAAAGCCCTGGTGTTTCACATCATTGATTTCAGTGCCGCTTAACCGGCAATTTAGATATACAGGAGCCTCAAATGGCATTCGGTAAAAAGTTCGACAAAAACAAAGCTAAAGAAAAACTCAAGCGCAAACAGCAGAATCCGCTGTTCAAGCGCAAGAAATTCTGCCGCTTCACCGCCGCTGGTGTTGAGCAGGTTGACTACAAAGACGTCGACACCCTGAAGGACTTCGTCCAGGAAAACGGCAAGATCATGCCAGCACGTCTGACCGGCACCAAGGCGCACTACCAGCGTCAGGTCGACACCGCCATCAAGCGCGCCCGCTACCTGGCGCTGCTGCCGTACACCGACCTGCACCACGGTTAATCGGTTACGTCAGCTATCCTGGAGATAAAACATGCAAATCATTCTGTTGGAAAAAGTTCTCAACGTCGGCAACCTGGGCGACGTCGTCAAAGTCAAGGACGGTTACGCACGTAACTTCCTGATCCCACAAAAGATGGCTCGCCGCGCTACCGCCGGCGCCGTCGCCGAGTTCGAAGCCAAGCGCGCCGAACTGGAAAAAGCAGCCGCCGAGAAACTGGCAGCCGCCCAAGCCCAAGGCGACAAGCTGAGCGGCCTGACCGTCACCATCGGCCAGAAGGCCGGCGTCGACGGCCGTCTGTTCGGTTCGGTCACCAACGCTGACATCGCTGAAGCGCTGAGCAAGCAAGGTTTCCCGGTCGAAAAAGCTGCCGTTCGCCTGCCGACCGGCCCGCTGAAGACCACCGGCGAATTCCCGGTTGCAGTCGCACTGCACACCGACGTCGTGTCGGAAATCACCATCGCTGTCGTGGGCGAAGCTGCCTAAGCGAATGCTGAACTGAAGTAAAAGCAGTACACAAAAAAGCCGGGTTCTCCCGGCTTTTTTGCTTTTGAAACTCACCAATTATGACAGCCGTGTGACAGGAGAAGGTATAATGCCGCCCATGAACGCAGCACCCTCAGACCCGCAGATCGAAGCCCTGCGCATCCCCCCGCATTCCATCGAAGCAGAGCAGTCCGTCATCGGCGGCCTGCTGCGCGATAATGCCGCCTGGGACCGCATCGCCGACTTCATGCATGCGGAAGACTTCTACCGTTACGATCACCGCATCATCTTCGAACAGATGGTCCGCCTGATCAACGCCGGCAAGCCGGCCGACGTGATCACGGTCTACGAAGCCTGCAACCAGCTCGGCAAGGCCGAGGAGGTGGGTGGCCTGCAATACCTGAACGCGATGGCGCAGAACACGCCGTCGGCCGCCAATATCCGCCGCTACGCCGAGATCGTGCGCGACCGCGGCATCCTGCGCCAGCTGATCACCGTCGCCGACGAGATTTCCGGCAATGCCTTCAATCCGCAGGGCAAGGAAGTCAAGCAGATGCTCGACGAGGCCGAGTCGCGGATCTTCGCCATCGCCGAGCAGGGCGCCCGCGGCGCCCAGGGCTGGCTGGCGGTGCAGCCGCTGCTGACCCAGGTGGTCGAGCGCATCGACGAACTGTACTCGCGCGAGAACCAGGGCGAGATCACCGGCGTGCCGACCGGCTTCATCGACCTCGACCGCATGACGTCCGGCCTGCAGCCGGGCGACCTCGTCATCGTCGCTGGCCGCCCGTCGATGGGCAAGACCGCGTTCTCGGTGAACATCGGCGAGAACGTCGCGATCGAGGCCGGCCTGCCGGTCGCCGTGTTCTCGATGGAGATGGGCGGCACCCAGCTGGCCATGCGTATGCTCGGCTCGGTCGGCCAGCTCGACCAGCACCGCCTGCGTACCGGCCGCCTGAACGACGAGGACTGGCCGCGCCTGACGCACGCCATCCAGAAGATGAACGATGCGCAGCTGTACATCGACGAAACCCCCGCATTGAACCCGATCGAGATGCGCGCACGCGCGCGCCGCCTGGCGCGCCAGTGCGGCAAGCTCGGGCTCATCATCGTCGACTACCTGCAGCTGATGCAGGGTTCGAAGCCGGGCGACAACCGCGCGTCCGAGATCTCCGAGATCTCGCGTTCGCTGAAAGGCCTGGCCAAGGAGCTGCAGTGCCCCGTGATCGCGCTGTCGCAGCTGAACCGCTCGCTGGAACAACGCCCCAATAAACGTCCCGTGATGTCCGACTTGCGCGAATCCGGCGCTATCGAGCAGGATGCGGACGTGATCATCTTCCTGTACCGCGACGAAGTCTACAACCCGGATTCGCCCGACAAGGGCACTGCCGAGATCATCATCGGCAAGCAGCGTAACGGTCCGATTGGGGCGATTCGCCTCACCTGGATTGGCCAATACACCAAGTTTGGCAACTACAGCGGTAACCTCGCCGTTTATCAGGGCGATTAAACCGATATACAGTGTCGTCATCTGTCCACGACGGCGGCATGACCCAGAGAGAACTCCACGGAGAAAAATAATGTTTGGACGTTTCCTGCCCAAAGAGGGCAATTTCTTTGAACTGTTCAACCAACACGCGGCCTTGTGCGTGAAGGGTGCGCACGAGATGGTTGGCCTGATGACCAACTTCGATGACCTGGAAACCCGTACCCACGCGGTCGAGACCATCGAGAAGCAGGCCGACAAGATCACCTACGCCACGGTCGACCTGCTGCACAAGACCTTCATCACCCCGCTCGACCGCGACGACATCCACAAGCTGATCACGCGCATGGACGACATCCTGGACATGATGGAAGACGCGGCCCAGACCGTGTCGCTGTACGACCTGCACGCGGTCACGCCGGAAGCCAAGCGCCTGGCCGAGCTGTGCCTGTCGTGCTGCCTGAAGGTGCAGGAAGCCGTCTCGATGCTGCACGATATGGACAATGCGCCGAAGATCGTCGCCATCTGCGAAGAGATCGACCGCTTCGAGTCGGACGCCGACCACGTGATGCGCGCCGCCATGTCCAAGCTGTTCCGCGACGAACCGGACGTGCGCAACCTGATCAAGATGAAAGCGATCTACGAGATCCTGGAAACCGTTACCGACCGCTGCGAAGACGTGGCCAACATCATCGAAGGCATCATCGTCGAGAACGCGTAAGCGCCTTCGAACCGGTAACGATTATGGAAACTCTACATATCAGCATTTACGTGCTGGGCATGCTGGTCGTCCTGGCGCTGATCTTCGACTTCATGAACGGCTTCCACGACTCGGCGAACTCGATCGCCACCGTCGTGTCGACCGGCGTCCTGAAGCCGCAGCACGCCGTGGCGATGGCCGCCTTCTTCAACTTCATCGCGATCTTCGTGGTCAACATGAAGGTGGCGCAAACCATCGGCAAGGGTACCATCGACCCGAACATCGTCGATCACTATGTCATCTTCGGCGCCCTGGTCGGGGCGATCTCCTGGAACCTGATCACCTGGTACTACGGCATCCCGTCCTCGTCCTCGCATGCCCTGATCGGCGGCCTGGTCGGCGCGGCGGTCGCGAAAGCCGGTACCGGTTCGCTGATCTCCGGCGGCTTGCTCAAGACCGTGGCCTTCATCGTGGTGGCGCCGCTGCTGGGCTTCGCGCTGGGGTCGATCATCATGCTGATCGTGGCCTGGGTGTTCGTCAAGGCGACACCGCGCAAGGTCGACGGCCTGTTCCGTAAACTGCAACTGGTCTCGGCCGCGGCCTACTCGCTGGGCCACGGCGGCAATGACGCACAAAAGACCATGGGTATCATCTGGATGCTGCTGATCGCCGCCGGCTACGTCAATGCCGCCGACGCCCATCCACCGGCCTGGGTCATCATCTCGTGCTATGCCGCGATCGCCTTCGGTACGCTGTTCGGCGGCTGGCGCATCGTCAAGACCATGGGCCAGAAGATCACCAAGCTCAAACCGGTGGGCGGCTTCTGCGCCGAGACCGGCGGCGCCATGACCCTCCTGATGTCGAGCGCGTTCGGTATTCCGGTGTCGACCACGCACACCATCACCGGCGCCATCGTCGGCGTGGGCGCCTCGCAAAAGGCCTCGGCCGTGCGCTGGGGCGTGGCGGGCAATATCGTCTGGGCCTGGATCTTTACCATTCCGGCGTCGGCCTTCATGGCGGCAGTGGCGTGGTGGATCGGTACCCACATCATGTAAGAAGCGCTGGGCGCGGCGTGACCCGTTCCCTGCAGCTCTGAGACGTCGTTCCCGCGGAGGCGCACTGGTGTCCGGAATATTTATACGCAAAGTATGCATCGTCATCCCCGCGAAGGCGGGGATCCAAGTGAAATCAC